>CAWDOP010000013.1:0-128850 GCA_963804005.1 uncultured Ignavibacteriaceae bacterium | reverse complement strand
GTAGTTAAGCTGTTAAATAGTTTTTGGAAGAATAAACTTAAAAAAGAGTTTAACGTTGAATCATATTTAGAACTTGAGTTTGAAAAATATTACAGAAAATTTATTATCACACCTACGCGAGGGGCAGATATTGGGGCAAAGAAAAGATATGCCGGTCTGTTAGTTAAGGATGGAAAAGAAAATATAGAATTTGTAGGAATGGAATTTGTGAGATCTGACTGGACAAGACTTGCTAAAGAATTTCAGATTGAATTATATCAAAAAGTTTTTGATGGGGATGAGGTAGAGGGATGGATTAGAGAAGTAATAAAAAATATGAGGGGTGGAAAGTTTGATGATAAATTAATTTATAGAAAACGACTGCGAAAAGATGTTAATGATTACACAAAAAATGTTCCTCCGCATGCACGAGCAGCTAAATTATTAAATGAACCGCGGGACGTAATCTATTATGCAATCACCCAGCGAGGACCAATACCAATCGAACTAAAACATAATGATTTTGATTACGACCATTACATTGAAAAACAACTAAAACCAATTGCTGATTCTGTGCTGTCCCTACTTGGTAAAAATTTTGATGGAATTGTAGGCACTGATCAATTGAGTTTTTTCTAAAGTGTGGCCTACTTTAAAAGCAGCTTAAAAATTAATTTACATTCTCACAGAAAGAAGAATTATATTGTCAAAATACATTGCACTATTAAGAGCCATAAACGTTGGCGGGCACACCGTTAAAATGGATTATCTCAAAAAACTATTTGAGAAGATGGGCTTTTTAAACGTCGAAACTTTTATTACAAGCGGTAATGTTTGCTTTGAATCAAAAATCAAAGCCCAAAATTCCATCAAACAAAAAATAGCGCAGGAATTGGAAAAAGAGCTTGGGTATAAAGTTGCGACCTTTATCAGGACAACAGATGAATTGAAGGAAATTGCAGATTACAAACCTTTTAAGAAATCTGACTTAAGCAGCGAACAAAATTCTTTGTACATCGGTTTCTTAGATAATCAACCGGACAAAGGTTCGCAAAAGAAAGTTTTAGCATTAGCAGACGAAGCAAATGAGTTTCATTTTAATAATAAAGAATTGTACTGGCTTTGCAGAAAAGATTTCAGTGATTCTGGTATTTCAGGAAAAACTTTAGAAAAAGCATTGGGGATGGAAACGACTATTCGCAACTCAACAACAATTAAAAAGATGACAGTTAAGTTTTCTTAATACTGTGGTTTTTATAACTTAGCCTCAGATAATCGAGATAGTTTAATAAAACACGGAAAGAATATGACCTTTAAGAAATTTTGGGATCCCAAGCTATTTTTGATTTTGTTGCTTTTTATTTTAGTCTTCAATCACTGCAATTCAGAACAAGACACTTTAAAAAAAAATCTTGATGAAGTAATACTAACAGACACTTCAAGTTTTTTCTATGTTGATGTTAAAAATTATCCGGTAAAAAATAAAAAATTGCCAATCGGAATATTTGATTCAGGGACAGGCGGATTAACAGTAATGGATGCAATTGTAAATTATGATGGCTTTAATAATGAAAGCAAGATTTTTAACAATGATGGAGTTTTAGATTTTGAAAAGGAGTTTTTTATTTACCTCGCCGATCAGGCAAACATGCCTTACGGAAATTACCCCTCTCTTGGCAAAACAGATGTGTTGAAGGAACATATTCTTAAGGATGCTCAGTTTCTGCTCGGGAATAAATATTATCAATCAGCCAGCGATAAAGAATATAAAGCTGATAAGCAGCCTGTTAAGGCAATCGTAATCGCTTGCAATACTGCTACCGCATATGGATTAGAAGATATCGAAGACTTTTTAAATAAAGCAAAATTAGACATTAAAGTTATCGGTGTTATTAATGCGGGAGTAATGGGTGCTTTTGAAAATATATCTCAAGACGAAGATTGCAGTATTGCTGTAATGGCAACAGAGGGGACGGTTTTATCAAATGGATATGTGAATGCGATTAATAATTATAAAACCGCATCCAGATATGTTGGGAAAATTCAAACATATCAGCAAGCAGGAATTGGATTAGCCGGGGCAATAGATGGTGTAATAGACTATATCAACACAAATACTTCCGGGTTAAGAAAAGAATATAAAGGTCCTTCGCTGAGTTCTAATCAAGCAAAGATTGATGAAAAAATTTTAAATCGATATAATTTTAATTGGGATGACAATAAAGTTTTATTTTCAGGAGAGAGAAGCAATCCGACAGAAATCCAATTAAATTCCATAGAGAACTACATTTATTATAATATTGTATCTTTGATTGAGCAGATAAAGAATTCTAAATCAGCTAAACCACTAAAAACAATAATCCTTGGATGCACCCATTATCCTTTCTATAAAAATATTTTTTCTCAAAAACTTAAGGAATTATATAACTTAAAAGAGAATGGTAAATATGTTTACAGAAATGTTATGCGCGCAGAAATAGTTTTAGTTGATCCTGCAGAAAATACTGCGAAAGAGTTATATGAATTTCTAAAAGAAAATAATTTATTCAATAACTCTAGTATTAGTAAAAGTGAATTTTATATATCTGTTCCGAATACCTTAAATGAAAATGTTGAATTAGATTCGCTCAAAAATTTTACTTATGATTATAAATATGGCAGGGATGCTGGATATATCCAAGAATATGTTAAGCGTGTTTCTTTCAGTAAAGCAAATTTACATCCGGAAGTAATGGGGATGTTAAAAGAAAAAACAACCTTGATTTATCAATTAATAATTAATTTCAATCAGAAAAATGATAAAACTAAATATCTGAGAATTAATGGCTTAGAACTTACTTTATAAGGATTACACAAAATGAAAATAGAATTTATTGGCGGAGCCAGAACAGTAACGGGCTCACAACACTTACTTCACATAAATGGTAAAAAAATTCTTCTTGAATGCGGTCTTTTTCAGGGTAGGAGAAGTGAAACTTATGATAAAAATAAAAATTTTAAATTTGATCCCGCAGAAATAGACGCTTTAATACTTTCACATGCACATATAGATCACAGCGGAAACATCCCAAATCTTGTAAGCAAGGGATTTGATGGTTTAATTTATGCGACATCAGCGACTGTTGACCTTTGCCAGATAATGCTTCGCGATTCCGCACATCTACAGGAAAAAGATATTGAGTGGGTTAACAAAAAAAGGAAGAAAAAAAATGAAAGCCCAATAGAGCCAATTTATGTTTTAGAAGATGTCGAAAAAGCAATGGGACAATTTGTCGGTATTCAATACAACAGAAAAATTGATTTGTTTCCCGGAATTGGTTTTACTTTTCGGGATGCGGGACATATACTTGGTTCAGCTGGAGTATTTTTAGAAATTAAAGAGGGCGATGGAAGAAAATTTAATCTGGGATTTTCTGGAGACATTGGAAGACCCGATTCACCTGTAATTAAATCCCCGGATGTCTTACGCAACCTTGATGTGCTAATTATGGAATCGACTTATGGAAACAGATTACATTCTCCGGCTGAAGAAGTTGAAGAAGATTTTGCATCAACAATAACACAGGTTATTAATGATGGTGGAAAAGTTATTATCCCGGCTTTTGCTGTTGGAAGAACTCAGACTATTGTCTACTTGCTTCATAAACTTTTTGATCAAAACAGAATTCCTGAAGTTCCAATTTATGTTGATTCACCAATGGCTGTGGATGCAACAGCAGTATTCCGCTCACATCCTGAATGCCTAGATAGAGAAACGTATCGGATATTTTTAGAAGATGGGACAGATCCTTTTGGTTTTAGAAGACTTAAGTACATTAAAAAAACTGAAGAATCAAAAGAGCTGAATGAAAAATCCGGACCTATGATAATAATTTCTGCTTCAGGTATGGCGGAGGGCGGAAGAATATTACATCATCTTGCCAACAACATAGGAAACCCAAAAAATCTAATTTTATTTGTTGGATATGCTGCGGAACACACACTGGCTCGCAGAATTATGGATGGAAATGAAAAGGTTAACATTTTTGGTGAAGAACACGTAGTTGGTGCTAAAATTAAGAAAATGGATTACTTTTCCGGACATGCTGACCAAAAGGAATTATTGGATTACCTGCGTCTAAATCCACAAGATAAATTAAAGAATATATTTTTAGTTCACGGCGAAGAAGATATGGCAATACCGCTTAGAGACAAATTATTGCAAAAAGGTTATAAAAACGTACATTTCCCTGCGCCTGGGGAATTAATTAATATTTAAAAGGAATCCTTTTTCTCTTACATTTATCCAATTAAGTGTTATATTTACCGTTTACAAAATAAACATTCCGGTTCTTCCTCTTGAAGAATCATTTATTGAAATATCGAACTATTTAAATCACTATTAAGGAGATGTAAAGCTTGAAGATCACAAAGCAATTTACCAACCGAGAAAGTAAATCTTTAGACCAGTATTTACAAGAGATCGGTAAAGTTGATCTTCTGACACCCGATGATGAGATTGATTTAGCAATCAAAATCAAAAAGGGAGATAGACTAGCCCAGGAAAAATTGATAAAAGCAAACCTCCGATTTGTAGTGAGCGTTGCAAAGCAATTTCAAAATCAGGGCTTATCTCTTGGCGATCTCATCAACGAGGGAAATATTGGCTTGATAAAAGCCGCTGAAAGGTTTGATGAAACCCGTGGATTCAAATTCATCTCTTACGCTGTGTGGTGGGTTAGACAATCTATTATGCAGGCAATTGCGGATCAATCAAGAGTTGTAAGACTTCCTCTTAACAGAGTTGGAAATCTTACCAAGATAAGCAAAGCTTACAGAGATCTTGAACAGGAATATGAAAGAAAGCCCACGACCGATGAGCTTGCAGCAATTCTTGAAATGACCGCTGATGAAGTTGCTTACGCTCTTCAAATTGCAGGAAGACAAGTATCAATGGATGCACCTTTAAAAGAAGGTGATGACGGGAAAAATTCCCTTGTTGATATTCTTCCAAATGATGAGCAGCCATTGCCGGATAATACATTGATGACAGAATCTTTGAAAAAAGAAGTCGCAAATGTTCTCTCAACTCTCTCTGAAAGAGAGGCGGAAGTAATAAAATTATACTTCGGAATTGATGGAGACCATTCGGCTACTTTAGAAGAGATTGGCGAAAGATTTAATCTTACTCGTGAACGTGTACGACAGATTAAAGAAAAAGCTTTAAGAAATTTAAGACAATCAAAAAGAAGCGGTAGACTGAAAGCTTATTTGGGATAATAATAAATTTTTCAGGTTATAAAGTCCCGTTAATCGGGACTTTTGTTTTTTAAACCATTCTATTTTATACGCTCATAAAATCATGTGACCGTCTATCTAAAACACTCCAATCATTTTATAATTAAATGTAACTTTGAATTATAAATTTTTGTCTCATTGTAAAAACTCAAAGTCTATGGAAAAACTATTACTACTTATTTCAATCTTATTTCCCTTCGGTAGTTTATTGGCGGCAGAAAATACAAATCCTAGCAAAGCACTTCATCTCATAAAAATAAATGAAGAAATTAATGTTGATGGAAAAATAGATGCTGTTTGGAATTTTGCTGATTCAACCGTCAGTTTTTTCCAGTTAGAACCATATTTTAATCAGCCAACATCAGTAAATACAGTTGCCAAGGTTTTAACCACGGAAGATGCCCTTTATTGTTTGATGATTTGTTATGACGATAAAAAATATATTCAGGCAAATGCCGGAATGCAAGATGGTTATACGGGTGATATTGTTTCAATTATGTTAGATACATTTAATGACAAACAAACTGCTTACAAATTTGCAATCAACGCATCCGGTGTATTGTCTGATTCCAGAATGCTTGATGACGCTCGTAACCGCGACTATAGTTGGGATGGAATATGGACGGGTGCCTCTGAAATTTATGACTGGGGATTTGTTGTCGAAATGAAAATTCCTTATAAATCTATAAAGTATGATAAGACTCTAACTGAGTGGGGGTTAGATTTTGATCGCTGGCGATCTTACAACAATGAAGATCTTTACTGGTGTGAGTATGAACAAAGCGAAGGACAAAGAATTTCTAAATTTGGTAAACTTATCTTTGAAGATTTTAACCCCTCCGTAACCGGATTGAACCTTGAAGTTTATCCCGTTGGACTTTCTAAAATAAAATATCTCGAAAATAATAAATATGATTTTGATCCGACTGTTGGCTTAGATATTTTTTATAACCCATCTGAGCAACTAACATTTCAACTAACCGCCAACCCGGATTTTGCACAAATTGAGGCTGATCCTTTTGATTTTAATATCTCGCGTTACGAATCTTATTTTAATGAGAAACGTCCATTCTTTACGGAGGGAAATGAAGTGTTCAATCCGGCAGGAAGACAAAGTAATTCGGGGTTTTATAGACCACTAGAACTTTTTTATTCTAGAAGAATTGGAAAACTATTACCTGGTGGACAAGAAGTTCCGTTATCATTTGGAACAAAAGCCTTTGGCCGATATGATGATTGGGAGTACGGAGGTTTTGTTGCGCTAACAAGTAAAACACAATATGTAGATGATGGAGAAAACTTAACTGAACCTAGCGCTTACTTTGGATCGGGAAGAATTAAAAAACAAATATTCGACAACTCATCAATCGGAGCTTTATTTGTTGGCAAGCAGACCAAAGAAAACACTTACGGCGTAATTGATATTGATGGAGCATTCAGAGGCTCAAACTGGCAGCTTGCTTATCAGTTTGCAAGATCATTTGAAAATGAAACCGGCGATTATGCGGCATCTGCCGGTTATACTAATATTTCAGAAACGTGGGGAAATTTGTTTCGCATAAGAGCAATTGGTAAAAATTTTGATGTTGATCAGATTGGCTACGTACCCTGGAAAGGAACAATGTCTTCCGTGGGTTTAACGGGACCAATGTGGTACTTTGAAGATGGAGCGGTAAGAAATATGTTTTTGTATTTCGGTCCTGCAATAACTTACGAAGACGCCGATCTCTATACAGACTATGCAGGAGTAATTGGATTTAATATGCAATTTAGAGCTGGTTGGGGCTATGAAATAAATACAGATTTTGGAAAAAGCAGGGATGAAGGATTTACGTACGATTCGTATAGTATAAATGTTAGCTCATGGTTTAACTTTTCACAGACCTGGAAAGCAAATGTTTGGGGAGGTTACCAACATACATTTAATTTTGACAGAGAATATCTTTCATCTTACTCATGGTTGGGTGGATATGTTGAATGGAAGGCTTTGGATGTTCTTGAGTTGGGAACATCGTATGATATGTTTATTGAAGGTAACCCTGAGGGGAATATTGAAGATATTACATATAATGCTCGTCCGTTTTTTTCACTTACACCAATTAATAATTTAAACTTTCGAGTTTATGTTGATAATGTCTTTGTTCGTTCATCCGATAGAATGGAGAGAATAATTGCCGGATTTTTATTCAGTTGGAACTTCTTACCTAAAAGCTGGATATACTTCGCGATAAATGAATTCCAGGATAGAAGTGAAGAATACGACATAAACAATAATTTGCTGCCAAACAGAATGCACACCACAGATCGCGCCGGAGTATTTAAAATAAAATATTTGTATTACTTCTAAATTAAAAAGGCTGTCTCAAAAGTTTAAATTTGGGTCAGCATTTTTAACATTCTGCTCGAGGCAACTACTTTTCAATATTTTATTTTAAATGAACTGGTTTTAGTTCATTAATGAATTTTGTACTTATCCAATAAATATCTGAATTTCCATTTTGAGGATTATTAAAAGCATTCAATATTTCTGAAAAAGAAGGAAGTTTTTTATTGAAGTCAATATAAGGATTACCTCGACTCGACATGAAGAATAAATACTTTCCGTCTGGTGAAATTGAAGCAGAATGCTCACGACTTAAGGGCGTATTAATTTTACTACCCATGTTAATTGGTTTACTCCATTTATCATTTACATCACGGAAAACGATATAATAGTCTTCTCCGCCGAAACTGTCATCAACTCCAACTGCCGGTAAAATTATAAACCTTTCTTCTGTATCAATGTAAGCATTATAACGATTTGTTCCGCAGTTAACTTCCGGTCCTAGTTTTTCAGGTTCAGCGTATTTTCCATCAATCAATTTAGAACGATAAATAAAATGAATTCTAGTTCCCTTCTCTGCACGAGTAAAATAAAGAGTTCCATTCTTTGTAACCGATGGGAAATATTCTGCCCCATCAGTATTTATTGGGGCACCTAAATTATAAGGCTTTCCCCAACGATCTCCCACTCTATCCACAGCCCAAATATCCTGGTCGTTCTTCACACTATCATCGTCCACCAAGTTTGAAAGAAAGAACATCTTTTTTCCATTATGAGTAATATGAGGTTCGTAATAAAGAAAATCAAAATCCGAAATAAAGTCTGCAGGTTTAGGTTCAGTCCACTTACCATTTACCTGCTTGGTAAAATAAATCAAATTATAACCAAAAGGTGATATGGAAAAATATATTTCATTTCCGTCCGGCATCATAGTAATATCTCTTGTATAAAGGGGAGTTGAAATGATCCCGGGTGCAAAAAGCTGTGGTTCATCGCCAGGAGGTGTTTGTCCGAAATACGGTCCGGATAAATTAGTAGACCCTTCTTTTGAGAAAAAAGTACTCTCTTGACAAAATAGTTTAGATGTATAAAAACTAAAGAAGCAGCAAATAAATATTGTTATAAGTATTCTCATGTTGATATTCCTTTAAATAAGTATTTACATATTTTATTAAATGACCAAGTGATCTATTTTGAATATTGGGATTATTGATACGATTTCTTTTTCCAGATCATTCAAAAATTGTTCTATTTTGCTCTGCCCACTTTCCATTTTAATTTCTAAGCGATGGACTTTGTACCTCATAATTAATCCTTTTTATCAAATGAGTCAAAAAAAGTTTTTAGTTAATTTATATACTTTTGCAATTTATCTTCAATCCTTTTTAAGATTTCCAGAGTTTCTTTATGTCTCTTATCTTGTTTAATCTGAAGCATAAAAACCTGGAATGCAATAGGAACAAGAATGATAATAATTACTGTAATGCCTGTCATAATCTTCTCCTTACTTTTTTATTAATTACTGTAATTTGATTTCAATGATTGACCATCAACTTTGGCTCAAATATTGTAAACTAAAATTCTTCTTTCTCATTCATATTCAATTAAATGACCTCTTATCCAACTGTCTTCCTTTTTACGATAGAAATGATCATAAAACTTTCCCAACTTTGTTATCTCATACTTTTTTTTGAATTCGGTTCTCCCAGAGCTAAAAAAGTTTGTGCCTTCTAAAGTAAATATTGAACCATCAATTACAACTTTACCCATAGAGTACATTTCTTTATTAAGAAGAGATAAGAATGAAATCTGCTCCTTATCCCAATCGTATAGTACTAAGTCTCCATTTCGAACTGCAACTCATCAACTATTTTAGTTTCTTTAACAGCTTGTCCATTTAAAATATATTCGAACTTAACTCTATGCACATAATGCGAATCTTCTGAATCCACATAATGTCCTACCCACTCCTTGTCTACTAATTTGTGAAATGTCTGAAGATGATTATTTTGAGCCAGCAAGACAGAACTTACAACTATGAATAATATCATAACACTTCTAACGCAACCAAATAGTTTTGATATCATCATTTCTCCAAATTTATTTTAACTAACTAAAATCATTTTTTTATTGTAAACATTAAAGATCCTTCTTCACCCATTCCTTCTTTAATAGAATCCTTAATATAAATGCGATCAAGGTTTCTGTCTATGCAATTGAAATCAAAATGGAATTGGCCGATGGGAACACCAACAGGAATTTCAATAGCACAAGACCATACATTATCACCTGCTTTTTCGTCACCGTTTTTACCCTCATCATTTAAAATAAAGATTACATCGTTTGCCTCACGAAATGAAGCTTTCACCAATAGAACTTGATCTTTTGATTCTGAAAATTCCACGAAAATCAGCATTGTATTTCCAGCCTCAACTTCAGCAGGCTGTGCTGATATTCTATTTAATGGTCACTAGTGGTTTGGATATAGCCACAGGCCAATATGTTAGTTGAGCAAATTCCATAAGCAGCCTTGTAACGTCCTCGTCAAGTAAAAACCGTTTGGATTTCAAATGTAAAAGAGACTTTGTTATTTGTGCTAAATAATCTTCTCTGGTGGGATATCTTTCCAATATTGCCTTCCTTGGATCGTTTGCTTTCCTTTGCGCTTCAGTTGTTACAGGCATCGGATAGACACTTCCTGTATTACGCTTCAATGAATTTGAAAATGAAGGATTACGCATACTCCAGCCAACAAATGTAGCTAATGACAATTGCACTGCCGGTAACCGAATAC
Organism: uncultured Ignavibacteriaceae bacterium; assembly: GCA_963804005.1. GTDB lineage: Bacteria > Bacteroidota > Ignavibacteria > Ignavibacteriales > Ignavibacteriaceae > JAGXRK01. The sequence continues at coordinate 118,477 of CAWDOP010000013.1, read as the reverse complement.
CAGCAATTTCATTTCCATCTTTATCAACTTGTGGTACAAGACAAACATAAGGTTTTCCAATTTTGGGCGGTACATTATCGGCTATGCCATCTGTTTCCCAACGCGGTCCCATATCTAATCTTAATGGGTGATAAAATGATTCCGGCATTATAATGTCAGGTATATTTGGAAAATTCTTTTTAAACTCATCTAAAGAAACCAAAGTGCCATCTGAGATTTTTGGAATTCGAGAAACCGGGGGCTCAATGCCAAAACTTACCCATTGATCTAAAGCAGTTAATAAAGCTCGTCCTATAATTCCAATACGGGAATCTACATGAGTATATCCCGCGATACTATAAATGCGAACATTATCATCTATTTCAATATCAGTTTTCCCCTCTACATCTGTGTGTAATAATGAAGCTCCCCGTGTCCAATAATCCGTTGAGGAATTAATAATCATCATCTTAGGCATAAAACCTGATTTGCGAGCTTCATCAAATGCATCACCCATTTTCCCTGAAATAGGATCATCTTGCTTGACAGTTGCAAACGGGAAAAAATCTATCGGGAAGAGGTTGTCTTCTAGGTGACTGCCATGACGTGTGAATTGAGCAAAGCGCGAATTAAATAATCCTTTACCTGCACCCGGACAATTCAACATAATGCCATCAAATACTATTTGTTTTTTCTCATCTCCATTAAAATTCTGATAAACAAAATGATTTAATAGACGTGCTGATTGAGAATGTCCCCAAGCAAAGGTCTGCTCAATAATACTAGCAAGAGGATTTTTATTTCCAACTTCATCAGCTTTTTCATATCGGAAAAAAGAAACGACATCTCGAATAGCCGCGAGTCCAAGACCAGTTACCTTTGGATTTTTTCCTACATAAACGAGATCATATAGCCAACCCGGTTTGAATCCTTCTTTAATATAAATAGATCCCGAATCAGGTATTATCTCACCATTTTTAAAGCGAGCAAATTTCCATTCCGTCTGTGGAATTTCTATAGGTTCATCGTGGCGGTACTGGCGCATAGTTAATTTTGCATCCGATCTATCCATATTTAATGGTGCATAAACCAAAGAACCGCCCCAAACAATCGGTTGTGAAAAAGTAACATCATTAGCAAAGGAAATTATTTCCGCATAAATTTTTCCTGTTATTATTTCGCCTTTATCTGCTGCTATTGGTACATAGATATTAAAACTTTGATCACCTTCAATCACATCACAATTCCAGCCGCACCATAAATATGAATACCCCTGGCTATAGAGCCAATTTCTACCAGTTTGATAATTGAAATGTTCTTCTCCCATTTTATTACCACGATTGTTGACAAAATACATCAACCGATGATTTCCCCTATTTGTATCAACAGGTTTGTGAAGCTCAAATTCAGTTGAGAATTCAACCATTCCAAGTTCATTTTTGGGAGCGTATTTTAAATCAACTATCAATTTATTTGCCGGGTCATTTGGATCAACTTCCAGATAAATGATTCCTGTAATTCGTTCGTATGCGCCAGCAGAACTATGTTCAGCTGAGAATGATACTACTTCTCGACTAATAATTTCTACCTTTACTACTTTAGCAGTTGCAGCAACTGGGATTAAGATTATGATGATAATCAGTAATGTAAATAATTCTCTAAAGTTTTTAATGTTTGGATTTGTACTCAATAATGTTTTCAAAATTTTCCCTAATATCTTAACGAACCAAAATCATTTTATTTGTTTGACTAAAATTTCCGGCAATGAGTTGATAGATATATATACCACTTGTTAGACCCGTTGCGTCAAATTCAACTTCATAATATCCAGTTTTTTTTTCTTCATCAACTAATGTAGTTATCTTACTTCCAAGAACATCAAAAATGCTTAAATTAACTTTAAGCTCTTGCGGAATCGAATAACTAATTTTAGTAGTTGGATTAAATGGATTTGGATAGTTTTGACAAAGTTCATAATTAGAAAAGTGATTTTTGTTGTCTAATCTGAATCCTGTGCTTTCGTCAAATACCTCAACTATATCTTTCAATACTCTGGTTGCTGAGTCAGTTAATGTAAAAACGGATAATCTTACGGAATAAATTCCTGCTTCCAAATAAGTGAATTCTGGATTTTGCTCTCTTGAATCAATCACTCCATTGTTAGTAAAATCCCATTCGAATTCAACAATTGAATCAGGCACAGTATTTAAATCAACATAAAATTGTACTGTTAATGGAATATTGCCTGTATCCGGTTCTAAAGTTACTTCGGGAATAAGTCTTATCTGATCAATTACCGAAGCATCCAACCAATAAATATCCGAATCTCTAGTAAAGAAAAGGCATTCACCATCAGGAGAAACGCTGGCCATTGCCTGAGATTCTCCAGAATTTATTTCCTTTCCCATGAATTTACCCTTGGTCCATGAACCGTCCGATTTCTTGTAGCTAATAAAAAGATCCGTCTTTCCTTCACCTCTTGGCTGACCATCAAATATAAGATAACTTCCGTCAGGTGCAATAAAAGAATGAGCCGTTAAAGGAAGAAAATTAATTTCAGAACCTATCTTTACTGGTTCTTGATAAACATCATTTATAAATTCTGAATAGTAGATTCCGTCAAGACTTGTAAAATAAATTGTTTTATCGTTTGATACTGTTGGATACATTACCATTCTTTCAAAAAACGGTGACCCTAAAAGTTTCGGCTCTGACCAAGTTGAGTCTTGCTTATCTAAAAACCATTGATGCATTTCTCCGGGAGGAGCAATCCCATCGACAGATCTCCTTGAACCAAAGTATAATCTCATTCCATCAGGAGTAATGTAAGGTTCAAATTCATAGTTATTGCTGGAAAAATCTGCAACCACTGGAGTAGTCCAACTTTCATTGATTCTTCTTGTCACCATTATTTGTGCTAATCCTTCAGGAAAAGGACCTCGTCGAGTAAAATAATATTCGCTAAAATCGGGTGCAAAAGTGCCTGCAAATTCTGCATACTGAGTTGAAATAAAATCAGGCGCAAAAATTTCAGGTATCGAACCAGGTTTTGAATAACCTAAATAGTCACTTTCTGCTGTTAAATTTTCTCTTCCGATTCCTTGTGAAAAAACAGCAAAGTTTATGAAATAAATAATTATTATAATTAATATTTTTTTTGAGAACATTTACCTTCCTTCCGAATTAGTATTACTAACGAATTAAAATCATTTTCTTTGTCATCGAAAAATTATTACTGTTCAATTTATAGAAGTAAACTCCGCTCGGTAATTCCTTTCCTCCGAAATCAATTTCATAGTTTCCAGCAGTTTTTTCCTCATTAACAAGTGTTTTTATTTCATTTCCTAAAACATCATAGACTTTAAGAGTGACAAAACTTAATTCTGGAATTCTATAAATAATTGTAGTAGTTGGGTTAAATGGATTTGGAAAATTCTGTAAAAGTTTACACTTGTTTGGAGTAAACGATTCGTCCTCAAGCCCTGTTGGATCGTCTTTTATACATCTTATCGAATAGTTCATTACTTTATACCAATCGTAAATTAAAGAGGCTGAAGAATTATATGCCAAATATCTTTCTCTCGCCTTTAGTGTTGATACTTGTGTTGATGTCCAGAATACAGCATATTGGTTTAATAGCTGAAATACATTTGGATTATAATATGCATCAAACTCTCCGGCGGGCAATGCGCTAAATCCACTGCTATTACTTGCACCAGTATTTGGTGAATCCCAATAAACTGTTCCAGTATCTTTCATCTTTCCTCCTGCAACACTGGCCCCACCAAGATAATTTTCCATTTCGCTCCATTCCTGATCGGTTGGGATGTGCCATTCGCATGGACATACTCCCTGAATACCCGGTTGTGTTGAATCTCTCATCGCCGCATTCCATGTATAAAGCAAACCATAAATCTGAGTTAGACTATCACTATTGTTATAGGCCAAAACATCTGGAATAGGCGTGCCGTCACTATAGCATAGTGATTTTAGGTTTTCTTTAAGCCATACCTGATCTCCAATGTTGATGGTATTATAGATGTTACCATCAAAATCTGTTACGGTTTGTCCAACAAGAATATTGTTTATAAAAACGATTACAAATAAACTTATAATTAATTTGGTAGGGGATGAATGCATCATAATTTTCCTTATATTTTTTTATTACTTATAAAAAAATACAGACATAGATTTTTTAATTTTTGAATTTTAGACCAATCATACAATTTTGTAGATTAACACACCAATCCGTCAAATAAACGCCGTTGCCTATAAATAATCAGTCATTGAGAATCGCAACTATGTCGTTTATCTACAATATGGATAACTGTTTAATTTAATTCTTATTTTTGTATAAAGAATTATTGGTTTGAATTAAGATATGACGCCATCAAAACAAAGTAGGCAAAAGGTTTACAAACTGATCAGACACAGGCTGGTATGGCATCTGCTATTCTGGTTATTCTACGTAATTTTTTACACCTTTCAGTATGGCCTCTTCCGGATGGACTTGTTAAATACATTTCTCTATTGTCTTTTTTCTCTCCCAGTCGTTATCTCAGCAGTATACTTTAACATATACTTTTTAATACCAAAATTTCTGTTGCCGAAGAGATATGTATTGTTTTTTGTCCTGTTTTTTATTTCAGCAGTATTATTTACTGTACTACTCAGACTTGATTCATATTTCATAATAATTCCCACACTTTATTCCGGTGAATTTCTAAATAGTTATTATACGGTTGGTTTTTTTCGTGTCTCATATTTGATTTCCCATTTTGTAAGCATTTATATGGTTGTGGTGGGTGCTGCATTTATAAAACTATTAATACAGTGGTATAACAGCAAACAGCAGATTCAATTGTTAGCCCGTGAAAATTTAGAGACAGAACTTAAATTTTTAAAATCTCAGATCCATCCGCACTTTCTTTTTAATACATTAAATAATTTATATGCGCTAACCCTTAAAAAGTCGGATAAAGCACCCGAGACTGTTTTAAAACTTTCCGAATTACTTGATTTTATGCTTTATGATTGTAACGCATCAAAAATTTATTTAAATAAAGAATTACAACTTGTTAAAAATTATATCGATTTAGAAAAACTAAGATATAATGATGGTCTTACTATTCAGTTCGATGTTATGGGTGAAACCACAAAAACAGAAATTGCCCCATTGCTCATTCTTCCTTTTATTGAGAATTGTTTCAAGCATGGGATTAGTGAACAAACTGATAGTTCATGGATAAATATTTCTTTAAACGTGAAAAATAATTTAATGACATTAGTTGTTGAGAACAGTAGGTCAACAAAATCGCAAGAAGATCATAAGGGATATAAAGAAGGTATTGGCATTGAGAATGTTAGAAGAAGATTGCAATTACTTTACCCAAGTAAACATAAACTTGAAATATCAGAAGTAGATCATATTTACTCTGTAAAATTAGAATTAACGGTGTGAGTTAAATGAATAATAATATTCGATGTATAATTGTAGATGATGAGCCACTTGCAATTGAAGTGATCGAATCATATTTAATTAATATTGGAGGTTTTGAGATAATAGCTAAATGTGTCAATGCCTTAAATGCGTACCAGGTGCTTCGGGAAAAACCGGTTGATCTAATCTTCCTCGATATCCAAATGCCAAAGTTAAGCGGAATTAATTTTATTAAATCCCTTAGTAACCCACCAAAGGTGATTATCACGACAGCATACCGTGACTACGCTTTAGATGGATATGAAATAGATGTTGTAGATTATTTATTAAAACCAATTCGCCAGGAAAGATTTATTAAAGCAATTGATAAATACAATTCTCACATAACAAACAATAAGATTTCATATACTGAAAAGTCGAGATCTGATAATTTAAAACCATTTATATATTTAAAGTCTGAAAGGAAAACGTTAAAGATATTTTTAGAGGATATAATTCTAATTGAGGGAATGAAAGATTATGTACTTGTTCATACCAAACAATCAAAAATAATAACAAAAGAACAAATGAAGGACATTGAAGAAAGGTTAATGGATAGCAATTTTATCCGTGTCCATAAATCCTTTATAATTTCATTAGAAGCTATTACTGCGTTTAACTCAAGATCAATTGAAATAGATAAAAAAGAAATTCCTATCGGTAGAAACTATAAGAATGAAGTTTTAAAACGATTAATAACTACATAATTTTAATCTTGAAAAGACTTAGGATATATTTATAAAGGCACTCATCATCAGCCAGTAAATCTTTTTACTAGATTATCAGAAAGGATGGAAAGAATTATTGCGGGAGGTTAAAAGACCTATTTGTATTACTGAGATTAAAATAATTCGAAAAAATTAAAAATTTAGTTCATCATTTTATATATAAAAAAGAGGCTGTTTAAAAAGTTCCAATTTTTCTGTCATCCCCGTGTAAGCCTGGCTTGTCGGCAGACAGGTAGGAATCTAAAACTTACTTTTGTGACAGCCTCTACTTAAAAGATCATGCAAATATCAAGTACGTTATAATTTTATTCGCTGCTCTTATTGTAATCTTCAAGAGCTGTTTTCTCAAGTGCTTCTTTCATTTCCTTTGGAAGAATGACTCTGTCGTAGAACTTTCCATCCTTACCTTTTTCATCGGGAGATGAAACAAATAAGCCGTTCGAACCATTAATGATCCGAAATCCTTTTATTATTATACCGTCTGATGTTTCAACATCAAAAAAAGCAGCGGTTTTTTTTCCTCCACTGCTATCCAGTTTATTCATTCGTACTATTTTCATTGCATCCTCCTATTATAAAATTTAAGTGCAGTAATAATTAGTAAAAAATAAAATAATTTCAAAATAAATTTGACCTATTGCTTAAAAATAATTAGAGTAAATCTTGCTTAATATCAATTAATATTTATTTCACATAAGCTGGCAAAAGATTATTTTTACGTATATTTTTTTTAAAAATGATTTTAAACTACAAAAACATATTTCTTATTATCGCTATAAGTTCATTAATTGGATTCGTATATAATTTTCTGAATCCTGAAGGTATTTCTCTAATTAAGGAAGAAAGAATCCTACGGTTTGAAAATGAAAATATTCAACTACCTGAATCAGCTAATTCAGATTCAGTAATTTCTAACACGACTGCGGACAATAAACAAAATAATAATGAATCAAAAACTGAAATTGAGCTTCCGTTCTCTGAACCAGTAGCAATAAAACTCCCAAGAGCATACGAATTATATAAAAAAGGAATAAAGTTTATTGATGCCCGGACAAAAGAAGAATTTGCAGAAGGACATATTAAATATTCAATTAATATTCCTTTCTATGAATCTGAAGAGTACGAAAGTGTGTTAAGCAATCTTGATAAAAATAAAACTATTGTTACATATTGCAGTGGTGAAGATTGTGATCTGAGTATTATGCTTGGAGATGAACTTTTTGATAAGGGTTTTAAGAGAATATACATTTTTTACGGCGGATGGAATGATTGGTTAGAAGCCGGCTACCCTGTTCAATCACTTAATAAATAATCATGAAACGATTTATCTCAAACAAATATTTATTATTTCTGCTTAGAATTTTACTTGGCTTAATATTTATTTATGCAGGTGCAGAAAAAATTTCTGATTCCGCGGGATTTTCTACTTCAATAGCAAATTATCGCCTTCTACCAATTTTTATGATTAACTTTTTTGCAATAACAATACCCTGGATTGAAATTGTTGCCGGATCAATGTTAATCCTTGGAATATCTGTTAAGGAAAATGCGGCGATAATTACTGCAATGCTTTCTGTTTTTATTATAGCAATTGGAATTAGTTTGATTAGAGGGCTTGATATAGAATGCGGATGTTTCGGCACAGGAAATCAGATCGGAATTCAAAAGATAATTGAAAATTCTTTGATGTTTATTGCAGGATGGATACTCATTTATAAAGGTTCAAAATTATTTTCAATAAAGATTCATTCTTCCTCAGAATAATTTTTATCTATCATATTAACTGTATCTCGCAAAACTCCTAATGATCTCTGACTGAGCAGATCTATTTTCACTAAACCTAAATCTTCAATTGAATACATATCGGGTTGAGTTATAATCAAGCCTAAACCCTTATTCTTCGCATACTCAAGCGCACAATAATCTGTAACTTTGGTTGGGGTTATCACTATGCCACCGGGATGAATACTCAAATGTCTGGGAAAGTTTGCCAATCGAACAGCGTGACTAACAATTGATTTCCAGGGTTCTATATTGAAATTAATATTTTTAGATTCTGGAAAAATATTTGCAACATTAGGAAGATTTGATGCATCTGTCCATGGAATGAACTTAGAATATTTTGAAATTTCCTTGTCGGTAATGCCAAATGCCTTGGCGGTTTCTCTAAACGCGGATCTGGCTTTGAACGTAACGTGCGTTGATATCATTGCAACTCTCTCATAACCATATCTCTCAAACACAAAACGAATTATCTCATCACGTTCCTTCCACGAAAAATCTATATCTACATCAGGAGGATTGCTTCTGGCCTTATTTAAGAATCTTTCAAAATATAAATTATGTTTAATCGGATCGACTTGTGTTAAATCGAGCAGATAGGAAACAATACTATTTGCAGCCGAACCTCTGCCAATAGTCATCATTCCCCTTCTCCTTGCTTCCTGAACAATTTCCCAAACAATTAGAAAATAATCATTGAAGTTAAGTTCATCTATAACACTTAGTTCATACTCAACACGATTTAACTCTCTATCTGTTACTTTTTGATACTTTTTATGTAATCCATTATATGCAAGTTTTGTAAGAAATTCTTTTGAAGATTCATTACCGCTTAAAGGATATTTTGGATATTTATATTCGCCAATCTTTAAATCAACATTACATTCATTCGCTATAAAATCAATATTTTTAATGGCTTCTGGCATTGAGCGATAAAGTCTATCAATCAAAGTCGGATCTTTGAAATAATATTCTTCTTCAACAAAATCATTTTCTTTAAGATTATTAATTGATTTATTTAAATCTATGGCACGAACAAGTTTATGCAGCTTGTAATCATCTTTCTCTAAAAAATAAACTGGATTTGAAGCAACGTACTTAATCTTCTTTTCAATAGCATAATTATATAATTCTCTTGTCTTTCTTTTATGCTTTTTAGTTGAAATTAATTCAGCGAATAAATTTTTATTATTCTTACTATTCTTCAGCAGTTCGATTGACGGAGTTAATGTAAAAAGATTTTCATCAAATTCATTAAGAATTTTAGTAAGTGAAAAATCTTCATTTAAATTTCGCATAGTAATAATTCTACATAACTCGCTGTATCCATAAGATTTTTTGCTAACAGAACTGGCATAAATATTTTCATTAGTAATATCAGTAATGCAAGAACCCAGAATTGGTTTGATCTTTGTCTCTTTTGCTTTCTTAAAGAACTGAACTAAGCCATACATTCCATTTGTATCAGTCAATGCCAATGCATTAAGATTATAATCTTTTGCTTTTTGGATTAAATCATCAGGACTAGCCGTCCCGGATAAAAGACTGTAATATGAATGTACGTGTAGAGGTATCATAATTTCGGCAGGAATTTATTCAATTAAATTGAAAAGAGAAACAAAACCACTTCTCAATATTCAACTAAGATATTTGAAAGCTTTTTCGGCAATATCTTTTCTGTAATAGATACCTTCAAAATAAATTTTTTGAATTGATTGATAAGCTTTTTTTTGTGCCTGTCTTAAATTACCATTTTTTGAAACGGCAGTTACTCCAAGAACTCTTCCGCCATTCGTGAGAATTTTCTCACCTTCCTTTATTGTACCTGCGTGAAAGATAATTATATCATCATCTTGATTAAGTCCGGATATTTCAAATCCTTTCTCGTAACTATCCGGATAACCGGCAGAAGCAGCAACAACACAAACAGCAGAACCATTCGAAAAATGAACAGAGTTCTTATCAATTTTTCCCACTGAAGCAGAATATAACAATTGCAAGAAGTCACCTTCAATCAGTGGAAGAACAGCTTGAGTTTCAGGATCACCAAATCGGCAATTAAATTCAACAACATTAATTTCATCATCCTTAATCATTAGTCCAGCATACAAACAGCCAGTGAATTTCTTTCCTTCAAGTTTTAACTGATTTAAGGTTGGTTTTATAATTTTATCTGCAACCTTGTGCAGAATTTCTGATGTAACAATTGGTGCAGGTGAATAAGCTCCCATTCCACCAGTATTTTTGCCAGTATCACCGTCGCCCATTCGTTTATGATCCTGAGAAGAAGGTAGCAAAATAAAATCTTCTCCATCAGTTATAGCAAAGATTGAGGCTTCTTCTCCTTCGAGAAAATCTTCAATAATTAACTTATTGCCGGATGCACCAAAAACTTTATCAATAAAAATTTCCTTAAGCGCCTCTTCTGCCTGTTCAAAATTTTCACAAATAATTACGCCTTTACCAGCAGCAAGTCCATCTACTTTAATCACAACAGGATAAGACGAATTCCTTAAATACTGTAGAGCTTCTTCAAATTGATTTGATGAAAATTGCCTATAACCCGCAGTTGGTACACCGGCTTTTTGCATAATTTCTTTTGCGAATGATTTGCTAGCTTCAATCATAGCCGCAGAAGCATTAGGACCAAAAACATTTATACCGGAATTTCTTAAAACAGCTGATAAGCCTTCAACAAGAGGTTGCTCAGGACCAATAACGACTAAATCAATTAAGTTTTCTTTGCAGAAATTAATCAACTCGGAGTGTTTTAAAATATCTAAATTTATATTTTCAGAAATTTGAGAAGTGCCCGGATTACCTGGGATGCAAAAAAGTTTATTTAAAGATTTGCTCTGACTTATTTTCCACGTGAGTGTATGTTCCCTACCGCCTGATCCGATAACAACAACATTCATTTTCACAATACTCTGAGTTTTTGTTGAAATTGTTTCGATAACATTTCTGTTAAATAATCTCTGCGGTATTTCTGTAGAATGGATTCATCCGGTTTTGGCAATTCATTTTTCTTGTACAATTCATAAACTAAAAGAATTGTCTTTTTTATTTCAGATATATTATCCGGTTCACAAATGAATCCTGCGCCATATTCTTCAACAGCCAATTTGCCAGCTCCTTCAGGCACACAGGCGATTATGGGTTTCTGTGCACCGATATATTCATAAATTTTACCGGGAAGAATCGCATCAATATTTTTTAATTTGTCAATCATAAACCATAACACATCAGCGGATTTTATTTTTGAAATTGAGTCATCATGATCTACATAACCGTAGTCTTTAACAAATTCCTTTAGATTTAATTTTCTTACGAGTTTTTTATTTTCTTTTCCGAGATAACCGATAAAATGAAGTTCAATCTCAGCAGCAATATCAGGTCTTTCAATCGATATTTCTTTAAATGCCTTTAGAAAATATTTAGGAGTATTGTATGCCATAAATATTCCCGAATACATCAGAACTAACTTATTCTTTGGTTTTGGAACAGCAGGAATTCTTTCAAAGTCGTGTAAATCAAATCCGTGAGGTATTATTACAACATCATCAAATGAAAGAAATTGGAAATCCTTAAGAAGTTTTTCTTTAATTCTTCTGTTAGTCACAAGAATTCTGTCAACTGCTTTAAGTGCGTTATACTCTTCTTTTTTATTCAGATATTTATGAACCGAAGTAGGATAAAAAGAGAAATAACTTTCATACCACAAATCTCTGTAATCAACAAAAATTGGTATATCATTTTTTTTACGGATCCGTGAGACATAACTAAAGGCAGAAAATGGCGGACAAGTAATAAAGATTGCATCAAAATGTTCTTTAGATAGTATCTCTTCAACTTTTTTATAAACTTTTTTTGACCATGAAATTTTGTTGTCAGGAATGAAAATTGTTTGACTAATCTTGTTCAAAATTCTGCGAATAAATTCGGATGGTAATTTTATTGTGCCGAATTTAGAAAGAATTGCATTGGGTTCTTTTCCTCCAATCCTTATTACGTTTATGTTAAGACTATTTAACTCATTGGTTAATGAATTATCATGAGCAAAATATCCGACATCACCGGAAGTAATAACAGTCGGTTCCCAATTAAATTCTTTGAGATATTTAACAAATTTCAGAGTTCTTTGAACCCCGCTTAAGCCCATCGGCGGGAAATAGTAAGCAATAACAAGAACTTTAAACATAAAATGACTTTTATTTCTGTAAATGATAATTAGGAGATTCCTGAGTTATAATAACATCGTGTGGATGACTCTCCTTTAATCCTGCTAAAGATACTTTAACAAACTTTCCATATTTTTTTAATGTCTGAATATCTTTTGTTCCACAATATCCCATCGCAGCTCTTAATCCACCAACCAACTGATAAATAGTATCTTCCAGGAGACCTTTGTAAGGAACACGACCTTCAACTCCTTCTGGCACTAATTTTTTAACTTCATCTTCAGCATCCTGAAAGTAACGGTCTTTACTTCCCTTTTTCATAGCACTTATTGAACCCATACCGCGATACAGTTTAAAACTTCTGCCTTCATAGAGAATTTTTTCACCTGGACTTTCATCAACACCGGCAAATAAACCGCCAATCATTACAGAGTCTGCTCCCACAGCAATAGCCTTAGGAATATCACCAGTTTGTTTGACTCCGCCATCGGCAATTATTGGAATACCTTTTTTCTTTACTGCTCTGTAAGCTTCAGTAATTGCAGTTATTTGCGGAACACCAACACCAGCAACCACCCTAGTAGTACATATTGAACCAGGACCAATTCCAACTTTAATTGCATCTACATTGCAATTTACTAGTTCAAGTGCTCCATCATAAGTTCCTATATTACCAGCAATTAGCTGTGTGTATTTAAATTTTCTTCGAATTTCTTTAATGACTTTAATAACACCCATTGAATGTCCGTGAGCAGTATCAATAACAATGACATCTGCACCTGCGTGATTGAGAGCTTCAACTCTATCCATTGTATCTAGCGTGATCCCAATAGCTGCTCCCACTCTTAATCTACCGTGCTCATCTTTACAAGCAAACGGATGTTTCTTTTTCTTCATTATATCTTTAAATGTAATCAAACCTTTTAACTTACCATTCTTATCAACGACGGGAAGTTTTTCAATTTTATAACGTTGAAGAATTTTCTCTGCTTTTTCTAATGTCGTACCTAAAGGTGCTGTAATAAGATTTTCTTTAGTCATTAATGCAGAAACTTTAAGACGTTTATTTGGTTCAAACCTTAGGTCTCTGTTAGTTAATATGCCAACCAACTTTTCAGCATTAGTAATAACTGGAATTCCTGATACTGTATACTTTTTCATAAGTTCTAAGGCATCACCTATAGTCTGATCCGGAGTAAGGGTTATCGGATTTCTAATCATTCCGCTTTCAGATCTTTTAACTTTATCAACTTCACCGCATTGATCTTCAATTGTAAGATTTTTGTGAAGTATTCCTATTCCACCTTCCCTTGCAATTGCTATTGCCATTGAAGATTCTGTTACAGTATCCATTGCCGCAGATACTAAAGGAATATTAAGTTTAATTTCAGGTGTAAGAAAAGTTGATACATCAACCTCTCTTGGTAAAACGTGAGATTTACCCGGCAATAAAAGAATATCATCGAAAGTGATACCTTCTATTAATTTATTTTCTTCAAACATTTTACACCCGATTTTTTTATACAAAAAAGACCACCCGAAAATGGTCTGTAAATTTAATCAAAAGCAGGAAAACCTGTAATATCTTCACCTAAAATTAAAGTGTGCATTTCATGAGTGCCTTCATAGGTTTTAACAGACTCGAGATTAGCAGCATGCCTCATAACAGGATATTCATCAAGAATTCCATTTGCTCCGTGTATTTCGCGAGACATTCTTGCAATATTCAAAGCTATTTCACAATTGTTCCTTTTAGCCATTGAAACTTGGGTAAACTTCATAGTGCCATTATCTTTCATTCTTCCTAATTGAAGATTGAGCAACTGAGCTTTAGTAATTTCAGTTAACATGTAAACTAATTTTTCCTGGGTCATCTGATAAGCAGCAATTGGTTTGCTAAACTGAATTCTGGATTTTGCATAATTCAAAGCAGAATTATAACAAGCCATCATCGAACCAACTACTCCCCAGGCAATGCTATACCGAGCCTGATTCAGACACATCAGGGCATTTTTGAGTCCTTCTGTTTTATGAAGAATATTCCTTTCAGGAATTTCAACATTATCAAAAATTAATTCTGAAGTTACAGAAGTACGAAGAGAATGTTTACCTTTCATTTCAGGAGCGGTAAATCCTTTTGTACCTTTTTCAACAAGGAAACCACGCACAATACCATCTAACTTAGCCCAAACCACTGCAACATCCGCAATTGTACCGTTAGTAATCCACATCTTTGCACCGTTGATGACATAACCATTTGCAGTCTTTTCCGCTTTTGTAATCATACCACCAGGATTAGAGCCATAATCCGGTTCGGTTAAACCAAAGCAACCTATTTTTTCCACTTTAGCCAGAAGCGGCAACCAATAATCCTTTTGTTCTTCACTGCCAAATTGGTATATCGGATACATTACTAAAGAACTTTGAACGGAAGCAAAACTGCGAACGCCACTGTCTCCCCTTTCGAGCTCTTGCATTATAAGTCCATAAGCGACATTGTTTAGTTCAGCGCATCCATATTTTTGAGATAGAGTTGGACCGAACAAACCCATTTCTGCCATTTTAGGAAGTATCTGCATCGGGAACTTGGCTTCCCTATTATATTTTTCAATTATTGGAATTATTTCTTCAGAAACAAATTCACGAACTGAATCACGAATCATTTTTTCTTCTTCTAAAAGAATAGAATCAATATTATAATAATCGACTCCAGAAAATTTATTCATCAAGTCTCCTTTTTTTTAATTAGCTGACAAAAATTATTAAAAGAAGGTCTGATAAGCAATTTTAACTACAAATCTTATAATGACTTCTAAAGTTCAATTCACAGTTTAATAAGAGGATTCTTACATTATCTTTGTTTTAATATTTGATAAGGATTATATTTGCACCATTATTTTTCAGCATTGGAGAGGTGGGTGAGTGGTTCGTTCCGATTTCATCGGAACGGAATCTCGTCCCGATTTGATCGGGACGGACTGAAACCAACGGCTTAGAAGTTCTTTCAATTATTAAATTTATTGATTTTCGGAGAGGTGGGTGAGTGGCTGAAACCAACGGTTTGCTAAACCGTCGTAGGGGTTAAACTCTACCGCGAGTTCGAATCTCGCCCTCTCCGCTCTTTATTTTTTCTTACAATGGATTATTTCATTTACATTCTTTACTCCCCTTCCTTCAAACGAACTTACACAGGACAAACAGATAATCTTGATAACCGACTAACCCTTCACAATTTAGGCAAAGTAAAATCTACTAAACCTTATGTACCTTGGAACCTAATTCATTCTGAGTTATTTGCCTCAAGATCTGAAGCGATGAAAAGAGAGAAATGGTTCAAATCAAGTTCTGGTAGAAAGAAGATTTCTGAAATTCTCAAACAATATTTGTCGGCCGAAACCAACGGTTTGTCCGATTCCTCCCGTTTTTAGCGGGAGGATCGAGATCTCATCCCGATGAAAATCGGGATGGACTAAACCGTCGTACTGGGTTAACTGTCGTTAGAATCTTACAGATTCTAACGACTACCAAGAGTTCTTTCCAAGAATGAATTATATGATTTCTTATTTAAATTCAAATTCTGAAATAAAAACTAACGATTTTTGACTTATTCGAGGTTCTAGAAACCAGATTTTACTGGTTGAGCGGGTTTACACAGATTTTTATTGGAATCGATTATTAACAAATCAGTTTATTATGTTATACTCGGCTTCCCTATTTTACTTTTGTTTGATATGCATTGAACAATATTCTTTTCCGGGCAAAGCAGTTCTTTTACATTTTTTTCCGGACAAAGTTTTAGCTGCACATTTTTTTGACTTGGTAGATTTTTGAACTCCGAAATGTTTTTGGGGTTGAAGACTATCCGTATTCTTCAGTAATAGTTGTCTCTCCGATTTAAGTCTGAACAGTTTTAATTTTTCTTCGGAAACTTGCTTAGCTAAATTATTATATTCTTCCTTCAATATTTCCAATTTATCCGGACGGGATGAAGCTTCCAGAATTTCTTTATTAATCTCTGAAATTGTTTTATCTAAAAATAAAATTACGTCTTGTTTTTCAAGGAAGCTTTTTTTTAATTCATAATAATTTTCACTCAACTCGCTCACATCTTTTTCGACTTGAGTTCTTTCTTCATTAAGTTTTTCTAGTTCACCCGATCGAGTTTTTATTTGAACCATTAAAGACGCAACCTCTGAACGCATTCCTCTAAGAATTTCTTTAAGAGTAGCAAGTTCTTTTCTGCGCTCTTCAGAAATACTTTCATACGCGTCCGGAGTGGTTTTTTCATCTGACAAATCTTTTGGTTTATCGGAATTAAAAATTTTCATTTCAATTTAGTATTTCATGCTTGTTGAGAATTAATAATCTGATCTTTGATTGTCGGAAATCAGATTTTACATTTTTTTTTATTACATAATTTTTAAAAGAGAAAGAGTTGATCAAAATTTAACTATTAAATTGTTTATTATAAATCAATATTTTGCATCAGTCAAGATATAATATAAGATTTGTATTGACTGCTAATACTACTTTTTTCTTTATATTTTTCTTTGTTAATTTAATATTAAATTATATAAAACTTTAAAAAGTTCATTCACTCATTGAATCGGTGATTTTTTTTAATAAGAAAGGCAGTAAGAGTTTTTAACGTATTAATTACACATTTGTCAAATTTTTACATATTCGAATATTTCGCTTTTCTTATCTATTTCCAAATAGTGAGAATTTTTTAAAATATTGCCATCTTTGATTATAATTGGGCTATTTCTCACCAGTTTTAAAGGGAATGATATTTGCTCAATTAATTTAATAAACTTAAAAAGGTAAAAAATGCACGCTGATGATTTTTCGTATGAAGTAATTGATGGGGTTGTAATTGAAAAAATACATTTTAGTAGGGCTACTTTTAAAGAAGCAACAATATTTAAGAGTCGACTTGACAGATACGTATCATTAAAACATTATAAAATTATAATTGATCTAAGTGAGTGCAGTTTTATTGATTCTACTTTTCTTGGAGTTATGGTTGTTGTTTTGAAGAGAGTAGCTGAAAAAAGCGGTGAAGTTAAATTTATTATAACTGATCAGTCACTTTTAATTACTTTAAGTACTACTAAACTTCACAGGTTATTTAATATCTATTCAACTAAAGAAGAAGCATTAAAGAGTTTTGAAAATTCTTTTTAAAGTCTCAAATTAAATCACACAAAAATTATTTTAAGACATTCCACAGAATAATTCCTGCAATTTTCATTCTTTTCCCAATTGGCATTCACATTGAACTAAGTTAACCGGTGAATTTATGAGCCTTTTAACCATAATAATAATTTTAGTCATTGTTATCTTAATAATTGCGTTTATAATTGCAATTAATATGGAAGAGCGTAATAAAATAGATAAACTTTTTTAATCCCATACCTAGTCCTTCCAGCACAATAGATCATTAATCTTCAAACACACTTTACTTGTCCCTGTTTACAAACAGATTGCTCCTAATGGAGCAAAAAGTAGTATAAAATTAAATTAAGTTCCAAAGGAATGCACTGTTTGTAGTTAGAGTTGGTTATTATAGACAGAGCTCTATAAGAGCGAACTGTTGTTATTTTATATAATTGTAGTTACTAAGGTTAACCCAACAACCGAGTTTATAATTCTATTTCTATGGAACTGACTCACCGTTCAAAAAAAAAGCCCCGAGTTTTCATCAGGGCTTAAATGAAACTATACCTTAAAACTTTACTTCAACAGAACCATTTTGTTTGTTAAAACATTTCCATTTGAAGTAAGCTGATATACATAAGTACCGGAAGCAAGATTAGCTGCATTGAAATTAACTGAGTGAGAACCGCTTGCCATTTCTCTGTCAACTAAAACCTCTACTTCCCTGCCCAGCATATCATAAACTTTCAAAGTAACGAATCCGCTGTTTGGCAGTTCGAATGAAATCTTTGTTGACGGATTAAACGGATTTGGATAATTCTGTGAAAGTTTATATCCGTTTACTACAACTTGTCCTTCATTATCAACACTGGTCCAGTTTGGATTTTCATATTTTTGGAATACCGGAAATGCCGTACCACTAAACCATGTAACGTAAGCGTATCTATAATCAGGACTAAAAGCTAATCCCCTTGGTCTTTGAGCTGCATCCTCTGGTATAGTAAACACTGTTGCCAGGCTATCTACCATTGCATCTGCAACTGGATCCCAGGCATACCACGTAGCAACTGTCCAAAAAGTTGTACTGTAAGGATCACGATTCGGCAAATCATTATATGAACCTGAGGATGCCCAAAGCACCGTTCTGTCAGGAGACCAGCAGAATGATTCGGAATCAAACCCGCTGAAAACTGAATCTGTGATAGCATAATCTGACCACTCATCTGGTCTTTCATAAACATACACTTTATGATTCGTGTAACCAGCCCAATATACTTTGTTTCCATCTGCTGAAACCTCAAAGGACCTTGAATAACCAACGCTTGCATCAGTAACTATACCCAAATAACTACTTAAATCCGCTGAATAAATTTTAATTGGAAATCCAGGAGCAACTGTTGCAGTATATACAAGGCCATTACCATCAACGGCAGCAGCAGTTAAACCATTTGCAGGTTCAGGAATAACCTTAGCAATTCCTTCTCCAGTTTTATAATCTATTAGATGTAACCTGTCGAAGGTTGAGACAAGAATATTACCTTCATGATTGGTTCTCATTCCTCTATTGGTCATATCAATTAGTGAATCTGTAACCCCGCCAACTGTAATAGTTAATATTGGTGAAAATGAAGCAGGTGTTCCATCAGCATTGAAAACGTGTATTGCTCTTGTTGCAACCCACGCAGTTCCATTGAAAATAGTATCGCCAGCAACATTATAATAGTTACCCATCCAAACTTTACCATCTGGATCGACAGCAACTGCGTGCCCTCCGTTCCCGGCGTAGGCATCATTTGGGAAGGCTCCCAGATTGGTCCAACCTTGTGAGAATGCAGTACCGACTGCAAACAGAACAAACATCGAAACTAACGTTACCAATTTTTTCATACCAAGTTCTCCTTATTTATTGTGATTATTTGATTAGTCATTCCAGACTAAATATAATTATTTTATTTTATTGATTATAGTAAACAGCACCGGGTTTTTGAATATCAATCCGGAATACAGTTTGATTATATATAACTGTAAGACCGTCTTTGTATTCTGCCCTTGTCATAAACAAATTATTCCCCTGGGGCCAGTACATCGTAAGTATCTCACGAGCTTTAATAACACCCGGGTATAAAAGTTCAGATGATACTCCGTTTAGATGCACTATGATAACCGGATCAGGATTTTTATTTGTTCCAAGGAACAAGTCACCATCCTGCGAAAAAGTCATAGTATTAGTTTTAACTCCCGGATAATTATCTGTTAAACTGAAATATAACTCTTCAGTTCCAAGATCACCGTATACATTAATCGGTATCTTCCACACTCCTTCAATTCCGGACTTTAAACCGGCTACATAAAGATGATTCTGGAAGACACGAACTGCTCTTAATGTTGCAACGAAGGGATACTGTGTAACAGATGAATCTTGCTTTATTTTAAATATAAAACTATTACCCCCGACAGCCCAAAGATTTGTACTTTGATCAAAATCAAAATCTTTTAAACTTCCTGCTGTTGGAGCAACCCAGGGCTGATTCGTAGGTACTACTCCTTCTCGCATTTTCCAGATACCTCTAATACTTTTAGAACCATAAACATCACCATTGCTAAAAATTCTTAATGCATCCCATTTTGTTTCTGTACCTTTAGGGATAAAATCCTGCAATTCTCTTTGAGGAGTAACCAATTTAATTCCAGCAAATTCAGGCTTAATTGGAACTAATTTGTTTTCAACAGAAACAAGCATATTACCGGCTAAATCAAAAGTTATAGCCCAGGGATACTGACCGTCGTTAGGAGTAAATGGATAATACTCCTCCACTCCTGCGAGAATCTTGTAAATAAAAACATTACTGAAATTTTCTACTTTAAAGGTAGATACTTTAACCTGAACTGAATCTCCAACAACCAAGGGAACTTTTACAAGAACACTGGTTGTAGTTGAGCTAATAGTTTCTCCTCTTACTCCATTAAAATAGACGCGGTTTTCATCAGGATTTGCAGAAAAATTTTGTCCATTCAATGTTATAATTGTTATTCCGGCCAAAGCTTCCTTATCAGAATCAATGGAACTAATGATCGGCGCAGGTTTATCTTCACTAACGTAAGTCGGGAATAAACCAGGATCTGGATCATCGCCACAACCGATTATGAATATTAAACTGATGCTAAAAATAAAATGACTGAATTTGTAAAACTTTTTCATCATGTTCTTCTCTATGATAAAATGATTAATAACCAATATTGATTGATACTCTATGAACATCGCTGAATATTCCAAACGGAGTATAAGAATAATCAACTGCAAATTTGAAATCTGAAAAATGCTGTCTGAAACCTACACCGGCACTGAATTCCTGCTCATCTGTAGGAAATGTATATCCACTTCGTACAGAAAAAGTTTTCATAAAGGTATATTCCAAACCCAGTGATACCTGCTCAGGATAATCCCTTAAATGAGAAGCATCAGCAGCAACCAGAAGCGAGTGCATATCCGGATCGATACTGGTTAAATCCATAGCATTGATTGACATACCGATACGAAATGTTAATGGAAGCTGAAATCCTTCATCTTTGTATCTAATCTCGGTAGAAAAGTTGCGAATGCTCATTCCGAAATTAAGACTCTTAAATCCGGTATGGTACAGAATACCAAAATCAAAAGCAGCTGCATCAACTTTGAAATCTTCAACCTCTCTTCCGCCCGTAGGATCAAAACCAACAACTGCAGTTCCCATCGATTGACGGACATATTTAATATTACCGCCAACCATAAATTTTTCGGATAGTTTTTTTGCATATCCTATTCCAAATGCCATAGCAGTTGGCTTGAAGGTTCCTACGTCAAGATATCCGTCATCAGTAGGAGCAACAATGGTTCCTAAAAATTCACCGTAATCAACGGCAACTAATGACAAACCGAATATTCCATAATCTCCATCAAACAGATTCAGAGCTGCAGTTCCATAAATGTAATTGATATCCGCAATCCATCTGGTGGTTCCGAATGAGAAGTCGCTTATTCCCTGCATCTCAGCCATAGTAGAAGGATTATAGAGCATCGATGTTGAATTTGCCATCAGGGAAGTTACAGCATCACTCATACCGCTTGAACGCGGATCGAGCGATACACTTAGGAACTTCAAACCTGCTTGAGCAAGTTTTTGATTCTCCTGAGCTATTACATCATTATGAACAACAGCAGCAAGGATTATAACAACTAATAGTAAACTAATTTTTTTCATGTAAATACCTATTTCTTTTCTAATTTTACACGAATGACTTCATTCATTTACTTAACTAAATCTACTTTAATAACAGCATTACCAAATGGTAGATTAGGAACAGCATTTACCATTTCGTATGCAACTCTTGTTTCAGCATTAACCGGAACAGTGGCTTCAAACAGAATGATATAAGGAGCTGTACCATAATTTCTGCCATCATTAAGTTCAGCACTTATGTAAATCATTTTACCTGACAGATCAAGCGGGAATGTTACATCCTGCGGTGCATTTGTCAGGAAATCCTCGCCAGGATAAGGAAGTCCGGTTCCGGATTCACCGTATAATTTGCTAAGGTCGGCACCCACAGTACTTTCAAATCTGCCTGTTGAGAGATACTCACCGTTGACCTCAACCCATCCTTCATAAATCCAGCCACCGTATAATTCCGGTATATTTAATCCTGTAGAGAATTCGCCTGCCGTATCTATTTCAACAAACCAAACTCCACTAGTTTCATTCAGATTTGGTCCATCGGTAGGCGTTAATAAATTAAAAGTAACGGAGTAATTATCGAAGGAAAGAGCCTTTTCTCCAATGGCTAAATTACATCCGCCTAATGCAAATCTGCCACCAAGAACTATCCGATTGCTGATATTAAATGTTGAATCATTCACCGCGTTTTCTTCTTCAATTGTAAGCCAGAATAACTGCGCTTGCTGGATATCACTAAGCAGCATTTCAGATTTATAATAGAATTTGCCGTCAACGGCATCAGCAGAATGTATCTTTACTGAATCGATTTTACTGTCTTCATTATCAAACCAGGCAACATATGTCATTGAATCAGGAATAGCGGGTAAACCGGAAATATTTATTTCAACCGTTGTGCTATCAAGAGTATCGCTGTTCTCAAAATAATCACAACCGGTTAAAAGAAGGATCGCTATTCCAAAAATTGATAATAAAATATTTTTCATTTTAATAGCCTTTTTAACTGAGATATTAAAAACATTTTAACCTACCTTATTACAGCAAATTTTGCTATATGCTTATCACCGGTACTATTATCTGTGATAACAGCAATGTAAATGCCGCTAACAACTATCTGATTGGAAGAAGTAACTGAATACCAGAATTCATCACCGCTTCCGTCCGTGTGTTCTATGGTTTTTATTAATTCACCTAATTCTGTATAAATACTTATAGTACAATTGCCGGGAATATTATAAAAAGCAATTTTATCATAATCCAATGTACCCGGAAAAGCTAATTGACCGGGAGAATTTACTATAAATGGATTAGGTACTATTCTAATATCACTTAAACTCTTGCCGGCGGGTCTTTTAAGATTTGCCGGATCATAAGCTTGAGTATAATATCTGCTGCTTTCCAATCCGTCTGAACCAACACATACCATATAATAGAAATAATTAAATCCTCTAACCAGAGTAAGATCATCGTAGCTAGTTGCTCCCGCTCCTAAAGTGGTGATCAATTCGTAATCTTTATCATAATCTCCAAGAGCCCTATAGACCTTAAAACCAACAGGTGGATTTGGATCTGAACCATCCAGTGTCCAGCTTAATGATATTCTATCACCACCAGAGTTAATATCAAAAGTAACCGGTGGTCTTGGAGGCTGCGGAATATTCCAACCCGACTGAAAATTAGAAATAGCATTTCTGAAAGTATTGAACAACGAATCACGTCCCTGATTAATAACTTCAGTATTTTTAGCTAAAGCAGTCATAGTTCCTGCCTTAAAAAGTTTACCAATTCTTATTTGTTCTTCTCTGCTCATACCGGCTGCAGCTTCAGCAACAACTATACGTATGCTTTCACCGAAAGCTAAAGTATAAGGACCATAAGCAACATTATAAGAAGTACCACCGGATGTGGGAGCAAATACATTTGCATTAGAAGTTTGTGTTGCAAAATCGCCACTTGGCTCTACAAGTAATGCGTGTCTTGGAGTTTGATGACCAATAGACATAAAATCATTGTACTTCGTGGACATCTCTTCTGCATTAAGAGCATTATCACCAGCTTGAAACTCATTATTATCACTATCACACCAGAAAGTTGTTGACGGCTGTGACTGATCATCAGATTTATCTGTGGCAGATACATCGGCATGAAGTGTAACAGTACCAAGAAATTGAGCCCCTCCTAATCTTCCGATCGTATCGTCGGGTGCATTATAAGTAAGTGCATCTGCTTTCAAATCCCAGATCGGTCCGCCTATGTTGTCGTAAGTTAACTCCTTTATCAGGATAATATCCGTGCCAGGAAAACATTGCTCTAAAATTTTCATCGGGTGGATCAGCAGCAGAATTAATCGGTCCGTCACCTCTTGCATCATTCATAGTATTGACACCCCAACCAGTATTATTACCAAATACATACCTGGTCGATTGGTTAACAGCATTTCTGAAAGTCCAGAATGCATACATATCCTGAATTGAATTACTGGGCAATTCGATATCATCATCGGCATCAGTATTGCCTGTGTTTGTAAATGTGTATTCGTACACAATGTAATTATCATTCTGAGGATGACCAAACTGGAATATTTTTCTATCCATTGTAACGCCAAGCTGGGTATTAATCACATTATGTATCATTCTATCAGCAATCAAATCAGGATCAAATTCTTCAGTAAAGACTACATCTTTCTGATACGATAAATTGCCATCAACAGAAACGGCAGTAGGCACAAACTTTCCAATCATTTCCATTTTGACAGGATAAACTGCAAAAAATGCTGGATTTCTTGGCCCAACCGTTACAACTTTATATGTAAAATTCCTGCCTTCTTCATCAGTAAAATTTTTGGCACCAATCCATAAACCTCTCGCAGCCTGCATATCCTGATAGCGATAAATTGCAGGCCACTGCATACCGTATTGTTGTCTTACAACAAAACCTTCTTCTATTTCACAGCCAATTTCAGAATACCAGTTATGCAGAGAACCAACAGACATCCACACATTTTTATATTGTGCTTTTGACTCAGGATTAAATAGCAGTAAGCTTAAAACTGAAATCGCAATGAAATTGAAAATCACTTTATTTACTAATTTTAGTCTCATTATTGCCTCGGTTATAAATTCTGACTATTACTATAAATTAATATTGAATTTTAGTCCAAAATAAAAGTCTCTTGGATTGAGGAAAGCTGTATAATGCAAATTAGGCATATCAATATAGGCTTTTGTATCAAGGACTTCTTCAATTCTGGAATCACTAACCTGCGACCATTCATCACCGCTCCATTGAAAATATGTGCCTGAAAGGGCATCATAGTAATATGCAATCTGATTCGGACTAGTAACCAAACTGATATCTCTTGCATATTCTAATGGCTGGTACGGAGTATCGCTATCTCTGTAAATACCGGGTGCATCGTCGCCGGGAATATTACCATAACCAAATTCGTTAGTAAAATACTCAGGAAGATGCAGCGACTTCATATAATAGTCCCAGTCGTTTCCATCAACGAAACCGGCTCTGTAACTCATATACTTAATGTTAAATACATTTATAACATCCATGAATAACTCGAGATCAACAGGACCTAAATTGAGTGTTTTACTTAGTCGAAGATCAACATTAAAGAAATCTGCCCACTGAATATTATATTCATGGCCGGGTATGGTGCCTCCAGGACCAGTCCATGAAAAATATCTGCCGGAAGACCAGTTAGCTAGAATGTTTAATCTCAGCTGATCTAAAATTTTAATTCCACCTAACTCAGGACCCCAACCAACAGGTGAAAAGAAATCTATACTTGCTCTTGCATAAG
This sequence comes from uncultured Ignavibacteriaceae bacterium, assembly GCA_963804005.1. Classification (GTDB taxonomy): domain Bacteria; phylum Bacteroidota; class Ignavibacteria; order Ignavibacteriales; family Ignavibacteriaceae; genus JAGXRK01. Next base: position 93,143 of record CAWDOP010000013.1, on the reverse strand, counting down.
GCTGTGGAACAGGTTTTTCCTGATACAGAGCACGTGTGTTGCTTTCAATCTCTCTTAGCGATGCTGGATTTTCAGGATATGAACCCAAGCCAAAATATCCATAGCTCGTTACCATGTAAGTATAATTTATGAAGCCTGTTACCCATTCACCCCTGTTTTTTCTTAAATCAATTTCAAAGCCGCGGATATCTGCATAGTTATTGGGTTCATTAATCTGATAATTCACACTGTTATCACGGCTTGTATATCTTACTAATCTGGGCTGATTAGTAACATCTTTATAATAGCCCTTAATGCCCAATAAAAACTGATCAAATAAGTTTTGTTCAAAGCCTAATTCATAAGCAATGGTTTTAGGAAGATCAACAGAAGGATCTGCTATTCTGGTTACATTCTGGAATGCCGAGCTAAGCCTGAGTAAGAATAAATTTTCAGGAGCGGGTGACGATCTGAAATGACCATAATTAAAGTAAAGTTTGCTATTAACTGATATTGGGAAAGCAATGCCGAGTCGGGGACTCAGATTAACCTGAGTCTTAACAGGTTCCTTTTCAAGAAGAACATCTATATTAGCTGTTTCGGCTCCTGAAAGAGCGGAGTTATAATGATCAAATACATACCAATCACCACCCGGATCCGAAATATCTAATCTTAATCCTAAGTTAGCAATCATACCTTCGAATTCTAATTTATCCTGAGCATATAATCCTAATTTTATAGGGAACTTTGACCAGGAAGAAATTGAATTGCTTGTTGGTAAAGATGGTTCAATCAACGCATAGTTTACCAGATTTTCAGTATATATAAATTCGAAACCTGTTTTTACATAATTATTTTTATCAACCTGGCTGGCGTAATCGAATCTTAAAGTGTAAGTATTCAGTCTGCTCGAGTCTCTTGAGTTGCTATAACCAAGTCCCATATTCATAGTAGAACCAATACCGCCACCAGCTCCACTATAATATCCGAAAGGAGCCATGTCGTAGAATATTCCGCCAATGAAAACACCAGCTGAAGTATCAGTTACATCTGAAAAACCTGTAATTACACCATTTTCATCATATTCATAATCATATCTCGGAGAACCCGGATTGGTAGAATATTCAAAAGCAACGCGGCTTCCAATTACTTCATAAAAAGTATTTGAACTAACTGCATGTGTAAATTTGAAACCTTGCATATTTGTATAAATCGTAGATGGGTTCCAATAATCTGTAGAATATATTCTGGCATCTAAATAACTAGCACCTGCCCTAACATCGATATCCTCTGCAATACCGGAAGAAGACGTATATAATCCTGGTCCACCAGAACGGCTGGAGTTTGTACCTGTTTGTTTACCAATTAAACCTTCAACAGAAAGTTTCATACCCTGACCAACATCAGAAGTAATCTTTAATGTTCCATTGTAATCTCTATATGCGTCATCGGAAAGAGGTATAAAATACATACTTCTCGATTGACGATATGACGTTGCAAATCTTAAGTTACCTAGTTCCTCACCGTAAGGTACGGGTCCACTAAAACTCATATCAAGATCATAATCATAATCATCAATATCCAACTGCTTTCTATGCTGCCATAAGAATAATCTCTGAGCTGCTTCTGGGGTTAAGTCATTATTTGGATTGTCATCGCCCAGTAAGGTTTCCGAGACTTTATTCCAACCCCCTATAAAATTTTGATATTGTCTTATTGTGTAGATATCCCAATTACCATTATCTGTCCCGGTCCAAGCAACATCATCATCAACATATGGTCTGATCCAATAAGAATTGACAGAGTTAGCGGCATCACCAAAATGTTTTCTCCCTTGCGGTCTATATCTACCAAGCATTGAAAAATTATATTTGTCTTTCTTACCCTCTTTAGTAACTACATTAATAAGACCTGATCTGATGTTTCCATATTCAGCATTGAAACCGCCTGTTTGAATCTGCAATTCTTCAATCGAAGTAAAGCTTATTCCTGTATAAGGCGTGTTATCTCTTTCATCACGAAGCGTAATACCGTTGACAACAAATGCAGTTTGATCACTTGCACCACCTCTTACCGTTAAACCCTGCACACCGGCCTGAAGCCCGATTACACGGCTAACACTAACAACGGGAAGATTTTCAATTTCCTTTATGTTAAGGTTTACAACACTTGAGGAAACGTCCTGACGAACAACGGGTATTGTCGCAATAACCACAACTTCCTCAATACCAATTGTTTCAGATGAAAGATTGACATTTATTTCAGTTGTTAAATCGATGATAATCCTAACATTCTGAATTACCTGCTGCGTGTAACCAACCATAGATGCTCTTAGGTTGAAGGTTCCGGGAGGAACATTTGTTATTACGTAAAAGCCATCAACATTTGTGGCAGCACCTATAGTTGTTCCTTCAACAATGATGTTGGCTCCGATAAGAGCTTCCCCTGTCTGTGCATCCCGAATAACACCATTAATTTTTCCGACTTGAGAAAAAACAGGTATAGAAATGAAAAGTGTGGTTAATAGAAAAAAGAGTAGCAATTTTTTCATAATCCCTTAACTCCTATATAAACTAGTCTCGAATATAGCGGGAATATTCGATATTGAGTGGTTACTCCACTCGTTTTATCAACAATTATTTAATTTAATCAATTATCAAATTGATTAAATTTTTCACATAAAAAAGTAATTAATTCCACTGTTAAAGTCAATAAACCAACAATATTTAATAATTAGCAAAAAAACCTTTATTTAATAAATATTTTTTAAAACTCTTGCATTTAATTCAAAAGTTCTTAATCTGTCTTTATAAAGATTATTAGAGTTCATTTTTACTATATCGAGCTTTGCATCGGAATTTCCTTCCCATCGTCTGCAAAGATAAATTGAATGATAGATTCTCCCGATTTTATAATCTCTTGATATAGTTATACCAACTCCATAATCTTCACCATAAGACACATTTGGAATTTTTATCTCTCTTAAGACAGGTGTATAAAAAGCTCTCGGTGCGCCGAGTCCGTTTATTCTTAAAACGTTGTTTGGTCCATTGTCATCTGTCCATTCTTTATGGTCAATCAATCCCGGTGGAAGTTCGTTAAGATCAATATCGGTTAAATTATAAGAGCCGATTACCATTGCACATTTTTCTTTATGAAAAGTATCAACTATTGTTTGAATTGTATTTTTATCAGCGTAAATGTCATCACTGTCTAATTGTATGGCAAATTTTCCGCATTTTGCATGATGCACAGCTTCATTCCAGCATCCGCCAATATCAAGATCTTTTCTTTCGGGGATTATATGAATAACTGAAACATTCTTTTTCGATTTTTCTTTTATTACTTCTGTTGTTCCGTCTGTTGAATGATTATCAACAACAATCAGGTTGAACTTAAAATCAGTTTCTTGTTTTAATACAGAATCAATTGCATCGCCAATAGTCTTTACCCGATTTCTTACCGGAATAATAACACTTGCTTCAAACTCAAACTTTTCTGATTTGTCAAAATCTATTTCTTTAAACGTAGGCTGAAGAAATGCTCCAATATCTTTAAGATGCTGCGTAACGGCTTTTTCCATTTCAATCTGGACTTGCCTGTTCTTAGGATCAACATAGCTGAAATGTTTTTCTTCCGAGCCCACATCTTCTTTTGCTTCAACCGTGTAAAGATATTCCGGAATTCTTATTAAAGGATATTTTTGAGATACTTTAAGTCTAAGATCGTACATTCCGGCGTGATTATATTTCTCTGTTATTTTTTTGGCTGCTTCTTTAATTGCGTCTGTTCTGAACAAAATTACTTCACCGAAATCAAAATCATCGCGCAAACTTCCCTGCTGATAATCTATAACAGGATGTATTTGTAAACTTCCCTTTTCTTCTTCATAATAATCAGAATAAACTAATCCTGCTGATGTACTTTCAGCAACCTGGACAAATCTTTCAAGAGAAAATTTGCCTGGATTTATTGTTTTATCGCTTTGAATGATCAATGTAAATTTTGAATTGGAATGTTTAGCAATTAATTCAACGGTTTTACTGCTCTTGAAAAAGTTACTTTGAATTATACTAGCATTTTCATAAGAATATCCTACTTCTTCAGATGAAACAAGAAAAATTTCTTTTACTAATGGATTTGAATTTAACCTTTGAATTGTTTTATCGTTTTCCTTTTGGTCACCAAAAGGAATAAAAACACTTATCTGTCTTATCATCTTATTTCCTTTTATTCTTTTTAGTTTATCTCATTTCAAAAATACTGCAGTGATTTATAATAAAATAGACTGTATATAAAAAATATTTTTCATATCTTTTGCATCACTATTATACATAAATGGACGCATAGTCCATCGTGATATAAATTATTTTTTTTGATCAAGAATTATCAGGACATAAAATGAAAAAAATTGTTTTTATTCTATTTATTCTTTTCTTTAGCCAACCAATTTTGTTATTAGCTCAAGACAATAATTCTGTTTGGTTAACCGGAAGTTTAGATGATATAACTATGAATCCGGTCTATTCGCCAGATGGGACAATGATCGCTTTTACAAAATCCAACTATGTCGGACTTTATATTTACAATTTAGCGGATGGATCTATTTCTCAATTATCAGATGAAATTTCTGCAGGTTATGCTTTCAAATGGTCTTCAGATTCCAAAAGCATTCTAAGTAGAGTTGCCAGATATGATGGACCTCGAAGATACAATTCACTAAAAATTTTCGATGTTAGTTCAGGAACTGCAATACAAATTTCAGATGAAACAACCAGCATGCCATATCTTCCTGAATGGATTCCCGGAAATGCTAAGGTACTCCTCCCACAAAAGGATGGTGTAAAAATCTTCGAATCAAGTAAGAAACAATCATTTTTGGAAAGACAGAGTGCTGTTGTTGTGTATTCAACTTACGATAAAATAATTGTAGAAGATATTGCCAGTTCAGTGGTAAGAACTCTCGAACCATTAAAAGGTAAAAAATATCTTAATGTTGCAGCCTCACCGGATGGTTTAAAAATAGCTTTTGAAGTTTACGGCGGTAACCTTTTTGTTATGAACATTGAGGGAACAGATTTAATTGATCTTGACGCCGGTTACAATCCAAAATGGTCTGTTGACAGCAAGAGTTTAGTTTATATGATTACAGAAGATGACGGACATACGTATACTGCTTCCGATATTTTCATAATAAACGCTGACGGTACAAATAAAAGAAATCTAACTAATACAACTGATTCCATTGAAATGAACCCATCTATTTCACCTGACGGTAAAGCAATAGTGTATGAAGCTTTCGATGATGGTTCAATTTATCTGAAAAACATTGAATAAAGGGATGGAGAAAAAAATGAGAGTTTATAAAAAAATAAAATTGTTGGTTTCAGTAATTACTGTTTTGTTTCTTTTACTGGTACCAAAATTAAATGCACAGCCTGTAACCGGTCTTTCGGGTTGGGATATTTATCTCGATCCCGGTCATAGTCAAAAAGAAAATATGGGAATTTATGGCTACTCCGAAGCTGAAAAAAATCTTAGGGTTGCGTTGAATCTCAGACAGATGTTACTTGACTGGACAGATATCGATACAGTATTTATGTGTCGTGAAGATGATATTGAATCAATTACTTTATCGCAGAGGACCACAGATGCTAACAATCTTGGGGCAACTTGGTTTCATTCAATTCATAGCGATGCATCAACTATGGGAAGTTTGGCAAACAGTACACTTCTATTATGGGGTCAATATTTGAATTGGACAGAAAAAATACCTAACGGCGGCAAAGCTATGAGTGACATAATGATAGGGCTGCTTACAAATGGAATGAGAACATACACTGTTCGCGGATCAATTGGAGACTGTACATTTTATCAACCTACCACTTGGTGTCCTTATCTTTCGGTTAATAGATATTCTAATATGCCTTCCGAATTAAGTGAAGCCGGATTTCATACTAATCCGATACAGAATGTATTAAACATGAATGCTGAGTGGAAAAAACTTGAAGCATATACTTTTTATTGGTCAATATTAAAATATCATAGCATTGAACGTCCTTACGTTGGAATTGTTACAGGAATTATTTCTGATCTTGATTCCGGTGTAAAATTAAATGGTGCTACCGTTGAAGTTGAAGGTCAAACTTATACAACTGATACATGGGAATCTTTGTTTTACAAATACTCATCTGATCCCGAATTACTTAGAAACGGATTTTACTTTTTTGAGAATGTCTCGCCCGGTACACATCAGTTGATAGCTTATGCACCGGGTTATGATACTTTAACAGTTGAAGTAACACCAAAAGATACTTTTTTTACTTTTGTTGATCTTAAACTCATTTCTAAAACTCCACCAAAAGTTTTATCAACGTTACCAGCTACGGGTGATAGTTTATATCCGGGTTACGATAATCTTGTAATTAATTTTTCAAGACCGATGGATAAAGCTACATTTGAATCAAATATAAGTTTTAATCCTCCGGCAACAGCAACTTATACATGGTCAAATAGTGACTTCACTGTGAACATAAATACTTCTGACTTTGCATTTAATTCTGAGTACGAAGTAACTATATCAGGCAATGCAACTGACAAGTACGGTCATCCTTTTGATGGAAATGGTGATGGCATTGGAGGAGATCCACTAGCATTTACTATTGGGACAAAACCACAAGATGTTACGGCTCCACATGTTGTAGATGTTTATCCTCAAATGGATTCTACAGATATTGAGCTTAAACCGGTTCTAAATGTAGCCTTCGATGAGTTGATTAATACACAAACACTTTCAGGAAAACTTATTCTCGTTAGAAACTCTACACAGACAAATGCAACCGGTATTCCTAAGCATTATCCTGTCTTTGGAAGGAGCGCTTTAAATTTCTTTGTGACTATTCCACTAATTGAAAACGAAGTTTATACAATTAAAGTTCTTCCAGGCTTACAAGATTTATACGGAAATCCAATAACAGATCAGATAGAATATTCTTTTACTACCGGAGAATCAAACTATAATCTTAGAACATCAATTGATAATTTTGAAGTCGGAATCGGTAATTGGTATCAACCAACATCGCACCCAAGTACTGTGGGTGCTATTGTTGACTTAACAAAAATCTCTCTCTCCACTTCAATAACAAATCTAAGTTACCGCTCTATGATGCTTGAATATGGATGGGATACTAACGCAAGTTCCTGGCTGATAAGAGAGTATTTTACTTCAACACAACCTGTTTTTGATGCAAATGGTTTGCTGCAAGTTTATTTGTTTGGTGATGGCAGTAATAATAAGTTCAGGTTTGCGGTAAGGGAAACTACTATACCATCTCCATCCAATTATGAGGTAAGCCCATGGTATGATGTAAACTGGATTGGATGGAGACTCGTTACCTGGGATCTTAGCTTGGGTGAAACCGGTTCCTGGATAGGTAACGGAGTTCTTGAACCGCCTCTGCGCTTTGACAGTTTCCAAATGACTTACGTTCCGGGAAATCCAAGTACTGGTTTGCATTATTTTGATGATTTAAGAATTGCATCATTCGATCCTGTTGGTGTTGAAATGGAAGACAACGGTATTCCTGTTTCATATAATCTTGAACAGAATTATCCGAATCCATTTAATCCGGCAACGGTAATTAAATTCTCAATTCCTGAAGCATCAAATGTAAAAATAATTATTTCTGATATTCTTGGAAGAGAAGTTACAACTCTGGTTAATGATAACTTAAATGCAGGAAGCTATTCCGTAAATTTTGATGCTGGTAAAATATCAAGTGGAGTTTATTTCTACACTTTGATGACAGATAAATTTAAACAAAGTAAAAAAATGTTGTTGATGAAATAATTTTTCATAGGATTAGTAGAGGCTACTTTTAAATAGCCCCGCCATTTATGTCGGGGGGAGATTAAACTAGATAAACCTAAGGGCTTTAGCCCAAATTTAGTTTTAATTTGGCTAAAGCCAGAAATTCGAATTTAAATTTTAACCCACGACCTAAAGGTCGTGGCAATTCCAAAATATGAATTCGTGTACGGTGGGTTATTAATTTCCAATTAAGTGTTCGTATGTTATGAATTATACAAAATTTGGCAAGACTGATTTTTTAGTAAGTGAAATTGGATTTGGAGCCTGGGGAATCGGTGGTCCTGCTATGGTTGGAAATATTGCAATCGGTTGGGGTAATGTTGATGATAAGACTTCAATCAAAGCTCTTGAAAAGTCTTTCGATCTTGGAATAAATTTTTATGACACAGCCGATTTTTATGGATTCGGTCATAGTGAAGAATTAATCGGAAATGTTTTTGGCAACCATGATAATGTAATTATTGCATCTAAAGTTGGGCACCGTGTTGAAAATAACAAAATACTTCTTGATTATACAAAAGAACACATACTAAAATCCTGCGACGAGAGTTTAAGAAGACTGAAACGAGATAAGGTAGATTACTACCAGCTACACTCTGCAAAGTTAAATCACTTGGAAGAGGGTGCTTGCATTGATGCAATGCGCGAACTTAAAGAAAAAGGCAAAATACGTTATTGGGGAATTTCACTTAACACTTTTAATCCTTATCCCGAAGCAGAATTTTTAATTGCAAGAAATCTCGCTGATGGTTTTCAGCTTGTTTTAAACATTATCAATCAGCGTTCAATGAATCTGATACAAAAATCTAAAGAAAAAGAATACGGAGTTATAGCAAGAATTCCTCTTCACTTTGGATTGCTTACCGGAAAGTTCAATAAAGAAAATAAATTTGATAAGAACGATCACAGATATTTTCGTCTTCCTCCAGAATTTTTAAGTGAATTGATTGATTCTCTTGATGAAGTCTGGACGTTATCTGAAAAATATAAAATCAGTAAAACTTCACTTGCATTGAGTTTTATTTTGAGTATTGAAGGAGTATCAACGGTTATTCCCGGTATTAAAACTCCGCAACAGGCAGAATTAAACACAAAAGATATTGTTAAGATTGAAAAGAATGACCTGAATTATCTGCATAAATTGTTTGAAGAAAAGTTTGATAGTCTTGTAGAGAAAATGGCTTAATTAATTCTGTAATTAAGTATTTAATTGGATCAATTTATAATTTCTTTTCCACTAGAGTGACGATCCACTAAGAAAAATTAGTATGAGAAAATTATTTGTTTTACTTTTTTTAATTTCTTCCCTCTCTTTCTCCCAATCAAACTTTAAGTTTGCCTGGTTAAGTGATGTTCACATCGGTTCTCCAACTGCAGAAGAAGATCTGAGAATTTCCATTACTGACATTAACTCATTTGATGATATTGATTTTACCATTGTCTCAGGCGATGTAACTGAAATGGGTTCATCGAAGGAATTAGCTCTTGCAAAAGAAATTCTGGATCAACTTGAAAAACCATATTATATAATTCCAGGTAATCACGATTGTAAATGGTCTGAATCGGGCGGAACGGATTTTATTAAACTCTGGGGAAATGATCGTTTTATTTTTGAATATAATAAATACCTGTTTATTGGAATGCATCAGGGACCAAGAATGAGAATGACTGACGGTTTTTGGGCTCCCGAAGATATTCGATGGTTTGATTCAGTTTTATCATCATTGACAGATCCCGATCAGCCAATAATTTTCATAACACATTATCCTCTTGATGAAGGAATTGCAAACTGGTATGAAGTCCTGGACCAATTAAAAAAATTTAATACGCAGGTTACTTTATTCGGACACGGGCATCGAAACCGAATTTTTGATTTTGAGTCAGTTCCCGGTGTTATGGGCAGAAGCAACTTGCGAGCTGATAAAAGTGTTGGTGGTTATACAATCTCTCCAGTATTAAATGACACAATGTATTTCTATGAACGAATACCAACTCAGGGAACAACACTTTGGCATCAATTTCCACTTCAACAAAGAAATTATAAACCAGATAATAAAGAAGTACAAAGACCTGATTTTTCCGTAAATGAAAAATATCCGCAAGTAAAAGAGGTTTGGTCATTCAACACTGGATACACAATCGGGTCTTCTGCTGTTATTTATGAAGGAAATGTGATTTGCGGAGATGCATCTGGAAAAATTTATTCTCTCAGTAGTGTAGATGAAAATGTAAACTGGATATTCCAAACAGATGGACCAATTTATTCAACTCCAATAATTAATAGTAATTATCTTGTTTTCGGAAGCTGTGATAGTTCAGTTTATTGTCTGAATGCAGATAATGGAAATATTATATGGAATTATAAAACTAATGCGGCAGTTTTAGGTTGTCCTGTTATTAAAAATGATATTGTATATATCGGTGGAAGTGACAGAGTTTTTCGTGCGATAAATATTGAGGATGGAAATCTTCTCTGGCAGTTTGATGGATTGAACGGATTTGTTGAAACAAAGCCTCTCGTTTATAATGATAAAATTTTATTCGGTGCTTGGGATGAACATTTTTATTGTCTCGATAAAAATAGTGGTGATATACTGTGGAAATGGAAAGGTGATCGAAGCGGTGTGTTATACTCCCCTGCTGCTTGCTGGGCAGTTGCAAATGACGGAATTGTATTTTTTACAGCACCCGATAGAACGCTAAATGCGGTTGATACTGCTTCAGGGAAAACATTATGGAGAACAAGTAAATATCAGGTAAGGGAAACCATTGGAATTTCAAAAGATGGAAGTCAGATATATGTAAGAACAATGAATGATTCAATTATTGCTCTTCCTTCAAGTAGAGAATTGCAGGAACCAGTTTGGATAACTGATGCAGAATTCGGTTATGATATAAGTTCTGCTCAAATAGTTGAGAAAGAAGGAATCATTTTCTATCCGACAAAAACCGGTGAGCTTTATGCTTTAAGAAGTGACAACGGTAAGATATTATGGATCCATAAATTAAGCAGCGGTTATATTAATACTGTTACTCCACTTTCACCAAACAAAATAATTACAACCGGATTTGATGGAATGATTAAAATGATTTCAGTGGAATAAAATTAGAAAATTCACTTCGAGGTTTGTGTAAGTTGGAATTACAATTAAGAATTCAACCCCTCAGGTTAGAGGGGTTGAAAATAATACTTAAAATACGAATGGGAAATCTTGAATTTCTGCAGCAGTAAACTGGGTTAATCCATTAGTTCCCATCCAGCCATAGTTCATCGTGTTTACATATGCAATTGGAATCAGATTTACCGTAATTCCCTACCAAATAATTGACGGAAGATTAGATTTTGTGTTTAGTAAAAATATTACGCAGTTTTATTTGTCTTTTAATGAAGCGTTCTGAAGTTAAATGAATGTACCCGGAACAGGACTTGAATCTACCTGTCGGTAGACAGGCCTGCAAAAAGATCAAGTGCCCGAAGGGGGACTCGAACCCCCACGGAAGTACATCCACTAGACCCTGAACCTAGCGCGTCTACCAATTCCGCCATTCGGGCAAATTAATTAAAAATTAAGAATTGACAATTAAGAAATTATCTTTGTTAATTCTGTACTGTGAAATTAAACATTTCGCAGAACACTTTAAATTATGATAGTAAGCTTTATTCGCAGATCAAACTTAAGCTTCTATAAGAATATATTTTTATATCCATTCGTAATTCGTAATTATTCAATCACCACCCTGAATCACCTTTTTGATTTTCATTAATTATTCTGCTTCTTCTTCCACCAGTATGTAATTCACATTCGGGAGGCATTTTATTTTTATCGATAATTTCAACAACCACCTCCGGACAATTCTCAGTAGCAATACGAGCATCACCCAAATCCATAGTTTCTTTACAAAACTCAACTCTCTCTACTCCATCTGCTAACTCAAAATAAGATAGAGGAAGTTTTAATTCTTTATAAGCACCCTGCATAAACATTGCCCAGATTGGCAATGCAGCTTTTGCTCCCTGACCATACCAATTGGTAAACTTAACACGATGATCATCAAATCCAACCCAAACACCTGCAACAAGATCAGGAGTAAAGCCTACAAACCAGGCATCAGAAAATTTTTGTGTAGTTCCGGTTTTCCCTGCAGCCGGAAATTGAAAATATCTTCGGACTCCGGCACCAGTTCCAGAATTCACAACATCCTGCATCATATCAACCATAATAGAAGCGGTTTGCGGGTTCAATGCCTGCACATATTCAGGTACGAACTCATCGATCATAACTCCATTACGATCTTCGATTTTCAATATAGAAATCGGATTTACATGAACTCCTTTATTGGGAAATGTTCCGAATGCAGAAGTTATTTCTAAAGGGGTTAATTCCACTGCACCAAGTGCGATAGCGGGATAAGGATCTAATTTAGAATTGATTCCCATTCTTGATGCAAGTTTTACAATCTGGTTAGGTGGAGCCATTTCGCCAATGGTCAATCTTCCGGCAATCACGTTAACAGATTGAGATAAGCCCCATCTTAAAGTTTCATATCCGCTGTATTCATTATCAGAGTTTGATGGAGACCAGCCTTTGTAATCAAACCTTTGATTAAGAACAGTATAAGCTGGAAAAAGTCCGTTCTCTATTGCTACAGTATATACAAAAGGTTTGAAAGCTGAACCGGGCTGACGTTTAATACCTGCAACGTGATTCAATCCTCGTCCAAACTCCATATTACTTCCGCCAACAAGAGCTTTGATATTTCCTGTCTTGGGATTAATAACAACAAATCCGACTTCGATTGTGGTTGCATCAACTTTAACGGAATCTATAAACTTACTATCATATTTGAAGCGATTGTAAATAGCGCTTCTTTCACTTTTATCAGCAGAGATATACTGAGGCAAGTCTTTTATTGCACGATCGATAAGATTTGTAAGCAGACTTTTGTTTCTATCCCAGTTCCAATTCTTGTTAAATAACTCCTGGTATTCTTTTAGATGTTTTGTAGCAGAACGATTTGCAATTCTTTGCATACTCATATCAAGAGTGGTATAAATATTTAACCCTTCGCGATAAAGATCGTATCCGTATTTATCAGCCATTGCAGACATTTGCAATCTTACATATTCCATAAAATGCGGAGCCTCTGTTCTTACTGCACTAATTCTTTCTGAACCCAAAACTATTGGCTGCATTATAAGTTTATCATAATCTGCCTGAGAAAGAATATCTGTTACAACCATATTATGCATGACAAGATTGCGACGTTCAATTGCACGATCATATCGTTTTACTGGATCATAACCTTCCGGCGATTTTAATAAAGCTATGAATACAGCAGATTCCGGAAGAGAAAGTTCAGAAGCCTTCTTATTGAAATAAACCTGTGCAGCAGATTCTATACCATAAGCACTTTTCCCGAAATATGAAACGTTGAGATATAACTCTAGAATTTCTTTTTTTGTAAAATTCTTTTCTATTTGAATAGCTGTTATCCATTCTCTTATTTTTCTTACGGCAGTATCAAGTTTATTTTCTCTTCTGCTTTTAAGATTGTAAAGATTTTTCGATAACTGCTGCGTAATGGTGCTAGCACCTTCTTTAAATGATAAAGAAAAAATATTTTTTATCATTGCCTTGAAAAATCTGGGTATATCAACACCCCAATGATCATAAAATTTTCTGTCTTCTGTTGCAATGAGTGCATCAATTAAATGTTGAGGAAGGCTGTCTAGTGATGTTTCGGTTCTGTTCTCAATAAAAAACTGTCCGATCAATTCACCATCAGCAGAAAAAACTTTGCTTGCTAAAACGGGACGAGGGTTTTCCAGTTCTTCAAGTGATGGAAGTCCACTAACTATATAAATTAAAATTACAAGGAAGAAAACAAAAATAATTGAGAAAACGGTCCAGCGCGTTTTATTGCTTTTCCTTTTTCTTCCGCCTTTATTCTTTTTGGAAAAGCTGTTGAAATAATCGTTATAATCTGAATCAGAATATTTCTTTTTAGTCATTTAAGTCCAATCCACTATTTCAAATTTAGAATCTGAGAATTTTCCGTAGCAAGGTTTATCAAGCCAAGAACCAAGATTTATGTAAGCGCCTTGATTATGATCGATAAAAAGTCTTTTATGCAAATGTCCGAAAAGCACGTAATCAAATCCTTCATCAATTTTTTTCTTTGCTGCCTCAAGTAATCCATCACCTTCGCCATAGTCTTTAATAGAAGTGTATCCACGGCTTGATTTGCTTGTACCGCTTGCTAAAGCTACTCCTAAATCGGGATGAATAATTGAATATGCTTTTTGTAAAAATCTATTTCTTAAAATTGCTTTTAATACTTTGTAACCTGCATCATTTTGAACTAATCCGTCTCCGTGACCAATAAAAAACTTTTTTGTATTCAATACAAATTCAGACGGATCAGAATACAAAATTGCACCAATATCTTCAGTGAAAAAATTACGGTGCAAAAAATCGTGATTGCCTATAAAATAATGCAGCTTCACTCCATTTTCCGTAATGTCCTGCAAAGCTGTAAGAGTCCGGAAAAATCCCTTTTGGTACACTTTTTTGTATTCAAACCAATAATCGAAAAGATCGCCAACAATAAATAATTCGTCGCAGTTATCTTTAGCAAAGGAAAGAAATTTAACAAGGAGTCTTTCCTTGACCTTCTCTTCTTCTTTTGATTGAAGTCCTAAATGAATATCGGATATGAAAAGATAAGTTTTGTTCACATTAAACTGATTTTATTGATGAGAAAAATTAAGCAATCAGCATCATAAATGAAATAACAATAATTTAGTGAATTCTTGATTTTATTTACCTTTATTTCTTTATGAAACTTGCCAAAAGCCAATTATGAGGATCAAAAATTATGTCAATAGGTTTTTTAACCGATTCAAATTTTAATTTTTGATTTGATAAGTTAATATATGATTTAAAAATCTGGTCTGTTTTATCATCAAAAACAATCTTTAATTCAAGTGGAAAGTGAAATTCTTTATATCTATCCTGAACCTGCTCAATGCTGATTTCAATTGAATATTTTCCATCTAATTCTGATATAATATAAGAATACTCAGCTTCAATCTGATCATCACTTTCAAATAGCCACTGATCAAAAAATTTTGTTAGATCTTTTTGTGAAATTTTTTCACTTATGCTCCTGAAATCATTAATAGAAGCCGAGCAATATTTGAATTCATGGTAGTAATTTCTAAGAATGTTAAAAAATATTGAATCTCCCACTTCAAATCTAAACATATGAAGAACCCATGCACCTTTATCATAAACTGTTGAACTAAAAAGATCATCGGGAGCGTAAAGTTTTCCTGAAAAATTTTCATTAAACTTACTGTGCATAAATGATCGCAAAGCATTTTTACCATATTTGTATTCGTTGTAAAGTGCTTCAGAATATGTGGCAAAACCTTCATTAAGCCAAATATCTTTCCAGCTTTTTAAACCGACAGCATTCCCCCACCACTGATGAGATAATTCGTGAGCATATATATCACGAAAAAAATTATTCCCGCTTACAAAGGTATAGCCCATTCCAGTAATTGTTTGGTGTTCCATTGCACCAAAGTTCCACAGAAATTCTGCAACACCATATTTTTCTTTAATGAATGGATATTCACCAAAAGTATCGGAATAAAACCTTATCATATCATTGTGAACAGCGAAATCTTTTTTAGCATTTTCCAGATGCTCGGGCATTACGTAATATTCTATCCTTAATGTATCATCGTTAATAGTGATATAGTCATCAAAATATTTATAAGGTGCTGAATAAATTGAAATAAGGTATGTTGAAATTGGATAGTATGTCTTCCAATGATATGTTTTGTGAGTTTCATCTTCAACAACATTCACTAATTTTCCGTTAGATACAGAAATATTTTCTTTTGCATTCCTGATTCTTATTTCAAGCATCGCTTTGTCATTTGGTAAATCGTTGCATGGAAACCAGGTATAAGCATAATTCGGCTGGTTTAATGTATAAACCAAGGAGCGATTATTAACTTCACCAAAAACAAATCCATAAGGACCAAATGATTTTGGTTTGCCTTCATACGCAATGAAAAGATTAAAGGTATCGCCATCTGACTTTGTATAATTTATTGAGAGTGCAGTTCCCTCTTGTGCAAATTCTGTTTGAATACCATTCAGTTTAAGTTCAGAGATTTTCAGGTTATCATAGAAATTAAGATCAATGGAATTTATTGTTTGATCAAGGATGAGTCCAACAATAGAAATTTTAGCATTAATTGTTTTTTCCTTTATATCCATATCGATCAACAAATCATAACTCAGAATGTCAATCTTAAATTGATTGTCGGAGATATATTCAGCGTTCTGGTTTTTCGAATAGTTAGTCTCAAAACTATAAGTGCTATTGATGGAAACGAGAATAAATAATATGTAATAAATAAAATATTTCATTTAGGCAATTTTCTTGTGTAAATATCAACTCTTAACAATTATTTAACTAAATATTTTTACGATTAAAATCAATTTAAGCAGTTCTAAGATTGCCAATCAAATTTTAATTCAATATATTTTTATACAAAAATAATAAAAGATGTTGTTATGAGTATTCCCGGTTCCTCAATATTAAGAGATACAGTTACAGTAATTCTTGCCGGCGGTGAGGGGGAAAGACTATATCCTCTAACGAAAGTAAGAAGCAAACCCTCAGTTCCCTTTGGTGGAAAGTACAGAATAATTGATTTTTCACTATCCAATTGCCTCAATTCAGGGTTACGAAGAATCTACGTTTTTTCACAATATAAATCCGATTCACTTAACATGCACTTGTTCGAAGCATGGAGTATTTTCAATCCTGAACTTGGTGAGTTCATTTATTCTGTTCCACCACAAAGAAAATTGAACAACGACTGGTATCTTGGAACCGCGAACGCTATTTATCAGAATCTTAATTTATTATCTGATAAAAAAGCAAAATGGGTTTTGATTCTCGGCGGTGACCACATCTACAAGATGGATTATCTCAAATTTTTACAAAATCATCTTGACACAAAAGCAGATTTGTCAATCTCATGTATTGAAATTCCAAAAGATGGTGCTCGCCGTTTTGGAATTGTCGGCGTTGACGATAAGTACAATGTGACATCTTTTATCGAAAAACCTGAGAACCCTCCGGAAATTCCTGACAGAAAAGGCTATTCTCTTGTTAATATGGGAATTTATGTTTTTAATGCTGCAGTTCTAAGAGAAATGTTAATTGAAATGGATTCGAAACAAATCAAGGCTCACGATTTTGGTCAGGATGTAATTCCTTACATGGTAAAATCTAAAGCAAAAATTTCTGCTTATAAATTTAAAGACGAAAATAAAAAAACTGAACCATATTGGAGAGATATCGGAACTTTAGATAGTTATTATGCATCGACCATGGATTTGATAAGTATATCCCCCGAATTCAATATGTATGATCTCGATTGGCCGATAAGAACTTATCCGTATCAGTATCCTCCAGGCAAAACAGTTTCACACGAAGGTGAAAGAGTTGGTAGAACACTAAACTCTCTTATATGCGACGGATGTGTTGTATCAGGTGGTTTGGTTGAAAGATCTGTGTTGGGTCCTAACGTAAGAGTAAACAGCTTTTCATACATTACTGATTCAATTATTTTTAATAGTTGTAACATAGGCAGACACGCAAGAATAAGACGAGCTATTATTGATAAAAATGTTAACGTTCCCGAAGGTTATGAAATTGGTTTTGATCTTGAAGGCGATAAGAAAAAATTTACAGTTACGGAAACCGGCATTGTAGTAATTCCCAAAAATGCAGTTTTGCCAGAATAGTTTTTTATCGTTTTTCTTATTATTAGATTTCTCTCAGAAATATTGAATTAAAGAATTATTAATGACAGAAGAACTGAGAGATAAATTAAATAATCTTCCTTCCGGTCCTGGTGTTTATCAATTCATAAACAAATCCGGAAAAGTGATTTACGTTGGTAAAGCTAAAAACCTCAGAAGCCGTGTAAGATCATATTTCCAGACTAATATCACCTCCCCAAAAACTCTGGTAATGATCCAGAAAGTTGTTGACTTCCAGCTTGTTGTAACTGACAGCGAAGTCGAAGCTCTGATGCTTGAGAACAATCTTATTAAAGAATTAAAACCTCGCTACAACATAAATCTTAAAGACGACAAATCTTATCCTTTCATAAAAGTCTCGAATGAACTTTTCCCTCAAGTGTATCCCACAAGAAAAGTTATTAAAGATGGTTCAAAATATTTCGGACCTTACACCGATGTCAGAAGTATGAAAGCTTCATTAAGAATGATCAACCAGATTTTTAAGATAAGGAGCTGCGATTATAATATTACTGAAAAAGCAATTGAACAGAAAAAATTTAAAGTGTGTCTTGATTATCACATAAAAAAATGTGACGGTCCCTGTGAAGGTTTAATCTCGTCAAAAGAATACAATGAAATGGTTTCTGAAGTTGTGAAATTGTTAAAAGGCAGAACTGATGATTTGATAAAAGATCTCGCACACAAAATGAATCAAGCTGTTGAACAATTAGAATTTGAAAAAGCCGCTGAAGTTAGAGATAAGATTGAGCAGCTTAAAAGCATTTCATTAAAACAAAAGGTTGTAAGTGATGACTTTGAGGATCGGGATGTTTTGGCAATAGCTTTTGAAGGTAAAGATTCTTCTTGTTCTGTTTTTAACATTCGTAATGGAAAACTGATTGGTAAAAGACAATTGAAACTATCAATCGAGATTGGTGAAGAATTACCTGAAATATACTCATCCGCAATAAAATTTTACTATACCGAAATGACGGAAATTCCGAAGGAAATAATCTTTGAAACCGAACCTGCTGATTCTCAAATCCTGCTGGACTGGCTTAACTCTCAATCAGAAAAGAAGGTAAAGTTTATTGTCCCCCAACGAGGTGATCTTAAATCCTTAGTTAAAATGTGCAAAGAAAATGCAATCCTGCAATTGAAGGAAATTCAAATTCAAAAAATGAAAAATCAGGGCAGCATTCCATATTCTGTTGCCGCACTTCAGAGAGATTTAAGACTAAAAGCTATACCCAAAAAAATTGAATGCTTTGATATTTCTAATCTACAAGGAAGCGATACTGTTGCAAGTATGGTTGTGTTTGAAGACGGTAAACCCAAAAAAAGTTTATACCGAAAGTTCATTATTAAAAGCGTAACCGGACCAGATGATTTTTCAAGTATGCGTGAAGTAATTGAACGCAGATATAAAAGTCTGATCGAAAAGAATGAACCATTCCCCGATCTTATCATGGTTGATGGCGGAAAAGGTCAGCTTTCTAGTGCTGTTGAAATTCTGGATTCTCTTAGATTTAACAATTACAATATAATCGGACTAGCAAAAAGACTTGAAGAAGTTTTTCTTCCGGATAAATCCGATCCTGAATTGATCCCAAAAACATCTTCAGGTTTAAAATTGTTACAACAAATAAGAGATGAAGCTCACAGATTTGCAATAACTTTTCACCGTAAAAGACGAAGTAAAAGAATAATTAAAAGCGAATTGACAGACATAAAAGGCATCGGTCCTGGAACGGTACAAAAACTACTTAGTGAACTTGGTAGTTATGATGCAGTGAAGAAAGCAGATAAAGAAAAATTGATAAAACTGATCGGCAATAAAAAAACAGAAATCCTAATCAAACATTTCGAAGAAGATGAAACTTTCCCCGAGTAAAATTATCTTTATTTAATAACTCACCTTAGCAAGAGGTCATTCCGGCGAATGAAATGAGTCCGGAATCTTTGAGTTTAGAGTATATTTCAGATTCTGGACAACCTGTCTGCATACCTCCGGTATGTAAACCGGTAAGTGCCAGAATGACTGGATTATAGTTATGTTACGTAAGGTGAGTTAATGGGTATTATTGTGCGGAATAATTTTCTTTCCGAAAAGTAAAACCACACCTGCGAGCAGTAAACAAATTATAACTATTGAAATGTAAGGAGATAATCCAAATGCCGTCGGAATATCGCCGATGAGCATTGTTACAATTGCTACAATTATTGCATAAGGCAATTGAGTTCGAACATGCTCTACATGATCGCATCCTGACGCCATTGAACTGAGAACTGTTGTATCAGAAATCGGTGAACAATGATCTCCCCAAACACATCCAGTTAGCACAGAACTTATTACTCCGTGCAAAATTAAAGTGCTGTCTGCAGGTGAAAGTCCGCTAAGTTTAGAAACAGAAGCTGCCAACGGAATTGCAATAGGAAATATAATAGCCATTGTTCCCCAGCTTGTTCCTGTTGAAAAACTTGTAAGTCCGCAAACAATAAAAATTATAACCGGCAGATAATATGGACTTATTGAGTCGCTGATAAGACTAATGATATAGTCAGCAGTTCTTATATCCTGGGTAACTGAACCAATTGCCCAGGCTAAAGTAAGAATGACAACAGCAAGAAACATCGATCTTAAACCGAGAAACCATGCATCCAATGTATCTTTCAAATTCATAATTTTCTGAAAAAGAATCATTACCGCTGCAACAACGCAAGCCGCAAATGAAGACCAGAGTAGTGCGAGATAAGAATCCGAAGCAGCTATAACATCTTTTACTGAATAATCATTTACACCATTGGAGCTTAATGTATCTAAGCCAGTATAAATTAAGCCAGCTATGGAACCAAAAATTAAAACTAAAATCGGTATTAAGCCGTTGTACCACTTTGCTTTATCTTCGTTACCAAACAGTTCGCTGGAAGAAGTAAGATCGATGGAAGTTATACCTAATTTCGATGTATCGTTTCCTTCCAACGCTTTTTTTTCAGCTTTAAGCATTGGTCCGAAATCTCTCTGCGTATAACTCAAAAAGAAAACAAAAAATATTAATGCAATGGGATAGAACCTGTAAGGAATTGTGTCTATAAAAACACTGTAGGCATTTTCGGTTGAACCGATCATATGCAAACCGTCCTGAATCAAACCAACCTCATATCCAATCCACGAACTTATGATAAAGATACTTGCGATAGGTGCTGCAGTTGCATCAACAATAAATGCAAGTTTTGCACGCGATATTTTAAGTTTATCTGTAACAGGTTTCATCAGGTTTCCAACCACTAACGTATTCGCATAATCATCAAAGAAAATTATAATACCCGATAACCAGGTAGAGATCATACCTGATCTTCTGTTCTTTGCAAATTTGATAATGCTATTTGCAATTCCCCTTGTGCCGCCGCTTTTAGAAATTAAACCGATAACTCCCCCAAACAATAAAGTAAAAACGATTACCTGCATATGAGATTTATCTATTAATGCATTAATTATGTAAACATCGGCTGTTCTTAAAAAAGCTGTAAGAGGATCGTAACCATAAATAAAAAATGCACCGGTGAATATTCCGAGAAGGAGTGAAAAGAGAACTTGTCTGAATATAAGTGCTAATAATATTGCTAAGGCTGGGGGAAGAATGCTAAGCAAACCTGGAAGTGCTCTTGTGTTACCAATTTCTTCGTTATATGCTTCATTAACAATTCTAAAGCTTCCGGTTGAATTTAAGGTCAGTAAGGTATCAAAACTTCCCTCATCCAACATAATGTTGAATGAATAAATTTTTTCGGAGTTTTCAAATTTTATCTTGAGAGTTTGAATAGTATCGGGATAACCTGAGCCTTGCAATCTGAAGCTGATGTCTTGGAGAATAATCGACGGATATTCAATGTTTTGCGGCAGAACTGTTATATTGAATATCAGAAAAAACAAAAATGATTGAAGGAGTGCTTTCAATATTTTTCTTCTTAAATTCCCAAATAATAGTTAATTCACTGAAGTGAATATAAAACGTCCGATTCAAAAATCAAAAATAAATATTATATTTTAACCACAATTAAAAATTAATCTTATGCAATCGATATTCAGAGAAATAATATTTACCATTGCTGCGATTTCGTTTTTGCTAAGTTGCAGCGAAGAAAAACCGAAACCATACGTATTTAATGGTAAGGAATTAAGCCGGCTCACAAATTTATATTTCAACGGAGACAGTTCTGCTAATTCGCTTTTAGGATCTTTATTTGATGATGTAGATTCTAAACTTATTGAAGTAAATAATTTATCCATTGACAGTGTAACTTTTGGTGTTGATAACACGGTATACACTCTTCTGCTTGAATCAAGAAATCCTGCTTTTAACCTTTTTACAGTGATAGATAAAAAGATGAATGTGTTGTTAAAGGATAATTCGCTTAACGGTAATTTAGCTTTCGGATTTCAATACTTTAACAATAATACTTACGCTGTGATCATCGAATCATTCAAGTCCAAAGACACGATCAATATTAGAAGAACGTCTTTGTATGAAATAAAAAGCAATTTATCCAATTTGATATTTCGCTCGGCTACAGGTTTTGATTACAATAGAATGAGCATTGCTTCAAAGATCACTTCATTTAAAAAGGAAGAAATTAAACTTACATTCACAACGAAGAACATTCCTTTGTTCAAGATTAAAGAAGACGTTTTTATTTACGACGCAGTTACACATAAATATGTAAGTGCTAATAATTACTTAAGAAATTTTATTATTGATCAGATAAGCAAGATTAGAATTAATAAGGATATTCAAGAAATTAAAGATAAAAGTTCTTTTGAAAGCATTTTATCTGGGAAGGAAACGAATGTTGTTATTACTGAATTTTCTAAAAATGATTATACTATTTACCTTTCCAAGGACTGGCGTGAATTTGAAAACTTTGCTATTACTAAATACGTGAAGAATGAATTCAGAGGAAATAAATATATAAATGAAAGACTCGGTGCAAGTATATTTTTAATTAAACTTCCTGATAGAGATTCGGCAGAAATATTTTTAGAATATAAACTTGTAAACAAACACAATTATGAACATCCTGTTCGTTACAGTGATTTGCAGGAATCTGGAAGACATTTTGTGAATTTTTATGAATATTCTTGCGGCAAAAAAATATTTCTTTTAATTCTGGAAGCTCCAAAATTTACCTATGCACGTAATTTAGAGGTTTACGAAAAAATTGTTCAAACATTTAAGATTATTTGTTGATGTATAAAATTTTATTTTTTCTTCATAAACCTGTTGATGAAAATTTCCTGAATCATTTCAAGGAAAAAACTATAAAAACACTTTCTGAATTATCCGGTAAAGAAATTTTTATTGCTGAAGTTGAAAGTAATCTTCTTGCTGACAAAAAATTCAGTTACTTTTGTGAAGCCAAGTTTAATTCGAAAGATGAAATGGATAAAATTATGAACTCCAAAGCAGGATTAGAGTTGAATAAAGACTTAATGGACTTTCATCAATATTTTACTATTATAAATATAAATTATAAATTATGAATTTATACCTAATACGACATAGTATAGCTGAGAAAATATCACCAGGTAAAAAAGATTTTGAACGTGAGCTCACATCTGAAGGTAATAAACTGCTCCGTACAGCAGTTGAATATTGGGAAAGAATTGTTCCGGGATTCGATTTGATAATAACTTCACCTTTAACAAGAGCTACTCAAACCTGTAAGATTATTGCTGAAGTATTTAATTACAGTAAAGAAGTGATAAAGGACAATCATCTTGCAAACGGAGCAAAGACGAGTGATCTGATTGAAATATTAAACTCATTTAACGTAGAAAATATTGCCTGCGTGGGGCATCAGCCTGATCTATCTTTACATGTTTCAAATTCTATTTCCTCTAATGGATGTGTATTACATTTCCCGCCTGCGTCTATTTGTAAAATCAGATTTAACGGGAAAGCAAAATTATCCAAAGGTGAATTAATATATCTCATTCCGCCAGAGATATTTTTAAAATAAATAAGGCGCACAGTTACACAATCCAGATACTTACCGCTGCTTCCTTCCGGACCTGACGGAGTTGGGTATTGAACTGTTAACCGGCGCCCTTAAAATTGCGCTGCAAAAATTCTAATATAAATTATCAATTACAAATCAAAATCTTTACCTAATGCTTTTACCTTTTTCTTTTATTTATAATTTCTGAAAGTTTCTTTTTCAATTCTTCCTTAGCCGGTTGTGCCTGTTTAAGAATTGATTCAGCTTTTATAAAATCAAGGACACGTACATCATAAATTTCAGGTTTAATGCAGATGTCTGGTTTAATATACTTTAATCTTTCTTTAATTATAGAATTTTGCATTGTTTGGTATGTTGTAAATACAGAATCAAAAGTTGGCGGAATTTCGCTCTCGTTATGTGCTTTAAATGCAGTTACATCTATAGCGATTGTTATATCGCATTGACTTTTTATTAAATCGAATGGAAGTGGGTTAACCGCACCTCCATCAATTAAAATTCTATTTTTTATTTTAACAGGAGTAAATAGACCCGGCAAAGAATAACTGGCCTTAATTGGTTGGATCAGTTCACCTTTTTCAAATATAACTTCTTCTTTTTTCCAGTAATCAGTTGCAACAATTTTTAAGGGAATTTTAAGCTCCTCGAATTTGGAAATCTTTAAATGACTCTCCATATACTTTTGAAATTTTTCACCTTTAATAAAACCTGATTTTATAAATTGAGGATCAAACATTGTGAAGAGTTTTACAATATCAGATTTAAGCAGGAAATCAAAAACAGAATCACTTTTTGGATTAATGAGTTGATCAAGAATTTCTCTCATCTCTTTACTTGTGAAGCCAGCTGCATAAAATGCTCCAACTATAGCTCCTATACTTGACCCTGAAATGATTGAAGGCTTAACACCTAGTTCCTCAAATGCTTCAATCATTAAGAGATGTGCAATACCACGAGCGCCACCGGCACCAAATGCAATACCAACAGAAGGGGAATTGGAGTCAATCTTTACTTTCATTGTATTATCATTTTTTGATCAGTGCAAATCCGTTCAATCAGTGTCATCAGCGTTCTATTCATTTATTTTTGAATTTCAAATATTGCGTCAAGCACTGTTCCGTCAACCCATTTAATAATTGCTACAACTTTATCTTTATTCACTTTTGGTTTTGCTGGTGCACCACCGCAAATTTCATCCACTTCTTTTTTGATCTGCGTGATATCTTTGATGGGTAAGCCAGAACCTTTTACAGCTTGGAGTAAGTCTTTTCGTTTAGGATTTATTGCAATTCCTCTTTCAGTTACGATTACATCAATCAGTTCTCCGGGACCACAGAGCGTAGTAACTTCATCCACAACAACAGGAATACGATCTCTGAATGAAGGGATAGCAAGTATTGTACATTTAGAATAAAGGCAGTTTTGCCAACCGCCAATTCCGTGTAACAAGTATCCATCAGAGTGTGTAACAACATTTGCATTAAATTTTACATCTACTTCTGTTGCACCAAGTACCGCGGTATCAACTATCGATGCAAAATTTCCTTTACCATGAAAATTGTAACTTGTAAATGGAGAAGTGTTAACATGATTCGCATTCTCACGCATACTTCTGACTCCTTCAAGATCAAATGTCTGTCCATCGAGGATGTAATCTGTTAAACCTTCTTCAAGCAATTCGACAAGATATTTTGTACTGCCGCCGCGCATAAATCTTGCTTTGACACCCTTTGCTTTCATCTTTTCTTTTAAGAAGAGAAGGAACGCGAGATTAGTTCCACCTGCACCGGCTTGAAGCGAAAATCCATCTTTCATTATTCCTGCCGCTTCAATAAAATCTGAAACATACTCAGCAATCAATAAACGATCAGGTGATTTTGTTACTTCAGTGGTTCCGGAAACAATTTTTTGTGGATCGCCAAGTGATTCAACTTCCACAACATAATCAACATTGTTGCCTTGAATTTGCCAGGGCACGCAAGGAAATGGGACAAGATTATCAGTAACAATAATTACGTTATCAGCATATTCAGAATCACCAAGTGCAAAACCAATTAATCCGCAAGCAGATTTACCTCGATCCCCAGTCGCATTTCCAAATGGATCAGCAGTTGGAGCAAGGATTACTGCAATATCAATGTGTACTTCGCCATCTTGAATTGACTGATACCTTCCACCGTGTGAACGAAGAACTCCAACTCCTTGCATTTTTCCTTCAGATGTAAATTTTCCAAGCGGTCCATTCATACTTCCTTCAATGTGATGAATTGTTCCATCCTCAAGATATTTGATCAAATGAGAGTGAACAGGAAACGACGCTGTTGGAAACCAACGAATGTTTTTTATTCCCATTTCTTTTATTACATCAAACAACAAATTTGTAACTGCATCACCATTACGTAGGTGATGATGAGTTGATATTGTCATTCCATCTCTAAGTCCGGCTTTCTTTAAAGCTGTTTTTAAATCCTTAACAACTTTATTTCCATCTGAGGGATAATCTATGCAAGATCGAACTGGTGGTTTTGCTTTTACTCCATTAGGTTTGTATTTATCAACACCCTTGAATGGGATTTGAGATTCACTATTTACTTCTGTTGGAACAAATCTTCCTGCTGCATTTTTTACTAAGTTCATAATTTTCTCCAATCCTTGCTGATTTGATTATTCAGTAGAGCAAGATTGATTGTTTTAAGTGCACGCTTAACCACGGGTGGATCAATCATTTTGCTTCCAAGTGATACAACACCTAATCCTCTTTTCTCAGCTTCCTCAAATGCAATTACAATCTTTTTAGCTTTTTCAATTTCTTCAGCTGTTGGGGCAAATGCTTCGTGCACAACTTTTATCTGCCTTGGATGAATGCAACCTTTTCCTTCAAAGCCAAGAGATTTTGCTTCGATAACACTTTGTTTGAGTGCCCCCATATCAGCAACATCAGAAAATACAGTATCAATAGCTTGAATACCTGCTGCCTTTGCAGCATTAACAATCATCTGTCTCGCAAAAATACTTTCTTTACCTTCGTTAGTTCTTTGGGTACCGATGTCGGCGGTGTAATCTTCAAGTCCAATTGCTAATGCGCATACTTTTTCAGAAGCCGTAGCTATTTCGTAAGCTTTAATTACGCCCAGGGCACTCTCAATAATTGGCATTAAATAAATTGTCTCCACAATAGAATATTCTGATTTTAATATTTTCACTTCTTCAGCTACAGCTTTTACTTGCTGAGCGGATTCGCATTTGGGAATTAAAATAACATGCACATTATGGGGAACAATGTACTTTAGATCATCCAGCCCTTTTGGCATCTGATTGATTCTGACCATTCGTTCAGCACCGTAAAAATCCACGGAACGTAAAGCATTCCTTACTATTAGTTGCGCCGAATCTTTTTCTTTTGGTGCCACGCTGTCTTCAAGATCAAGAATTATTCCATCTGGTGAATGTAAACCTGCATTCACAAAAAACTTTGGTTCGTTTCCTGGCAGATAGAGTCTGCTACGTCGCAGCTTATCTATTGTAGTGGAATACTTATTTTTTTTATTGAATGGAAGTAAGTACTCTTTTTCTAATTCAGGATAAATTCTTTTTACTGCAAGTTCAAATCGTGCAGCAATTACAAAAGGTAGGGCGCCATTGTCCTCAAGATAAATCTTCGCATCTTTCAGTCCAAAAAATTTGCACATATCGAGAACCATTTCTTTGATGGATTCTCCATACATTGATTGAACTTTACTTCTAATATCCAGTTTAAGACCTCCTGAGTCTTTAAACTGAATTTCAAAATAGCAATCAGAACGAATTGAATCGCCACGTTTGCCTGCGGATGATTTTAAGATTTTTTTCATATTGCGATCATTTTAATTGTTAAAGACAATAGAACGCAGATGACGCAGATTTAACTGATCAGCACAGATCTGAATAATCATTGTAATCAGCGTCCTATTCTTAGTTAAACATTAAGCTTCTTCATAAACTCTCTTGCTGTCATAAGTTCTGCATTAAAGATTGCATCTTTTATTTCTTTCCTTCTGCCGGCAACAAATAGTTGAGATGATAAAGCTTCAAATTTATTATCAAGATCTTCCATTGTCATAGGTTCGCGTGGATCACCTTTCGGATATTCAAGATATTCCGAAAATTCTCTTCCGTCTATTGTTTTAACAACAGCTTTACTCGGCTGTTTGGCAGGAAACATCTTTTCAAATTCTTGTGACGCCTCACCTTTTATCTTATCAATTACCTCCCATATTCTCGGATCTTTAAGTTTTTCATCTGAGAATGATTGAGTTGTAATTTTATGATCAACTAAAGCAGCAGCAATACAATAAGGTAAAGAGTGATCTGCTGTTTCTCTTGATTCTGGACGATACTTGTGCGGATCAAAAAGAATATCATATGCTTGCGCCAATGTTGTTAAAGTTACAGATTCAATCTGATCATAACTAATATTATTTTTTGTTACAGCTTTTAGCGTTGCAGAGATATGAGTGTGAGTCAATGCTTCCGTTGGAAAAGCTTTCATACTGCATTCAAGAATTTTGTACGATTCACCAAGTCCGCCAACAAGTTTATCAATATTCCATTTCCATTCTGAGATACCATCTCTTCCCTTCATGCTTACAGCTTCAACTTTTTGTTCTTTAACATTATAGCCAAGGAAGCAATCCATAAAACCTTCTTTACCTTCAAATACTGCTTCCGTTCCGGAGTATCCGCGTTTTGCCATTAGCGCTGCAAACACACCTGCTTGCGTTGCCATTGGATCAACTGTGTTTTTCATCATCGTTAATTTTCCTGCAGTGGGACAACCAATTGTATGATTATGACTTCCGCTGATTCCAATTGCATTAACCATTTGATCAACTGTTAATCCAAGAATTTTTCCTGCAACAATGGGAGAAACGAATTGCGTTAAGGTTGCGTGATGCCATTTACGTTCTCTAATCCCTGGAACTGCAAACTCGCAAAGTCTTTGTTCAAATTCATAAGCAAGAACGATTGCAGTGATAACGTCTTCCATCGATGCGCCAACCATTTCAGCAGTTGATAATGCAGCTGGAATTAAATCTGATGGGTGCGATGGATCTTCTTTCCAATAAATATCGTTGAAGTCTAATGCACGAATCATAAGTGAGTTGACAAGAGTTGCATTAACGGCAGGAATTTTATCTCCAAATCCAATTACCGTTGCTTCTTCCGTTCCGCCCATATCCTGATAAATGTTGCGGATTATTCTAACATCTTTTGTATGATATCCTCCGAAAGCACAACCCATAGAATCGTAAAGATATCTTTTTACCTCGTGAATTACTTCTTTTGGTAAATCTTTGTATTGCAGATTAACTGCAAATTCAGAAATTTGTCTTGAGATTGATTTGTTCATAGTCGATTTTCCTGTTTCTTTTTTTAATGACACTAAAATGATGCCGATTATTTTGATCTGAGCAAATCTGCTTAATCAGTGTTATCTGTGTTCAATTTTTATTTTTTATTTTCAATTCTAATTTCTGATTGAGGAAGTAATCACTCAACCACCCACCCATAATCAAAATACTCGACGCTGATTTTATCACCAGTTACTTTTACAATTAAAAATCCTTCTTCAAGCCCATCATTCTGACCTTTCCACCATCCTGAAGAGACTGCCCCTCCGGTTACAAAATGTATTTTATTCTGAATATACAAATCTTCAAAGTAATGTAAATGTCCCTGCAGAATTAATTTAAGATTGTATTCATTAAATAAATCTAAAACTTCTTTTGAATTCTCAACCACCAATCCCCTTTCATTTTCTTTTTGAGAACCTGCTTTAATTTGACTGAAAGCGGTTATGAAAGGAATATGAGTTGAAATAATTATCGGCGTGCTTTCATCCAAATCAATCAGTTCATTTTTTAACCATTCAATTTGTTCTTCGCTGATTTGTCCGAAATACTTTCCGCCTTCAGGAATTTCTTCAATCGAATCAACCATAAAAAACTTAACTCCTTTATGCTTAAAAGAGTAATATGTTTTCCCGATCCGGTTTTCGTACATTTTTTTGCCAAACTCAGCGTGATTTCTGGACACATTACTTTTTTCGTACCAGCCAAAAATTTCGTGATTACCAATCGTATTATAAACAGGAACATTTAAGGGACTGATTGTTTCCAGGTACAAATTGTAAAGACTATCTGCTCTTTCGAAGCCAACACCGATAGCATCCATAATTAAATCGCCGCCTGTAAGAACAAAATCAGGATTGATTTTATTTATTTCATCAATTGCTTTCTTAAAACCTTCAACTCCGTTCCTCTCAGTTTGAATATGTATATCAGTCATAAATACGAATGTAAATTCATCTTCGGAGTTATTAAATGACTGAGCATTAAGTGATACAACCCACAGAATGAAAATCAGTAATGATGATTTTAAAATTTCATTAATAGAGAATTTTTGCATGGTATTTTTTCATATAATTACATTACAATTGCGAGCAAAGCACGGCAATCTTTATTTAATTTTCATAAATTTTTCTTAACCCACTCTTCCAGTCCACCAGTAACAACTAATTCCTGTGCAGCCTCACCAACGGGATCAATTGAATAAGTTTTATTATCAAATACTAAAGATGAGTTTTTAAAATCTATTTTAACATTTATTTCTGTTTTTACTGTTAATTTTTCTTTTCCATATTTTACTTTCAGGTCATTCACTAACTGCGGACATTCGATCAACAAATAGCCATTATTAAGTGCGTTTCGCTTATACGTTTCGTTGAATGTTCCAGCAATAACTAACTGAATTCCTTTGTACTTCAATGCAGTTGCCGCTTGCTCGCGAGACGAACCTGTTCCAAAGTTAAAACCACCAACAAGAATATTTCCAGCTTTGGCAATATTGACAAATTCCGGATCGTAATTTTCCATAACAACTTCAGCTTGCTGTTGCGGAGTCATATCATCATTGTAAGTGTATTTACCGGGATAAATTCCATCTGTGTTTAAATTATCCTGATGACAGAATATTAATTCCCCTTCAATAACTGGTTTAAAGCCATCAATTATTTTTACAGAAGCTTTGGTTCCGGCCTTTCTCTCATTTACTTTTATCGAACCTTTTAGTTCACGATGTTCTTTATTTTTCCAATCGTAATCAATCTTTCCGGATATTGCAGATGCAGCAACAACTGCTGGAGAAGCGAGATAAGCTTGCGCACTCAGCGAACCCATTCTTCCTTTAAAGTTTCTGTTAGTTGCGGAGATTCCAACTTCACCATCTTCAAGTAAACCGGTTCCAAGACCAATGCAAGGTCCACAACCAGGGGGAAGTGGAATTGCGCCTGCTTCAACCAATGATTGCCAATAACCATATCGCTCAGCTTCTTTCTGTACTTCACTCGATGCAGCGGCAATATAAAATTTAACGTTAGGAGAAACTTTTTTCCCTTTCACAACTGCTGCGGCTTCAGCAATATCATCAACACGGCTGTTAACACAAGAAACAAGATACGCTTTGTTGATTGTAATATTTTTTTCTTTTAGTTCTGAAACTGCGGCATAAGTTTTTACTGTGTTTGGTCCTGATATAAAAGGCTCTATTGTAGAAAGATCAATAATTAATTCTTTTGCATAAAAAGCATCAGCATCTGCTTGTGGAATATTATGTTCCAATTCTTCAATTCGTTTATGATTTATTCTTGGATGTTGACTGGCGAAGCCATCCCGACCTGTCGGGACATTCCCATCTGCATCAGAAAATACTCCTTCAAGTCCCCGGTGTTCAATAAATCTTTCACGTTTCTTAAGCCATAAAATTGTTGCAAGATCGATTGGAAAAACACCTGCAAGAGCACCCCATTCAGTTGTCATATTTGCAATTGCTAATCTTTCATCAATTGTTAAATAACGAATTCCATCTCCAACCAATTCTATTGCATGATTTAAAACTTCATCGTGATTAAAGTATCCGCATAAAGCAATGATAACATCTTTACCGGTTACTCCTTGTCGCAGACTTCCTTTTAATTCAACTTTTGCGATAGGGGGAACCTGCCACCACGTTCTTCCTGTTGCCCAAATAGCAGCAGCATCTGTTCTTACAATAGGAGTTCCAAGACAACCTAAACCTCCATACATATTTGAATGTGAATCTGAAGCAACGACCATTGTCCCAGGCCATGCATAACCTTCTTCACACATTATTTGATGACCAATTCCGCGTCCTGCAGGATAAAAATCGATACCCATTGATTTAGCAAACTCTTCAATCTTTTTGTACTTCTCTAAATTCTTTTCTGATTTATCTTGAACATTATGATCAAGTGTGTTTACAACTTGGCGTGAATTAAAAAGTTTTTTTGCTCCAATAGATTTAAACTTCGGAATAACCGCACCAGTATTATCGTGAGTCATAACATATGCAGGTTTTATGGAAAGATAATCACCTGAGTGAACTTCGTGCATTGGATTTAATACCACAGCAAATTTTTGTGCTATTTTTTCGATGAGGGTTTGGTTCATTTTGTCTCCCTAAGCGTCTCGCAAGAAGTAAGAAGCGAGAGGCTAGAAGTTTATTTTGTTTTAATCTTTTTAATTAAAGATGAAATCATTGCAAATAGACCATTTGATAATTTATCAATTTCTATTAGTTCAGTTTCTTTACAATAACCTAATGTGATTGATATTTCTAATTGTGTATCAATCTCAACTAATGAAGATCGGGAAATTTCCAGAAATCTAATTTTCTCCAATGATGATGTTCGTGATAATCCTTCAGCAATATTGGAGATAACAGAGATTGAGGCTCTTCTAAGTTGACTAGTTAACCCAAACGTTTCTTCTTTTGGGAAGTTTTTAGTTAGCTTATATATATCTAAAAGTAGGTTTAAACCGAATTTCCAAATATCTAACTTTTTATGACTTAGTTTTAACATCTAGCTTCTATCTTCTCGCTTCTTGCCTATTACGCTTTGAAAGGATCAAACGAAACAAAATCCGCATGATGAACAATTATTGCTTCAACATTACGTTTAGCTAAATCACCTTCTTTAGCGTGATAAGCAATTATGTGCTGCACCTCGTAAGGTAATCCAAAACGATCAGCTATTGATACTCCGCTAAATGGATGGCGAAGTAAATGACCCGCTTTGCTTGTAACTAATTTTTCATCAACTTTATCGTACTCAATTAACTTACCAATATCGATTAAGATTGCACCGGCTATAAGTAAATCCATATCAATTTTTATTTCATCACCAAAGTTTTGTTTCATACGTTTTGCAATATCGACAGAAAGTTGAACTGCTGTACGTTTGTGATTCATAAAAGTAATTTTACAATCTTTAATTAGTAATGAGAATGGAATTACTTCTAAATCTTCTGGTGACAGAACTGAGTTTTCAATTGCATAAATCCAGCAATCCAGAACTTTCTTCCTTAAGCCCTCATTTTCAATCCAGTTTATTTCGGGCCATATTTTTAAAACTTTTTCTTTCACAAATTCTCCGCGTTAATATTAAATTGATTCTTTAATTAAATCTCTTCCGTTTGTTAAAACACTATATGCTTTAATACCAAGTAAAACTGCAAGTATAAAAAGCAAAATTGAAATAATGGATAAAGCATAATTGGTAGCGATAAAATTTGTATAGATTAACATGACCAGTGCTGTAAGTGTAACAGCGAACATGAAAATCATTGGAATCAAAACAAACATATATCCTTTTTTAAGATTTGCTACCCAGACTGTTAATGCTAATAATGCAAGTGCAGCAAGCAATTGGTTTGCACTACCAAATACTGGCCAGATTGACATTGTCTTTCCACTGAAGGTTAGAGCAGCACCAAACAAAACTGTTATTAATGTTGATGCATATCTGTTAGTTACGAAGATAGATTGTTTTTCACTTTCTTTATTTTCAAAATACTCCTGGAACATAAATCTAGCTAGGCGTGTTGCTGTATCAAGCGAAGTAAGGGCAAAAGCCGAAACTGCAAGAGCCGTAAATGTTTGTGCCATTGGGACAGAAATATTTATAACTGGAATTGCGTTTATAAACCTTGCAACTCCGAGTGAGAAGGCGGTAACAGGTCCCTTTGTTGTTAGAATTTCAATAAACTCTTTATTCACCATCGATGCAACTGCAACTAGAGATAGAACTGCTAACATTCCTTCAATTAACATTCCACCATAACCAATAATTTTTCCATCAGTTTCTTTATTAAGCTGTTTTGCAGTTGTGCCGCTTCCAACAATAGAATGGAATCCGCTGATCGCACCACATGCAACAGTAACAAACAAAGCAGGGAAGAGATACCCGACCTTATCCAATGAAAAAGAATTGTAGGCTGGTATGTTTATCGATGGTGCTGCAAAAAATACACCAACCAATCCGCCAAGCATTAATGCATAAAGAAAAAAAGAATTTAAGTAATCTCTTGGCTGAAGTAATATCCAGACGGGGACAGTAGATGCAATAAAAATGTATGCGAATAAAATTATCTGCCAAGTAAAAGCGGTTAATTGAATTGGAAATAAATTGCCAGCAGGAATTGATAAGAAAAGTAAAATCACACCAATTGTTGTTGCAATCCAAAGAGGAGTTTTTAATCTGTAAATAGCAATCCCAAAAAAAACGGCAAGTATCATAAATAATATCGATGAAGTGCCTGCACTTGGAATATGTGTAAACGTATCGGCTACAATAATTGTAAATACAGCTATCACAAGAATTAATGTTGCCCATGCAAAAATTAAAAATAATTTTTTGCCGCTTATACCGATGTAAGTTTGTATGATGAAACCAATTGATTTACTTTGATGACGAACAGAAGCAACAATACTTGCGTAATCGTGAACACCGCCGATGAAGATTGAACCAAATACAACCCAAAGATAGACCGGCATCCAGCCAAAACCTGCGGCTATGACAGGGCCAACAATTGGACCTGCACCTGCTATAGAAGCAAAATGGTGCCCGAGCAAAACTGGTGCTTTTGCCGGACAGTAGTCTACACCATCTGACATTGTGTGAGCAGGAGTTTCTTTATTGTTGTTGACATCAAGTCGTTTGGTCAAAAATCCACCATACAACTTGTACGCTGCAATAAACATTACCAATGCGATTAGAATTAATTCTATACCATTCATTTCTTTGCTGTCAAATGTCAAAAGTCAAATGTGAAACGATATTATTTAGCCTTCTCAATAAATTTTGAAAGTTTTACAAATAGTTCATTTATGTCTAACTCAATTTCCGAAATATCAGAATCATCTATTAAGCCTAATTCTTTAGCAATCACTAAATGATTATCAACTTCCACTAATGATGATCTAGAAATTTCATAAAATCTTTTTCTCTCAACTAAACTTTTCCTTGAAGATCCTTCAGCAATATTTGCAGAGATTGAAACTGAAGCTCTTCTTGTTTGACTGACTAATCCAAATAATTCATCTTTTGGATAACTTGAAGTGATCTTGTAAATCTTAGAAACAAATTTTATAGCTAATTGCCAGACATCAAGTTTTTTATGATTTAACTTCAACATAACTCCTCCAAGATTAACTTTATGGTCTATTAAAGTAAAAATTCATTTGACATCTACATTTGACGTTTCACAACTTTAAGATTATCTCATCCGTCATTTGTTGCGTTGTACAAGCTCCTTGTTTTAATACATCAGGTCCACCACGGAGTTTCATCATATCGTAAGTTTTAACTTTACCTTCTTCAACAACTTTTGCAATTGCTTTTTTGATTTTATCGGCTTTTTCTTTTTCATCAATATGATCGAGCATCATGCAAGCACTTAGCATCATTGCAATTGGATTTACGATTGAAGGATTTAATTCCTGATATTTTGGAGCACTACCGTGAGTTGGTTCAAACACGGCAATTTCTTCTCCAATGTTTGCACTACAAGCAAAACCAAGCCCGCCAACTAATCCGGCAAAACCATCGGATATGATATCACCAAACATATTTTCTGCTACGATAACCCCGTAAGTTTCAGGATTTTTTGTAAGCCACATCATTTGCGCGTCTATGTTTGTATCCCATAAATCAATGCCCGG
Organism: uncultured Ignavibacteriaceae bacterium; assembly: GCA_963804005.1. GTDB lineage: Bacteria > Bacteroidota > Ignavibacteria > Ignavibacteriales > Ignavibacteriaceae > JAGXRK01. The sequence goes on along the minus strand of CAWDOP010000013.1, from coordinate 57,374 downwards.
ATAATCTTTTGCAATTGCTTTTGCTTCTTTAAACATCATTCCGGAAGTTTCGCGCAGTACGTTTGGTTTTTCGCAAAGTGTAAGATTTGTGTAACCAAATTTTTTAGCGTACTCAAATGCGGCGCGAATAATTCTGCGGGATGCATTTCTTGTTACTATTCTGGTAGATATTGCCATATCTTCACTAGATACGTTTTTGAAGAATTTCATTTTTGGATGTGTTTCAAGTGCATCACGAACTTGTTTAGGAGGATTTGTCCATTCAACTCCACCGTAAAGCCCTTCAGTATTCTGTCTAAATATGACTGCATTAACAAGCGGTTCATCAAATCCACCTTTACCATTTCTAATAATAAAGTTTAGTGGATTACCTTTAAATGACTGGCATGGTCTGATACAAACATCAAGATTAAATTTTTGTCTTAATCCTACGATTGGAGAAAAATAAACAAATCCTTTATCTTTTAATGAAGGATCAAGTTCCTTATCAGCTGCATCTTTTGGTTTTGAAGTGATAGCTCCGAAGAGCCCTATTTTATGTTTTTCAAGAAGATTGATTGTTCGTTGTGGAAGTGCATTTCCCTCGCTGCACCAAAAATCCCAGCCAATATCTCCGTGAACATATTCAGCATTGAAACCGACTGCATCTAAAACTTTTATTGCTTCTGGAAGTACTGTTTTACCAATGCCGTCACCAGGCATTGAAACGATAATTCTTTTCATAAGTAAACCCCTAATAAATGATTAAAAAATACCCGTGAAACTTAGATATTTGCATTCAGCTAAGCAAGAAAAAACGTTATAAATCGTGCGGGAATCGACATAGAGAGATAGTGTTGTAATAAAATATTTTGATAAAAGAATATTTATGAAAGAAAAATATTAAATTGGTATGCAAAATGAATAAATTTCACTTTTCTTATCAATTTCTAAGTAAAAATGATTCCTAATGAATTGAAAAAACATCTTAATATTTCTAGTACTGAAACAGGTATTCAAAAAATTATAACAGAATTAGAATCTCTTATTGAATCTTCTATTGATGTTATTTTCAGAATATCACCAACAGGGAAAATTAATTTTATCAGTCCCTCCTGTAAAAACCTTTTAGGATTCAGCCCCGATGAATTATTAGGCACCTCGTTTGCAAAATTTGTTCCTAAAAACAGAATGGATGAATACTTCAGTTTGATTTCCGATCTTTTTGCAAAAAATAATGTGATAACATTCCAGATCGACCTGATTGATTTTGAGAAAAAAGAAATCCCTGTTGAGATTATGGGAAAAGTTGTAAAAATTGACGGCAAGAAAATGGGACAAGGAACAATTCGCGATATAAGAAACAGAATTGTTGCTCAGCAAAAAATCAGAGATTCAGAAAATATCTTTTACCAAATTTGGAATAACTCATATGATGGAATGAGGCTTACTGATGAAAATGGTCTTATTGTTTTATGCAATGATTCATTTGCAAGATTGTTTGACAAATCGAAAGAAGATTTAATTGGACAACCATTATCAGTCGTTTACCATCCTGAAATAAGTGAAAATACAGTAAAAGATTATAAAATAAACTTCTCTCACGGAGAAATTGAAGCGAAACTTGAAAGCTCTTTAAAACTCTGGAATGAATTACAAATAAATTTTGAAATATCGAATACATTTATTGAAGAATTCAATGGCAAAAAATATTTACTGTCAATTTTTAGAGATATAACAGAAAGGAAATCCAACGAAATACTTTTAGCTAAAAAAGGGAATCTACTTCAAGGAATTGCTAGGGCAACCAAAGCTCTTATTTCAGCAGATAATGAGTCCTCGGGTTTTAATAAAGCCTTAAATGTTTTAGGCGAAGCGGCTGAAGCTGACCGAGTATACATTTATCAGAACAAGATGGATAACTACACCGGTGAATTGTATTTTACTCCGCTGTACGAATGGGCTAATTCCGGAATCACTCCTCAAATTAATAATCCTGACTTACAAAAAATTTCATATTCCAGATTTTCACTTCTTAATTTTTACGAAAGATTTTTAAATTGTGAAACATTAAAATATATAATTAAAGATCTTCCTAAAGAACAAGCCGAGATTTTTATAGACAGAAATATCCGCTCAATAATCATTGTACCCATTCTAGTTGATAAAAAATACTGGGGATTTATTGGTTTCGATGAGTGCCATTCCGATCGAATTTGGACAGATGACGAAGAATCTCTATTGAGTGCAATGGCTGGTACTATTGGTGCAGTAATAAAAAGAAATTCAATTAACGATCAGCTTATCAGAAAAAACGAAGAACTTGATGACGTAATAAAAAAAGTTGAAAAAGCCGCTAAAGCAAAAAGTGAATTCCTTGCCTTGATGAGTCACGAAATCAGAACCCCTATGAACGGAGTAATCGGTATGACGGGTTTTCTGCTTGAAACTTTTTTAACGGATACACAAAAAGAATATGCAAATATTATCAGGTTAAGCAGTGAACAGTTACTTGTTATAATTAATGATATTCTTGATTTCACAAAAATTGAATCGGAAAAATTAGAATTAGAAAATCAACCATTCGACCTTAGAGAATGCATTGAAGATTCGTTCGACCTGATTGCTACCAAAGCAGCTGAAAAAAATATCGAACTCAGTTACAGTATTGATACATCTACACCCTTTGCAATTTATGGAGATGTAACAAGATTAAGACAAGTTCTTACAAATCTTTTAAGTAATGCGGTGAAATTTACTTATGTTGGTGAAGTAACGATATCTGTTACTTCTGAAATTATTAATGAAAAAACTTACATTTTAAGAATTAGCGTTAAAGATACCGGTATCGGAATTCCCGAGTCGAAAATGCATAAACTCTTTCATCCTTTTAGTCAGGCAGATTCTTCAACAACAAGAAGTTTTGGCGGAACGGGCTTAGGCTTAGTGATCAGCAAAAGACTTATTGAACTTATGGGCGGTGAGATAACTGTTAACAGTAAAGAAGGTTTGGGAAGCGAATTTGTTTTTACGATTACTACTCATACTGTTTCCTCTGATATTAAACTATACCTTTTCGAAGCTTCAGCAGAGTTAAAAAATAAAAAGGTACTTATTATCAGCAATACTGGTAATATTGATCAAATGATTCTTTCACTTACCCAAAGGTGGGGAATGATTCCTTTTCTTGTTGAAGATTTGGATCAGGCGAAAAAAGAATATGGCGAAAAATTACTTTTTGATTTTATAATTATAAATCCATCAAAGAATAAACAAATTGAAGCTTTGCTTTCTAAATTGAATGAAACTATAAATCCATCTTTTTCCACTGTTTTAATATTAACGATACTTGGAGAAATAATTTATGACAGCAAATTAGAAATAAATTTCAGATATAAAACGATTAGTAAACCTCTTAAAGGGAAAAAATTTCATTCTGCTCTTCTTGAATTATTAGAAGTAAAAAAAGATTTCAGCGAAAAAGAATTTGCAGAACCAACAGAACATGTACTTGATAAAAATCATCAAATAAAGATTCTGCTCGTTGAAGATAATGCAATAAATCAAATGGTTGCCAATAAAATGCTTAATCGTCTAGGTTATAAACCGGATATTGCCGCTAACGGTAAAGAAGCTGTTGATGCGGTGAGAAATAACCTTTATGATATTGTATTAATGGATATTCTAATGCCCGAATTAGATGGTCTCGAAGCATTGAAAATTATTAAAGAAGAAATTCCGGAAGAAAAATTACCCGTTATCATTGCAATGACAGCTAATGCTCTGACGGGGGATCAAAAAGACTATATTCAAGCGGGAATGGATGATTACATTTCGAAACCAGTTTCAATTGACTTACTTCGACAACTTATTGATAAATGGAAAAGCAAAGTAAATGAAAGACGAGAAAAAACTTTAGTAAAATCAATACCTGGAAACCTTGTATTCACTTTTATAAAAGAAGATGACATTACTTTTCTCAATGATATAAAATCAAAAGACGATTTTCGGTTTTTTATTGAGATGCTTAATGTCTATATAAATGATATTCCCAGGACTATTGAGAAAATTAAGCAGGCAACATCTCAAAGAAATTTTGAAAACTTAAGATTTTACATCCATAAATTAAAAGGAAGTGCGCTAACATTAGGAGTTACCGCAACTTCAAATGTCTGCATTGATCTTGAAAATGCCGCTGTAAAAAACAGAATGAATAGCGAAACTATGTTTCTCGTCAACAAACTTATTGAACAAGTTTATATAATAACCGAAGAACTTATACTTCTTAAAAACAAATATTTAAATATTCTTAATTCTTAAATAAAACTTTCCAGATGAACAAATCTTCTGAACAGCGTGCAACTTTAAATAGAACCTTAACATTAACCGAATCCGATAAAGAAAATTTTTCATCAACTTTGATTAGCTTAAAACAAAAAGTGAGTTTAAAGAGTATAACTAATCAGATAATTAATCAGGATTTATTCGAAGCAATTAACCATCTTCCAAATAATTTTGTTGATCTTTTGTTTATCGACCCGCCTTACAATCTTACTAAGAATTTCTCAGGATTGAACTTCAAGAAAATGAATGATGATAATTATGAAAAATGGATTGACAGTTGGTTAGCTCCTTTAACAAAAACACTAAAAAAAGATGCTTCAGTTTATTTTTGCAGTGACTGGCAAAGTTCAACAGCAGCAGCAAGAGTATTGAATAAATATTTTGTTATCAGAAACAGAATTACGTGGGAAAGAGAAAAAGGAAGAGGTGCAAAAGCTAACTGGAAAAATTCATCAGAAGATATATGGTTTTGCACAATGTTAGATAATTATAAATTTAATGTTGATTCAGTTAAAATAAGGAGAAACGTTCTAGCCCCTTACAAAGTGAATGGTAAACCAAAAGACTGGAATGCAGATAAAGGAATAAAATTCAGAGATACATACCCGTCAAATATCTGGACTGATATTACTGTTCCTTTCTGGTCAATGCCTGAAAATACTGATCATCCGACACAGAAACCTGAAAAGTTACTTGCTAAAATAATTCTTGCCAGTTCTGATGAAGGAGACTTTGTATTCGATCCTTTCCTCGGATCAGGCACAACTGCTGTTGTATCGAAAAAACTTGACAGAAAATTTTGCGGTGTTGAGCTAAATAAAGATTACTGTTACTTGACATTGAAAAGATTACAGGCAGCAGAAAAAAATAAATCTATTCAAGGCTTTAATAGTGGTGTTTTCTGGGAAAGAAATACTCTAAAGAATCAGAAATAACTAGTAGAGACGAATTGAAATTCGTCTCTACTAAATATCAAATAACTTAACAATTTGAAAACTATAAGTTTAAGATACATCACTATCATTTTCAAAATTTATTCGGTCCGGCTTTTTTAATTGCGTCATCAGTATCCGCAGCATATTGTTCAAAGTTTTTAATAAACATATTAGCAAGTTTTTTTGCTTGTGCATCATAAGCATTTTTATCTGACCAGGTATTTCTAGGATTAAGTACTTCTTCAGGCACGTTGGGACACGATTTTGGAACCTGTAGATTAAAAAACGGATCTGTAAAGTATTCAACTCTATCAAGTTTACCTTCAAGTGCAGCGCTTAACATTGCACGAGTATGTTGTATTTTCATTCTACTGCCAACACCATAAGGTCCACTTGTCCAACCTGTATTCACCAGCCAGCAATTTACTTTATGCTTATTAATCTTTTGTCCAAGAAGTTTAGCATAAACATTTGGATGAAGAGCCATGAAAGGCGCACCGAAACATGTACTGAATGTAGCTTTAGGTTCTGTTACACCTTTTTCTGTTCCTGCAACTTTAGCAGTGTACCCGGATATAAAATGATACATTGCCTGCTCAGCACTTAGTTTGGCAATTGGAGGAAGAGTCCCGAATGCATCAGCAGTAAGCATTATTATATTTTTGGGATGCCCAGCCATTCCGCTTGCGACTATATTGGGAAGATGAGTTAATGGATAAGCTGCCCTTGTATTTTCTGTGAATGTATCATCGTCAAGATCAAGCTTTCTGTTATGAGCATCAATCTGAACATTTTCTAAAATTGTTCCAAATCTTCTTGTACACTCGTAAATATCGGGCTCAGCTTCAGGTGATAATCTGATAACTTTTGCATAACATCCACCTTCGTAATTAAATACACCATTTTCGCTCCAGCCATGCTCATCATCTCCAATTAAACTTCTGTTAGGATCGGCAGAAAGTGTTGTTTTACCAGTACCGCTTAATCCAAAGAACAGGGCAACATCATCATCTTTGCCAACATTTGCAGAGCAATGCATTGACATTACATTTTGCAATGGCATTAAGTAATTCATTACTGTAAAAATAGATTTTTTAATTTCACCCCCATAACTTGTTCCACCGATAAGCACAAGTTTCTTTCCAAAATTTACTACTACAAAAACTTCCGAATTTGTACAATCAACTTCTTTATCAGCGTGGTAATTCGGCATGTGAATAATTGTGAAATCAGTTTTATGTTTTTCTAGTTCTTCAGCACTGTTATATCTTCTGAACATATTTTTAGCAAATAAAGTATGCCAGGCATTTTCAGAAATAACTCTTATACCTAATTTATATTTAGGATCAGCGCTAACATAACAATCTTCAACATACAGATCTTTACCCTGAATATAGGCCTTCATCTTAGAGTACAATTTTTCAAAATTATCTTCAGGTATATCTCTGTTTTCTTTTCCCCACCAAATATTATTTTCACTTGAAGGTTCGCGAACAAAAAATTTATCATTAGGGCTTCTTCCTGTATGATATCCTGTTCTAACAACCATAGGCCCTAAATGTGCAATTAGTCCTTCTCTCCTTCTTATTACTTGCTCATACAAAGCAGGAGTTCCATAATTATAAAATACCTCTCGAATATTACGTATTCCTAAGCTTTGCAATTCTTTTATAACACTATCTTTAAGTATCATAATAACTCCTAAATTATTTTTTTATTTAAAATATTAAATAAACTGATTTATTATTTTGAATTTTCCATATCTCATTTTGTGTATAATATAAATATTATTTACTGGTTTGCACAATTCATAATTTTATGATAACACTAATTTTTTTCCGAATAAAGTTTTATATTAACTCTTTACATTTACAAAGAATTACCCAAATGGATAGAATTTTAATAATAGAAGATGAAAATGATCTAAGACAAGCCATTGCAGATTTTCTTGAGGTTGAGGGATTCAAATGCCTGCAGGCTGGTGATGGTACAGAAGGAATTGACATTGCTCGCACGGAACTACCAGATATAATTATTTGTGATATAAAAATGCCCGGATTGAACGGTCACGAAGTATTAAAGGAACTAAGAAGAGATTCCAGAACTTCGTCTATTCCTTTTATTTTTCTCACAGCGTTGGTAGAAAAAGGTGACATCAGAAAAGGTATGGAATTAGGTGCAGACGATTACCTAACAAAACCATTTCTTACAGAAGACCTTTTATCAGCCATTAAAACAAGGTTAAATAAAAATCAAGAACTTAAAGAACGCTTCCATGATTTGCGCAAAAGCCTTGTTCATAAATTACCTCACGAATTCAGGACACCACTGGTTTCTATAATTGGTTACGCTCAGTTATTGATAGACAGATATAAAGAGAATACTGACCCTGCAATAATTGAATATTCCAAATCAATCTATGATGCTGGTGTAAGATTAAACAAAATGATTCAGAATTTTATTGTATTTACGAAACTTAAACTCGTATCAGGTGACGCCAACTTTAAAGTAGAATTTCAAGCTGAACCTACTTTAATTTCACATTCATTAATCAAATCTATTTCCGAAACAATTGCATCAAGATATAACAGGATAAACGACCTTGTTGTAAAAGGAACGGACGGTATAATTAAAATTTCATTAAATGAATTGAATGTTGTACTTGAAGAATTGGTTGATAATGCTTTTAAATTTTCAACAGCAGGCAGCTTGGTTGCAGTTGAGTCTTATACAAGCGGAAAAGACTTTATTATTAAAATCAAAGACAATGGAAGAGGTATGACGGATGAGCAGGTAAAGCAGATAGACGCTTATGTTCAGTTTGATCGCGATAAATACGAACAACAAGGTATGGGTCTAGGATTAACCATATCACAAGAACTTACTGAAATGTATGGCGGAAAATTTAACATTAAAAGCAAATTCGGAGATTATACTGAAATAACTATGTTATTCCCGTTAGTAGAGCAAAACCAAAATTTAAGTACCTAACAAAGTTTTAATATCCATCTCAATTTCTTCTTCACAGAAAAAAGCTTCACCGCAATTTTTTCTGATCTGAAAACCATAAAACACAGCCCTTGATTTTATATAATCTAGAAATCCGGGTTTGCTTATAAATGTTTCTGGTTCAATGCTTCTGGAATTATGAAATTGAGTTGAATAAGCTTGCACAGCTTTCATTTTCGTATCAAATGTTTCACTAATATCAATGATAAATGAAGGTTTGAATGTATACGTTTGCATATAATAAAGAATTTTTTCAGGGCGGTAAGTTTGCTGCGGAATTTCCTTATCGAAGGTTTTTATTTTTTGAAGACCTGTTGAAAACATAGCTCTTTTAACAAGCTTGCTCGCATCGATATGATCAGGATGTCTGTCGTTAAAATAAGGAGCAAAGATTATTTTAGGTTTGTATTTACGAATTACTTTTAAAACTTTAATAAGATTCTCTTTATTTAATGCAATATTACCATCGGGAATATCAAGATTTTCACGAACAGACGATTTTAGTATTTTTGCTGCTTTAAAAGCCTCTTTTTGACGGATATCTGCACTTCCCCGCGTTCCTAATTCACCTTTTGTTAAATCAATAATTCCAACTTTTAAATTAGCTTTAGCAAATTTAGCAATTGTGCCTCCCATGGCAAGTTCAGCGTCATCTGGATGAGCTGCAAATACAAGTACATCAAGATTCATGACAACCATTCATTTAATTAAAAATACATTGGCGAACTTAAAGAAATTTTCTGAGTCCTTCAATTAAATTTGAATTGGTGAGCAAAACAACAGTTAAATATATAAATTTTTAAAGTTCAACTATAAAGAATTGAGAAGTGTAGTAAAAAGAATAGCTCAGGACGGGAGTCCTGAGCTGTGGTATAAATTTTCTACAATCTTTTTGGTCCTGCCTTTTTAACCTCATCGGAACAGCCTTTTTCAAACAACTTAAAATTCTCTACAAATCTAGCTACAAGTGCATCATACTTTTTCCAATATTCATCTTTATTTCCCCAGGAGTTGGATGGTTCGAGAACATCTTCAGGAACTTCAGGACAGGACATAGGAACTTCAAATCCAAATAACTTGTCTTTTCTATATTTAACACTATCTAATTTGCCTTCCAATGCAGCATTAAGAAGATTTCTTGTATGACGAATGCTGATCCTTTTCCCTACTCCGAATCTTCCACCAACCCAGCCGGTATTAACCAGCCAGACATTTGCATTATGTTTTAACATTCTTTCTTTAAGCATTGCAGCATATTCAAACGGATGCCGCACCATAAATGGTGCACCGAAGCACGCACTAAAAGTTATCTGCGGTTCAATGCCTAACCCGATTTCGGTTCCTGCTATCTTAGAAGTGTAGCCACTGATGAAATGATACTGTGCTTGAGCAGGATTTAATCTTGCAATTGGAGGCATTACTCCTGATGCATCACAGGTTAAAAAGATAATGTTCTTCGGATGACTTTTCACGTATCCATCAGGAACAATATTCGGAATGAACTCAATAGGATATGAACATCTTGTATTTTCAGTTATATGATCATCATCAAGATCAATGTTTCTACTTACAGGATCATAAACTACATTTTCCAATATCGTTCCATATCTTTGGGTAGTTGCATAAATCTCTGGTTCATGTTCGGCAGAAAGACGAATTACTTTTGCATAACAACCGCCCTCAAAATTAAAAACACCATTATTGCTCCAGCCATGTTCATCATCACCGATAAGCAAACGGTTCGGATCAGCAGATAATGTGGTTTTACCTGTCCCGCTTAATCCAAAGAAAAGTGCAACGTCGCCTTTCTTTCCGACATTTGCCGAGCAGTGCATAGGAAGAACATCCTGAAATGTCAATAAGAAGTTTAGAACAGTAAAAATTGATTTTTTTATCTCACCGCCATAAAGTGAATTTGCAATTATTGCAGTTCGTTGAGCAAAATTTAATATGATGGCTGTTTCAGTTCTTGTTCCATCAATAGCGGGATCAACTTTAAAGCCGGATAAGGTAAGTACTGTAAACTCTGGGATAAACTTCTTTAACTCATCCCTATCTTCAGTTGTGATGAACATATTTCTAGCAAAAAGACTATGCCAGGCTTTGTCTGTGATTATGCGAATTGGCATTTTGTAATCAGGATCAGCAGCTGCGTAACAATCTTGAACAAATAATTCTTCACCCTGGCAGAATGACTGAACTCTTCCCATCAACTGATTAAATTTTTCTGAACTAAATGGACGATTATAAACTCCCCACCAGATATTATCCTTTGTACTTTGTTCCTGAACAACAAATTTATCTGCAGCAGCACGGGCAGTATGTTTGCCAGTATTAACAACAATTGGACCTTGTTTGCTAATTCTTCCTTCATTACGGAAAATTATTTCTTCATAAAGTGCTTCATCAGGTAGATTCCAGAAAACACGATCTAGATCGGTCAATCCCTGGTTCTTTAATCTAAAATCCGAAGCAAGCTCCATTGCCTGTTTAGTTGCGGGTGTATTGAATTCGAGATATTTCATGACCAATCCCTCACTAATTTTCTGTCGCCAATATATAATTCATTTGGTGAATTCGGATCGAGTGCCCATTTCATTCTTTCAATTCCTTCCTGAATATCTTTTATTCCCCCACAATAACTGAGTCTTAAATAACCATCTAACCCGAATTCTTTTCCGGGAACAGTAAGAACTTGAACTTTCTCTATTAAGAATTCAGAAAGTTTGCTTGAATTTTTTTCATAAACAGAAAAATCTGCCAGGCAATAAAATGTTCCATCCGGTTTAGTTACTTTAACACCTTCAAATGAATTCAGAAGATCAATCATAACATTACGGTTATTTTCAAGTGTTACTCTTAAACTTTCCACACCAGATTGAATTCCATTCAATGCACCGACAGCAGCTTTCTGTAAGAGAACAGAGGGACCTGATGTCTGGTGTCCCTGAATATTGCTCATAGCTTCGATCACTTTTTTATTACCAACAGCCCAACCTATTCTGTAACCTGTCATCGCATACTGCTTCGAAACTCCATTTATGACAATCAGCTTAGAGTTTTCATCTTTTTTCTTTGCATAATTATAACAGTTAATCGGTTTTCTTCCATCGAAAATAAGACGATGGTATATATCATCCATTATCAGCCAGATATCTTTCTTTTCGCAGAACTCAACTACATCAGCAATGAACTCTTCAGAATACATCGCACCTGATGGGTTGTTCGGACTGTTGATGATAATACATTTAGTATATGAACCAACCCGATCTTCAATATCTTTTAATCTTGGATAGAATGTTCCATCTTCAGGTAGAGCAGGAATTGGAATTGCTCCAATTAGTCTTGCCATATCGGGATAACTAACCCAATACGGAGCAGGAAAAATTACTTCTTCCTGTGGATTAAGGATTGCCTGTAATGCAACCATTACTGCTTGTTTAGCTCCGCTTGATGCAATAACATGTTCCGGTTTTACTTTTCTATCATAAAATTCTTCTGTGTAACGAATTATTGCTTGTTTAAGTGCGGGAATTCCATCTGCAGGTGCATAACGGACTTCACCTGAATTTAGAAGGGCAACTGCTGCAAGCATAGCATCCATTGGCGCTTTACTTTTTGGCTCTCCTCCGCCAAGGTGAATTACAGGATCACCTTTTTCCTTCAAAATGGCAAATTTCTCATTAAGCTTGAGAGTCGGAGAGGCTTTTATTGATTTGGCTATTAAACTGAGACTCATAAAGAAACCTTGAGATAAAAGTAATAAAATATTTAGACTGTCAAATTATTTTTAGTATTTATGATAAGCAAGAAATATCGGGTAATTTATATGAAATTATTGAAATGAAATCTACTTTAAATTTGCTTTTTAAAGTATTTCAATGCAAAAACAATTGTAATTGACTCTGCAGCCAGGAATAAGACGTATAAAATAATTACCAGAAACACAGTTCCCTTAGACCAAACAATATTCCCGACAACCATTAAAGCAAAAACAAAGGTTACAATAAAGACAAGTAAGATAGTAGGAATAACTATAAACTTTGACTCATTCACAATAAATATGATCATTAAAACTATCAGAACAATTGGAGGAAAAGTAATAATCAGTATTTCCTTTAAGCCCATAAATGTTAATGTCAAAACTGCAAGCAGCAAAAGTGAATGAAAGATTATTAGATATTTTTTCATAGTTAAATTTATTTACCCAAACTTCTTCTTCAATGCTTGCTGAACAATTGGCGGAACAAAATCACTTACATCTGCTTTAAGTGATGCAAGGTTGCGAATAATTGTTGAATTGAGGTAAGTGTATTTTTCGTGAGGCATTAAAAATATTGTGGCAATATCATCGGCAAGCTTTCTGTTCATAAGTGCCATCTGGAATTCAAATTCAAAATCACTTACCTGGCGCAAACCTCTTATTATTCCCGTTGCACCGACTTCTTTGGCATGATCAACAAGCAAGCCCTCAAATGAATCAACCGTAACTGTATTATATCCAATTAAACTATCATTCAGCATATTCACTCTTTCTTCAGTTGTGAATAATTGCTGCTTTGTTGGATTAACTGCGACTGTAACGACTACTGAAGCAAAAAGATCAACTGCGCGTTTTACAATATCTATGTGCCCGTAAGTAACGGGATCGAATGTGCCGGGGTAAATTACTTTTTTCATTGATTTCTTTACAAATAAATTTTTTAATTAACAGTAGTATGATAAAAATAAATTTCTCAAACTAAAAGTTTTTAACTCTCTATCTGATATAAACAAGTATCGCCTATTATCTTAAATGGTTCTATATTAAAAAATTTTATATCTTTTTCTTTGGTTTGAATTGATCGCTCAATTACCATTATACCTTCATTTGAAAAGTGACCGTTAAGTTTAATATTCTCTACTACTTTATATATATCATCTTTGAAGAACGGAGGGTCAGCCATTATTAGATCATATTTGATTTTTGGTTTCTGCGAAGTGAATCTTATTGCTTCCTGCTTAAAAACTTTACATTGTTCTACAACGCCAAGAGATTTTATATTCTCAAGAAGATTATTGTAAATAAAAAAATCTTTTTCGATAAAATGAACTTCAGATGCTCCCCTGCTTAAACATTCCAAACCCAAAGATCCGGAACCGGAATAAATATCAAGCACAGTAATGTCATTAAATGAGATGCGATTATTTAATAAATTAAAAAGTGTTTCTCTAACCCTGTCTGTTGTTGGTCTTATTTTATCTGACTGAGGAACTTTAATAAATCTACCTTTGAACTCGCCTGATATGATCCGCATTCTCATAAAATTTTCCTCGGGTTTATTAAGCCAATCGGAATGCTATGCCGGCAGCAGATGAGAAGGAGTTATACTTTTCGAGATATAATTTATTATCAAAAAGATTTTGTGAGGGTTTGATTTTGTCGAAAGGATTGAAAAGAATAAAATTTAATCCGAGTGTTTTATTTAAAGTTTCTACCACAGAGCCTGATATTTCATCACCGCAAATAAAAGCAGCTTCAATCTGGCTTCTATCAACCCTTAGTGAAGGAGATGGTTTGGTTTCCCTTAACAGATGCTCTATTATCTCGCTTGCATCGCTAAGTGGAATTACTTTAAAGCTTATTGGCTTACCATTAAATGCATACAAAATTGAGAGAAACCGGTTGTTGAAATAAATACTTAGAGTTAATCCTTTATAAACAAGTGCATTGCAGACTGATAAAGCTCTTTCTGCTGCTATGTGCAAATTATCAATAAACTTTAATTTTAAATTATTTTTTTCACAGAAGCTGTGCAGCATTTGCAAATACTTTCTCTGAATTCCCAACACCATTGAAGAGGGCATAATATTAAAGGCATTCTTCTCAATTTCAAAATATTGTATAACAAGATTTTTAGTTGAAATGTAAGGATACAGAACTGAAAATTCCCATCTGAATTGTTCAATCATATCCTGATATAATAATGTATTATCGTAGGGCACTTGCGTTATATGGAAAAGCTCGAAAGGGAGTGTAAATGAAATTGAAGTTGCTTTGAGAGATTTTTTTATTAGTAATTCATCAAAAGCGCCCTGAAGTAGGGCGCTTATTTTAGTATCCTTATCTTTTTCAAGATCTATCGGGTCGTTAAAGTAAGCTTCATCTATATTAACTAGCTTAAACTGTTCACCTTCATAAATAACTTCTACAACCTGAAGTTTAGAACTTGAAATATTGAATCCCGCATGATTTTCAAATCCGGTCATTATATCATTAACAATTATTCCCAGGAAACAGTATTTTTTAGCGCATCGCTTTCAATGCTGCCAATTGTACCGTAACCATCAGGATCTTCAATCAAATATCTTGTACCGATTTTCAAAGTAGAATCTACTCTTAAAAATCTTCCTCTTGTTGTAACAACTGTATCTATCGACATTGTAGTATCAACAGAAATAATAAATCGTTGTTGGGATTTAGCTGAGACAAATAAACTTTCAGGTGTGAATTCACCGTGCGTTAATTTAACAAACGAATCTGCCGATCTTAAAGTTAACGAATCAAACGAGTTACGCACACTATCAACATAGGGAGAATCTAAAAACTTAATAAGTTCATCAAGATTATCTGTAAATCGGCCATACTTTTTCTCCCAAAGGATTTGAGCTTCTTTAAGATTTGTCATTCTTAAACGTGTTTCCGTTCTGTTGTATTTTTCTTTTTCAACAATATCACTCGGATCAATAATAGCAACCTTAATAAGAATAAGCACTAATATTACAACAACTGTATAAAGCCCCGCATGAACATACCAGGGGTCTTGATTGGATTTATAATTCATTTTTCCTCCGGAAGAATTAAAAGTCTTTACTCGATGAAAATATACTTTTTTATATTATTTAATTTTGTATCACCTATCCCCTTAACTTTAAGGAGATCATCAACCTTTTTAAACTTACCCATTTTAGTTCTAAGGTCTAAAATGCTCTGAGCTGTTTTCTCGCCAATTCCTGGTAGTTTCATTAAATCTTCTAATCTCGCAGAATTAAGATTTATACTGTTTTCTGCAGGTAAAGTTTTTTTTGTAGATTTCTTAAAACTACGATTGTTAAAATCCAAAACTTCTTGCTTATAATCAACCTCTTTCAGCAAGTTCATTTTTAATGAATCTACCGAATTTTCACCCGGAGGATTATAAAAAAGGGAGTCCTGAACTGAATAATCGAAAGATTCGGAATCAATTTGTACAGGTTTTTCCTTGAAAAAATTTTTATAAGTAAATCCTGCTACAAAAGTAAAAGTAAGAAAAAGAACTACTTTTAGTTCCGTATTAGTAAAACCTATTTTTTTTGAGAGCCCGTCTAACATTACCCCCGCCAATAAAAAATAGTTTAGAAATAGTTAATTAATCATTCGAACTTTTCTAATACTAAGATAACACACTCTGAATTTATTTCAATTAAAAAAACAATTCTTATCCAAAATAAATCGGAAAAAATTTATAAGACGAATCTTTTAAAGAAACCTTTCTCCTGATCTTTAACCTCGCCTTTAAAGTTGGGTTGCTCCATTAACTCTTTAAGTAACTCTTTTTCTTTAGAAGTTAATTTTTTCGGGACATCAATATTTATTTTTACAATTTGATCGCCGTAACCAGCGTGGTTTAAGTGTTTTATACCTTTGCTTGTCATCTTCAACAATTTAGCGTTAGGTGTTCCGGGATCAATTTTTAATCTCGCTTTACCATTCAAAGTTGGCACATCAACCTCGGCACCAAGAACAGCTTCAGGAAAACTAATAAACAGATTATAAATTATATCGTTATCCTCGCGAATAAAGTATTCATGCTCTTGTTCTTTAAACACAACCATGATATCACCGGGTGATCCTCCTCTTTTTCCTGAATTTCCTTCACCGCGTAAAGACATATAACTTCCTTCATGAACACCTGCTGGTACATCTATCTTCACCGTAACTTCATTCTGAAATCTGCCGTCACCTGAACATTTTCTGCAAGGAGTATCTATAACTTCTCCTTCTCCATCGCAATTGCTACAAGCAGCTATGTTTACGAACTGACCAAATACAGATCTAGAAACACTTCTTATTTCACCGGAACCCTGACAAACAGGACAAGTTTTTTTAGCTGAACTATCAGCAGCACCGCTTCCGCTGCACTGATCGCATTTAAGTAGTTTTTTAATTTTAATTTTTTTAGTTACTCCAGTTGCAATTTCTTCAAGAGTAAGTTTTAATGTTACTCTTAAATCAGTTCCGGGACTGCCTGTTCCTCTTCTTCTTCCTCTGGATCTCGATGAAGTTCCAAAGAATTCATCGAAAATAGAACCGCCGCCAAAAATGTCTGAGAAATGAGAAAAGATATCGTTAATATCTGAAAATCCAGGCGACCCAAAGCCGCTTCCTCTCACACCTTCGTGGCCAAATCTATCATACCTTGCACGTTTATTATCATCATTTAAGATTTCATAAGCTTCGGCTGCCTCTTTAAATTTTTCTTCTGCACTTTTATCATTGGGGTTTCTGTCCGGATGATATTGCATAGCTTGTTTCCGGTAAGCTTTTTTTAATTCTTCCTTTGTTGCATTTTTAGATACACCAAGAATTTCGTAATAATCTCTCTTTGCCATAGTTAATATTATTCCTTCTCGCCGCTAGATTCATCACTAACAATTACTTTAGAATGCCTGATTACTCTGTCTTTATAAACATATCCGCTTTGAATTTCGTCGAGAATTGTATGAGGAGGAACAGAATCATTTTGCATTTGCATCACAGCTTCGTGAAAATTAACATCAAATGGCTGACCAACTGATTCTATTTTTTTTACTCCCTGCTCTTCAAGCGTTTTCAATAGTTTGTTATAGACAAGTTTAATTCCTTCTTCTATTGTGGAAGTATCTTTAGCATCCTGAATGTGGACAAGCGATCTTTCAAAATCATCGACTACGTCTAAAAGTTTTATTACAAAAGACTCGGCAGCGTATTTAATTAGATTTAACTGATCGTTCTCAGTTCTTCGCTTATAGTTCTCAAACTCAGCAACTTTTCTTAAAAACTTATCTTGCCACTCGCTTGCTTGTATTTCTAATTCTTTAATTCTTTCATCCGATTGCTGATCGGTTAGAGGTGCTTCTTCGGTTTGATTTTCTTCTTCAACATTCAATTTTAATTCCTCTTCGTTTTCGTTTTTATTTTCATTCTTCTTTTCTTTACTCATTGTGACTATTTAACTCCTGCAATTATTATTTAACCGGTTTTTAGAACTTTAGATAACATTTTAGCAATATAATCTACTATTGCCACAACTTTGGAATACTCCATCCTTTTCGGACCGATTATTCCAAGAGTACCGGAAGTTTCGCCGTAATTATATTCTTTTGTTATCAGACTATATTCTTCAAGTTTTAGATCTTTATTTTCCTTGCCAATAGAAATAAAAATATCATCCGAACCTTTTTCTTTCTTCTCCATAATATGAATGATGATATCTTTATCTTCAATCAGTTCTATAACACTTTGAAATTTTTCGGGATCCTCAAATTCAGGTTGATAAATTACATTTTTAGCACCTGTTACAAAAACACGATCTTCGGTTTTTGTATCAACAAAAATCTTATCCACCGAATCAACAAAAATTCTTATTATCGATTTATCTGAATCACCTACATCACTAAATCTTTCCTTGAATGTTTTCCGTATCTCATCTAAAGCTAATCCGCCTAATCTTTCATTTAATAAATATTCAACATAATTAAGCTGCGATTCCTTCACTTCACTTTTAATTTCAAGTGTAATAGTTTTTACTAGTCCCGACTTAATGCTTAAAACAATTAATAATTTAGTTGAAGAAAGACTAACTAATTGAATTTTCTGAAGTATTCCACGATCCAATTTTGGATATGTAACGCAAGCAATTTGCTTTGTAATCTGGCTCATTAGTTTTGTAGCAATCTTAAGCAGATCATCAGTGTCGTCAATCTCAACTTTAAAGCTTTTGTTAATAATTCCTTTTTCAGCCTGATTCAGAGTTGGAATATCCATAAGTGAATCAACGTAAAACCTATATCCTTTATCTGTTGGAACTCTTCCTGCAGAAGTATGCGGATGATCTATAAAGCCGGATTCTTCCAGATCGGACATAATATTTCTAACCGTAGCTGGTGAAAAGCCGATATCATATTTTTTTACGATATATTTCGATCCAACAGGTGAAGCAGTAAGAATAAATTGCTGCACTATTGATCTAAGAATGCTCTTTTCTCGTTCGTTTAATTTTTGTTCTAACATATTAACGTTACTAAACTAACTAAAATTTGGAGTGCAAATATATCAATTATTCAAAAACTTTGCCGAAACCGGCACGAAAACATTTAAAGGAAATGTACGAGTTAAATATTAGTATTGTGAATGATTTACACTTAATCTTTTTTGTTAATACATTTAATAATGTTAATTTCTCGTTAAAAATTAAGGGAACTTTCTTTAATTATAGTCGGAGTACAAGTGGAAGAAACTTACAAATCTTCCGGGGTAAATTTAGACGCCGGAGAGAAAACCATTGAGAAAATTAAGGGCTATGCCAAATCGACTTTTAATAAGCAAGTACTGACAGACATCGGACTTTTTGGCGCTTTCTATGAGTTGGATCTCCAGAGCTATAAAAAACCCGTTTTAGTTTCAAGTGTTGATGGTGTAGGAACAAAATTAAAAATTGCTGTTGAAGCCAACAGGCATGTTACAATTGGTCAGGATTTGGTCAATCATTGTGTGAATGATATTGCAGTCTGCGGCGCAAAACCTCTTTTCTTTTTGGATTATTTCGCAACGGGAAAACTTGATCCAGAAGTTGCTGCAGAAGTTATTAAAGGTTTTTCTGTCGCTTGTAAAGAAAATAATTGCGCGCTTATTGGAGGTGAAACTGCCGAAATGCCGGGATTATATCAAACAGGTGATTACGATATGTCCGGAACTATTGTTGGGATAGTAGAAAAAGAAAAAATTATTGACGGAAGTAAAATCAAAAAAGGTGATATTCTTTTAGGTTTTCCGTCTAACGGTCTTCATACAAATGGATATTCGCTTGCAAGAAAAGTTCTCTTATCAAAATTCAAACTCGATCAGCATATTGATGAATTAGGATCCTCTCTTAGTGATGAACTTCTTAAAATTCATAAGTCTTATTTGAACATAATTACAAAGCTAAACGAAAATGTTAATGTAAAAGGTTTCTCGCATATTACCGGCGGTGGAATTGTCGGCAATACTATGAGAATAATTCCCAAAGGATTGGATTTGCTTGTTCATTGGGGAAATTGGGAATTCCCGTCAATATTTAAACTCATCCAGAATACGGGAAATATTTCAGTTGAAGAGATGAGAAAAGTTTTTAATCTTGGCATTGGTCTGATTGCAATAGTTTCAAAAGAAGATGAATCACATGCTTTTCAGCTAATTCATGATAATAAAGAACATGTTTGATTAATCGGAGAAGTAATTTAGTTTAAGTTATGTTTATTGATACTCATTCACATTTATTCTATCCAAACTTCACTGAAGATATTGATGAAGTTATTGAACGCGCCAAACAAAACGGTGTAGATTTTATTATCGTACCGGCAACCGATATAGAGACATCCAAACAAGTAATTGATCTATGTAATAAATATGATATGGTTTACGGTACAGTTGGCGTTCATCCACACGAAACTAAGGATTGGAATGACGAGCTAATCGATCAGATTCATCAATTGGCTCAGCACAAAAAAATTGTAGCCATCGGTGAAATAGGATTAGATTATTATTATGATTTTTCACCACCGGAAAAACAAATTCATTCTTTCAAAGCACAGATTGAACTTGCATTAGAATTAAATTTGCCGATTGTTGTGCATAATCGTGATTCCGATAAAGATATGATGGATATCATCAGCAGTTATTGCGGAAGAGGTTTGAAAGCTCAGTTTCATTGTTTCAGTGCTTCCCTAAATGACGCATTTGAATTTATTAAGATGAATCATTTTATTTCATTTACAGGAAATATCACCTTCAAAAACAGAAGTGATGTAAGATCGGTTCTTGAAAAAATCAGTTTGGAAAATTTACTTCTTGAAACTGATGCACCATTTATGACCCCTTCACCATTTCGCGGTAAAAGAAATGAGCCTGCTTATGTAAAATATGTTGCTGAAAAAGTTGCTGAAATTCATAAACTGCCGGTTGATGAAGTTGCCAAAATAACTTCATACAATGCTTTTCGTTTATTTGGAATTGGTAAAACACCAGGAGTCAGTTATACATATCCGCTTGGTAAATCTCTTTACATAAATGTAACAAATCGGTGCAACGCCGATTGTACCTTTTGTAAAAGAAAAACTTTTCCGTTTATAAGCGGTTATAATTTGGGAATGAAAAAATCCGAAGAACCTTCTTCAGAAGTTTATATTAAAGAAATTGGTGATCCGAAAAAATATGATGAGATAGTCTTTTGCGGATATGGAGAGCCAACCATCAGATGGGAAATTGTTAAAGAAGTTGCTGCCTTTGTTAAAGCTAAAGGTGGAAATACAAGATTAAATACAAATGGACATGGAAATCTGATAAACCATCGCGACATCACACCAGAAATGAAAAATCTTATTGATGTTGTTTCTATTAGTTTCAATACCTTTGATTCTAAACAGTATGCAGAGCTTATGCGATTAGATGAAAAACATTTCTTTGAAATGATAAACTTTGCGAAACTTTCAAAACCATATGTTAAAAAAGTAGTGATGAGTGTTGTAACGATTGATGAAGTTGAAATAGAAAGAGCGCGCAAAGTTGTTGAAGAAGAAATAGGCGCAGAATTTAGAATAAGAGAATATTTTTAATAAATGATTTTAGGACAAAAGTGATAAAACAAATCCTCATTTTTTTATTTTTATTAAACAGCTTATCTGTATCTCAGTCGCAAACCTTAAAAGAAAAATTAGATCAACTTTTAAAGGATGAGTTTTTTGAATCATCGTTAATTGCAACAGATATATATGATCTTACTGCGGATGAGTATTTGTATCGTGTTAATTCTAAAATGCTTTTGCATCCAGCATCAAATATGAAACTTTTTACTTCAATAGCAGGACTTTTAACACTCGGAGTTGACTATCAATTTCTAACTTCACTTTATTACGACGGAGAAATTATTGGCAGTAGTTTATTTGGGAATCTCTATATTGAAGGAGGCTGTGATCCTGAATTTCGAACCGAAGATCTTTCAAATTTTATACTGGCCCTTAAAGCCTTAAATATTAATTCCATTGTCGGAAATATTTATGCCGACCTTTCTTTTAAGGATTCACTTTACTGGGGTGTCGGCTGGATGTGGGACGACGATCCTTCCACAGATGCACCTTATCTAAGTGCTCTTAATATTAACGGTAATGCTGTAAGTGTTACTCTTAATGGAGCAAATGTAGGGCAGCAAGCAGAGATCATTTTAACTCCAAACTCCGAATTTTTTTCTGTAAATAATCAGACAGTTACTGTATTAAAAAAGAAGAAGAAGATTTCTATGCAACCAGGAATTGGTTTAACAGGAAAAATGAAATTATTGTATCAGGTAAAGTTAGTCTTGAAAAAGAAAATAATGAGAATGGTGATAAACAAGTTAATGTCTTAAATCCCGAATTATATTTTCTTACATTATTTAAAGAGACTTTAAACCAAAATGGAATATCATTCACAGGTGAAATAGGCATAACGAAATTACCTTTTATTAATAAATATCTTGGCTCAATAACAACATCGTTAATGACGGTATTGACGAATGTAAACAAAAACAGCAATAATTTGAGTGCCGAGATGGTTTTATATGCACTAGCTGAAAAAAAATATGGTCGCCCTGCAACTTCTGAAAACGGCATCAAAGTAATAAATGACTTGATTACTTTAATCGGTCATGATCCTGAAAAATTCAGAATTGTAGACGGTTCAGGTGTATCGCATTACAATTTAATTTCTGCAGAGTTAATATTAAATTTCCTCAAATACATTTACAAAAGTGAACCAGAGGTTTTTAGCAGACTTTGGGAAACTCTCCCAATTGCAGGAATTGATGGTACTCTTGGTAAAAGAATGACAAACTCTTCTGCGTTTAACAATGTTCGGGCTAAAACCGGAACACTTAGTGGTGTTAATGCCCTATCCGGTTATGTAACTGCTGCTAATGGTAATCAAATTGCATTCTCAATTCTAATCCAAAATCATGTCAACATGACTTCAAAAGCAAGACAATTTCAGGATGAAATTTGTAAAATTCTTGCCGAATACAGATAATTAAAAATACTTTATGATTTATAAAGAATTCATAGTAACTGCCGAACCATTTATTCCTGATATTTTAAGCGGTGTTCTTTGGAACCTAAAGATTAACGGTATAAGTGAAGAAGTCAATTGTCTTAAAGTTTTTTCTGATTCTGTTTCCAAGAATGATATTGAATTGATTCTAAATGATCTTCTAAATAATAAAATGCTTTTCAGTTTTACTGTTGAAGAAAATTTTATTGAAGATAAAAATTGGAATGCAGAATGGGAAAAAAGTCGTGAAATCATAAGAGTGACTGATAGAATTATTATAAAACCTACTTTTAAAGAATATATTGCTAAGGAAAATGAAATTGTTTTAACTTTAGATCCCAAAATGTCATTTGGAACAGGTGAACATCAAACCACAAAAATGATACTGCAGCTTGAAGAAAAATATGTCAAAGATGGAATAAAAGTTCTTGATATTGGAACCGGAACCGGAATTCTTGCTATTGCTGCAATTAAACTCGGTGCTTCGTATGCAATTGCTAACGACATTGATGAATGGTGTTATGAAAACAGTATTGAAAACTCCAAGCTAAATAATACAACCAAACAAATCGATTTCAGAATTTGCACATTGGATAAAATTGAAGAAAATGATTTTGATATGATTATTACGAATATTCAAAAGAATGTTTTAATTGAATTAGCAGACGAAATAAGTTCTCGCATTAAGCCAAAGGGAGTTTTATTACTTTCAGGTCTGCTGCATATTGACGAAAAAGATATTTTAGAAATTTATTACTCTTTTGGATTTATATTCTCAGAAACAACTCGAATGGATGAATGGATAGCAATCGCTTTAAGAAATAAAAATTAAAAAAAATTAATTTATTTCAAATGTTCTTTTCATCAACAAATAAGAAAGGCTAATCATGAAAATGATGCAAGAATTCAAAGCATTTGCTATGAGAGGGAATGTTGTTGATATGGCTGTAGGTATAATCATAGGTGTTGCTTTTGGCAAAATTGTTTCCTCTTTTGTCAGCGATGTTATAATGCCGCCGATCGGAGCTCTTTTAGGCGGAGTTGATTTCAGCACACTTTCCTTTACAATTAAAGAAGCATCTGAAGGAGTTGAAGCTGTAACTATGAAATATGGTATGTTTATTAATACCGTAATTGACTTCATAATTATTGCATTTGCTATATTTATGGCAATTAAAGCAATGAATTCTCTTAAGAAAAAAGAAGAAGAAAAACCTGCTGCTCCGCCTGAACCACCAGCAGATGTGAAATTACTAACTGAAATCAGAGATTTGCTGAATAAATAATTTCATTTATAAAATTTAAAGCCACATCTTACTCAAATGATGTGGCTTTTATAATTTCAAACCAAGAATCTATCTAAGATCAATTAATGAACACGAAAAAAATATTTATTTCTTCTTACTAAATGATGTGGCTTTTATCAATCTTCAAACCAGAAGAATAACTAAAAAAATAAAAAAATTTCATCTAAGAAAAAGTCTATTTCGAGATAAAAAGCTGAAGAGATTTATAAAGATCATCAACAGGCATTTCAACTCCGGTCCAAAGATTAAATGATTTTGCTGCCTGATGAACCAACATTTTAATACCATCAATAGTAATTGCACCCCGAGATTGAGCAAGCTGCAAAAATTTTGTATTAACCGGATTGTAAACCAAATCAAATACTATCTGATCTTTTGTAAATGACTCAGGAATTGTTGTCACATTATCATCAACTTCGGGAAACATTCCTATTGGGGTAGCATTGATGATAAGTTTAGATTTGCTAAAAATCTCAACTAAATCCGGCGGAAAAAGTTCTTTCGTCTTAAAAGAATCATATTTCATTTTATCCTGGAAGTATACTTTCAACGATTCGGCTCGTTGTTCCGTTCTGTTAACAAGATTAATTCTTTTGGGTTTAAAATATCTAATCAAAACATAAATAACTGCACGTGCACTTCCACCTGCTCCTATCAATGTCATTTCACTTCCCGTAATTTCCTCTTTAAAGGGTATTAATGATTCAAGAATACCGTGAACATCTGTATTATATCCAGTAAGTTTTCCATGTTCATTAACAATTGTGTTTATAGCTCCCGTTATTGATGCCTCTTCTGAAAGGTTACTAATATGATCAAGCACTTTAACTTTATGAGGAATAGTTACGTTAAAACCTTTAATTCCGAGTGCAACCATTCCTTTTAATGCATTCTGTAGGTTTGAAGTTTGAACATTAAAAGGAAGATAAATGTAATCTAATTTTGTGATTTCAATTGCAACATTATAAATGAAAGGTGAATAAGATTGCTTTGTCGGATTTCCGATTAACCCGATCACTTCAGTTGTGTTATAAAAAGAATTTTTCATAATATAATTTATTAATACTGACTGATTAACCCTCGTTTTGATTCAATCAGATTTTTTCAATAATCTTAAAAATAGTTTAGAAGACTTTACCTCAGGATATTCCTTTTCAAATTCATTACGGAAAGAAGGATCAATTGAGAATGCTTTTTTCAAACAATCTACTGCATCCTGTGTTCTGCTTAATACAAAATTTACTTTTGCTTTTGCGTAGTACGAGGCTGCATCTTTTGGATCAATTGCCAAACATTTATCATAAGAGCTCAATGCTGCAAGCCAATCCCCTATTTCAAAATATGTTTCGGCAAGGTTAAACCAGGCTTCAAGGTTTTTATTATCTAATCTGACAACTTTTTTATAGCTTTTAATAGATTCCTGCAAAAAACCTAGAGAATATTCAAGATCAGCTTTTGCCAGCCATGCTTCAGAGCTATCTTGAGATAAGGATATTGATTTGTTAAAATCTCTTAATGCAAGTTGATATTTGCCAGATAAGTCATAGCAAAATCCTCTTGCCAGATAAGCTTCAAAATATTCATCGTTAATTTTTATGGCTTCATTATAATACTTAATTGCATTATTTAATTCGCCAAGCTCTTCATAAATATTTGCAATGTTAAATGCAGATGCTTCATCATTATCATCAAGTTCAATTGATTTTTTAAAACATTCAATTGCAGGTTGAAATCTGCCAAGATCTGCATAAACGTTACCTTTATTAAACCAGGCACTTGAGAATCCTTCATACAGCGATGTTGCAAGATCATAACTGTTTATTGCTTGCTCTAGTTGATTAAGTTTTGATAATACAATTCCCCTGTTGTACCAGCCGGTTGGATTATAAGGATCGAATTCAAGAAATTTATCGTAAGCTTCAAGAGCCCTAGATATCTCACCTATGCCTTCATAACAAAATCCAAGTTCATAATAAGCTTCTAAAAATTCAGGATCTTTTTGAATTACTTTATCAAAATTTTCGATTGCTTCATTAAATTTTCCCTGACGCTCAAATAATAATCCGAGACTAAAGTAAGCTTCTTCATTCGTAGGATCAAAATCTAAAATTTTATTAAGTGATTCTTCAGCTTGTTTGAACAATCCAATGTTTTCTTCAGCTGCAGATTTATCAACAAGAGTTTCAACATCATTCGGATTGAGAGAAAGTGCTTTATTAAAACAATCTAGAGCTTTACTGAAATTCATCTGGGCATTAAGCAGAATTCCTTTCTTAAGCCAGTAATCAGAATTATAAGGAGAGATGTTTATTAATTTTTCTATAAAAAATAAACCGTCTTCTAAACGATCTGTTTCAATACAACTTTGTACAATTTCTTCTATATGATCTATAAACTCATAAACATTACCATCTTCAAGTGTTGACTTCAAGCTCTGAATTTCTGTCTCCAGATTATCAAACGTAGAAAATTCTTCATCTAAATGATCAGAATCAAAAAAGGACATTCATTAAACTCCAATTATTTAATTACTGGGGAAAAATCTATAACTAATAAAGTATAAAATCAAGGTAAGCTTTCCTTGGAAATGAGTTAAAAATTTATAAGTGAACTTTAAAGACAAAGGAGTGAAATATTAAAGTCAATTTCACTCCATTACCAATAAAGAATTTTTATTAATTAATTCCGCAAAACCGAAGTTACCTTTTCAGCAGCTTCTTTTAAGCTTTGTGCAACTTCAAAACTCAAACTCGATTCATTTAAAAGGACCGCAGCTTCTTTAGCATTAGTTCCTTCTAATCTTACAACAATTGGAATATTAACTCGTATTTCTGTTGCTGCTTCAATTACTCCTTGTGCAACACGATCACATCTCACAATTCCACCAAAAATGTTGATGAGAATTGCTTTTACATTAGGATCAGAGAGAATGATCTTGAATCCGTTTGAAACTGTTTCTTTGTTTGCACCGCCACCAACATCAAGAAAGTTTGCTGGTTCACCGCCTGCAAGTTTAATTATATCCATTGTGGCCATTGCAAGCCCTGCACCATTAACCATACATCCGACATTTCCGTCAAGCTTAATATAGTTTAAATCATATTTTGAGGCTTCAATTTCTAACGGGTCTTCTTCACCAAGATCACGATATGCAGCAATTTCTTTCTGACGATATAAGGCATTATCATCAAAATTCATTTTTGCATCAAGTGCAATTATCTTATTATCATTAGTAAGAACCAAAGGATTTATTTCAAGCATAGTGGCGTCAGTTTTTTCATAAGCATTATACAAAGCTTTTATAAAAGGAATGAAACTTTTGAAAGCATCCCCCTCAAGACCTAAAGCAAATGCTAATTTTCTTGCCTGATAAGTTTGAAAACCAACAGCAGGATCAATCCATTCTTTAATAATTTTTTCAGGAGTTTCTTCAGCAACTTTTTCAATTTCAACTCCGCCTTCGGTTGAAGCCATAATAACATTTTTTGAAACTGAACGATCAAGCAAAATCCCCAGATAAAATTCTTTCTTAAAATCTAGTCCTTCGGCAATAAAAAGAGTTTTAACTATTTTACCTTCGGCACCGGATTGATGAGTTACCAAAATATTACCAAGAATTTTGTGAGCATAATCTCGTGCTTTATCAACAGAAGTACTAAACTTCACTCCGCCTTCAAGAATAAGCTCATCACGATTTTGTGGATTATATAATTTACCTTTTCCTCTTCCGCCGGCATGTATTTGTGCTTTTACTACATATTGATTAACTCCGCGCTGCTGAAGTTGATTAATAGCAGAATCAAATTCCGATAAATCTTTTATGGCAATTCCATCCTGAATTGGAACGCCGAATTTTTTGAGAATTTCTTTTGCCTGATATTCGTGAATTTTCATTTAGTTTCCTTTAATGTTATTATAACTCTAAGAATGATTGAGATCGAATTTGATATATCAAATTCCGCACTCAAAAAATTATTTACCTGATAATTTTTTCACTCATCAACTTGGCTTGCAAGAATAGCAATAAATAATCTCTTCCACCAGCTTTAGAATCTGTACCGGACATATTAAATCCGCCAAACGGATGAGCACCAACCAAGGCTCCAGTGCATTTACGATTGAAGTACAGATTACCAATCAATAATTCTTTCTTTGCACGGTCTATTTTTTTTCTGTCGCGAGTATAAACAGCACCAGTTAAACCGTAAATAGTATTATTTGCAATCTTAAGAGCATCATCATAATTTTTAGCTTTTATAACTGCGAGAACCGGACCAAATATTTCTTCCTGCGATATTCTTGCCATCGGATCGATATCAATGAATACAGTTGGTTTAATATAATATCCGTTACCTTCAGCTTTCTCACCACCGTTAAGCAATTTTCCTTCTTTCTTTCCTATTTCAATATAGTCAAGAATTGTACGTTCAGCACTTGGACTAACAACAGGACCCATATAGTAGTTTTCTTCACCAGGACCTTGCTGAATTTTATCAACTTCAGCTTTTAACTTTTTCACGAATTGATTGTAAACAGATTTATCGACGATAGCTCTTGAGCAAGCCGAGCATTTCTGACCCTGAAATCCAAAAGCAGATGAAACAACACCTTTAACGGCATCATCAAGATCACAATTACTATCAACAATAATTGAATCCTTTCCACCCATTTCCGCTACAACTCTCTTTAGCCAAATTTGTCCGGGTTGTACCTTTGCTGCTAATTCATTTATATGAATTCCAACTTCCATTGAACCGGTAAATGAGACAAATCTTGTTTTTGGATTACCAACTAAAGTATCGCCCACTTCTCCACCTGAACCAGGTAAAAAGTTAAGAACACCTTTTGGTAGGCCTGCCTCTTCCATGATCTCATAGAAAATTCTTCCCATCATTGGAGTATCGCTTGAAGGTTTAAGTACTATTGTATTACCAGCAACAATTGCTGCGGAACTCATTCCTACCAAAATTGCAAATGGAAAATTCCATGGTGGTATAGTAACACCAACACCAAGCGGAATGTAAACTAATTCATTCTTTTCGCCCTTTAAAGGAGTGATTGGCTGTTTATCTCCATATCGAAGCATTTCTCTTCCGTAAAAATCCAAAAAATCTATTGCCTCGGCAGTATCACCATCTGCTTCCAAAAAGTTTTTACCAGCTTCAAGAATCATCCAGGCATTAATTTCAAAACGTCTTCTTCTTGCTATTGCTGCTGCTTTGATGAGATAACTTGCTCTTTCAGCGGCTGGTACATATTTCCATTCCTGAAATTTTTTGAATGCAGATTCAATAGCAAAATTTGCAAGAACTTTTGTTCCTTTATGAAAATAAGCTATAACTTCATCTTTATTTGATGGATTATAGGAAGTAATTCTACCTTCGGTTTTATGCTTTTTTCCGCCAATTACAAGTTCGTAAGTTCTTCCTAATTTTTTTCTTACTGCCTTAAGTGCTTGTTTTTGTTTTTGAATATTTGCGGGTTTTGTAAAATCTGTAAATGGTTCATTCTTAAACGGTGTAATTTGCATCTTAACTCCTACTCAATAATATTATAAAAATTTGAATCGAAAATTAAATCTTTAAGTTTTGATAAGCAAAGTATATGAATTACTTTCAGATATAAATCCGATTCCAAGAAATATGAAGCTATAGATAAAATAATAATATTTACACTGTTTGGATTTAAATCAAACGGTATTATCTTGCTAACACTTTTCCCGGTAAATATAGAACAATCTTACCCTGATTGGGCAAATAGTACAAATCGCATTAGCAAATAAAGAGGAGAGAATATGGCAATCCCGGCTACTTTTAATACAATTCCTCAATTATTTAAATATCTGACTGAGGAATACAGCAAAGAAACAAATAGCTATGTACTTAAACATAAAGTTGACGACAAATATGTGGGTATAAGTTACGATCAACTAAGAGAAGAAACCGAGCTATTAGCTTTTGGATTAGCTTTTCTTGGTGTAAAAAAAGATGATAAAGTTGCTATTATTTCAGAAAACAGACCAGAATGGGTTTACGGCGATTTTGCTATACTAGGCTTAGGAGCAATTGATGTTCCACTTTATCCATCGTTAACGTCAGATTCAGTTGAATTTATTTTAAACAATTCCGAATCCAAAGGAATAATCGTATCAAATAAATTCCAGTTAAATAAACTTCTTAAAATCCGTGACAAATGTCGTAGTTTGAAATTCATTATTATTCTAAATGCAAAAGACTATGACTCAAATATTAAAGATCTCTATACGTTTAAGGATGCTCAGGAACTTGGAAGAAAATATAAGAAAGAAAACGAAAACTTATTTAAGGAAACACTAGAATTAACAAAACCTAATGATGTATGTACAATAATTTATACTTCAGGTACAACAGGAGTGCCGAAAGGTGTTGTCTTAACTCATTATAATATTTTATCGAATGTGCAGGCTGCATTGGAGAGCTTTCCCATAGATAAAAATGACGTTTTTCTTTCATTTTTACCTCTTTGTCATATTTTTGAAAGAATGGCAGGATATTATACTGCTTTTTCCTGTGGTGGTACGATATGCTATGCGGAAAGTATTGAAACAGTTGCCCAGAATATGATTGAAGTAAAACCAACTATTATGACAACTGTACCCAGGTTGTTTGAAAGAATTTATTCCAAGATCATAAAGAATGTTGAAAGTCAGCCAGAGAAAAAACAAAAGATATTTTATTGGGCAATTGAAGTGGGAAGAGAATATGCAAAAGCAAAAAAAACAAAAAACATTTCGCTTACACTTTCTGTAAAACATAAACTTGCTGATAAACTGGTTTTCAAAAAGTTACGAGAAAAAACCGGTGGTAATTTGAGATTTTTTATATCCGGAGGCGCCGCATTGCCAAGGGAACTTGGAGAATTTTTTGCAGCCGTTGGATTGTTGATAATCGAAGGATACGGTTTAACAGAATCATCTCCTGTAATTGCAGCAAACAGACTCGATGCTTATAAATTTGGAACAGTCGGAACAGCAATGCCCGGAGTTCAGATTAAGATTGCAGAAGATGGCGAAATACTAGCCAAAGGTCCGAATATTATGCAAGGTTATTACAAAAATAAAAAGGAAACTGAAGCTACAATTAAGGATGGTTGGCTTTATACCGGCGATATTGGAGTGTTTGATCAGGATGGATTTTTAGTTATAACTGATCGTAAAAAACATCTGTTTAAAACTTCCGCAGGAAAATATATTGCTCCAACTCCTATTGAAAATATCTTCCTTGCCAGTAAATATATTGATCAATTTGTTCTCATC
This sequence comes from uncultured Ignavibacteriaceae bacterium, assembly GCA_963804005.1. Lineage (GTDB taxonomy): Bacteria > Bacteroidota > Ignavibacteria > Ignavibacteriales > Ignavibacteriaceae > JAGXRK01. The sequence goes on along the minus strand of CAWDOP010000013.1, from coordinate 26,168 downwards.
GGTGACAGAAGAATGTTTCTTACTGCTTTAATCGTTCCAGATTTTGAAGCTCTAAAAGAATATGCTGATTCACATAACATTAAATACTCGACTGTAGAAGAACTTACTAAAGACGAAGAGATTTATAAGCTTCTCGAAAAAGATATGGATCAATTTCAGAAAAAACTTGCAAATTTTGAACGAGTTAGAAAGTTTGTTATGCTTGATAGACCTTTTACAATTGAATCCGGTGAAATTACACCGAGTATGAAAGTAAAAAGAAAATTTATTGAGGAAAGATATGAGGATCTGATTGAGCAAATGTATCGGAGTTTGGATAGAACGTAGTAAGAATAGCCTATAAAAAAGCCTTCAAGGTCTGAACTAGGCCTTGAAGGCTTCCTTTAAACACCAACCAAATTATTTTTTAAATACAATAGGAATTGTAATCTTAACTTTTACAGGTTTTCCTCTTTGTACGCCGGGTTTAAATTTTGTACTAAGAACTGCATTCATTGCTGCTTCATCACATCCTGAGCCAATACCTTTAACTACTTCTGCTTTAGTTACAGTACCAACTTCATCAACAAAAGCTAAGATATAAACTTTACCTTCAACACCTGCTCTTATAGCAATTTCAGGATAAGTAATTTTACTTTGAATCGAAGTTATACCTCCAATTGGTGCAGGCATTTCTTCCACAGCAACGAAATATGGTGACTCTTCTTCCAATTTCTTTTCTACCTTCGGAGGAATAACCACAGGCAATTCTTCCTTTACAACTTCTTCAGCATTCTCAGTTTTTGAATTGTCGTTACTCTCAACCAGTTCAGTGATAGGCACTTCAATCAGTTTAGGAGCTTCGGGTAATCTTGGTTTTTTATTGTTTTCAATAATAGGCTGCTGATCCGATTTATTTTTTATATCTGTTACTTTAGCATTCTCCATAATAGCTAAATCTGGCTGTGTATTTTGATGATCATTATTTTGAATATTTGAAACCATTATTTTATTATCAGAATTACTAACCGGATTACCCTTTGTATCACTTGAAGAACTAAATAATCCAACTAATACTATAGACACAACAATCAATCCGACTGCAGCAGAACTAACAAGAACTTTTTTCTGATACCATTTTCGAGGAGCAAATGAATAAAGTTCATTGTTAGCACTGGAAGAAGAAAGATCATACTCATTAACTAATTCATTTAAGGGTTTATTTTCTTCTTTTATTTCAATTTTATCTTCAATAGAGTGAGTTACAATGTTTTCCTTGTCATTTTTATTAATCGGATATTCTGTATGGTTGTCAGGAATTTGTATTTGTTTTTCAGAAACTTCCTCATGACTATCTAAAATTACATTTTCTTTTATGAGTGATTCTTTTTGTTTTTCAAGTACTTCCTTTTTCTCCTGAATAATTTTGGACTGTAGTTCTTTTTCTCTGACAACTTTATTTTGCTTCTCCTCAAAGAGAATGTGAATATTTGAATAATTTGGTTCTCTGAAAGAAATAGGCTCTTTTCTAACTTTTGTATCATTTCTTCCTTGGACTCTACTTTGGTGTTCAATAACAGAAACATCGTTTGCTGGAGCAGCTTCTAAGACTTCCGCAATTTCTTCATAGGAATTATTATCTTGTTTTGTTATTTCAGTATCTATTTCGTGAGCAGTCTCTTCCTTTTCAATTTGTTGAACTACATTTTTATAGCTTAATACTTTGGATAAAACTACTTTTTTTAAAGCGGGAGACGGAATCTGTAAACTAGTAGTAGCTGCCACCAATGCTACTAAGTTTTGATAATAACCATACTCTTCCCAAGGGAAATCAGCATTATTTTTTTTCAAAGACTGGAGTGCTTCAGTATCCTGTTTAATGTTGACATCTAAAACATCCAGCTTAATTAATTCAATGACACGGGACTTTTCCATTTTGTTCTCTCTATTTATAAAGTTTTTTCATAAGGATTTCCATTACGAACTGCAGTTTTAATCTCACTGAAGCAACAGGGATATTAAGTTTTTCAGCGATGATTCTGTCTTCTAATCCTTTATAATAAACAGATAATAATATTTCCTTTTGCTCTATGCTGAGAACATTTAACAAATTAGAAATTTTATCGATTTTACTAATAATTTTGTCTAATTCAAGAATTCTAATTTTTTTTGATAGTCTTGGCAGTATGTTTTGAATTTCATATTCGTCAGAATATTCAGCTAAGCCGTCATCGCCTCTTTTTCTTTTTAGAGTATCAATAGCTTTCCTTCTAGCCAGAATTATCATCCACGCATAAACATTATTTATTGTGAAGTCAAAATGCTCAGCCCATTTCCAAATAATAATGAAAACTTCTGTAAGAACTGCTTCAGTAGTTTCTTCATCTTCAACAATTTTTTTTATTTGAGTATAAAGAATAGGTGAGTAACGATCATATAGAAGCTCTAGTGCTTCAGGATCATTAGTACATAATTTTTGTAGTAATTCTTTATCAGAAAGTCCAGTACTGGTAGCTAATTGGGTTTCCATATAATTCATTCTTATGTAAAAAATTTTAACAAGTTTTTCTCCTATTAGTAGAAATTCTGTGCCAGTTAATAAATTTTCCATTATTACCATGAATTGATGCATTTTCGTTAATATTACGTGGAGTTTTGTTAAGAATGGTAAAAATTACTTAGAAGTGTAAAAAAACAAGGAAGACTAAGTTAAAAGCATCAAGATTTCATTTATTTTATCAATAAATCAATCATCTGTTGATGAACAAATCCGTTTGAAGCAAGAACACGTTTAGAAAAAATATCCATATCACTACCATCAAAGTCTGTTACTTTCCCACCTGCTTCTTCAACAATAAGTTTGCCGGCACAAATATCCCAGGGATGTAAATGAACTTCCCAGAAACCTTCGAACACTCCTGCAGCAACATAACAAAAATCAATTGCAGCCGAACCAAGTCTGCGAACAGCTCTGGATGAACGAGTCATTGTTTCAAATCTTTCGAATGCTTTTTCAGGATTCTCTTTAATATTATATGGAAAGCCTGTTACAAGCATTGAATGAGATAGTTTATCTCTTTGGCTTTTATATAGTTTTCTCCCATTTGCAAATGAGCCTTTGTCAATTTCTGCTGTATAAATAACATCGCGCATAACATCGTACACTACTCCTGCAATGGTTTTATTGTTTTCCTGAAGACCAATAGAAACTGAAAAGATCGGAAGTCCATGTGCAAAATTAGTCGTTCCATCTAAAGGATCAATCACCCAAAGATATTCGGAATCTTTTTTTAACTCTCCCCTTTCCTCAGAAAGAATGCCGTGCGAAGGATACTTTTTTTGAATGAATTCAATTATTGTTTGCTCAGCTTTTTTGTCTATCTCTGTTACTAAATTATTTTCGCCCGTTTTATACTCTATCTGAATATTTTTACCAAAACCCTCTCGAACAATTTCTCCGGATGCTTTAGCAATGTGAATTAAATCGTTTATCATGTTTTCCTCATATGAAATATAAATATTACATATGTAATAATGTTGGTCTTAGTGAAGTTTTCATTCCTTGATAGCACAATACTAATTGGGTATATTTGACCGATATTTAACGCAAACTTAGGAGAAAAATTTGAATAATTACGGAGAAATAGAAATTAATCCGAATGACGAAAAAACACTAATAAATGATATTCCGGCAGTACTTCCAATTCTTCCATTAAGAGATATTGTAATCTTTCCATACATGATTTTTCCTGTTCTTGTTGGTAGAGAACAATCAATTCGTGCTGCCAACTATGCAGTAGAAACAACAAAATATATTTTCCTTTCAACACAAAAGAAATCCACTATCGAAGATCCTAAATCTGAGGATATTTATGAAGAAGGAACAATAGCAAAAATAGTTCAGATACTAAAATTGCCGAATGGCTTAATGAAAATTCTCGTTGATGGACTTTTACAAGGCAGAATAAAAAAATTTACTGATCGTAAGGAATTTTTTGAAGGTGAAATTGAAGTTATAGTTAACAAGCTGGAAAATGATCATGAAATGAATGCCCTCGTTCGACAAATGAGTCATCTCTTTAAAGATTATGTAAAAATCAGCCGTCAGGTTCCAAATGAGACAATAACTGCTTTTGATAATATTGAAGAGCCCGATCGTAAACTTTTTTACGCAGCTGCAAATATCACACAATCTATTGAAGTAAAGCAAACTCTTTTGCAAAAGTTTACTCTTAAAGAACAATTTTTTGAGATTGTTAAAATTTTAAATTCAGAAATAGATATTCTGAAAATTGAAAAGGAAATTGATACAAAAGTACACGAAAACATTTCAAAGTCTCAGCGAAAGTTTATCATTCAAGAACAAATAAAAATTCTTCAGGATGAACTTGGTGAAGATGAAGATGGTTCACCCGAGTTTAACAAAATTCGTGATGGAATTAAAAATGCGAAGATGCCCAAGGAGGTTGAAACAAAGGCAAAGGAAGAGTTTGCTAAACTTAAAAAAACTCCTCCAATGTCTCCTGAATCAACAGTTATCAGAAACTATCTTGATTGGTTGCTTGAAATACCCTGGTCCAAAAGGACAAAAGACAATCTTGATATCAAACACGTTCAAAAAATTCTCGATGAAGATCACTTCGGATTAGAAAAACCCAAAGAAAGAATCATTGAGCACATTGCTGTTCTTAATCTTGTTAAGCAAATGCGTGGACAAATACTATGCTTTGTGGGACCTCCCGGAGTAGGCAAAACTTCTCTTGGCAAATCGATTGCACGTGCACTTGGAAGAAATTTTGTAAGAATTAGTCTTGGCGGTGTTAGAGATGAAGCTGAAATTAGAGGGCACCGCAGAACCTATATCGGATCAATGCCTGGAAAAATTGTTCAGTCTATGAAGAGAGCGGGAACAATAAATCCCGTCATCCTCCTTGATGAAATTGATAAAATGAGCATGGATTTCAGAGGCGATCCATCATCAGCAATGCTTGAAGTTCTCGATCCCGAACAGAATCATACATTTAACGATCATTACGTTGAAGTTGATTATGATCTCAGCAATGTTATGTTCATAACAACAGCAAATGTAAGATATAATATTCCTCTTCCTCTGCAGGATAGAATGGAAATTATTGAACTGCCGGGCTATCTTGAACACGATAAAATTGAAATAGCAAAACGACATATTATTCAAAAGCAACTTAAGGCACACGGACTTGAAAAAAAGAATGTCGAAATAACTGATCCTTCAATTAAAAAAATAATTACAGAATATACACGCGAAGCAGGAGTAAGAAATCTTGAAAGAGAATTGGCAACTATATGCCGAAAAATTGCTAGAGATATAGTTCTAAAAGAATCAGGTAATGGTAAAACCAAAACAAAATCAAAATACAGCATTGATGAGAAGAAAATTGAAGAATATCTGAAAGTTCCTCGTTATAGAAGTTTACTTCATAACAAAGCAAATCGCATTGGTAGTGTTACAGGTTTAGCATGGACAAGTGTTGGTGGTGAAATACTGACTGTTGATGTTACTATCATGAACGGACAAGGAAAACTTACTCTTACCGGTCAGCTTGGAAATGTTATGAAAGAATCTGCTCATGCTGCATTGAGTTATTTAAGATCAAAAGCAAAGCACCTAGGATTAAATCCGGATTTCTTTAAAGGAAAAGAAATTCATATCCATCTTCCTGAAGGATCAATTCCTAAAGACGGACCTTCAGCAGGAATTACAATGGCGATGGCAATGCTTTCAGTTGTTAGCGGTAAACCTGCATCCAACGATGTTGCTATGACTGGCGAAATAACACTTACGGGTAATATTCTTATGATAGGTGGATTGACAGAAAAACTTCTTGCAGCAAAAAGAAATGGGATTAAAAAAGTCCTTATTCCAAAAGGAAATGAAATTGATTTGAAAGAAATTCCGCAGAAGGTGAAAGAAGGAATGAAAATCATTCCCATTGATAAGCTTGAAGATGCTATTCCACACGTTTTTCCGGCATTGAAGAAAATCATCAAGAAAACGGAAAGAACTGTAAAATCAAAAAAGAAAAAAAGTTAATCATTGGCAGAAACAATAACTATAAACAAAGATGTTTCAACTGATGAGAAGTATAAACTACTCATCAAGCAAATAAAATCTTTGCTTAGTAAGAATGATAACATTCTTGCCAATCTTTCTAATTTCACTGCCGCATTAAAACAGACTTTTCATAAGATAAGCTGGGTTGGTTTTTATCTTTATGATGGAAAAGAATTATATCTCGGTCCTTTTCAGGGAAAAGTAGCTTGTACAAAAATTCAAATTGGTAAAGGTGTTTGCGGAACAGCAGCAGAAAAAAGAGAAACCGCTATAGTTCCTGATGTAGATAAATTTCCCGGACATATTGCTTGCGATGTTGAATCAAAATCAGAAATTGTTGTTCCGATTATTAAAGATGATAAACTTTATGGTGTCCTGGATCTTGATTCATCATCATTAAATTCGTTTGATGAAACGGATAAAAAATACTTAGAAGAATTAGTAAATTTTTTAGTAAATGAGATCTTATAATATTTTATGGAATACCAGGTAACAGCGCGAAAATGGCGCCCGCAAAAATTTAATGAAGTTGTTGGTCAGGAACATATAACTTCAACTCTTAAGAATGCAATTAAGAGCGGAAAAATTGCTCACGCTTTTTTATTTACAGGTCCCAGAGGTGTTGGAAAAACTACTACTGCAAGAATCCTTGCTAAGTCGCTCAACTGTGAAAATCCACAGGACTTTGAACCCTGCAATAAATGTTCGATGTGTGTATCAATTTCTAATTCCCAAACTATGGATATTATTGAAATTGACGGCGCTTCAAACAGGGGTATTGATGAAATTAGAACTTTACGTGAATCCGTAAAATATGCACCTACACGTGGTAAGTATAAAGTTTACATTATAGATGAAGTTCATATGTTGACAAAGGAATCTTTCAATGCATTCCTTAAAACTTTGGAAGAACCACCGGCACACACAATTTTTATTTTCGCGACTACAGATGTTCATAAAGTTCCACTTACAATAATTTCACGCTGCCAAAGATTTGACTTCAGACGTATTCAGCTTGACGTAATAAAAGATCAGCTTAACATGATTGCTAAAGCAGAAGAAATTGAAATTGATGATAAAACATTAACAACTATTTCGAAAAAAGCCGATGGTGCTTTGCGTGACGCTGAAAGTTATTTTGATCAGGTAATAGCATTTTGCGGAAATAAAATTGATTTTAAAACTGTTTCTAAAATGTTAAACCTGATAGATGAGGAATTGTACTTCCAAATTTCTGATGCAGTTTTGAATAAAGATTTTAAAGCGGTATTTGAAACGACAGATATTCTTTATAAAAATGGCTGGGACTTTATTGATTTTCTTGACGGACTTGGCGAACATTTCAGAAATATTCTTACAGTAACAATAACACAAAAAACCGCACTGATCGAATCGGCAGAAGTTTACAGGAAAAAATATGCTGAGTATATAGATACTTTCTCAAAAGGTGATATGATACGTTTATTAAATTTTGTAAACAAAACTCAGCAGGAAATTCGTTACTCACAAAATCAGAGATTAAAAATTGAAATTTCCCTAACTCATTTAATCGGCATGGAAAGATCACAAACAATCAGTGAAATTATTTCAGAGATTGATTCCGGCAATAGTCCAAAAAAAAGTTCTTATACAGTAGCTGAACCTCAAAAAAAAGCTTCACAGAAATTAGATGTTCCTGCTGTGAGTAAAGAAAACAAAGTTGAAACAAAGCTCACACAAAAAGAGAGCGTAATCGAGACTGATTCATCACAAGTAAATGTATCTTTAGCTCCTAATCCCTTTATTGATTTTAAAAATGTCGTATCAACCTGGCAAAATTTGATTGAATCAATAAGTCAGGAAAGAGCATTACTATTAGGTAACGTATTCTCAAACATTCAACTAGTTGAATTCGACGGACAAAATCTGACACTTAATGCTTCTTCCGAGGAAATAGAGAAAGACTTTTCCTTACACAAAGATTATATTGATAAAAAAGTACTACAAATATTTGGAAAAAAGCTCAATCTGAAGTTTGGAGAGAATAAAGCAACAAAAGTTTCTGAAAAAACCTCAAAAACTAAGAAAAAAAGTGGAACTGATCCCATCGAAAATCTAATTATTGAAGAGTTAGGCGGAGAAGAAATCGCTTGATTCTCCTAAAATAACCCCATATATCCATAGCTGTAACTTCTTTGATAATTAGGGATTAATGCATATTTTTGTTGCCTATGCAGAAAAAATTAATCGTTGCGATTGATGGTCCGGCTGGTTCAGGAAAAAGCACAACTGCAAAATTGTTGGCACAAAGACTGAATTATCTCTACATTGATACCGGTGCAATGTATCGTACGGTTACACTTTTTGCAATTAGAAAAAATATTCTCGGTCAGAATGAAAAAATAATTCGGCTTTCATCTGAACTTGATATTGTCCTTGAGTTTATTGACGGCGAAACTAATGTCACGGTTTCGGGAGAAGATGTATCTCAGGCGATTCGCACTTATGAAGTGAATCAGAATGTAAGTGATGTTAGCAAGATTGAAGGAGTAAGAAAAATTTTAGTACAGAAGCAGCAGGAAATAGGAAAAAACGGCGGTGTTGTAATGGAAGGAAGAGATATAACAACAGTGGTTTTTCCAAATGCGGATGTAAAGATTTTCTTAACTGCAATAATTGATGAGCGTGCTAAAAGAAGAGCTTTGGAGTTTGCTCAAAAAGGGAATGATCTTCCTATAAATGAAGTAAAAGAAAATCTTCAGAGACGAGATACGATCGATTCAAACCGTAAAGTGAGTCCGTTAACTCAGTCTCCTGATGCAATTGAAGTTGATACTTCTAACGTTACTATTGACGAACAGGTTAGTATAATTCTTGAACACGTAAAAAAGATAGCAAAAGAAAAAAATATAAAAGTAGAAATTAATTAAAGCCGGTTAATTTAAAATGTAAAACTAAATTGTTCTGTTTAGTTGATGTTTCCGGCTTCAGTCAAATAAACAGGTAAATTATTTAAGGAGGACAAATGTCCGAAGAAACAAAAGACACGAAACCATTTGCACTGACTCCCGCTGATTTTGAGAAGGCAAAAGCCAAATTTAACGATGAGGAATACTCTCAGGAAGAGTTCATGGCACTTGCTAAACTTTATTCAGATTCCTTCAGAGATGTTAAAGAAGGTGAAATGATTAAGGGTAAAATTGTTAGAGTTGTGGGTGATAATGTTATTATCGATGTTGGTTTTAAATCTGAAGGTTCAATTCCACTAAATGAATTTTTTGAAGGTGCTGAACCAAAAATTGGTCAGGAAATTGAAGTTGTTCTTGAAAGCGTTGAAGATCAAGATGGTAACCTTGTATTAAGTAAACAGAGAGCAGATTTTCTAAGAATTTGGGAACGCGTTCTCAGAGCTTATGATACCGGTGAAATCATTCAAGGTAAGATTGTTAAGCGCATAAAAGGCGGAATGGTTGTTGACCTTCTTGGTATGGAAGCATTCCTGCCCGGTTCACAAATTGATATTCGTCCAATCAGAGATTTTGATGCTTTTGTTGGTCAGACGATGGATTTCAAAGTTGTTAAAGTAAATATACCAACCGAAAACGTTGTTGTCTCTCATAAAGTTCTGGTCGAAGAAGAAATTTCAGGTCAAAGAGATGCAATCCTTCTCAGCCTTGAAAAAGGGCAGATACTTGAAGGTACTGTAAAAGCAATTACGGACTTTGGTGTATTCATTGATCTGGGCGGTGTTGACGGTCTTATTCACATTACAGATCTTAGCTGGGGAAGAATAAATCATCCGAACGAAGTTGTAAAACTTGATGAGACTATAAAAGTTGTTGTTACTGAATTTGACGAAGAGAAGAAAAGAATTTCTCTCAGTCTTAAAAAACTTCTTCCGCATCCCTGGGATAGTATTGAAGAGAGATTTAATATCGATGATAAAGTTTCCGGACGTGTTGTTTCTTTAACTGATTACGGTGCATTTATTGAAATTGAAAAAGGTATCGAGGGACTTATTCACAATTCTGAAATGAGCTGGACTCAACATATTAAGCATCCATCGCAGGTTGTTGCAATGGGACAAATAGTTGAAGCCGTTATACTAAGTTTAGATAAAGAGGATAAGAAAATTTCTCTTGGTATTAAACAACTTGAACCGGATCCATGGGAAACCTTAATGGTTAAATATCCCGTCGGATCTCAACACTCAGGAGTTGCCCGCAATCTTACAAACTTTGGTGTGTTTGTTGAACTTGAGCCCGGTGTTGACGGTCTGGTTCATATTTCTGATCTCTCTTGGACAAAGAAAATCAGACATCCCGGAGAAGTTGTTAAAAAAGGCGAAAAACTTGATGTTACAGTTCTTGGTGTCGATGTTGACCAAAGAAAAATTTCTTTGGGGCATAAACAAATAACTGAAAATCCGTGGGATCAATTCGAAAGAACTTATTCTATTAATACAATTACTGAAGGTAAAGTTGTAAGAATAATTGAAAAAGGAATTATAACTGAATTACCCGATAACGTTGACGGATTTGTTCCTGCAAATCAGTTATCGACCAACAAGATTAAAAATCTTGCTATTCACTTCCCTATCGATTCTGTTATACCTTTAAAGGTTCTTGAATTCGATAAGGAAAATAAGAAAATAGTTCTTAGTGCTGTTGCTGCACTAAAAGAAAAATCAGAACAGGAAATTCAGGCTTATCTTGTTGCTCATAAACTCGAAAGAGTTTCTGTAGAGAGCGTCAAAACTGCTGAAATGGGTTCAATTGATCCTTCGGAATTTCCGATATTTGAGTCACCTGAAACGGATCAAATCGATCCACAACAGACTCAGCAAGAAGAAAGTAAATAATATTACTTAATATTCTATTCGGGTTGACTGATTGTTATTTAACTATCAGTCGACCCTTTTTATTATCCGATCAGATACGATGCAAAAAAAAGTTGCACTACATACTTTAGGCTGCAAGCTGAATTTCTCCGAAACTTCAACAATCGGGAATGAATTTCTCTTGAAAGGATTTGAGATTGTTGACTTTAAAGAAAAAGCCGATGTCTATGTGTTTAATACATGCACAGTTACACAAAACGCCGAGCGTGAATGCCGCCAGTTAGTTCGTCGTGCACTTAGAAGCAATCCGCAAGCCTATGTAATTGTAACCGGATGCTATGCACAACTTCGACCCGAACAGATTACTGCAATTGAAGGTGTTGATGCTGTTCTTGGAAGTAGTGAAAAGTTTCAAATATTTTCTCTCCTCGACGATTTTGAAAAGAAAGAATTATCCTGCATTTACGTTTCACCAACCGAAGAATTGAACAATCAATTTGGACTTGCTTCATCGTCGGATGCTGACTCAAGAACACGGGCTTACTTTAAAATTCAGGATGGATGCGATTATAAATGTTCATTTTGTACAATTCCTCTTGCACGTGGATTAAGCAGAAGTATGAATCCCGATCTCGTCGTCTTAGAATTTAAAAACTTAATCGGGCAAGGCTATAAAGAAGTTATCCTAACAGGCGTGAATGTCGGTGATTATGGAAAGTCATTTGACATTGATTTATACAAACTTCTTCTAAAGTTAATAAAAGTTGATGGCGATTTCAGAATTAGAATAAGTTCTATTGAACCGAACCTATTAACTGATCAAATAATAGAACTAACTACAAAAAGTGAAAAGCTATGTAATCATTTCCACATTCCGTTGCAGAGTGGAAGCCTGGTAATACTTAAAGCAATGCAGCGAAGATATAAAGTTGAAGACTATCATCGTGTTATTCACAAAGTAAAAGAAAGTATTCCTGATGCAGGAATTGGTGTTGATGTAATTGTTGGTTTTCCTGGTGAAACTGAAGATAAATTTTTAGAAACATTTAATTTCCTAAACGATCTTCCAATATCTTACCTGCACGTATTTACTTACTCAGAAAGACCGGATACAAAAGCTATTGCTCTTCCTAAAAAAGTTGATCACCCTGAAAGAAAAAGAAGAAATAGTATGCTTCGAATCCTTAGTGAAAAGAAGAGAAACTTGTTTTATAATGATATGATAGGAAAAGATCTCAAAGTTTTATTTGAATCAGAAAACATTGATGGGATGACTAAAGGATTTTCATCTAACTATGTAAGAGTTGAAAATAAATTTGATCAGAATATAACGAATGAATTTTCTATTGTTAATATTACTAAAGTTAATGAAGTTTTGTGTGAAGGAACTTTAAAAGAGATTAAAAAATCAGTTGCATCAGAGATTGTATAACCATAAAATTGAAATAAAAAACTTTATGAAAAATATTATTCTTGTTTTTTTCATCATTACAAATACACTTTATTCTCAAACAGATTCTTATCAATCTTTTTACGAGCTTAAACAAAGTATTAAAACAGAAATTAATAACGATGAAATAGAATCGTCATTGAATTTTAATACTGATATAAAATCTGGCAGGAAGAAAACCGGACTTGCAATTATTTATTCTTTATTACTTCCGGGAATGGGAGAACTTTATGCTGAATCATACAGCAGCGGAATGTACTTTACCATTGCCGAAGGTGTTTTATGGGGCACTTATATCGGAATGAATACTTATGGCAACTGGCAAAAAGACAGATATGAAAGTTACGCCATTACTGAAGCGGGAATTAATCCGGATGGGAAAGATGAAGATTATTATTCTCGTTTAGGAATTTATTCGAGTATTGATCAATATAACGATCAGAAAGCGTTGGAAAGAAATTTTGATGAGATGTATGATCCGGATTTATATTACTGGAAGTGGGATACTACAGAAGACAGGCGTACTTACCGTGATATCTGGATTTCGAGTGAACAGACTTTTAATAGTTTAAGATTCGTGATCGGTGCTATGATTGTAAACAGATTGGCAAGTGTGATTAATGCTGTTAGATTAGTTGCTCGGTATAACAATAATCTCGAAGAACAGAGTTGGAACGTTTCTATTGGAACGATGAATCATCCAAACCTGCCCTCATCTCTTAGTTTAAATTTTTATACTGCTTTTTAATAAAGGATCGATTTCGTACGATCTTCAATTATTTATCCCTACAGAACATAGAATTATCTAAGTAAAATCATTTTCTTAGTTTCTGAATAGCTGCCTGTTTTAAGTTGATAGAAATAGATACCTGATGCTGGACCTTGCCTACCGGCAGGAAGGTTTTGGATGCTTGATGCTGGTCCACCTGTGACTGTGAATTTTACTTCATAACTTCCGGCAGTTTTATACTCATCTGCAAGTGTTGCAATCTCACTGCCAAGAATATTATAAACCTTTAATGTCACCTGACCGCTTACCGGTAACTGATAACTGATTACTGTGCTTGGATTAAAAGGATTTGGATAGTTTTGTGCAAGTTCAAATTCGTAAGGTGCTTCTGTATCATTTGTTTCAACTGAGACCGGATCAGTCGGAGTCATTTGAACACTCAATTCAGTAACCGAGAAGTATGAATCTAAAACAATATGGTTTATTGTAGTATCATTGTATCCGGTTGATTGAAATTTGAACGAATAATTACCCGGCTCTAACATTCTTAAATAGAATCCTGTAACTGAATCAGACCACACTTCTGAATTATTAATATCATGTTCTTCAACTGTAATTTTTGCTTTAAGCGGATCTCCAAAATTATCTGTCACGTTTCCTTTAACACCGTAAAGAACTGATTCCATATAATTCAGAAGAGAGCGTTTATTATATTCCCAATGAGCCGGAAGCTCATCGGCAGGAATAAGATGTACATCAGAAATTTCTATTGTTACTTCTCTGCCCCACATATAATAATTTGTATAATCTTGTCTCCCACCATGAATTACGTACCAATCTCCACCATTTGTAATTCCATCATCATATAGGTTCATATAATTTGGCGGGCTGAAAAGCTGGCATGTATCAGCATATAGCTGTGAAATAAACTGATACCAGGTTTGATCAGTATGAATACGACTATCTGTGCCAGTATTTGACCAAGTATCCCAAGGGTAATTTACTACTTCAGTTCCTCCATGAAAATTTGCTATCAGTGAAAAGTTATTGGCTTCTTGAAGGTTTCTGAACACTGTTGTTTCCTGCTGCTGTTCCGGATGAACTCCATTAACAGGATCAGGAAAATTTCTGTTTAAATCATAACCATTGGCATTATACCTTGTTGCGCTGTATACTGTACTATCACCTGAGTGGTAAGTCCCATCAGGATTAGCAAGCGGATTTATCCATATCTCAATATTGTCGATAAGATTTGTAATTTTGGTATCCGTTCCATAACTCGTTAATAATGAGTCTATCAAACGCAGCATTAAAACGTAACCCGTTGTCTCATCTCCATGCATTGTAGAAGTGAACATAAACTGTGGTTCAGTTTCTCTTTGATCAACATTATCTGAAATTTTTGCAAACAAAATTTTTCTACCGAGAACAGAACTTCCGGCGTCAATAATCTGACAAATATCAGGATAGTCATTTGCATACTTGTACATTATATTTACATAATCATCGTAAGTCGGATATACATCCCACTCGGTGATTGATTGAATTCTGCTGCTCATTGCCGGTTTAATCATTTTTCCCGGATGTGTTAATGCTTCAAATTCATATCCAAGCGAAAGAAAATCATTAAACTCTTTTTCATTCGCATACGCAAAAACTTTTATGCCGACTTACATTATCAATTGAAATAATATTTGTAATTTGCTTCAGTTCTATTTTATCGGATACATTAAATGTAAAATAAATTTCCGGATTATCCTGAAAATATTTTCTATCGAATTGCTGTGCTGTAACTGAAAGAGAAAGAGAAAGAGAAAGAGAAATCACCAGAAGAATGGAATAAAAAAGTCGGAAAGATTTCATAGCAACCCTTGAAGATATATGTAATACATAACTCTAATTATTAGTTATTTCTACAATCAAAATATAGATAATATTTTATTAGAAATTTATTCAACCCCAAATAATTTCTTAAATTCGTCTGTGTTTTTCATTGATTCAATAATGCTGTTCTCTTCATCGGCAAATTGTGTAGAATTGATATCCTTAACAAAATCTTCACTGTTTTTAACATCACAACTACAAACACGCGCAAACTCTTTTAGATTATTATCGGATGAAATAAGCATTATATTTTTTCTGTTCGATGATCTTTCAATCTCATCTTTAACTTGTTCATCAGCGGTACGATTTTCAGAATAAACAATTTTTATCCCGGATATTTTTATAGGAAGATTTTTATGTCCGTCAAAATGAAGTGTTACTTTAGCTTTCCTTTTTGAAAAATATCTTTCAAGCATGAAAGCAAGCTTTTCACGTTCAGCATTTTTATCCTTCGATTTAACAGAACTCATTTTACCGATCAGGTTATTGCCATCAATAATATAATGAAGCATAATTATCTTCCTTCATAAAACTGATCGCGTTTGGTTAATTTAAGATCCTGCAATTGCGGTGCTTTTACTCTTATTTCAAGATAGTAACCTCGCACTGTTCCAATCGGATTCCATGTTAAGTTCATTATCCAGCAATGGAGATCTCTGGAAATTCTTACTTGAGGCGCTGCAAATTCTTTTCTCACTAAATCGTAATTAGCTGCAACAGAAAATTTCCAACTTGGCGTAAGATTGAAATCCAGACTTCCACTTACATTTGATGATTTGAAAATTCTGCTTGGATCACTTCTGCTTTCTGTAAAGTTATAATTAAGAGATAAACTCCAGGGAATTTCAAAATCCGGATCAATATCTTTGTTTCCATAAATTCCCTGAAAACCATTATTGATAAGCTTCACCCAGCATTCTATCTTCCGGTGCTAATCCTGAAGTAGAAGTTTTTTCACTGCTTCCTTTCAAACGGTCACCTGAAATTGATGTTGAAAGTGAAACATTGAAATTTGTCATTCTCATTAAACCTTTGCCTTCATCAATCAGAAATCTATTAATTTTTCTTCCTTCAGGACTTACATCGTAAAACGTAAAATTTGTACCACCGGAAAAATTAAGGATGGAACCGATCTGTGTTCTGTAATTGACATTCAAATCAGACAGCCGTAAGCTATCAGCAGCAAAATTGTAGCTTGTACTGGCATTAAGATTCAGAAGTTGAATTTTTTCTGCTTTAGAAGTTGTATCTGTGGGATCCATAACTGTTTTCATTTCAAAAAGGTTGGAAACCGAAAAAGATATGCTTTGCTGTTCGCCTCTTGAAGCTCCTCCGAATATTTCTCTTTCGTATTTGCTGTAAAGAATTTCTTCGCCTGCCAGGTTTGTATAAGAATTATAATATCCCCAAAACGGTTTTGAAAAATCCGGTGTGAAGTTATAAGAAATGGATGGATTAACCGTATGTCTTATTGCAGCAATACCAAGTACATTTGGTTGAAACATTCCATAAAATTTTGTTGATGCAGATACTCTTGCATTAAATGTTCTGACAAAATTAATTTCATGCTTGTCATTCGTAATAATTGAATCAGTTCCGGTTGAACTTTCAACAGAATATTTTTCAATTCTCTTGTTGTACCATTTTTCCTGATAACTTATACCTGGTGAAATACTGAAGTAACCAATTTTCGGTGAAGCTCCCGCAGAAATGTTATGCTGAATTCCGCCTCTTACTTTTAAATCACCGCTTTGTTTTACGCGTCTATTTTGAAACTGACCATTATAACTAAATCCCAGCAAATCATACCAGTCTTCATCACTTCCAACACTCTTGCTTTTAAACGGATAAAATTGTGATTTAGAAAAGGATAAGCTTGGTAAAACTTCATATATATCATTTTTTTCAAAAGTCTGGCGCCGGCTGTATGAAAGTGTTAAACTTGTTCCTGATTCTTCCCAGGTTTTATTTAATGTAGCACTCGAATTTATTTCATTTGTAAGAATTTGATTAAGATCTACCTGATTCAACAAGTTCTTTCCTGAAGCAAATTCAAGATTAGCATCAAACCGCATAGTTGGAGTAAAATTCTGATTATGGCTCCATCTTAAATTCCATCTTGTATTTTCAGAGTATCCCAAATCGGTTGCTTCACCGCGTTTTAAAGTTTCATATCTTCCCTGGAAATTACCTGTGAACTCATACCTTTTTGCATAGCGAAATCTTGTGTCAGCAGCCCAGCTACCACGAGTATAATAATCTCCCGTTGCATTCACATCCATATAATCACTGATTGCCCAGAAATAACCGAAGCTTGAGAAATATGGTCCATACGAACCACTTTGACCAAATGCAGGTGCAATTATGCCGGATCTCCTGCCGGATTCAATAGGGAAAACCCCAAACGGTATAGGAATTGGGAAAGGAACACCGCCAAAATGCAGCCATATCCATTCGGCAACAAGCTGTTCTTTATGAATAACTTTCATCCTGTTCGCATAAAAATAAAAATGCGGACATTCATCATCGCAGGTTGTAAAAACACCATCCTCTATGAAATAAGTTTCGGTATCAACTTTTTTTATCCTGGCGCCGGTATATTTTTGACCGTCTTGTTCTGTGCCCGCAGCAGATATAATACCTCTTCCGGTTTTGAAATTGTACTTCATGCTGACGCCTTCATAAATATCAGCACCCTCTTTAAGAACAGGAGCTCCGGCAAGTTTTCCCGGCAACGTATCTATCTGAACACCTGTTGCTTCAATTTCATTTTTCTCAAAATCGATAATAATATTTGCACTCTTAATCTCAGTTTGCTTATAGCTTAATTGACCATCACCATACATATTCATCTTTTTATCTTTTACGAAAAAGATAAGTGAATCGGATGCACTGGAAAAAACTGTTGTGTCAACATCATATTTTTTTGATGATATTTGTAAAGTGGTATCGGGTTGTAGAAGACTTAATGAATCGGTCAGAACAATTGTTGTATCAATTGTCTGCGCTGAAATTCGAATTACAAGAAAAAGAAATAATATTGTGAATTTTAATTTCATTAATAAAAAAATTAAGTAGAGCTCACCTTTAAGGTGGACTCACATTAGAATTACATATTATAAAAAACCAATGCTGAAGCACCTTTAATACCTGCGTCATTCTTAAGTTTAGCCGGAATAACTTTTACTCTTGGCCTTAACGGAGTTAAAACTCTGGCTGTTGCTGTTTTACAAATCGTTTCGAATAATGGTTTACCGAATCCCGCAACACCACCCCCAATAATAAAAGTGCTTATATCTAAAACATTACTTAATGATGCAAATACAGTTCCGAGTTGGACACCCATACTATGAATTATGGATTGCGCATACTTATCACCAAACTCCGCAGCATTTTGAATTATTCTCGGAGATACATTAGAAAGATCATTATCGATCAATTCCCATATTTTAGAATCAGATTGATCTGCCAACTCAATTCTTACACGATCTTTTAAATATTGATTTCCAATATAAGCTTCAATACATCCGTATGAACCACAATTACATGCAGGACCGTTGCCATCTATTGAAATGTGTCCGATTTCTCCTGCTGCTCCAAATTCACCTCTGAATATTTTTTTGTTGAACACAATTCCGCCGCCAACACCGGTGCCAAGTGTAACCATAATAAAAGAAGAATATTTTTTCCCTGCACCAAAAATCATTTCACCAATTGCTGCCGCATTAGCATCATTTTCAACGCATACATCTATTTTAAATTCTTTCTGGATGATAGAACCAAGTTTTACTTTTTTCCAGCCGGGAATATTGGGGGGATTTTCAACAGTTCCTTTTTTAACATTTATAACGCCGGGACAGCCAATTCCAATTCCTTTAATTTTTTGTTTGTTACTTTTAAGAATTTCTTTAATGCCGGATTTAATATTTTCTATAACTTTTTCATGACCCTGGTGTGCTTCTGTTTTAATAGAAGTCTTTTTCAGTATTTTTCCATTTGACGAAACTATACCAATTTTAATATTTGTCCCGCCTAAGTCAACACCAATAGCGGTTTTAATTTGTTTTGCCATATAAAATCGAAGAAATTTTAATTGGTAAATTGATTATCAACAATCTTCAGTTCACCGGGATATGCAATATCACCAAGTACAGTGCTGACTGTTGGCCTTGCATATAAAGCTATTTTAGATGAAGTGCCTTGAACACCGCCTAAACTTAAAGCAAGATTCATAAGAGATTCATAACCTTTTTCTGCAAAAAATTCTTTCAAGTCAATTTCCATTCTAAGTGGTATTACAGTTATTTCTCCAGTTCCCGGGACAGTAATGGGATTGTTAAGTCTCCCTGAAATTGTTTTTTTACCATCAAGCTCAAGTGTCCAGTCAAGATCTTTCAAAGAAGCATCTGTACTTTGGTAACCGCCGGTTCCGTCATTAGGATTTTTTGCATCAACGTTAAGCACAAAAGAAACAGGAAATTTTCCATCAGCAATAGATGTAGTTATCTTTAAAATATCCAGTGCACTAAAATCACTTAAGGATGTTTTATTTGATATTGGAATATTCATTACAGTAAATCCATCAACTGCATTAAGTTTAAATTGCAACCTCGATAAATTAACAATAGTTTGATAAACACTGCATTGTATTGCAATTAAAGAAACAACAGCCAACAACGAAATTAAAATTTGCTTTTTCAAAAGCTCACCTTTGATTCTTCTATTTTTTGGATGATTATTTGTGCAACTTTTAATGCCTGAAGACCATCTTCACCTGAAACTACTGGTCTTTTCTTTTCGGCAACTGAATTTACAAAAAGTTCCAATTCATATTCCAAAGCATTTAATTCTTTATGAACGGGTTGTTCATAAACTAATTTTTTCTTTTTTTCTCCAACTCCTATTTCACCAAAGGAGATTGAATTTGCTGAAGTTTCTTCATCCAGCGAAATTAGACGATAGATTTCAGAAACACCGGTTACAAAATCTAATGCGATGTAAGTGTCTTTCTGAAACATTCTCATCTTACGCATTTTCTTTTGCGATATTCTGCTTGCTGTAACATTTGCAACCGCTCCATTTTCAAACACAATTCTTGCATTTGCAATATCAATATGATCTGAAACTACTGCAACACCGCTAGCATCTATCTGTTTAACATCACTTTTAACCAGACTTAAAATTATATCAATATCGTGAATCATTAGATCCAGAACAACAGCAACATCAGTTCCTCGCGGATTGAACTGAGCCAATCTATCCGATTGAATGAATTTGGGATTATCAATATAATTTTCAAGTGAGACTAATCCAGGATTAAATCTTTCAATATGCCCTACCTGAAGATTAAGTTTTTTTTCATTTGAGATTTTTACCAGCTCTTCACCTTCTTCAATTGTGGCGGTTATCGGTTTTTCTATAAACACGTGAACATTCGATTCAAAACATTTCTTAGCCAACTTCATAATGTGCACTTGTTGTAGCTGCAATTGAAACAGCTTCAACCTGCGAGAGCAGAAAATCCAATGATGAAAATGCTTTCACCTCTAATTCATCAGATACGACTTTTGCCTGAACTGGATTTGCGTCAAATATTCCAACTAATTCGCAATTATTAATTTGCTTGAACATTTTTGCGTGAAGTTTACCTAGATGCCCTGTTCCAATTACACCGACTTTTATTTTATTCATCAGAATATTTCCAATTATTTATTTGTTTGAAAATTTTTTGTAACCAATTATTCTGTCGTATCCACCGAAGTTGGGATCTATTATAGTATAACAAAACTATAAACTCATTTGATGCGCCCCAATTATTTCCTTCAAGCTGAAGCCAATCTATATTAGATATATTTTCGTTTGATTCAGATGCAACAACATACTGATAATCATAAATGCCGCGCTTTAACGGAATTGTAATGCTGTAAAGACCGGATGATTCATTCATTTTATATTCAGAAGATATAATCCAATTATTGAAAGCACCGACAATATAAACATCTCCGTTTGGTATTGAGGCAGGTTTGATTGAAAACTTTACATTCATATAAGTTGAGAATGGATCTTTAAATTCTGTAAGATAGAATCCACCATTTAAATCTCTATAACCTGAATTGAAATATCTAGTTGTTTCAAAACCTTCGAACTGCGCCTGAACATCTTTTGTTGTGAATTTGTTGATATTACGGAGATCAACCTGACGGTATTCATTCCCTGGAAATACATCGCGGGCAGTGAACGAAAATTTAGTATTAGCATCCCAGTTATAAATTCTCATATTATTTACATAAGATCGATCGATAATGTAAGAATAATCAATCTTATGGTTTTGTATAATTTCAACATGATTAACAAAATTTGGAAAATATCCATCCGGCAGAACAAATGAAGTGGTTATCCAGAAAACATTTCCGAAATCAATGGGAAAATAATTTTTATCATCCATTTCTTTGCTCTGAATTTTAGTTACTAGTTCTACTTCATCATCTGAAACAGCAATAAATCTTCCTTCCGCATAAATAATTGAGTGATCTTGAGAATCGGTAATATAGTATTTCCACTTTCCGGAAAACGGAAAACTTACATATCCATCTCTGTCCGGGAAAGCATTACTGAAATGATATGCGGCACCTTCTACAGTATTAGGAAGATTTTTGAAATCTAATAAGTAAGCAACATCCTGTCCCTTGTTAAGTAGAAAAATATTATCGGTTGGGTTCCAGTCTTTATCACAAAATTTAAATACGACATTCAGATTTGGAGGATAATCGGCATCCACATCAAATTCAATAATTAGTTTAGAGCTGCCGGTCAAAACGGGGAATGAAAGATTGTTATCGCTTGAATAAGTCTTTAGACTTTTAATCGCAACATTCTGAGCAAAGCTAAATGTTGCTAAAATGAAAATTAAAAAAATGACCGGAAATAAATTCTTCAATTTATTCCGCCCTGCAATTGAAATATTTCAACACATTTGATTGACTGATACGGAATGAAAATAATAACAACAGCTTTTTCTCTTTCTGTTTCAAGCAGTAATCCGTCTTCAAAAGTCTCGATAAGTCTACCTGCTTTAAAAACAATTTCATATAGCGGTGATTTACTGTTCGGATCGATTGTCATTCCATAATTTTCGTGCAATGTTACATTCAGTGTCATTCCGATATAATTTTCCCAATTCATTTTCATGATAACTCCGGGTTTATTTCAAATGATTGATAAATCTTATTAGTAAATATAAATGTTTGAAATTACTATTACACTTAGCTGGCAGTCAATAAAAAAGCCCCGAATGGAAATTCGAGGCTTATCAATAATTGAAGTAAATTAAAATTAATTATTTACTTATCGTATGATTAAGTAATAAATAGTTTTTACATCTGTTTCAACTCATTGGTCAACTTAACCATAGCATCTTTTGCATCGCCAAAATACATAAGTGCATTCGGGTAGAAGAATAATTCATTATCAATTCCTGCATAGCCAACATTAAGTGAACGTTTATTTATAATAACAGTTTTTGCATAATCAACGTTAAGAATAGGCATTCCATAAATCGGACTGCTCGTATCGTGTCTTGCAGCAGGATTAACAACGTCATTTGCACCGATAATTATTGCAACATCAGTATTCGGGAAATCATCATTTATATCTTCCATTGCAAAAAGTTTATCGTATTCAACCTGTGCTTCGGCTAAAAGTACGTTCATATGACCCGGCATTCTGCCTGCAACAGGATGAATAGCAAATCTGACTTTTATTCCTTTTTTCTCAAGAGCATTCATTAAATCTCTTACAGCGTGCTGAGCTTGTGCTACTGCCATTCCGTATCCCGGAACAAAAATAACACTGCTGACTGAATCGAGAAGCATAGCAAGTTCTTCAGCGTCAACAGATTTAACCTGTCCTTTTGGAGAGGCTGCAACTGCGGCAGGACCTTCAGCACCGGCACTTGCCCATCCACCAAGTACAACATTCATAAGCGAACGATTCATACCGCGGCACATAATTAACGTAAGAATGATTCCTGATGCACCAACAAGCGCACCGGCAATAATCAACATATTGTTGGCAAGGACAAATCCAGTCATTGAAGCAGCGAGGCCTGAGTAAGAGTTAAGCAATGAAATTGCAACCGGCATATCTGCTCCACCAATAGGAAGAACGAGCAATACACCTAGCAATAGGGATACTGCAATTATTCCAAGTATTATTTCAATTTGAAAAGGATTAATAACAACTAACACTCCTGCTACGAATACAGCCAATATAAGAATAGCATTCAATGGATGTTGAAGTGGATATTTAACAACTCTTCCTGTAACAATTCCCTGCAATTTACCAAAAGCTATCATTGAACCTGTGAATGTTACAGAACCAATTAAAATACTTAATACAATAGTTGTAGTAGTAGCTATTTCAAAGGTGCCCACGCCGAGGAATAATCTATCATATTCCGCAAAAGCAACCAGAGCAGAAGCACCACCACCGAAACCGTTTAACAATCCAACCATCTGCGGCATTCCGGTCATTTGAACTTTTAAGGCAAAAACAGCGCCTATAAAAGAACCAATGACAACACCCAGAATGATATATTCAAAAGTGAGAACTCTTTGATCGAGCAATGTTACAATAATTGCCATCAGCATGCCTAGTGCGGCAAGCTGATTCCCCTGTCGGGCTGTTTTCGGAGAACCAAGTTTTTTAATTCCGAAAATGAAGCAAACAGAAGCGATCAGGTAAACAAGATAAGATACAATTAGCATTTTTTCACTCCTATTTCTTCTTAAACATTTTTAACATTCTGTCGGTCACAAGAAATCCGCCAACAACATTTATCATTGCGAAAACTATAGCGACAACTCCAAGTATAGTACTGATCGTCATATCACCGGCACCGGCACTTAATAATGCACCAACTATTGTGATACCTGAAATAGCATTTGAACCTGACATAAGAGGAGTGTGCAATGTTGGCGGTACTTTAGTAATCAGTTCGAACCCGACAAAGAAGGCGAGCACAAACACGTATATATGCATTAAAAGGTCTAAACCTTCCATTTATAATTCCTTTCTATTTTAACAATTCTTTAATTCTGTCATTTATCACTTCACCGTTGCGAGTCAATAAACATCCTTTTACAATTTCATCTTCAAGCTTTAATTCAATCTTACCATCTTTGCCAATATGCTGAATTAAACTCAGAATATTTTTCGAATACATCTCACTTGAATGAGTCGGGACTAAACTCGGCAAATTCGGTTCACCAATAATTGTTACACCATGCTTCTTAACTGTTTTTCCGTTTTCACTTATTTCACAGTTACCGCCAAACTCAACAGCCATATCTAAAACTACGCTGCCGGGTTTCATATTCTTCACCATTTCTTCAGTTACTAGGACTGGTGATTTTCTGCCCGGAACTAAAGCGGTAGTAATAACTATATCGGCTTCGGTTACATGTTTGAAAATAAGTTCTTTTTGTTTTTTCAAAAATTCTTCCGATGCTTCTTTTGCATAGCCATGTTCATCCTGCATATTTTCATCGGTTTGAACTTCAATAAATTTTCCACCAAGACTTTGCACTTCTTCTTTTGCGGAAGGACGAATATCAGAAACTTCAACAACTGCACCGAGACGCTTTGCAGTTCCAAGCGCTTGTAAACCGGCAACACCTGCACCCATTATCACAACTTTAGCAGGAGAAATTGTTCCGGCGGCAGTCATCATTAACGGAAATATTTTTCCAAGATGATTAGCTGCTAAAAGAACACTTTTATATCCTGCAATGTTAGCCTGAGAACTCAGAGCATCCATTTTCTGTGCAAGAGTTGTACGCGGAACCATTTCCATTGCAATAAGATCTATTCCGTTTTCTGCAATAGTTTTTGCTACTTCGGGATAGTGTAAAGCATAAATGAAAGAGATGAGAAGAGAACCTTTTTTAAGTTTCTTTAATTCATCATCGGATGGTTTTTGAACTTTTAGAACAACATCGGCATTGGCATAAAGCTGTTCAACATTTTCAATTATCTTCGCACCGACTTTTTCGTACTGTTCATTCTTGAATCCGGCACTAAATCCGGCATCTTTTTCAATTTGAACTTCATATCCTGCTTTAATGAGCTTTGAAGCTACATCCGGAACGCAGGCAACTCGATTTTCACCGGGGAAAATTTCTTTAGGAATGGAGATTATCACTTAGCAGACCTCCTCTGGTTTATTTTTTTGAATTTAAGTGCAAAAGTTACAGCCGTTTGCTTATAAATACAAAAATTTTTTGTAACAGATTTTGTTACCGAAACTAATTTATTGCCAGCTTTTCTTTATCAAAATGATAAATGCCAATCTTCCATTTTATGTGGAAAAACAATGAATAAGTCCTTTACAAACCGGTCAATAATATTTGAAAGTTGATATCAATTTCTGACTAATTTCAAACGGTACTCAATCATTTCAAAATGTTTAAATCTGGTCAAATTTCAATTTTGTTTAAGAAATGTAAAAATTTCTTACTAGTTTAATCATTTAGAAACTCAAACTGTAAAAAAACTTAAATTAGTGTTTGAATAACATAAAAAACCTTCTTACATTATAATTGTTTGTGGCATTCATTTATCTTAGGGGCTCATAATGAGAAGATATGCCGGTAATTTTCTGTTTTTCCTCCGATTTGCATATTCACTAACTGCTGATTCTATTTCTAAATGTGAAATAGATAACTACGTTCCCGCCAACCAACTTGAAAAAAATTTCACTATTCTGTTTCTCCTATCAATATTTAGCAAAAGAAATTTTTCTAAAATATTTTTAAATCAAATAATATGGAGTCCAAAATGAAAACCAAATTATTCTTAGTTATGTTTATCATATCATTTTCTGTGGTAGCTATTTCACAAACTATCACATTTGATAAAACTATAACTGGTGCAACACAAGTTTGGCAAACTGATGATGGTGGTTATATACTCACTAATGGGATATATACTTGCACTAAAACAAATCAGTATGGATATATCGAGTGGCAAAAAG
The DNA here is from genome assembly GCA_963804005.1 of uncultured Ignavibacteriaceae bacterium. Lineage (GTDB taxonomy): Bacteria > Bacteroidota > Ignavibacteria > Ignavibacteriales > Ignavibacteriaceae > JAGXRK01. Next base: position 183 of record CAWDOP010000013.1, on the reverse strand, counting down.
GTTATGAACTTTCCAGTGGTTCGAGTACTATATCAAAACTGATAAAAACCCTGGATGGCGGATATGCTACTGTCGGGTCTAAACTGAATGGCACACTACCTGATATTTGGTTTATAAAATTGGATCAGAATTTTGATACGATCTGGACACAAACTTACGGTGCGTCTGATCAATCGGAACAAG
>CAWDOP010000012.1:0-94997 GCA_963804005.1 uncultured Ignavibacteriaceae bacterium | reverse complement strand
CCCGCTCTCACTTCTGACTAAATTTCTGAATGAATTTTGTTTTAAATGAGAATCCACAACTACATTTTACAATTAAGCAGCATCTATTCTATCAATATAAATTATGCTCGATATTTCTATTTCCCATTTAATCCTTCAACTATTTCCTTAAAGCTTGCGAGGCCTGCTTCTATGTTTTCTACAATCTCAAGTGCTAAGACATCAGGATCTGGAAGGTTGTCCATATCTCCCAGACTATCATCCTTAAGCCAGAAAATATCAAGGTTGGTTTTATCTCTTGCGATTATTTCATCGTACTTAAATTTCTTAAATCGTTCTGTTTCCTTTCTCTTGAATCTGTTTTGAGGATTATAACATTCAACAAAATTTTTCAAATCATCAAACTTCATCTGCTGAGTTTTAAGAGTGAAATGAATGTTAGTCCGTAAATCATATATCCAGACTTCTTTTGTCCAGGCTGTTTTTGCTGCAGGTTTGTTATCAAAGAAAATTACATTTGCTTTAACACCTTGAGCATAAAATATTCCGGTTGGCAGTCTCAGTATTGTATGAACATCAGTTGATTCAAGTAATCGCTTTCTGACTGTCTCCCCTGCTCCACCTTCAAACAAAACATTATCAGGAACAACAACTGCTGCTTTGCCATCCGCTTTTAACATTGAACGGACGTGCTGAATAAAATTTAACTGCTTGTTTGATGTTGTTGTCCAGAAATCCTGTCTTTCATAAGTAAGTGTATCTTTACTTTGTGTTCCATCCTCGTTTGTAATTGTCATACTGCTCTTTTTACCAAACGGAGGATTTGTTAGGACATAATCAAACTTGGTTGCTGGGGAAACAAGTAAACTATCTGCTCTTTCGATTGGTGGCTCACTGTTTAAGTCGCCAATGTTATGAAGGTATAAATTCATTAAGCAAAGTCTTGCTGTGTTTGGAACAATTTCCCAACCTGCTAAATGTTTTGAACTTTAGAAATTCTTTTTCTGATTTATCCAACTTGAATTTCTTTTCATCCGAAATAAAATCATAAACAGCAAGAAAGAATCCACCTGTACCGCAAGCAGGATCAGCAATTGTTTTCTTTGGTTCAGGTCTTATACATTCTACCATTGCCTTGATAAGAACACGCGGAGTAAAATATTGACCCGCACCTGATTTGGTATCCTCAGCATTTTTCTCAAGCAAGCCTTCGTAAATATCACCTTTAACATCTGCACCAAGTATTACCCAGTTTTCATCATCAATCAATTGAATTAGTTTGTAAAGCTTTGCGGGATCCTGAATTTTATTCTGAGCCTTAAAGAATATCTCACCGATCATTCCTTTTTCTTTACCAAGCTCATTAAGAATTTTTATGTAATGTGCTTCAAGTTCTGCTCCGCTTTTGTTTTGCAGACTTTCCCAATTAAGCTTTTTAGGAATCTGAATATCTCTGTTATACGGTGGTTTAGAATACTCATCTGCCATTTTAAGAAAGAGTAAATATGTAAGCTGCTCAACATAATCACCGTAGCTTACGCCATCATCTCTTAAAGTGTTGCAGTAATTCCAAACTCTTTGAACTATTGATGCTGTTGTCATATCATTCTCATATTATGCTGCAGGTTACAGTGCAAATTAAAGGGCAACTTAAAGAGCAAGTTTGCCCTTAAAATTCGTTGTTAAATGGTAACCACCTGTTTTAGGAGCACCTATAAATTCTATAACATTATAACGCTTTAGAATTTTAATATATCTTTCGACTGTTGGTTTTGATTTATCAATTTTTGCGGCAATTTCACTCGCCCTCATTCCGGGAATTTCTATCAGAATTGTTAATAATTTATTGAGTTCTCTTTTTACACCATCATTTACACCATCATTTACACCATCATTTACTCCATCACTAATAACCTCATTCAAAGCATTAGCTAAAACAACAGATACCGCTTCGGTGACTTCTATTCCCTCTCCAACAATAATTTCTGCGACAATTGGAATTATCGTTTTAAAGACAGAGTCCTCAATAAACTCTGGTTTAGAACCGGGTGAATAATGTTTTAAATACTTATTTACATTAATAATCCCTGAGCCTAATTCTTCAACTCTTCCAATCTGGACAAAAAACTTAGAGATAATAGGATTCTTATGGGGATTTGTTGATGGTTTTATCACAGGCTTTTTAATTGCCTGGATATATAATTTAGTTAATAAATCTATCAATAAACCGAAGACAACATAATTACTATAATTTACTTATTATTATCCCCTATCAATGAAAGCCTGCCTGACGGTATGCAGGTTGATAGGGATTTTTAATCCAGCTTATTCACAGCATTCCTCAAATCATCACTTTTAAGATTTGTAAAGCTCTACGTTGTTTTTATATCAGCGTGTCAAAGTAGGTTGCTAACTTCATAAATTGAAACTTTCTTTAGGACAAGCCAGGATATAGTTGATGCAATTTCATAATGGTCAACAATTGTAAGCATTAGGGAAAGATTTTTTAATCCCCAGTTCTCACTTCTGACTAAATTTCTGAATGAATTTTTGTTCTTTAGGAATATAAAATTATACTGACATTTTTGTAATTAATTGTTCAAAAGCTGCAATAATTTCTTCAATATTCTTATCATCCACAATATCAATTGCACAACTTGGGCCATTATAAAATTTTTGTACAGAAGCAGAAAGTGTAATGATAGGATGATTTTTTATGATTCCTCTTACTGATTCTTCTGGAAGCATTAGAATTAATCTGATTTTGCTTCGGCGAAATTTGAAAAACGCTATGTTACGAACGAAAGAAACAGATAAATAATATTTTTGAGGATTAAGTATTATCTCATTATTTATTTTGAGTAGTGCCTCTTTAATTTTATAAAATGCCTTTTGAGCTTCTTTATTTGTTCTTGCTACTTTTTCTTCTTCAGTCAGGTAGAATATTTTTTTACCAGATTTTTTTACATTACATGATTCTGCATCAACATACTGGATGTCCTTAAAATCCGGGAACACTGAGTAAATAACATCATCTTTGTATTTAAACTTTTTTATAATAAGAAGTGTGACAATTGAACCCCAAGTATCCGTGTAAGTTTCCATTATTTCAGGCAATTCGTCTTTATCGCCATCCAAGATTAAAAGGACATTACGACTATTTTCAATTGTATCCTTTATAAATTTATAAAGTTCCTGATTGCCAATTAAAGATTTAAACGCACGTTTATATTCTGGAGATGTGTCAATAATCTTGAAAATTTTATCAACGAGTTCAGCAACACTTTGAGGATTTTTTAGAAAGGAAAAAAACTTTGTTAGTTGAGGGAATATGTGTTTATAAAAGTCGTGATCCGTTAGTTCAACTTCCACAATATAGAATTCGGGATTTTCAATATCTGACAAATCAAATAGAAAACCATCTGGTATTGAGCTACCTAAAAATTTTGAATCGATTTTCTTTTTTGCATCGATGTAAATTGAAGAATTACCGAAAAATAATTTAGAATTATCAAACACATTACTTTCAAATTCTTTTTCACTATTGAATTGATATTCAGTGAGCTTTTTACCTTCATAAAATAATACCATAGTAAAACCTTTAACTAAAAAATTATTTAATACTTTCTTCTACAATTTTTATTTCTTCTTCTGTTAAGCCGTAAAGTTTGTAAACAAGCTGGTCTATTTCTTTATCTGTTTGGTTTATTTGCTGTTGGAGTTTATTTATTTCTGTTTTGTATTCATTAAAGTATTGTTCCCACTCATCTTGTTGTTTTAGAGTTAGTGTTATTTTCTTTTTCTTTAATTCTGAAATGAATGTCTTGAAATCGTAGTTGTAAAACTCTTTTAGTTTGTTGGATGGTTTTTCTATTGTAAAGTTGGATTGTATGCGTGAAAGAAATGTGTTTTGTTTTGAAAATTTATCAAAATGTAATGATGAAATTCTATTATTAAGATCATTAGAAATATTAGTAGGAATATTTAAAAAAGGAATTTCTTTTAGCAATGTGTTATTTATGCTTATATATCCACCAGCTAAATGCTTATCAGAAAACTTATGAGCGAAAAACCAATTAATCAGTTTAGAATTAAGAATTAAAAGGACACCTTTTAAAAGTGAAACGTCTGCACAAAGACTATAAACACTAACAGCAGGGGCCATTGCGCCAAGAAAATCACCATATGCTTCAATTCTTTTTGTCATACCAGCCACTAAAATTTTAGGTTTATTAAATAACGCCCATTTACCATCAGAAATTATCTTTGGATCATAATAAATATATGGATCTTGATAATCCACCTTTTTGTATCTAGTAATTACACCAAGAATAACATAAGGGTCTATATTCCCTGTAACGATTAATTTTTTTGAATCTTCATTTTTTTTACCCTCAGTAACACACTTGGAGTAATTTGTAAATTGAAAACCATTTATACCCGGTTCAAATGCTATTAGATGATTTATAGTATTTCGAGTTGATCTAATCTTCTCAACAATCTTTGCAGAGTGATCACCTTTTGAGTCCATAAATTTCAGTTCAATAAAATCCCATTGTTTTGTATTAAAAGTAATTCTATTGTTTTCAAATATTAAAGTTTTCCTATTTACAGTTTTATATTTAAAAGAATTATTCCTTATTGTAACGATAATTGGATAAACAGATGCCTCTTCAAACACATTTATATTCGAATAATCTACGATTTCAACAAAACTGAATTTATCATAAATAATCTTAAGTATTACTTTAGAATATTTTGCAATCAAAAATTTATTTGGAAGTATAAAAGATAAATAAGAATTACTCTTTAATAATTTTAATCCTTGTTCAACAAAGAGCACATAAATGTCATAATTTCCAGCCTTTTAAGACTCATATTTTTGATTCCAGAATTTTATAAAATGCTGAAGATTTTCTCTATGCATTTTTTTATTTGATATATAAGGTGGATTACCAATAATAACATCAAAGCCACCATCTCGCATAATCTCAGGAAATTCTTCTTGCCAATCAAAAGCTTTATCACCAGCTACAGCCGGATCATCAATTAAAGAGTTACCGCATTTAATGTTATTGTTAAGATCAGAAAGTTTTCTACCACGTTCTGCAGTTCGTATCCACAAAGAAAGTTTTGCAATTTCAACTGCTTCTTCATTTATATCCACACCGTAAAGATTATTTTCAAGAATAGTTTTAGTAATATCATAAAGACCTAAACTATCTTGTTCAAGTTCACGCCTGTAACTATCAATCAATTCGTGTTCATTAATTAAAAACTCCAATGCCTGATTTAGGAACGCACCACTACCGCAAGCAGGATCCAGAATCTTTAACGATTTTAAGAAAGCCCTATAATCATTAAGCTTTTGTAAAAGTGTTTCGGCTTTTTTGGTGAGCTTACCTTTTGTAGTACGACTGTTCTCAATAATCTCATTTTCAATATTATCAATGCTAAGTTCTTTTTTCTTTTCGTTGCAAAGAGCACCAACGGTATTATCGACAATATATTTTGTGATGTACTTAGGAGTATAAAATATGCCTTCTTTTTTTCTGCGACTACGGTTCTTATCAGACTGTTCACCTTTAATCTCTGCTTTAACCTTTTCAATTTCGGTAATGCTGTTTTCAAAAATATGACCAAGAATGTTTACATCAACTTCGGTGTTAAAATCATACGAGGAAAGTTTTAGCGAGTTTGAGTGAAGCACTTCATTGGAAATAATTAAACTATCAAGCAAAGTATCTTCCTCGAATAGACCGCCATTGTAAGCAGGCAATTCATACTCTTTGTATTTATGTCCTTCATCTAAGTGATGAAACAATTTTACAAAGCGTGAGTAAAGTGATTTTTCTTCGTCGAGATCTTTAAGGGATTTCCATTGGTCAACAATCTTAGTAATTGCATTAGGCGGAAGCAAACCACGGTCTTCTGCAAATAACACAAACAATATTCTATCCAACAGTTTTTGCGATTTATGGAAAAGCAAAAGTTTATTCTGCTGTGGATTGTGTTTTATTAAATCATTAAACAACTGCTGCTTAAAAACGGAGTAATTGTTATAAAGCTTACCTGTTATATCTTCTTCGTGCAGTTTGGATTCATCTTTTAACTTTGTTGTAATACCATTAAAAATGCTATCTCTGCTTAAATAAAGATAAAACCTGTGGAAACTTTCGAAATCAAGTTGAAATAAATTAAACTCTTCCCAATCTGTTGCGTTATCAATGTAGAGACGTAGTTTTTCAAAGTTGGATGTAATTACAAACCTGCAATTAGGTTGATTGTTTTTATAATTAAATGCCTGGTCACAGATTGATTCAAGGTCCGGAGTTTTTGTGGATTTTAACTCAATAACACCGATAGCTTTTTCAGCAAGCAGGATTGCACCATCAGCTTTTTTGGAATCAGTTAGATTTTTGAACTCAGTTGTAAGGTTGTAGCTTTTATCTGGATTGATAGTGTAGCCAAGAACATCAACAAATATCTCGCGTAAGAAACCTTCCTGGTAATTTTCTTCCTTAAGTAAACGTATGTTTTCAATACGTTCTGTATCACCATAAAACTGCAAGAATTGCTTGTAAGCTTCATCCAGAGTTTTTGGATTAAGATTTTTTAAGTACTTGTTAACAACTGATTTTTGGAAAAGAGGCATATGTAAATTGACTTAATTGATTAATAAATTTACCCACCAACTCGGCTCCCCCGAGGTAATTAAAAGAGGTCAAAGGGAGAGTAATCGTCATACGCGATCTGAACCCTGTAAAATAGAAGCACTGAAAAATAATGAAAGGATTTTAATAAGTCTAACATTTTTTTAATTGCTAAAACGCAACGGAAACAGGGTTAAACAAAAAAAGCCGGCATTTCTTCCGGCTATGAATGAGCACATTTTACAGCTCAAAGTATGTTATTAGCACTTATGAAACATCAAATGGTTGTTCAGCTGTTTCTCTGGATTTACAGTGTGTAATTAGTGTGTAATAAATGATTATCAACAATTGTAAGCATTAAGGAAGGATTTTTTAATCTGAATTTGAAATTTTCAGAGCCAACTGCCGGAGTCGAACCGGCGACCTGCTCATTACGAATGAGCTGCTCTACCAACTGAGCTAAGTTGGCATGTGTAAAAGCAAACTATTGGAAAAATGTAAGTTGAATTATTATTGGTTAGTAATTTAAATAATTTTTAAAAGGTTAAGCTTGAGGCTAAGGTAATTTAATCCTCAGCCTCAGACAAATCCTTAACTTAAATGACTATCTTATTTTCTTTTTATGTCTGTTCTTTCTTAATCTTTTTTTTCTTTTGTGAGTCGACATTTTATGGCGTTTTCTTTTTTTACCGCAAGGCATTCGCTACTCCTTAATTAGGATAAATTAATTTAATGTGATTTTAATAATTCCTCTGCCCGCTTTGCAACATCGGACGCGGGATCAATTTCAATCGTTTTTTTAAACCATTCTTTCGATTCTTCAAGATTACCGGCACTTAAAGTAACAACACCCAAATTCAAATGACCTATCTGATGTTTTGGTGAATACTCAAGTGCTTTTAACATTTCTTTTTTTGCAGTTTCAAAATCCTGCAAATTGAAATAACAAACTCCCATATCAATTCTTGCATCTGCATCATCAGGATGAAGTTCAAGATAAGATTTATAATTAATTATTGCCTGTTCAAATAACCCCGAATCATTTTTCAGATGCGCCAGATCGAGCAAAGTTTGGTGATCCTCAGGATTTAATTTTATTTTTTCTTCAAGTTGGTTTATAAGTTGAAGATTATTCAAATCTACACCTGAACTCGTTTGTGGCGGCATAGATGTTTGGGTAGTACCTGGTGAATCAAATTTACCTGTCAATAGAAAAATAAGAAGTATTATTATTGCTCCACCACCAAATATTCCGATAATAACTTTAGGGTCTAACCGTTTATCATCGACTGCTGCAGGTTTAACTTTTCCCGGTTTAGTTATCTTTCCTGTTTTTCTTTCATCAGAAGAACGCGATACTTTTATTCCGCACTCGGGACAAAATTTATAATCCCTGTCAAACTCAAATCCGCATTCACCACAAAACTTTGTCATCAGATAGCTGTTCCTTTTTCCTTCATTCCTTTATCAACAATATCTTTAAAGTCTTTTGAGAACTTGAATGTTGGTACAAAATGCTCAGGTACAAATACCTGTTCACCTGTTTTAGGATTTCGTGCTTGACGTGCGTTCTTTTTCTTAACTTTATAGCTGCCGAAACCTCTTATCTCAATTCCTTTACCGTCTTTCAAAGCTTCAATTACAGTTGTAATGAATCCTTCAATAATTGCTTCGGTCTCAAGTTTAGTTAAACCTGTTCCGGCTGCAACCCTGTCGACAATATCTGCCTTTGTCATTTTTTGCCTTTTGATTAGTGAAGAATTTACTAAGTCTTTATAAATTAGGAGGTTAAGTTATCAAAGTTTTGATATAAAATCAATTATTATGGATAAGTAAAAGCATGGAATACTTTTTATGGAAAAGTAGATTTTTTTCTCAAATTGATAACTTTCTCAATTCAAAATAGATTCAACTAAGAATTCTTCAAATATTTTTTGATTTTTGACTTTATTGCATCTTAGTTATTTGGTACAATAATTGGCAAATATTTAATAAAACCGCAAGAAAAATGGAATTATTTGAAATCATAAAGCAGACTATTTTTTTAATCATACTACTGGTCTTTGGTATTTTCTCACTTTCCTATTCTATTTACAAGATAAGAACAAGAAATAAGATTGAACCAGCTCCTAAACCGATTAATAGAGCTAGTCCAGTGAAAGTACAGAAAATTGAGATTCCGAAATCAATATTATTGAATCACGAAAACGATAGAAAAAGAAAAACTTCTGAGAGATTTACTGTGATAAACGATCTTTCTTCAGATAGTAATTCGAAGTGCTCTGAAAAAAAAATCAATAGAAGTTTATACACTCTTCAATCAATCGGAAAAACGGATATGTACACTTTAAAGTTTCGGTAAGAATTAATAATTACATCTTTCTATTAAATTTTTTCATTTCTTTTTTTATATCTTTCCAAAAACAAATTTCCAAAGTGATCTAATGTCTGAAAAATTGACTCTGAATATTAAAAATATGGTTTGCAACCGCTGTATTAAAGTAGTTAGAGAAGAAATGGAAAAGCTTGGTTACCAGGTACTTGATATTTCTCTTGGTGAAGTAGAATTACAATCGAATGAAAAAATTAGTCTTGATAAAATTAAAGCTGTCCTTGAGATAAATGGGTTTGAACTTATAGATGATAAAAATTCAAGAATAATTGAAAAGATAAAATTAACGGTCATCAATAAAATGAAAGAGCTAAGTGAAGGTAAGATATCAAAAGTTAATTATGCTAAAGCAATAGCCGATGAAACCTCATTAAGCTATCAATACATTTCAACTTTATTTTCTTCAATTGAAGGAACAACAATTGAAAAATTCATTATCATGCAGAAAATTGAAAAGGTAAAAGAACTTCTGGTTTACGATGAACTCACTTTAAGTGAAATTGCATACCGGCTTGAATACAGCAGCGTTCAGCATCTGTCAAATCAATTTAAAAAAGTAACCGGACTAACACCTTCCTACTTCAAACAATTCAAAAACTTACGCAGAAAACCTATAGATAAAGTCATCTGAAGATTTTGTTAATCAATCCTATTATTCTATAACACCCAACCTGTTTTTCTTTTATAACTTTACGTCGGAAAATAAAAGGAGAATAAATTATGGAACGTACATTTAAAATTGAAGGAATGTCCTGTGGTCATTGCGTAATGGCTGTTAAGAAGGAATTAAATAAAGTAAATGCACAAGACTATAAAGTTGAAATTGGAACTGTTGTAGTTGATACTGATAAAAACAATTTATCTTCGGAAGTAATTGTTAAAGCAATTGAAAATGCGGGATACAAAGTAATTAGTTTTAATTAATACAATGATTGAAGTTGAATGGTTGATTGGTTTTTATTCAGACATTCAATTATTCATCAAATATATCAAAAACTAAAAATAATTTTATGACAAAAAAAATATCTCTGCCCGTTGAAGGAATGACTTGTGCAAGTTGTGTTACAAAAGTTGAAAAAGCAATTTCGAAAGCAGAAGGCATAAAGAATGTTTCAGTAAACCTGGCAACAGAAAAAGTATCGTTTGAAATTGATTCTGAAAATGTTGATCTGAATAAAATTGCTGAGCTGGTAGATGATGTAGGTTATAAAATTGATTTTTCTGTTCTCAGTAATAAGACAGATACTTCTTCATTGAAACAAACGACAGATTATAAAAGTTCACATGAAGGACAGACCAAAAAGGATTTTATATTTGCACTTATTCTAACAATACCAATTATAATAATAAATATGGGAATGATGTGGGAAGCATTTACCGACATTATTCCATTATCAACAGAACAAATCAATAAAATTCTTCTGCTGTTAACCACTCCGATTATTTTCATCCCCGGGAAAAGATTTTTTTCTGCTTTTTGGAAAAATTTACTTCATTTTACTGCAGATATGAATTCACTTGTTGCAATTGGAACCGGTTCAGCTTATTTGATTAGTCTTATTGTAACACTTTTTCCTGAAATGCTTTTTTCACATCATCAAGAAGTTCACGTTTATTATGATACTGCTGCCGTTATAATAACATTAATACTTATGGGTAAATGGCTTGAGATTCGAGCCAAATCCCAGACAGGAAATGCTGTAAAGAACTTGCTTGAGCTTCGTCCCAAAACTGCATTAGTTGTAATTGATGGCGAAGAACTTGAAAAGCAAATTAATGATCTGTTACCTGGCGATATTGTAATTGTAAAGCCGGGAGAAAAAATTCCTGCGGATGGGAAAATCACTAAAGGATACTCTACAATTGATGAATCAATGGTAACCGGCGAAAGTCTCCCCGTTGAAAAAGATATTGGTTCAAAAGTATTTGGCGGAACAATAAATAAAACAGGAACATTTGAATTTACAATTAATGAAGTAGGACAAAATTCAGTTCTTGGACAAATAATTAAACTTGTTGAGGACGCTCAAGGGTCTAAGGCTCCAATTCAGCAATTAGCAGATAAAGTTGCTTCCGTATTTGTGCCTGTTATAATTCTCATAGCAATATTCACTTTTATAGGATGGCTTCTATTCGGAGTTACCAACCAATTCAATATTGCATTGGTAAACTTTATTGCTGTGTTGATAATTGCATGTCCGTGTGCTTTGGGACTTGCAACTCCAACGGCATTAATTGTTGGAATGGGCAAGGGTGCACAGAATGGAATTTTATTTAAAGATGGAGAAAATCTGGAAAGATTTCATAAAGTAAACACAATAATTTTTGATAAGACAGGAACTATCACGAAAGGAAATCCTGCAGTAAAAAGTATTATTACTTTTGATATAACTGAGAAAGAACTTTTATCATTCATTATTCCTGCTGAAAAAAGATCAGAGCATCCATTAGCAAAAGCTATTGTTGATTATTCTTCACGAAAAGAAATTTCTGTAAAGAGTTTGGTTTCATTTGAAAGTCTCACGGGTTTTGGTATCAAAGCAAAAGTTGAAGAGAAAACAGTTCTTATCGGTAATGAAAAATTAATGAATGATAATTCGATTGACTTATCAATGATTAAAAATCAGTTTGATGGTCTATTGGATGAAGTAATGACTGTGATTCTTGTAGCAATAGATAACAATGTCAGAGGATTAATAACAATAGAAGATCCTGTTAAAGACAATGCAGTCAACGCAATCAAGGAAATTAAAAATATGGGAATAAAACCTGTGCTATTAACAGGAGATAATTTCAAAACTGCAAAAGCTATTGCGGAAAGAGTTGGAATTGATGAATTCCGCGCAGAAGTTTTACCTTCAAATAAAGCAAGAATAGTTTCGGAATATCAAAACAAGAATAATATTGTAGCAATGGTCGGCGATGGTATAAACGATGCACCAGCACTTGCACAAGCAGATGTTGGTGTGGCAATTGGAACAGGAACGGATGTTGCTATTGAAACTGCAGGCGTTGTTCTGATGAGCGGTGATCTTAATGGTGTTGTTAATTCTATAAAACTCTCTAAAGCAGTTATAAAAACTGTAAAACAAAATCTTTTCTGGGCCTTTATCTATAATGCTATCGGAGTTCCGTTAGCGGCTTTCGGATTACTAAGTCCTGTATTTGCAGCGCTTGCAATGTCGCTCAGTTCTGTTTCTGTGGTTAGTAACTCTTTGAGACTAAAAAAGAAGAAAATATAGTGTTAAATTTTAGGTAATCGTTCCAGATAAGAACTATTACTCAAAATTGCAAAAGCATTGATTTTCCTGAGTTCATTAAGATTAAGACAGTTCATATAACTCATAGAACTTTTCAGTCCGTCAGAAATAGCATTAATCACATTCTGGACTGCGCCTTTATAAGCAACCATCGTTTCTTCACCTTCAATAAATTCATTTCTCATCTTTACACCAAAAGAAGCTGAGCCCCTGTACTTTTTCCACAACTGTCCCTGGTACTTAATAACTTCACCAGGTGTTTCTCTTGTGCCCGAAAGCATTCTTCCAAGCATCACAATATCGGCACCGAGAGCAATAGCTTTTACAACATCACCCGGAGATTTTATTCCGCCGTCTGCAATAATTTTTATTTTCAGTTTTTTATTTTCTCTTGCAAAGTAAGTATTCAATAGCGAAGAAACCTGACCAATACCAATACCTGTTTGAATCGATGTAGTGCAAACACTTCCGCTGCCAATACCAACTCTTACTGCATCTGCTCCCACATCCTCAAGCTGTTGAAGCGTAGAACCATGAGCAATATTACCAACAATAAGTTTAGCTGATTCAAATTTTTTCCTGATCTGCTCGGTTTTTTTAAGAACTTCTTTATTATTAGCATTTGCTGTATCAATACAAATAACATAATTGCATGAGACAAGTTTTTCAATAGTTTTTAAGCTAGTTGTAACTGAGATCGAAACGCCTTTGATTCCTCTTACGCTTTTTCCATTGGATAAAACTTCATCGAGTGAGGAATCAAAACGATTAAGTATGCCAAGACAGCCAAGGTTTGATAATTCCTTTGCCATTTCTATTCCGGTAACAGTATCCATCGGACTCGAAATAACGGGCACTGATAGTTTTAATCCGAGAAAACTACAATTGGTTAGCGCATCAGATCGTGACTTTATTCGTGATATTTCTGAAGGTATTAAACTAATATCATCGTAAGTAAGCGATTGGTTAAATTCATTAAGAGCTTTTTTTGTATAGACTTTCATTTTTATTCCATAATTTTAAGTGTTCATCAAAGATTCCATTTCATCAAGAATCTCGTTCATTTTTTTTGTGACAGTTAAAACAGGTTCGGGAGAATTCATATCAACTCCTGCATTTTTAAGAATGTTGATTGGATAATCAGAACTACCTGCTTTTAAGAAATTCAGATATTTATTAATTGCTTTCTCTCCATCGTTCTTCACAAGATTTGCAAGTACCTGTGATGCTGCAAATCCGGTTGCATACTGGTAAACATAAAAGTTATAATAGAAATGAGGAACACGCGCCCAGGTATATTCTTCTTCGTTATCAATCACCATTGCAGGTCCCCAGTATTTCTGATAAACATCTTTATACATTTTACATAACACATCCAGTGTTAACGCTTCACCTTTCTCAGTTCTATCATACGCCTCCGTTTCAAATTCAGCAAACATTACTTGCCGATAAAATGTCGATGTGATATTATTAAGATATTTTTCGAGAAGAAAAAGTTTTTCGGCTTTAGAATTTGATTTACTTATTAGATAATCCAGCAATAATGATTCATTAAAAGTTGAAGCCACTTCTGCAAGAAAGATTGAGTAATTTGCATAAGTGTATGGTTGGGTCAATCCGGTATAATATGAATGCATATTATGACCCATTTCATGAGTAAGAGTGAAGACATCATTTAATAAATCTGTCCAGTTCAATAAAACATAAGGATGAACACCGAATGTAGTGCCTGAAGAATAAGCTCCGCTTTTCTTAGCCTGAGTTTCATAAACATCAATCCATCTTTTTTCAAACGCAGTTTTAAGTGCATTCAAATAATCATCACCCATAACTTTTAGAGAATCCAGAACAATATTTTTAGCTTCATCATAAGAATATTTTTTATTATCAGCTTCTTCAAATAAAGTTACATAAGCATCGTACGGGTGTAATTCTGATAATCCCAGAACTTTCTTTTTTAATTCTGCCCATCTGTGCATTGGAGCAATATTTTTACCTGCTGTTTCCACCAGGTTATCATAAACAGAAAGTGGAATATTGTTTTTATCAAGTGAAGCTTCACGTGCAGATGAATATTTTCTTGCTCTTGCATAAAAGATATTCGTCTTAAGATTACCATTAAACAAAGATGCAAAAGTATTTACATAATTTTTATAAGGAGAAAGATAAGCTTTGAACGCACGTTCACGATATTCTTTGTCTTTTGAGTAAAGCGCAGCAGAATATCTTGCGTGCGACATTTCAACATTATTACCATGTTCATCTTTAACATATGGAAATTTTATATCTGCATTTGTAAAGATGGAAAATGTATTATAAGGAGTTTGAGAAATTTCACTAGATAATGCAAGAATTTCTTCCTGCTCTTTTTTTAATGTGTGCTTTTTAGTTCGTAAGAGATTTTCAATCGCATGCCGATAAACTTTAAGTTCATCGTTAGAATTAATCATAGCCAAAAGTTTTTCATCCTCAATGCTGAGAAGTTCAGGACTAATAAATGATGAAGCAGTTGAAGCTTTTGAATGAAGTCCTTTAATCCTGTCGTCCATTCCCTGATATTTTGTTACACGCATATCGCTGTCTTTGGCAAGCATTGCATACAAATACAACCTGTCAATTTTTGTACTCAATTCGTCATCAAATTTCAAGCATACAAGAAGTACTTCAGAATCAGAAGATAATTTGCCATCAAAATCTTTATAACGAGGAATATTTTTCTCTACCCAGAGGAAGTCTAATTCCCATTCATCATCTGATTTATATATATCAGTTAAATTCCATTTATATTTTTCTTCTATTTGATTACGTAATGGAATTTCAGTTGATTTGATTTCTGGGAAATGAAATTGTAGTTCTAAAAGAGATTTCATGTTCTAACTTCCCCCATAAAATGGCCGAATTGGATTGATGAATAAATAAAAATCACTTTCTCGGTTTTATTCGCATTGTTGGATAATAATTCTCTACGCTTAATCGATTTTTTTAGGCATGCAAAAATAAGGAAAGTGCAGACTTAATCCATAGTAAAATTTATTTGAATTTCATTATTCAATTTTGGCTGTAATACGAATTTTAAATTTACCCGAGAAATTATTTATTGAAATGTACAGACGTGAAAAATTAGACACAGATAAATTTCTTGTATAAGATGTTAAATCATCAATTAGCTCCGTGCGAAATACTATATCCTCGTATGAATTCTTAATCTCAAGTTTCACACTACCATTATTATGGTCCAGCAAAGTCATAAAAAGTGTTGATTTATTAACATTAAAGTTTAATACTATCACAGAATTACCAGAGTAGTCTTCAGCATTTATTTCATAACTCAGATAATTAAGTCTTGACTCCTGGATCGGTTGATTTATCTCAGAACCAAATTTTTCAGGTTCAACTACATCTAGTCTACAGGAAGTTGAAAGTAGAAAAAGTAAGGTAACTAAGCCAATATTAATTAGGAATCTTTTCATATTAATTAGAACGAGAAATAATCTTCAAAGAACTTATTAGATATTATTGTCAATTTCAACATCCTTTTTTAGAATGATACTTTATAAGAATTCAGCACTCCAAAATTCCATTACTTCAAGATATTCATTGAAGGTACATAGTATTTTTATTTTGCCCAATCAGGGAATGCACTAAGATCAAAGATTAAACTTCCAAGAAGATAGACAAGTAAACTAACAGTTAGAACTCCAACTAAATTTAATGTGAATCCGGCTTTCACCATATCGATAACCTTAATTCTTCGACTGGCAAAAATTATCGTGTTTGGTGGGGTAGCAACCGGAAGCATAAATGCCATAGAAGCAGAAAGAGTTGCAGTAATCATGAGCAGTAGCGGGTGAACTCCAATAGCAACAGAAACTGCAGCTAGAATTGGAAGTATCATTTGTGTTGTTGCTGTGTTAGACGTGAGCTCTGTTAAAAAATTCATAGTGAAGGCAACTGCTACAATCATAATAATTGTATTGTAATCACTTAAAATACTTAATCGATTACCGATATAATCGGACAAGCCAGAATGACTGAATCCGCTTGCAAGAGCAAATCCTCCTCCAAATAAAAGAATTATACTCCACGGAACTTTTTCAAATGCACCTAACCCCAGTATTGTTCTCTTGTTGGTAATATCCTTCGATGGAATCAAAAAAAGAATTAGCGCCATTGTAATTGCAATTGTACCATCATCGATGTAGGATGGAAATGAAAATAATGAAGACCAGCCTGTAATAATGATAAATCCAAAGTTAAGATCAGTTCTAAAAATCCATAAAAGGGCAGTTGTAATAAATATTGTCCCAATTATTTTTTCTTCGAAAGATGCTGAACCAAGTTTTTTATATTCATCAGAAATAAATTGTTTGTCTATTATGATTGTCTTATCAATCTTATAAAATACTTTTGTAATTAAGAAGGCAGCAAAAATCAGCATTAAAATTGCTACCGGAAGTCCAAGCATCATCCAACTTCCGAAAGTAATTTCCGGAGCGTTCGGATAAATTATTTTATAGATTCTTATAAGAGCAAGATTCGGTGGAGTTCCAATCAGTGTGCTCATTCCTCCTATTGAACAAGCATACGCAATAGATAGTAAAAGACTTCTGGAAAAATTTAATGCCTTTTCCTTACCAAATTCTTCTTCTATTTTTATAATGATTGAAAGTGCAATAGGAAGCATCATAACAGCAGTTGCAGTGTTACTTATCCACATTGAAAGAAATGCTGAAGCAAACATGAATCCGATTATAATTGAATTTGGTGTGCCGCCGAAAATTGTAATTATTTTTAACGCTATTCTTTTGTGGAGTCCCCATTTTTCCATGGCAATTGCTATTAAAAATCCGCCAAGGAACAAAAAGATAACAGAATTAATATAAGCTCCGGCAATTTCTTCGCCCGGCAGAATAGCGAGCAATGGGAAAAAAACAAGTGGAATTAGTGAAGTGGCAGCCAGTGGGATCGCTTCTGTTATCCACAATATTGCCATTAGTACTGCTACTGCAGCCATTTTAGTTATATCGGGTTTTGAAGGATCGAGATCAGCAAAAACAATTATAATTGTAAAAGTTAATAACCCGATCAGTAGTCCGGTAATTTGTTTTGTTGTCATTTTTTTCTGTGTAAAAAATAAAAAATCATTTCGTAAGAAAAAATTTTATAATTTGTTTTTGACCCAGAGATTCTTCTTCCGTATTGTAATACTTTGTGGATGTTTTTAACTTAATATTAAAATTTCAGCAACTTATTTAATACTTAATGCAGATTAAAGAAAATACCTCCCTATTCCTCATTTTATTTTATTCTATTGTAATAATTCTGTTTGGATTTGTAATTGCCAGAACCTTTATTAATTCAGAGGATGAGAAAACAAACACTGAGGTTGTTGAAGAAGAACAACCACTTAATCAATTCGGATTTATTGATTTAGAACTTGTCGAGACAATTAAAGATGTCCAGAGAAACGAAACTCTTTCAGATATTCTTAATTCTTTCAATCTTGGTAAATTTTCTCTTGAAGAAGTCATCTTAAAAGCGAAAGAAGTATTTAACGTTAGATCAATCAGGGCAGGCAGACCGTATCATTTCTATGTTAGTGACGATTCTCTTGCTCAACTTCGCTACCTTGTCTATCAAAAAGATAACATTAATATCATAGTTTTTGATTTGAATGATTCATTGCGGATTTATGAAGATGCAATCTCTGTCGAAATAAGAAAAGAATCTTTATCTGCTACTATTAATAATTCCTTATATGCTTGCCTATCCGAAAACGGTGCACGTATAGAACTTGCTATTAAACTTTCCCAAATATTTGCATGGCAAGTTGATTTTTATGGAATCCAAAAAGGTGACCGCTTCAAAGTTATTTATGAAGAAAAATTAGTCGGTGATAAGATAATCGGTACAGGAAATATTATTGGTGCATATTTTCAGCATAAGGGGCAAGAGTATTATGCAATTCCTCTTGAGCAGGACAGCATTTTACAATTTTTTGATCAGGATGGTAATAGTATGCGTAAAACTTTCTTAAAAGCCCCTCTTGAATTTTCAAGAATCAGTTCACGCTTTAGTAAAAACAGATTCCATCCTATATTAAAAAGAAGTAAACCTCATCTCGGAACTGATTATGCTGCCCCTCGCGGAACACCAATCAGAACGATTGGCGATGGAGTTGTGGTTGGGGTTGGCTATTCAGGCGGTAATGGCAATTATGTTAAAGTAAAGCATAACTCTATTTACTCAACTCAATATCTCCATATGTCTCGCTTTGCCAAAGGAATTAAGAGAGGAGTTACTGTTAAACAGGGACAAGTAATCGGTTATGTAGGCAGCACCGGATTAGCAACAGGACCACATCTATGTTTCCGCTTTTGGAAAAATGGAGTCCAGGTTGATCCATATAAAGAAAAAAATCCTCCTTCTTATCCGGTTAAAAAAGAACTAATAGCAGAGTATAACAGTATTAAAACTCAGGTTATCGGCGAATTGGATAAAATTAAATTTCAGGATGAACTCGCTGCTGAATTGTAAAGTCTAATATCTATTCTTAAAATCTTTTCAATTCAAAAAGTATGAGGTAAAATTTTCTTATTGATAATCTAAAGAATGTGTACCTCAAAATAATCTTTCTTAATGTATCCATTCTTTTTTATATTTGGCAGTCTTAATAAGCAATTAGGTAAATGAATTCCAAATATGAAGCAGTAATAGGACTTGAAGTTCACGCACAACTACTCACCGATACGAAAATATTTTGCGGCTGCTCTACAAAATTCGGAAATGAACCAAATAGTAATGTTTGTCCCGTTTGCCTCGGTCATCCAGGCGTTCTTCCTGTTCTCAACAAAAAAGTTGTTGAGTGTTCAGTTCTGATGGGATTAGCCACAAATTGCACTATAAACGAGAATTCAATATTTGCACGAAAAAATTATTTTTATCCTGATCTGCCTAAAGGCTACCAGATTTCACAATATGAACTACCACTTTGTGAACACGGATATTTAGAAATAAAAATGAAAGATGGAAATAAAAAGAAAATCGGTATTACAAGAATTCACATGGAAGAAGATGCGGGAAAATTAATTCACGATCAGAGTAGTTCAACTCTTGTTGATGTGAATCGATGTGGTGTTCCGCTTCTTGAAATTGTAAGCGAACCGGATATAAGAGCACCTGAAGAAGCATATTTATATCTTACACAGATGAAACAGATACTTCAATACCTTGATATCTGTGATGGCAACATGGAAGAAGGTTCTTTGAGATGTGATGCAAATGTTTCCATTCGTCCGTCTGGCAGTGAAATATTTGGTACTAAAACGGAAATAAAGAACCTAAATTCGTTCCGAAACGTCGAAAGAGCATTGACATATGAGATACACAGACAGATAGAAGCAATTGAAGATGGAGAAGAGATTATTCAGCAGACTTTGCTTTGGGATGCAAATTTGAATGAAGCTTATCCTATGAGATCAAAAGAAGAAGCACACGATTACAGATATTTTCCTGATCCGGATTTAATGCCGGTTGTAGTTGATAAAGAATGGGAACAGAAAATATATACTTCTATGCCGGAATTACCGGATAAAAAGTTAGATAGATTTGTTGAATGTTTCTCACTTCCCCATTATGATGCTGAAGTTCTTACTCAATCAAAAGATATTGCTGCGTATTATGAAAAGGTAGTTAGTATAACCGACGATTATAAAACTGCCAGCAACTGGGTTATGAGTGAAGTTCTTGGTGTTATCAATGAGAAGAAAATTGGGATAAATGATTTTCCTATTGAACCGGAGAAACTCGGTAAAATGATAAACCTTATTAAAGATGGTACAATAAGCGGTAAAATTGCCAAAGACATTTTTCCGATTATGGTAGATGAGAATAAAGATGCTGAAGAAATTGTTAAAGAAAAAAATCTTGTTCAGATATCGGATGAAAGTGAGATATTAAAAATCGTTGAAATAATTTTAAGTAATAACAAAGATCAGGTTCAGAGTTATTTTAAAGGTAATGAGAAAATATTGGGATTTTTTATCGGTCAGATAATGAAAGAAACTAAAGGCAAAGCAAATCCTAAAATTGTTAATGAAGTTTTAAAGAAGAAATTAGAAGAAATCAGATTGTTAAATAACCAGGAGAAATAAAATTGTCGTTTCAAGAAAAGCTAAAGAATATATTCAAATCAAAACCAAAAGAAGAAGAGAAAAAACCGAAAACATTTGGTGAGAAAGTTAAAGAATTCTTCAAGCAGCTTGCATTTGCTGCCATTGCTGCATTTTTTATAATTACTTTTATCATTCAGAATACAAGAATTCCTACCGGATCAATGGAAGACACAATTCTCGTGGGAGATTTTGTTCTTGTAAATAAATTCATTTACGGATCATCATCACCTAAGTACATTCCATTTACAGAAATTGAACTTCTCTATTTCAGGCTTCCTGCTCTTAAAGACCCTAAACCAAAAGACATTGTTGTATTTGAATATCCTGGTGATAGAGACCAGCTTGTACCAAATGAAAAAGGTGTAAACTATGTTAAGCGATGTATTGGGACACCGGGTGATACTGTTGAAATTGTGGATAAGGTTGTCTTTGTGAACGGAAAAGAATTCTGGAGACCGCCATTTATTAAATATTATAGGGGAATGAACAGCACTTATTTAAAACCTATTCCAAAAGGAACGGCTGAATATGATATCTTCCCTAAAGGATTGCCGTGGAATCGTGATAACTATGGTCCACTGGTAATTCCCAGTAAAGGAATGAAAATACCACTTAACATCTATAATGTTGAACAATGGAGAACAATAATCGACCGTGAGTACGAAGAAAGAGTAGTGGATGTAAAAAATAATGTCGTCATGATAAAAGATATTCCCGTTTCTTTTTACACCTTCAAAAAAGATTATTACTTTATGATGGGTGATAATAGAGATGACAGTCAGGACAGCAGATTTTGGGGATTGGTTTCAAGAGATTTAGTTGTTGGCGAAGCTTTTATTACTTTATTTTCCTGGGATCGGGATATTCCCTTTTCTGATTTATTCAGATTACTCGGATCGATAAGACCGGACCGAGTTTTAAAGCTTTTGTATTAAAATTTTACTTTTCAAATACTCCCTCTCCTAAACAAGTAAAGGGATAAAGAAAAAGTCTGAAGTAATAATTAACACACCCGATTTTTCAGATAATTTTGTTATCTCTTTTCCTCATTAAGAACATAAAAAAGGCGATCCTAAGATCGCCTTTTGATTTAATAATAAGTGTGCAAATTAGAATGAGTATCTCAATCCTAATTGCATCTGCCATCTTGATGAAAGATTACTTGCAGTAAATGGTGTATTATTGGTTGGAGCCGCAAAACTGTAAACGTTTTGTCCAGTCTCAGGTCCAGCTGTAACTGTACCGACTTTATTAACAACTCTATAAGTACTGAATACACTGCTGTTCCATCCCCAAGCAGTGTTAAGAAGGTTCAGCACGTTTAGAATATCATAGTTGATAGTCAAAGTATGGCCCATAACAATTGGAATATCCTGGGAAATATGTAAATCTACATAATTGACCCATGGATTTGTATCAGCATTTCTCTCAGCAATATGTCCTTTGTTAGAAGCTAAATATGCATTATTATTTACAAAATTGTTAAAAGCTGTATACATACTGGAGTTTGCTACAAATGCACCACCAGAAAGTGATCCAAGTAATATATCATTATTATCTTTTGGTATGTAGAATAAGTCGTTCTGATCGAATCCGTCACCATTTACATCACTACCATAAATGTATGAGAATGGAGCACCGGATTCACCATTATAAAATAATGATATTGTAGTCGGTGCATTTTTGAAGAATTCTTCTACATATGATAATGATAAAAACACACGACCTCTAATTTCATACTGTGATGTAGAAAGAACAGGATTGTTTGGATCACCAGCGATAGGATTATATCTCATTTGCGAGTTTGCCTGTGATGAGTTAACACTATTAAGATCTTCAGCTCTTCCATATGTATAACCAGTGTTAATTGAGATACCTCTCGCAACTGTCCTCTGTAACTGGAATGAAAGATTGTAAGAATAACCCTGGTCGGTATCTCTTTAAATACATTACATCTGTAAAATTATTGTTTTTACTATCTGTTCCACCATATAAAGGTCTGCCATCCTGCAATAAAGTTGATGGATTTGAAATATCTATAATGTTCAATTTGTTGTAAACAAAATCATTTATGCTTTTTGAATACAGGAATTCAACAGTACCGACGAAACCCATTGGCAATTGATGATCAATGCCAACATCAAATCTTAAAACCTGTGGCATTTTAAGATCGGGATCTGAAAGGTCGATTTCAGATCTATAACTTGGGGCACCTGTTCCAGGATCACCAACATCAGGCAAATTTGACCCATCTGGTGAAAAGACCAAATCAGTACCACTTCCGTTTACTTCATATGCTGAAACACCTGTGTTACCGTATTGATTAGAGATCCAAACATAAGCCGGCCTACCAGTAAATATTCCTATTCCGCCTCTTATTTGTGTTGTTCTATCACTAAAAACGTCCCAATTAAAACCAACACGTGGTGCAAAGAGGATATTACCACTAGGAGCGGTGTCTGTAGCATACCCAGGGAAGTATTTTGCTACAGAATCATTTGCAAACGGTAGATCTGGGAATGTTGGAATATCAACTCTTACACCTAATGTCAATTTAAAGTTTTTCAGAACCTTCCAATCATCTTGTGCATAGAAACCAAATTGTGCTACAGGAAAATTAGCTGCAGGATCTTTTCCGTCTCTTGCAGCTACTCTCTGGTAAAAACTTACGTTTCCAGCCTGAAGATCAGCGAGCGAATTATATTGATAGTATCCTGCAAAAGATCTTAAGAATAAGTTCGTAAATGAAAAGAATTCATTGTGTGTACCAATCGTAAAAATATGATCGCCAAGGAAATAGGAAAAATTATCTGTTACTTCAATTATATCTTGATCTAACTTGTTGGCTGACGAATATCTATCAGTTCCCATTTCATAAGTTATACCTGGCTGTCTGACTTGAATTTCAGGAGTCAAAGCACCCTCTGGTCCACGTTTATCACGAATTGTCGTATAACCAACAATTATTTCGTTAGCCATATTGTTGCCGAATGTACTGTTCAATTGAGCAACAATATTGTTAGTAGTATTATTGAATTGGTATAAATAAGAATCAAAGCTGAATGATGATGATGAAGACCTGCTTCCGAGAATATCCTCGCTTGCATCAACATAATTGTAATGAAGATTTAATTTATGATTTTCTGATATGTTGAAATCTAATCTTGCGAACAATTTGCCCGAAGGTTGCTTTGTAGTGTATTCATCGTATCCACCGGTATCGAATCCACGGCTAGCTAAAATACTTTTGATTGTATTAGCATCAGCTAATGTATTTGTTGGTCCTGCGGATAAAGAAAGGTTTGTAGATGGTTCATTTCTTCCTGTAAATTCTCCATTTAGAAAGAAGAATATTTTATCCTTCATTATCGGGCCGCCAATACGAAGTCCTGTTTGGTATTCTTCAAATTTGTTTACAGCAAGATTTTGATTGTTATAATATTTACCAACAAGCTCTTGATTTCTGCCGTACCCGTAAACAGAACCATGAAATTCGTTTGAGCCACTTCTTGTGATGGCGTTAATACCGCCACCGGTAAATCCACCAAGTCTAACATCGTAAGGAGCAATTACAACTTGGAATTCCTGGATAGCATCCAAACTTATTGGGTTTGTATGGGCTTGTCCACCAGGTGTTCCTGATGAACCTAAACCGAATAAGTCGTTGTATTGAGTACCATCTATCTGGATATTATTATATCTGTTGCTTCTACCTGCTGCCTGAAGATTCTGGCCTGAATACATCGGAGATAATTTGGCAAAGTTCTGAAAACTTCTGCTGATTGTAGGTATTTCCGAAATTTGTTTTTCAGAAACGTTTTGTGAAGATCCTGTTCTTGATCCGGAAATAATAGCATTTTTATCTCCAACAACTGTTACTGCACCAAGCTCGACAGCTTCTTCATAAAGAGTGAAGTCAAGACTTAAGTTTTGACCTAATTGAAGTGTCGCTACTTCAGTAAGTTGTGGTTTATAACCAACAAAGGAGACGGTAACAGTATAAGGACCACCAGTCCTTAAAGCATTTAAATTATATTTTCCATCGATACGCGATGTAGAACCATATTGTGTTCCAGATGGAATGTGAACCACAATAATATTTGCACCTGGTAAAGGATCGCTTTTACTATCTACTACCGTTCCGTTCATAGCTGATGTTGTAACGCCTTGAGCGAAAATATTGCTCTGTGATAAAATGATGGTTACAACAAGCAGAAAGAAGAAAGATAGAAACGAGTAACGTTTTTTCATGAGTTCTCCTTGAGATAATTTAATGGATAGTGATTTAAGATAAGTTTAATTGTGTAAATTTATTGCATAGCAAATATTCAAAAAATGTAATTGAAATATCTTAGTAAACAACTTTTCATGCAAGCGAAGATTCACTTTTTTTTTAAATATAATATTTAATTAATTTTAGCAAAATATTTGCATATTAATAAAATTGTACTTTTTGAAGATACTGAAAGATTTTTTATATAACTTTATTTTATCAAATATTTTTTACCTATTTAATCTTATGAAGAACTTAGCAAAATCCTTTATCCATATATTATTTTTTTTCTTAATTTCGGTAACAATTTCCGCTCAAGATAAGAATTATACAATTCTAATTTCTTTTGACGGTTTTAGGTGGGATTATCCAAACAGAGGAATTACCCCAACATTCAAAATGATTGCTGAAAATGGAGTTTCGGCCTTATCTCTGCAGCCATCTTTTCCATCAAAAACTTTTCCAAATCATTACACAATTGTTACAGGACTCTATCCACAAAATCACGGTTTAATTTCAAATAATATGTATGACCCTTTTTATGATGAGTATTTCTCATTGGGAGACAGGTCCGCCGTGGAAAACAGCAGATGGTATAGAGGAGAAGCCATCTGGGAAACTGCAAGAAAGCAAGGTTTAATTACGGCCAGCTACTTTTGGCCGGGTTCTGAAATAGATATTGAATACAGAAGACCGGATTATTTTCATTTCTATGAGCACAAACGTCCTTATATGCAGAGAATAGATGGAATAATTGAATGGCTGACGCTGCCTTATGATGAAAGACCTATATTCATAACTGTTTATTTTGATGCTGCCGATACTTATGGTCATAGATTTGGTCCAAACTCCGTAGAAATTAATAGCACAATAATGAGTCTTGATTCACTTCTAAATACATTGATAGTAAAACTCAAAAAAATAAATCTTTTTGACAGCACGAATATCATTGTAGTTTCAGATCACGGAATGAATGAAATATCAAATGAGCGAGTTATTAATATTGATGAAATCTTAAAAGGTTTGAGATATAAAATTGTTGATGATGGTCCTTTTATGTTTGTATTTCCCGAAGTTAAACACAAGACAATCATTTATAATACTCTGAAAGAGAATGAAAAGAATTACAGAGTTTATTACAAAGATAATTTACCAGAACATTATAATTTATCAGCCTCACATCTTTTGCCTGATATAGTTGTAATTGCTGATCCGGGATGGTCTTTGGTTAATGAAAAAACTGCAGATTCATACTACAACAAATCAATTTCCGGAAATCACGGTTACGATAATTACTTTATTGATATGCAAGGAATTTTTTATGCAATGGGTCCTTCGTTTAAAAAGAATTATAAGATTGGAACTGTATTAAATATTGATATATATCCTTTGCTTTGTAAAATTCTAAATATCAAACCGAAAACTAATATTGACGGAAAACTGGAGCGTATTCAAACGATTCTAAAAGAATACTAAAAAATTTATGAAATTATTAGATCTCAATTACGAAAAATATAAACTTGAAAACGGATTGGAAGTTATTTTACATAAAGACACTTCCCTTCCGCTTGTTGCAGTAAACATCTGGTACAAAGTAGGTTCAGCTTATGAAGTTAAAGGAAAAACAGGACTTGCACATCTGTTTGAACATATGATGTTTCAAGGTTCTGAAAATGTTCAGAAAGAAATGCACTTCAGATACATACAGGAAGCCGGCGGAACTTTGAACGGCTCTACAAATTTCGACAGAACAAATTACTATGAAAAACTTCCCTCCAATTCACTTGAGTTAGCACTTTGGCTGGAATCTGATAGGATGGGATATTTCTTAAATTCACTCATACAAGAAAAACTCGATAATCAGAAAAGTGTTGTTGCTAATGAACGGCTTGAAAGATATGATAATCAACCTTATGGTTTAGCGTGGGAGATAATTCTTAAAAATTTATATCCCGATGGTCATCCATACAGCTGGGCAACAATAGGATATTTAGCTGATATAAAAAGTTACATGCTTGACGATGTTAGGACTTTCTTTTCTCAGCATTATGCTCCTAACAATGCCACACTTGTTATTGCCGGAGAATTTGAATCAGCAAAAGCTAAGGATCTCATCGAAAAATATTTCGGCTCAATTAATTCATCAAATAACAGAAGAGAACCGTCTGAATTACTTTTTAAGCTTGATAAGAATATACTAATTGAACATCCTGACAATGTTCAACTCGACAGGTTATACATTACTTGGAGAACAGATAAGATTTACAGCAATGATGATCCTGTTCTTGATGTACTGGCAGATATTTTAAGCGGTTCTAAAAATTCAAGGTTGTATAAAAGATTGGTTTTTGATGAAGAAATTTCCCAGGATGTTTCTGCGTTTCAATTCTCAGGAAAGTTTGGCGGAATGTTTATGATTGCCTCAACAGCTAAACCTAATATTTCACTCGATAAAATTAAGGAAGTGATCTTTGATGAAATAAATAAAATTTACAATGATGGTATGAGCAATAATGAATTGATAAAAACTAAAAACGGAATAAAAGCAAACTACATTTATTCAATGCAAAGTATTGATACAATAGCAGACAGATTAAATTTGTACAACTTTTATCTCAACGATCCAAACAAGTTTAACTATGATTTAATGCGATACAATAAAATAAGTAAAGCTGAAGTTTCAGAAGTTTGCACAAAATATCTATCAAATCCTTTTGTGGAACTCAGGGTAATATCAAATAAAAAGCAGAGCAAATGATCAATAGGAAACAAAAGCCGGAAACTGCGGGAGAATTATTCTTTTCCCTTCCTGAAATTCAGGAAACAACTCTATCAAACGGACTTAAAGTAGTTTATATCCAAAAAGAAAAACTTCCGATAACAAGATTGAATTTAATGATTGAATGCGGAAGTAAGTTTGATCCCAAAAATCAAAAAGGATTATCAAACTTAACCTCAATGGTAATTGATGAAGGTGCAGATGGTTTGTCCGCTTTCGAAATCAGTGATGTATTTGATATGCTTGGTTCTAACTTTTCTGTAAGCTCAGGTGCTGAATCAATAAACTTAAAACTTCAAACATTAACTGAAAACCTTGAAAGTTCATTAGATATTTTTTCAAAGGTTTTATTAAAACCAGACTTTAAACAACAGGATTTTGAAAGAGAGAAAAGAAAAATTTCCACCAGGCTTTTGCAACTTGGAGATGAGCCTGAATTTTTAGCTGAGCGAATTTTTGAGTTTCTTCTTTTCGGTGAGAATAATCCATACTCATTCCCTTCTCTGGGTTATGTTGATGATATTGAAAATCTTCAGCTTAATGATATTAAAAAGTTTTATTCAGATAAATTTTCTCCCAAAGTTTCTAATCTTGTTGCTGTTGGTAATTCTGATTTTGAAAGATTTTACAAGAAGAATTGAGAAGTATTTTAAAGATTGGAATTCATCAACCGAACAAACAGTTTTATCATATGATAGTTCTATTAACTCTAAAAAAATATTTCTGTTCGATAAAAAAGATTCTGTTCAAAGCGAAATAAGAATTGGTCATCCTTCAGTAAAAAGAAACAGTTATAGTTTTTTCCCTCGACTAATTCTTAATACTATTCTTGGTGGGCAATTTACAAGCAGAATAAATCTTAATCTCCGCGAGAATAAAGGATATACTTATGGAGTATTTTCAACTTTCAGTTATCTGAAAGACGCTGCTTATTTTTATGTTTCAACTTCGGTAGGAATTGAAAATACTGTTAATGCCGTTAATGAAATTTATTCCGAGCTTGAAAAAATTCAAAGCGGAGTGACGGACGAAGAACTTGAATTTGCGAAATCATCCATCATAAAAAAGTTTCCTTCTAACTTTGAATCTTACAGACAAATAACAGGTAATCTTACAACTAAAATTATTCATTCACTTCCCGATAATTATTTTAATACATATATAGAAAATGTCAGCGCTGTAAAATCAGATCAGGTAAAAGAAGCCGCACAAAATTTAATTCATCCCGAAGAAGCATTTTGTGTGATTGTCGGAGATAAAAATAAGTTGTATACTCAGCTTAAAGATACCGGATTGAAAATAGTCGAAGTTGATTATAAGGGAAGAGAAATTTGAAAGAAACTCTACAAGCCGAACAATATTTCAGACGGTACTGAATATTTATAACCGATTTTCCTGAATCTTCTTATATCATTTAGAATACTATCAAAATCTTCAGGTGAACAAACAACCAACATTGACTGATCACTTTCCAGAGATTGCACTAACTCACTAAATTGCGTTGGAGCACTTGTAATTGCGCTGGAAAGGATGCTTAATTCACTTTTTTTAATAAGTTTTATTTTCCTGGCAAGAAATTCCTTTCTCAACGAAATGAATAAATTTTTGATCCGTAGAAAGATGAATTATCATCAATGACAAAAAATGCTGCCCGAGAAAATGCTGAGAGTACGTAACGAATAGAACTCTTTAATCTTCTTTCAGAATAATTTGACTCAAATTTAAAATCCAGATCAGTAGTCTCATCTCCTAACAATAGAGCAAACTGTCTGCTGGATTTTTGATTTGATGCTACGAACGTTTTCATAACCAATGAAGGTGTGAATAAAAAAGCAAATGGTTCAGGAGTGTTAAGCAGATTATCGATAGTAGATTTTTCTGTTTTATCATTAATGTTAATTAAAAATCCAACTGATGCGGCTTCTCTTATTAAGTTTGGATTGTAATCAATGTTTGCAGCAAATCTTAATTCATCTTCTGAAACAATTTTTAATAAAGTTTTTCCAGAGATAACTTTTTCATCAGTTGAAACTGTCAACAGCAAAATCACCAAAATTTTCATTTAGCTCAGAAATAAAGACAGGAATTGGTAAGTCTTTAGGTAAACTCAGTGCATAAGTTGAGTAATTATCATCAATACTAATCTCTTTAATTTTTTGCTTTTTAATTGCAGATAATTCCAGACCGAAATTTTGTATTGATATGAAAACCAGCGAATCAATTTCTTCTGCAGAAAGTACTTTCGGAGTAATGATTTTGTTTTCAGTTTTGAAAACTTTACCTACAATTATATTAACGGCAAGTAGAAGAATTGCAACCGCAAAAAGTGCTGCAATTATTCTTTGTTGTGTGTTCATCTAAGCGTAATCATATTTTTATTTGTTCTTAAAATCCGGTTTACGTTTTTCAAGAAATGCAGAAGTACCTTCCTTAAAATCTTCAGTGCCGCAGCAAAGAGCAAAAAGACTTGCTTCATAATTCTGCCCTTCTTTTGCAGAAATCTGATCGACAACATTAACCGCTTTAATCGCAAACCTAACTGCCTGCTGTCCTTTGGATACAATTTTTTGCGCCATTTCCATAGCCTTAGTCAGCAACTCGAATTGAGGATAAACATGATTTACAAGTCCAAGTCTGAATGCCTCATTTGCATCAATCATATCGCCGGTTAAAATATATTCCATAGCTCTGCCTGAGTTTATAAGTCGGGCTAATCTCTGCGTTCCGCCGTAACCGGGAATGATTCCCAGATTAACTTCGGGCTGACCAAACTTTGCATTTTCACTTGCAAGACGTATATGACAAGCAAGAGCAAGTTCGCATCCTCCGCCAAGAGCAAATCCATTAACAGCAGCAATGACGGGTTTATTCATGTTTTCAATGTAATTGAAAACCTCCTGTCCGCGTTCAGAAAATTTCTTTGCAGAAAGGACATCAAGTTGATTGAGTTCTTTTATGTCTGCACCTGCTACGAAAGCTTTTTCTCCGCTTCCTGTAAGAATGATTACAAATATATTATCGTTGCTTCTCAACTCTTTGAATACTGAACGTAGTTCTAAAACTGTGTCTCTGTTCAAAGCGTTAAGTTTGTCCGGTCGATTAACTGTAACGATGGCAATGTTTTCTTTTATTTCGAGAAGTAAATTTATTAGTTCCATTTTTCATCTCTTAAAATGTTATAAACAAAGGTATTCTTACTTTTAGATCAAAAGAAAGAAATTGATTTAATTCATAGTAGTTGTAAGATGCAAGAAGTTCCATTATAAACATCGAAACGCCGGCACCAGCACTAAATCCAAATTTAGAATCACCCTCCAAAAAGTTATTTCTTCCCGAATCAATTTTAAACTGATGAAGCTTTTCATAATAGTTGAAATTTGCCGATGCCTGCACGATAGGCATTAAAAGTATAATATCTTTTACAATAGGGGAAAAATAATAACGCCCGCCTATGGTTATTGGAAGAGAATTTGTATGAAAATTAGAATAATCGGTTATTTTGTAAAAATCTTGTGAACCTGGATATTGTTCAAATCCTACAGTTGCGAAAAAGAAGATCGGTAAAACATCTGTATCTGCGTAAGAAAACTCGATGTTAATCCCGTAACCAATAATACTTTGATTTGAAAATTCAGCAATTGGAACTCTTGGTCCAACAGCAAAAGCAAGAAAAAATCCCTGTGCTTTATCAGTAGATTTTGTTTGAGAAAAACCTAAACCCGTTAGCAGAAATATTAAAAGTAGTATTGATATATTTTTTTGTACAATCATTTCAACCCAAAATTAAAAAATAAAATCCGTAACAAAAATTTATTCTCTGTTAGATTTACTAAATTCTTGAACAGAATCAAAAATTTTGCTCTTAGCGAGCTTACCGCCGTAACCTCCAACCTGAAGAACAAATTACTTTTCAATAATTCCAACTACAAAAAGTAACATTGCGGCTTTATTAGAATATTTTTTCTTCGTGTTTAAAGCAATTAATTCCACGATTGGATATCTTACAAAAAATGCAATCGGAAAATGAATTACCTTATGATGCAGGTCTTCTAAGAATTTTATCTGCTTAATATTCCACACTATGTAAAAACAAACCGTGAGCAGGAACAGCCATTAGAGCCGCTTCTCTATTTTTCTTTTCAAATATTTCGTTTATAAATTCTTCTCTGCCTTGTGTTCCTGAAACTTTGAGAATTGTTCCCGTAATTGTCCTAACCATTCCATGAAGAAATCGATTTGCACTTATTTCAAAAATTACAAGATCATCTTTCCCGTACCATTTAGCATCATAAACTTCACAAAACTTATTATCAATCTCTGTATTCTTTTTACTGAATGAGGTGAAATCTTTATTGCCTAAAAAATTTTTACTAATGTTATTCAATTCAGAAAGATTTAATTCACCGTGATAATGATAAGAATATTTTCTAAAGAATGGCGATTTATATTTTGAAATAAAGTATAAATAAGTTCTCTTCTTCGCATCAAATCTAGCGTGAAAATCAATATCAACTTTTTCCATTGTTAATACAGAAATATCATACGGGAGAACTGAGTTTAGTGAATACTTGAACTTATAAAGATCGAGTTCTGTTTCAATTCTGAAATTTGCCGACTGACCAATTGCATGAACGCCGGTGTCAGTTCTTCCGGAGCCAATCAAATTTACTTTTTCTTTTATGATTGTTCCTATTGAATCGGTAATTGTCTGCTGAATTGTTTTTGCGTTAATCTGCGTTTGCCAACCTGAATAATTAGTTCCATCATACTGAATTATCAGTTTATAATTATTCACTTATTATCCAAATTAAAAAATGAAAAGTGTAATCAGATAGATCACAGGAATAATTAAAACGAGACTAAGACCTTTTATTGCGGATTTCTTAAGCTCAGGTGAACCCCAGATAACTGTAATTAACATCTTTACAATTGTGTTAGATATCAACGCAATAATAATTGCTTTCTCTGCAACAAGAAAAACTAAATTTTCTGACGATAGTTTGGTAATAGAAAGAGCAATAGCGTCAACGCTTGTTAATCCTGCCAGAGCACTTGCTGCATAAATTCCCTGATCGCCGAGATAAACCTGTGCGGCTTTTGCACCAAAAATCACAACTGCGAATAAAAGTCCAAATAAGAATGCAGACTTAAGTTCAAAAGGATTGCTGATCTCAATTTCAGATGATTCATTTTTAGATCCTTTTTTATACATTATTCGACTGACAATATATCCTATAATAGCAAAAACAAGAAGCGGAATCCAAAGATTTGAGACTAATGCACTGTTTATAACAAGCACAATTATAAATACACGTACGAACATCATTGCTGAAGCCAGCACAATACCAATTGAATAATTGTAAGATAACTGTGGCTCCTGAATGCTCTTCTTAGATAAAGAAAATGCAACTGCGGTACTGGAGACTAATCCGCCTAATAATCCTGTTAAAACAATTCCTCTATCTTTACCTAAAAGTTTGATAAAAAAATAACCGACAAAACTTATTCCGCTTATGAATATTACCATATACCAAATTAAGCGCGGATTAAGAACATCAAGCGGACCGAATGTTTTATCCGGTAATAAAGGTAAAATTATAATTGATATAATTGCTAATTTTAGTGTAGCAAAAATATCCTCGCCACTGATTTTTCCAACAAAAGTGTGAAGCTGAATTTTAAGAGATAAGAAAATTGTAATTATTATTGCAATGATAACCGGAAGAAGAAGGTATCCCCAGTAAACCATTGTACCTAAAATAAAAACAAGAAATCCTGTTACCTCGGATGTACCGCCGAGTCTTCCGTCTTTGGTTGCAGAAAAATAAGCAGTTATTAAAAGCCCCGAGAATCCAAATAATACAGCAACGTAAACCAACTCAGAAGTAAGCGATGAAGCCAGTGCTGTAAGGAAGCCCAAAATTCCAATTAGTGGAAATGTTCTTATACCCGCAAATATTTTCTGGTCCTTTGATCGAGAATGTTCACGCTCAAGTCCGATTAAAAGTCCGATGAATATTACTGTTCCCAGACCTTGAAGAATTGTTAACAAATTTCCCGATTCTAATAAAGGTTCAGGTACCATCTTCAAATGCTGAAAAGCATCTAAACTATCAATTGCTGTTTCCATAATAAAATTTATTTTGTTTGAATACTTAATAAAAAATATTTTGATAAAAGTCCACTAAAAGCTCTAAATGAATCTGAATTTATAATCCTTAAATAAGCATTACTTTATATATACAGTTTTAATATTCACAAACTCTTTTATACCAAAGGGAGAAAGTTCTCTTCCGTAACCTGATTCTTTTATCCCGCCAAAAGGCAATCGAGGATCCGATCTTACGAATGCATTCACAAAAGAACTACCGGCATTTAATTCTTCTTTAGCAATTCGTTCACCTCGTTTAACATCTTCTGTAAACACTGCAGAACCTAAACCAAAAACAGACTGATTAGCTAATTTTATTGCATCAGCTTCATTTTTTGATTTTATTAAAGCGGCCACAGGACCGAACAATTCTTCATAAAAAGCTGGCATTCCTGGAGTTACATTTGTAAGAACAGTCTGTGGATAGAATGCATTTTTTCCAGAAGGAATTTCTCCACCTATTAATAATTTTGCTCCCGCTTTTATTGATCTTAAAACCTGATCGTGAAGTTCATCTCTTAGAGGAATACTTGCCTGCGGACCAATATCATTAGATTCATCGAGAGGATTTCCCATTTTTTTTGATATCATTTTATCAGTAAAAAGTTTTTTGAACTTATCAAATACTGATTCAACAATTATAAATCTTTTAGCAGCAATACAGCTTTGTCCCCCGTTTATTAATCTTGACGTTACACATATATCGGCAGCAGCTTCAAGATCGGCATCTTCAAGAACAACATAAGGGTCACTTCCGCCTAATTCAAGCACGCATTTTTTAAGAACATATCCTGCTGCAGATGCAACGGCTTTTCCTGCCGGAACGCTACCAGTAATGCTTACAGCTTGCACAATAGGATTTTCAATTACGCGCTTAACATTTTTAGATGAGAGAACAAGCGTTCTAAAAACATTTTCCGGAAATCCGGCTTTCTTAAAAATATCTTCAATTGCAAGAGCTGATCCGGTTACATTTGAAGCATGTTTTAAAACACTAGTATTACCTGCCATTAAAGTGGGTGCTGCAAATCTTATAACCTGCCAGAAAGGAAAATTCCACGGCATAATGGCAAGTATAACTCCAAGCGGTTGATAGCTAACAAAACTCTTTGATGCATCTGTTTGAATGATTTCATCCTGTAAAAATTTTTCTGCATTCTCTGAGTAATAATCACAGACCCAAGCACACTTTTCAACTTCAGCACGAGATTGTCCAATCGGCTTTCCCATTTCTATAGTCATCAATTCAGAGTATTCTTTAATATTACTTCTTAAAACCGCTCCGGCTTTTTTCATAAGAGCAGCTCGTTGCGATATAGGAACGCGTTTCCATTCATCAAATGACTGCTGTGAAGATTTAAGAATTGTATCAACTTCACTATTTGTCATTTCTTCATAAGTATTGACTAAAGAATTGTCATAAGGATTTATTGATTGAATCATAATACTTTCCTGATTTTTAACGACAGATCATCCTCTTACACGTTTAATTACAACTAATGTTTTATCATCCGAATATTGACCGTTCTTAGAATATTTAATAACTTCATCCAAAATTTTGTAAATGATTTCTTTCGGTGTTTTATCTTTATTCTTTCTGATAATCTTCGTTAATCTTTTTTCACCAAATTGTTCATAATTTAAATCAGCAGATTCAGTTATACCATCAGAAAAAAGAACGAGAATATCTCCTAATTCAAAATTAATGCTTTCAATATTATACTTTGCGTGTGGAACAGGACCAAGTACAGGACCTGTTGGTTCAAGAAATTCAATTTTATTAGATCTGTTTTTCAGAAATATGGGCGGATTATGTCCGGCATTTGCGTACAAGAATAATCCTTTTTCATCAGAAAATATTTCACCATAAAAAAGTGAAGTGAACTTATCATCTTCAAATATTTTATTTACAAGCTGATTCATTTTTTGCATTAATGGTGTAATTTTTATTTCGAAGTTGCTAGCCATTCTTAAAGCTCCTGAGATGTACATCGCTTCGGCAGCAGCTGCTACGCCTTTACTGGCTGCATCACCTAATGCTACTGCCAGAATTTCTTTATTGTCACCAACTTCGAGGTAATCGAAAAAATCTCCTCCAACAATTTCTGCCGGGAAAGTCAATCCATAAATATCATAGTTGAAAAAACTGTATTCATGTTCAGGAAGAATGCTTTTCTGAAGCTGTCTGGCTTTGTCTATATCCGCTTTAAAATTATTGGCGCTTGCGGAGTATCGTCTTTGTTTGATTTGAGAAGTTAATGCAGTGGCTATTATACTAAGTGTAATTCTCAATTCTTCGTTTATCGAATTACTATTTAATGCAAGTATATAGTCGAAATAAGGTTTGCCATCTACTTTACTTTTAAATCCAAGTCCGGATGCAGAAAATTTAAAGATGCCTTTTTTTCGAAGGAGTTCGTTCGTTTCATTAGCAAGGATAGTTCTTTCTTTCGATATCAGATCAAAAGTAGAATAATCACTTATTTTTATAAGAAGGCCAGAGGATAATTTTTGTAATTTACCGCACTGATAGAGAAGTTTATAACCGCCAAGTTCGGGAAATAATTTCCAAACTCTTCCTCCATTTACGTTTTCAATACTTTTATCATCAACAATTTCTTTAAGAACAGTTTTTAATAATTCTTCATCCGAAGAAAACTTTTTTGAAGCTATTATTTCTATTGTTCTGTGTAATTTTTTCTGATCCAATTTATTCTTTCTTTAAGTTTTTATCCTTATTTACAGTAAAAATCAATCATATCCTGAATTGTTTTTTTGCAAACAGGACAAAAATTATCTACAGAGATAGATTTCATTGTACAATCCTGCTTAGGACGATATACTCCTTTTGCCACATAACCGCCGCCTTCAAATGCACCGACTTTCTCTTTATATTCTTCTATAGCTGGAGTAGGAATCGGAGTTTCTTTGTTAACCATATTTTTCCACTTCGATTCAAAATAAACAAGTGTTGTTATATTAGGTTCCAAGGGTTCAACACTAACATCGTAAAAATCATTATAGGCTACATCAGAGTTATAATACTCATCAGCCAGGAAGGCAAAGCCGTGACCAAACTCGTGAGTAAAAACAAATTCTTCATGAATATTTTTATTCACACATAAAGAATAGTGGTTATAAATTGCACCACCCCCGTATTTAGTTGAATTGACTATAATATAGATCTGATCGTAAGGAACATTTGACGCCACATGACGTAATGTTTTATTATCAGTTGTCATCAAATATCTTTCAAGATCAAAAGTGTAAAAAGTAGAATTAAGCAAGCTGTTCTTCCAGATATTATCTGCAGGAATATCAGTACCTGATTCTTCTGAAGGTGCCAAGACTGCCCAAATATTAAAATTATTTTTATTTTCTTTAAATGGAGAGGCATTAAAAAAATATCCCGCAAACTTTTGGCAATCTTCTTTAAACATTTCCATTTCTTCCTGGGTATAACCTTCAGGAACAAAAGCAACATCAACTTTATTTGCCGGATCACCGTTATATAAAACTTGTATAGTTTCATATTTCATCGGTCGTTCTTTTTTGATGAAATAATTTTTCGGATCAATTTTATACTCAAATTTTTTGACGAGATTATTTTGCCTGTCCCGTCCATAAAATTCAACAATAACATTGTTCTTTGGAAAAGGAAAAACACCTGTTTCGCTAAACGATTTATAAGTTTCTTTTGCTTCATCAACGGTTTGCCATTCTGCAAATAAAGTAGAGTAAGTCCTGGAATAAATAGGATTACCAGATGCTTCATCTACAACAACAAATTTATAATTGCCAAAATTAAATTTATCAATAAGATTTACCTTTGATCCGGCCCAAAAGGGTTCTTCAATTAATTCATCGAAGGAATAAAAATCTTCTTCGTGATTGCCTGTATGGAAATAATCTAATCTTAAGGTTTTGTTATGAAAGTAATCATCGAATTTGATTTGCGCAAAAGATACAGTTGAAAACAAAATCAAGAATAAACAGAACACGGATTTGACGGATTCACACGGATAAAAATCATTTATAATCTGTTTATTCCACACTATCTGCGTTCTATTCATAAATTTATTTTTCATAATAATCCTATGATTTATTTGGGTAATGAATAACTCTTTGCGGGAAAGGAATTTCGATTCCTTCCTTATTGAACAGTTCATAAATATTTTCTCTTAACCTGCATTGCATTGTCCAGGCACTAATGTAATGATCAGTAAATGCAACAAGGCGAAAATCGAGTGATGAATCGCCAAAATTTAAAAAGAAAACATCCGGCTGTTTTTGAGTAGACAGATCAGGATCTTCTTCTGCAGCCTTGAGCATAACTTTTTTAACTTTGTTTATATCTGATCCATAAGCTACACCGACTTCAACAGTAACTCTTGTTAATGTAGTTGGATAAGTGATATTAACCAAGCTGGAATTAACAATTTCATTATTTGGAATTACTACAATATTGTTATCAAAATCCTGAATCTTTGTGCTTCGAATTCCAATTTCAACTACATCGCCTATCTGGTTATCAGCATAACGAATGCGATCGCCGATGCGGAAAGGACGATCAATCATTATAATAAAACCGGAGATCATATTTGAAATTGTTTCCTGTGCTGCAAGTGCAATTGCCAGAGAACCAACTCCTAGTGAAACAACAAATGCGCTGACATCCACATTAAATTTTGCAAGTACGATCACTATACCAAGTGCAAACAACAAAATTTTTGATACTTTCTTTAGTAAAGGGAAAAGACTGCCGCTGAGATTTCTATCATCCACAGCGTTAATTTTTTCAGCATACCAGTCAAAAGCCAAGTGTATAACTCTGAATAAAATTCTCAGCACTATGAAAATAAAAATTATAAAAAGAATTGCATTAAGAATCAGCAGCACAGTATCAAGGAAGGGATAGATCTCTATTAGCGGGCTGGATAGAAGTTTTGATTCCGATTTTATACCTTTGTCGAAAATTTCTAAAGCAAGAAAAATACCGCCGATAAAAGTAATCTTATAAATTCCCGAACCGATGATAGCCAGCAATTTGTCATCAAGTTCTGTTTCAGTTTTCGCTACAAAGGGTTTGATAATCTTCTTTAAAATAAACCCAAGCATTTTAGAAATCAGGAATGACAGTACTATAGTGATTACTATTAGTACAACACGATATAATAATTCATCCTGAAGGAAGTTTCTTAATAGATCTAAAAAGAAATTCATTTTACAGCCTTTCTTGAACCGGGTTTTACTAACGGAATTTTATTTTCTTGACAAAGCGGACAATCATCGGGAGAATAGGATATCACCTCAACCATTAGAGTACTTTTTTGAGGATAACCAAAATTTACTTTTCCATTGCTGCGATCAACAATAAATCCTATTCCAGCTACTTCAGCACCAAGTTGCTCAACAATATTTATTACTTCAAAAACAGATCCGCCTGTTGTGACTACGTCTTCACATACAAGAACTTTTTCACCTTTTTCGAGAGTGAAACCTCTGCGAAGTGTCATAATCTTTTCTTCCCGCTCTGTGAAGATTGATCTTTTACCTAGCTGACGAGCAACTTCGCTACCGACAATTATTCCACCCATTGCAGGAGCGATAACGGTATCAATTTCAAAGTCTTTGAAATAATCGGCGATGTTCGAACAAACTTGTTCAGTATAATTCGTATACTGTAATACTTTTGCACATTGGAAATACTTATCGCTGTGTCTTCCTGAAGTAAGAAGGAAATGACCATTTAAAAGTGCTTCTGTTTTTGTAAATATTTCAAGAACCTCATTTTCACTTAAACTCATTAAAATCCTCTGTTATTTTTTCTATAAGGACTCATTAATTGCAGAATTATTTGATGCGGGATTCAATTTTCTTTGCAAGTTGAATATCTTTTTCAGTAACTCCGCCTTCACTGTGAGTTGAAATAGAAATCTTAACTTTATTCCAGCTGTGAATTAAAATATCGGGATGATGATCTGCTTTTTCTGCTTCAAGTCCTACAGAATTAACAAATGAAGACGCTTCAATAAAATCTTCAAACAAAAATTCTTTTTCAATTTGGTTATTTGAACAAATCCAGTTCTTTAATTCTTTAAGTTGATTTTCTATTGCCTCTTTGCTAAGTAAACTCACCAACACTCCTTTTTTTATAGGTAAGACGATGCAAATTTAAACAACAAAAAACCCGATTCAAATTTGAACCGGGTTTAACTAAAATGAATTTTTCTTTTTTTTAAGCTTCTGTTGAATCCGACTTTTTAACTTCGTCAGTAGTTGTACTTAAATCTGCTTCATCAATAAATACAAGCTCTTCAGGATTCGAACCGTGTTTAACAACAATTGTAGATTTTTCTTTGAACGAACCTTTAAGAATTTCTTCAGCGAGCGGATCTTCAACATAACGTTGAATTGCCCTGCGTAATGGTCTTGCACCAAATTTAGGATCAAATCCTTTTTCAACCAGAAATTCTTTTGCAGATTCATCAAGAACAAGTTTCATCTTATGTTCTTTTATATTGTTAAGAACATCCTTAATCTCGATATTAATTATTTGTTTGATATCTTCCTTCTCAAGACTTCTGA
This sequence comes from uncultured Ignavibacteriaceae bacterium, assembly GCA_963804005.1. Taxonomy (GTDB): domain Bacteria; phylum Bacteroidota; class Ignavibacteria; order Ignavibacteriales; family Ignavibacteriaceae; genus JAGXRK01. Next base: position 54,748 of record CAWDOP010000012.1, on the reverse strand, counting down.
ATACTATTGTTTCATCAACTCTGTTAAGGAATTCAGGATTAAACAATCTCCTCATCGCTTCTTCAACAGTGTTTTTAAGGTTTTCATACTTGCCTTTTGACTCATCACCTCCGAAACCAAACGAACCGATGTTTTTAATATCCTTTGTTCCCACATTTGAAGTCATAATAATAATCGCATTCTTGAAATCGACTTTACGACCTAAACTATCAGTTAAAACTCCGTCATCAAGAACCTGAAGAAGAATGCTATAAATATCCGGATGAGCTTTTTCAATTTCATCGAACAATACAACCGAATACGGTTTTCTTCTTACCTTTTCAGTAAGCTGTCCGCCTTCCTCATAACCAACATATCCCGGAGGCGCCCCAACCAAACGCGAGAGTGAAAACTTCTCCATATACTCGCTCATATCAATTCTTATTAGAGAATCTTCGGTATCAAACAAATATCTTGCAAGAGCTTTGCATAGTTCTGTTTTTCCAACACCGGTTGGACCTAAGAAAATAAAACTGCCAATCGGTCTGTCCGGATTTTTCAATCCTGCTCTAGTTCTGCGAATGGCTTTGGTTAGTTTTATAACAGCTTCATCCTGTCCAACTATTGATTGCTTTAATGCATCGTCCATCTTCAATAATTTTTCAGATTCAGTCAGAGCAATTCTGTTAACAGGAATGCCGGTCATCATAGCAACAACAGTAGCAATATCCTCCTCGGTAACATCGTGAACGATGTCTTTTGTTTTAGCATCCCATTCACGCTTTGCAGTTTCAAGATCAGATTGAAGATTACGTTCTTTGTCACGCAGTCGCGCAGCTTCTTCATAATCTTGCTGCTTTACAACAAGTGCTTTTTCTTTTCTAACGTTATCAATTTCTTCTTCAAGAATAAGGACTTCCTGAGGAACTTCAAAATTACCCATGTGTACACGTGAACCTGCTTCATCAATAACATCAATCGCCTTATCAGGTAAGTGTCTGTCGGTTATATAACGATTACTAAGCTTTACAGCCGATTCAATTGCATCCTGAGAGTAATGAACTCTGTGATGTTCTTCATATTTAAATTTTATGTTCTCAAGTATTTGCAGAGTTTCATCATAAGTTGGTGGATCCACCATAATTTTCTGGAATCGTCTGTCAAGTGCACCATCAGTTTCAATATATTTTCTGTATTCATCGAGAGTTGTTGCACCAATGCACTGAATATCGCCGCGTGAAAGAGCAGGTTTGAACATATTAGAAGCATCAAGTGAACCGGATGCTCCTCCTGCACCAACTATAGTATGAAGCTCATCAATAAAAAGAATTACATCTTTAGCTTTTTCAAGTTCGTTCATTAAAGCTTTCATTCTTTCTTCGAACTGACCGCGGTATTTTGTTCCTGCAACTAGTCCGGCAAGATCAAGAGTAACAACTCTTTTATCCTGTAATGTCCTCGGTACTTTTTTCTGAACAATTCTCAGAGCAAGTCCTTCTGCAATTGCAGTTTTACCTACACCCGGTTCGCCGATGAGTACAGGATTATTCTTTTTTCTTCTGCTGAGAATTTGAGCAACTCGTTCTATTTCTTTTTCTCTTCCAACAACCGGATCAAGCTTATCTTCCACTGCAAGCTTGGTAAGATCTCTTCCGAAATTATCCAGAACAGGTGTTTTTGTTTTATCTGTTTTTTTATCAATAAGTGGAGGTCTTTGCGCATTAGGATCTTTAGGATTTTTGCTGCTCAGCATTGCATTAAGTTCATTTCGCGCTGCATCGTAGGTTACATTAAATTGATGTAGTATCTGGGTTGCAATATTATCTTCATCTCTTAACAGAGATAGAAGAAGATGCTCGGTGCCGATAACATCTGCTTTATAAATTTTAGATTCTATCTGAGTAATCTTTAAAACTTTTTCTGCCTGTTTAGTAAGGGGAATATTTCCAATGGTTAAAGTTCCGCCTGAAGTTCTCACAGTATCTTCGATAGCTTTTTTAAGCTTCACCAAATCACAATCAAGATTACGTAAAATTCTTACAGCAACTCCCTGCCCTTCACGGATAATTCCAAGCAGTAAATGCTCGGTTCCTATATAATCGTGACCCAGTCGGAGAGCTTCTTCTCTGCTTAACCTAATTACATCCTGCAATCTATCTGAAAAATTTCCGTCCATTTTCATCCTTTTTCGTTTATAACTGTTAATGAAACAAAATATGGCTTTTTTTCGTTTCACACAGTGGAAATATATAATAAGCTGATTCGGCAATCAAGACAGTGGAGATTATGTGGTTTGCCGATTTGCTCTGTTATTTACAAAATATTCAACTATAGTGCCATAAAAAGAACATAAAAATTCTTCAAAATTTTTAAAGATAATACTATATTACCCATACCGCATGTCAAATTATCTATCATAATGGCATACGTTAATCTAAATTGGTAAAAAGAAATGACAAATAATCAATTCCAATTAACACTTAGTGTTTAATTTCAATTAAAATTTCTTTAGACTTACAAACAAAATTCATTCATTTTTTAGGAGAATATTGATGGAAGCCTTAACCGGACTATCATTAGTTTTAATAATTGCTGTAGTGCTTTTTCTTATCGTCGTGCTTTACTTTGTTCCGCTAGGATTATTCATCACAGCATATTTTTCGGGTGTAAAAGTAAAAATATTCCGCGACCTTGTTGGAATGCGTCTTAGGAAAGTACCTCCTGTAGTTATAGTCAGAAGCATGATTACCGCAACCAAGGCCGGTTTAACAATTGACCAGCAAAATCTTGAAGCGCATTTCCTGGCTGGCGGAAATGTAATAAAAGTGATTAACGCTTTGGTATCGGCAGATAAAGCAAACATTAATCTTACCTTTGAACGCGCTACTGCAATTGATCTTGCAGGAAGAGATGTTCTCGAAGCAGTTAAAATGTCTGTTTTGCCAAAAGTAATTGAAACACCATTAGTCGCCGCAGTTGCAAAAGATGGTATTCAATTAAAAGCAATTGCTAGAATTACAGTTCGTGCAAACATTGAAAGATTAGTCGGTGGTGCTGGTGAAGCAACTATTCTTGCAAGAGTTGGTGAAGGTATTGTTTCAACAATCGGTTCTGCTGAAACTCATAAGCAGGTACTTGAAAATCCTGATTCAATTTCTAAAAGCGTTCTTGCAAAAGGATTAGATTCCGGTACAGCATTTGAAATTCTTTCAATAGATATTGCCGATGTTGATATCGGTCAAAATATTGGCGCTATTCTTCAGACTGATCAGGCAGAAGCAGACCTTAAAGTTGCACGTGCAAAAGCAGAAGAAAGACGAGCCGCTGCAGTTGCTCTTGAGCAAGAAATGATTGCTGAAGTTGCTAGACAAAGAGCAAGAGTGGTTGAAGCTGAAGCTGAAATTCCAAAAGCTATGGCCGATGCATTCAGAAGCGGAAAACTTGGAGTATTTGATTATTATAATTTGAAAAATATTCAAGCAGATACTGAAATGCGCGACTCAATAGCAAAACCTGAAGATAAGAAGAAGGGTCAGGATGGATAATATTTTTGAAATACTTATCTATCTTTTCATAATAGTTACTTTCTTAAGTTCTATCTTCAAGAAGAAGAAACCTATACCTCAGAAACCGGAATCTCATGTTCCTCAGCACCGTGAAGAAGTTGACTTATCTTATTCACCTGAGATGGAGATAGAAACAAGCACTGCTAAATCTTCATCAACAGATGAATATGATGTGCTGAAAGAGTTAGAACAGTTTTTCAAAGTAGGTGAACCTCAACCTGCACGCAAACCAAAACCTCAACCGGTTCCTCAGTCAATTCTTTTTGAGCAAAAGAAAAAAAATGCTGAGGAATCCTGGCGAAGCAAAACAGAATCTGAACACATGTATGAAGATGTCTGGGAGAAGAAAAAAAGGGAAATTGCATCAAAAAAGAAAGAGATTGATTCGTTAACTTTCAGTCAGGTAACAAAATTTGAGGAACTGACTAAGGAAATGAAAGTCTGTCCATCTACATTTCAGAGAAATATTAAGGAAAAAATTATGCGGCCTGCTTCGCTGAAAAAGTATATTATAATTTCAGAAATACTTGGAAAGCCTAAAGCTCTGAAGCACAGATGAATCAGAAAAAATATGTTCTGAAAAGATTCAAACATGCGGGACTCACCGAAAAAATTGATGAGTCCCGTTTTTCAATTAATTACCGTGAAGAATTAAACACATCGCAATTTGAAGCCGCAGCAGCAACCTATGGCGCTCATCTTATAATTGCCGGTGCGGGAACTGGAAAAACACAAACACTCGTTTACCGCGTTGCAAGATTAATTGAAATGGGTAATAAACCGGATTCAATTGTTCTTCTTACCTTTACACGCAAAGCCGCAAATGAAATGATGAGACGTGCCTCTGAATTACTTGATGACAGGTGTTCAAAAATTCGAGGAGGAACTTTTCATTCATTCGCAAACATCACACTCAGAAAATATGCAAAGGTAATAGGACTTGACCCTTCATTCACCATTCTTGATCAAAGCGATAGTGAAGATGTTGTAAATCTGATCAGATCAAACGATGCATTTATTACTAAAGAAAGACGATTTCCAAACAAGAAAACTCTTTATAAAGTTTACAGCTTAAGTGTTAACACCGGACAAAAAGTTGAAGAGTTAATTGAAAAAGATTATCCGCACTTCATTCTTTTGCTTGATAAGATTCTTGAAATCCAAAAAATATTTACTGAATATAAAAATCGAAATAATCTGCTCGACTATGATGATCTGCTTGTAAGATTCAGACAGTTTTTATTTGAAGGCGGACATTCTGCAAATTCTTTCCGTGATAAGATTAAATATGTTATGGTTGATGAATACCAGGATACAAACAAACTGCAGGCGGATGTGGTAAAGGGATTGGTTCAGCACAATAATAACATAATGGTAGTCGGTGATGATTCACAGGCAATTTATTCTTTCCGCGGCGCAGACTTTAAAAATATAATTGATTTTCCAAAACTCTTTCCCGATGTTAAGTTAATCAAGCTTGAAGAAAATTACAGAAGTGTGCAGTCTGTTCTAGATTTTGCAAACAGAATTAATGACGCTGCAATTGAAAAATATAAAAAAAATCTTTTTACACGCAGAGGAACCGGTGAACTTCCGAATATTATCGCAGCAGCTAATGATAACCTTCAGTCAAAATTTATAGTTGAAAAAATTCTTGATTTGAGAGAAGAAGGAGTTCCTTTTAAAGATATTGCAGTTTTGTTCCGCTCATCTTTTTTTTCTTTCGATCTGGAAATTGAACTTGCTCATGCTAACATTCCATTTCAGAAATTTGGTGGAATGAAGTTTGTAGAAACAGCACATATAAAAGACGTAATGGCGTTTCTTAGGATTGCTGTTAATCCGAAAGATGTAGTAAGCTGGTACCGCATTCTGCTTATGCACGAAGGAGTTGGTCCTAAAACTGCACAAAAAATTCTTGATGATCTTGCACTTGGAAGAATGACAATTGCCAAAGAACCTGATAAGCATACAGAATTTAAGTATCGAGAAAAACTTGGACCGCTTTTCTATCTGCTTTATCAGCTTCATAAAAAAAATAAAATGCCCGCTGAAATGGTTCAGATGGTTTACAATTATTATTATGATCTGTTTAAGTTGATCTACGATGATTACAACAAACGCAGCAAGGATTTGGATATTTTCTTAAACATTGTGGAGAATTATAAATCACTCGATACACTACTTTCCGATATGGCAATTGAACCGATAATTGAAAGTGTTGTTGATATTGAAGGAACAGACAAAGAAGAAGAATATGTTACACTTTCCACAATACATTCTGCAAAAGGTTTAGAGTGGCATACTGTTTTTATAATTCATTGTGTGGAAGGATATTTCCCATCATCACGCTCTGCTGAAAGTATAGAACAATTAGAGGAAGAAAGAAGACTGATGTATGTTGCTTCAACAAGAGCAAAGAATAATTTATTCGTTTCCTATCCAATGAATATGTACGACAGAGAAGCTGGTATGACATTATCAAAACCATCAAGGTTCATATCAGAAATTTCTTCAGATCTCGCACAGGGCTGGCTGCTGGATGAGGATTTGTAGTGAAAGGACTCCCCCGTCCGTTCCGTTTTATAATTATGAAAAAACGTGTTCATTTCCCGGATCGGTCAGGAGACCGATCCCTACAGATTTTTTTCTGAGCATTTTTACCTTAATAAAACCATCTTCTTTGTTAATCTACTCTCCCCAGCAAAGATTGAATAAATATAAACTCCGCTTACTAAATCTTTTCCATCAAAATTAATTGAATAATCCCCTGCTAACTGATACCCGAAATTTTCTTCATAAACATTTTCTCCAAGAACATTTATTACTTTAAAACGTACATTGGATGCAGTTAAAATTTTATAATCAATCCTGGTAACTGGATTAAACGGATTTGGATAGTTCTGATAGAGAATGAAATCAATATTTTTAGTTTCTTCATTTACATTTCCAATATCTATATACTGTTTTCTTCCAAACAAATGAACATTACCGCCTGAAGAATCTTCCCATACGGTAAAATAAACCATACCGTAATACTCAATAACCTAATGCACCTATTGTCGAATTGGCATTTGGAATATTAATTTGAATTAGAGTGTCATCATCCGGAGACCAGTAAAACCAAGCTCTAACTTATTTAATCTGATAAAGTACTGTCATTATTTTCAATGAAATAAGTGTGAGGTAAATATGGATATGAGTCCGGTTTCTGAATAACACCCCGTTTCGTTATCATATCCGGCAAATCGCTCTTAAATCCGAAAGTATTTCCAATAAAAGGTAAATCAACTAATTTAGAATCTATTTCATTATCCCAAGTCTCAATAAAAAATAATCTTCTCATATTATCTAAAGTATCTTCATAAACTAAAACAGGATAGAACGGATCGACCTCTTGCCAATCGGGATTAGAACAATCACAGTTATCTATAATAACTTTTTTTGCTTCCCATTGTCCGTTTGTATTTCTGAATCTTGAAACTAATTTTTTAAACCCGGAGTTATCAGTCTCGACAGCAATAATATACAATCCGGCTTCCGGGAAATAACCCGGGTAATTTGAATTCTTAACTCCCATAAAATCCGAATATGTATATTCTAAATCGTCCTGAAAAACTATGTACGAATTTGTTGTATCATTAAGATAAGCCATATATACAATGTCATCACCTCTTTTAAATAGTATTCTTGCTGAATCAGGGTAGAACCAATAATCGATAGGATAAATTATTTTTGGATTGGTTTCATCATCTGGAGAATTAGTCAGATAAAAAATATCATCTAATGTTGCATAATTTGGGCATAACAGCAATATCCCAATTACCGTTTCTGTTTGTTTGAAAAACCAATCCTTCTAAGAGGTCCACAGCGGGATAAAGATCTGAATAGCTGCCAGAAGTAATTTGAATTGTATCAGAAAACATTTGACTGTAAGAATCATAAGAAACAGCATAAATATTTGAATAACTATCCCAATGTAATTCAAAATAAAGATAAGTTGAATATAAACCCCCAACCGAGTGATTGATAAAAGGATTACGGGCGTTGTAATCACCGCTGGTAATCTGCTTTATTTGAAAATCCTGTGCAGCTAAATGAGAAGAGAGAAGGAGTAAAAACAGATACAAAAATTTCTTTTTCATAACCGTCCCTTTAATCTTTGCTAAAATCTAATCAAAATAAATAATAAAAGCGAGATATCGATTTTGTTTCAAATTTTACTCTTATTACTCGTTGAAAATGAATCCAACGGTTTCCTTTGTATTCGATTCACTAATAAGTATTTTTTGGTGTGTCAATTAAGGATTTTGTGTGAGTTTGTTCAGTTTCTTAATAATAATTTGAAAACAAAAATTATATAAGAAATCAATTACTTCCCTAACAATATTTCTCTATCGGAAAAAATATGAATTTATTATTAATAATTATCATAGTTTCGCTTTTGATATTGTATTATATAACAATCGTCGTTTTCAACAAAGGATTAAAGAAAGTATTCATTCCTACAACTTCAGAAGCAATCAACATTAAGGTCAGCATTGTAATTGCAGCCAAAAATGAAGAAAGAAATATCGAAAATCTCATAACCGCTCTCGATAATCAGGAATATCCCAAAGAACTTTACGAAGTAATTATTGTTGATGATAATTCCAGAGATTCAACCTTGGCGCGGATAAAATCATTAATATCAGAGCAATCCAATATTAAAGTTATTTCTAATACTGATTCTGAACTTCCACCCAAAAAAGGAGCATTAGCTTTAGGAATTGAACAAGCTCAAAATGATTTTATTTTAATAACGGATGCAGATTGTACGCCGCTGCCTGGTTGGATTAAATCATTCGTTAACAAATTCAGAGATGGTCACGATTTCTTAATCGGACTTGCACCATTCAATCAACAAAAAAGTTCTGATATTAGTGCTTTTGTGTGTTTTGAAAATCTGCGAACCACTCTACTTACAATGTCTGCTGCCGGACTCGGTATACCTTTTTCATGTTCCTCAAGAAGTTTTGGATTCAAAAAAGAATCTTTCTACAAGATTGACGGTTATAAAAACACTCTTCAAACTCTTGGTGGCGATGATGATTTGCTCCTTCAGGAAGCTGTAAAAAATAAAATGTCAATCGGAACAGTTACCGATTTACATGGTCTTGTACATTCCAATACGCCTTTTACTTTTAGGGATTATTCCCGGCAAAAGAAAAGACATTTAAAGACTTCACATCATTATTTGCTAAGGAACAAACTACTTGTAGGATACTGGCATTTAATAAACCTTTTCTTCTTATTTTCCATTTTACTTTTGCCCTTTTCAATTTATTTTCTGGCTCCGGTCGTTGCCAAACTGTATACTGATTACACTATTATTAAAAAAAGGCAAGCCCATCTGGCTTATAATTTCACTGACCCTGAAATTCCAATGTTACAATTTCTGTATGAGTTAATGGTTATTTACAACTTCATTAATTCTTTTACACGTCTCAAGAAATGGAGATAAACCATTCTGTTCCGTGGCTTGACAATAGTCATCCCAACTATGAACGATGGAAAAGAGGACGTGATCTGGCAATTAAACGAGGAAAGTTTGTTCAATCTCTCATCGAAAAACATTTTGATCCAACCAATTTAACTATACTTGATCTCGGTTCCGGGGAGGGCGGGACATCATATACTTTATCAAGAAATAATTTTGTTGTCAGTTTAGATTATAGTTTTATAAGACTAAAAAGACATTCGCAAAATTTTGATAAGATTGATCATTACCGCATAAACAGTAATGCAAAATTATTTCCGTTTGCAGATATATCTTTCGATTTGATTATTCTTCAGGATGTGATTGAACATATTAATGAAACAGAATTATTATTTATTGAGTTGAACAGAATTTTAAAACCCGAACGGCATAATTTATTTAAGTACTCCAAATCGTTTTTCTGTTTTTAACATAATTTCCGATCCGCATTGGGGAATGCCTTTCCTGGCACTATTTAAACGTAAAGCAATTAAAAACTTTTATCTGAAAAGATTTAGAAAAAATGAAATAGAACGAAAAGACATTGCAGAACTGTTTTCATTAAATGATTTAATAAAAAAATTTTCTAAATATTTTGATGTCAAACTCCACACAAAGTTTGCAGTTGAAGAATTGTTCAAAGGAAATAAAGGAATTGTCTGGAGTAATTTTCATTTATCATTAGTAAAACTTACTTCTATGTTTAAGCTAAACAAACTGATACTTCGAATTGCTAATGATAAATTTGGAATAATAAATAAGTTTTTTACTCCTACTTTTTATATGCTCTTAAAAAAACTATGATTGGTCTGATTTGAAATCAGAGCCAAATAATATATTTTAGAATTGAAAGGATTTATTTAGTGGATTACAAATCACTCTCACAAAAAGCAATTGATGCAAAAAAACTTTCTATGCCTACATACTCTAAGTTTCGGGTAGGTGCTGCGCTTCTGACCGAAGATGATAAACTATATCTCGGCGGCAACATAGAAACAAGTTCTTACAGTTTAACTATTTGTGCTGAACGCACTGCAGTATTTAAAGCAATTTCTGAAGGAGAGAGAAAATTTAAAGCTATTGCAATAGCCAGTGATGCTGAAGATTATATCTCACCTTGCGGTGCTTGCAGGCAGGTGATGAGTGAGCTTTGCGGTAACATTGATGTTATTATGCTTAACTCAAAGGGCGAGCAGAGGATTGAAAAAATGTCAGCTTTGCTACCCTATGCTTTTAGTGATAAGTATCTTAAATAAGTTAAAGTCCATGGCATCCCTCCCCAATTTAGATAGGGGTTCAGGTAAATTAAGAAATTGAGAAGTACAAAAAATCTATGATCATTAAAAATTTAATTTCAATCAGTCAATCAACCATTCTGCTCCCTAAGATCATTTTTACTCAATAATTTTAAGAATAATAATCACTTAATTGGTAAGGCAGATTTATGAATGAACTCGCACCTCACTCAATGCCCAAAGATATCGGCTGGATAGAAGTTATTGCCGGCTGTATGTTCAGTGGTAAAACTGAAGAACTTATCCGCCGTTTACGCAGAGCACAAATTGCAAAACAGAAAGTCAGGGTATTTAAACCTAAAATTGATACGAGATATTCCGAAGGTTCAATTGTTTCTCACAACGAGCAATCATTACCATCAACTATTGTTGAAGATGTCCGGGAAATAATTCATCTTGCAAAAGACGCACAGGTTGTAGGAATAGATGAAGCGCAATTCTTCTCTAATGATCTTATTCAAGTCTGTAATACACTTGCATCAAAAGGCAAAAGAGTAATTGTTGCCGGACTTGATCAGGATTACCGCGGTATTCCTTTTGAACCGATGCCCCAATTACTCGCAATTGCAGAATATATAACCAAAGCACTTGCTATATGTGTTAATTGTGGAAATCCCGCTGATAAAACACAACGCAAAATTGTTTCGAAGGAAAGAGTTGTAGTTGGTGCGGCAGACATTTATGAAGCACGCTGCCGTAAATGTCATTACATCCCTGAAGAAAGTTAAAGTAAAATTATGGATATTAATTCTATCTTGCGCGGACTTTTAGGAATACTACTTTTAATCGGTATTTCTTTTCTCATTTCAAACAACAAAAAGAAAATTAATTGGAAGCTTGTACTTTCAGGTTTAGGAATTCAATTTGTATTTGCATTACTGATTCTAAAAGGAGAAAACCTTCGCAGTTTTTTCGGACCTCTCGGCTGGCCTAAAGATTTTTTTGCTTCAGTAAGTTATGTGTTCGTTTTGATTTTAAATTTTACTACTGAAGGTGCGCAGTTTGTTTTTGGAAATCTTGCATTGCCTCCTGCTACTGAAAACAGCCTGGGTTTCTTTTTTGCTTTTCAGGTTCTTCCAACCATTATTTTCTTTGCCAGTTTGATGTCTGTTTTATATTATCTGGGAATAATGCAGCGCATTGTACAGGGAATGGCTTGGGTTATGGCAAAGCTTATGGGAACAAGCGGAGCAGAATCTCTCTCCTGTACTGCTAATATTTTTGTCGGACAAACTGAAGCTCCTTTGATGATAAAACCGTACATTCAGGAAATGACAAGAAGCGAAATACTTACCGTTATGGTTGGAGGAATGGCTACTATTGCAGGCGGAGTGATGGCTGCTTACATTCAGATTTTGGGAAGTGCCTATGCAATATCTCATGGTATTCCGCTTATAGAGGCACAACAGATGTTTGCAACTCAACTGCTTGGTGCTAGTGTAATGGCTGCTCCCGCTGCAATGGTCATCGCTAAAATTCTTATACCCGAAGTTGGTGAACCCAAAACCAAAGGATCTGTTAAGGTTGAAGTTGAAAAAAACGCTGCAAATATTATTGAATCGGCGGCAAATGGTGCGGGTGACGGACTTAAACTGGCTCTTAATGTTGGGGCAATGCTTATTGCATTCATTGCTTTGATCGCAATGATAAATTATTTATTAAACGGACTCGGTGATATTCTTAATGTGAATGTTTATTTGACTGAAAATTTCGGGAGACCTCTGAGTTTTCAATTAATAATTGGATCGGTTTTGCAAGGTGTTGCTTTTGGAATTGGAGTTCCCTGGGAAGATGCACTTAATTTCGGAAGTTTACTCGGTACAAAAATTGTTCTTAATGAATTTGTAGCGTATTCGGAAATGGGCCACCTTGTTGAACTTGGAAAACTTGTAAATGAGAAATCAATCCTGATGGCAACTTATGCTCTATGTGGATTTGCAAATTTCAGTTCAATTGCAATTCAGATTGGAGGACTTGGACCACTTGCACCATCACGTAAATCCGATATTGCCCAACTTGGACTTAAGGCAGTAACCGGCGGAGTTATAACAACTTTACTTACAGCAACTTTAGTAGGATTATTATTTTCATAAATGATTAATCTAAATTTCAAATACAAAAATTTAATAAAAGAAATTGCAGAACACTCTCCCTTCAATCCGGATATATCAATTATTCTCGGAAGCGGATTGGGAAACTTTGATACCAAAATTGAAATTGTAAAAGAGGTTCTGACTAACTCCCTTAATGGTTATCCCATTTCAACAGTTGAAGGACATAAAGGAAAGATCATCTGGGGAACACACAAAGGAAAGAAAATTCTTCTCTTCAGCGGCAGAATTCATTTTTATGAAGGATATCATATTTCTGAGTGTATTCTTCCTCCCTTTATTTCCCAAAAGCTTGGTTGTAAAAATATTTTACTAACAAATGCTGCCGGCGGTATAAGTTCTTTTCTTGAACCCGGTGATTTGATGTTAAACACTTCTTTCAACGGCATTCAGATTAAAAAAGAATTAACATTATTACTTGGTTTAGCGAATGAAGATATGAAAAATTCTTTTCCGGACTTTCCAAGTGAAGAACTTAATAATTTAATCAGAAAAGCAGCTTTGGAAGAAAACATAAACTTAAAAGAAGGTGTTTACTGGTATACAAAAGGTCCTTCTTATGAAACTCCGGCAGAAGTAAAATTCATTTCCAAATTTGGCGGAGATGCAGTCGGAATGTCCACTGTGCATGAGGCTGTATTTGCTTCAAGTCTTGGAATGAAAGTCGCAGCTATATCTTGTATTACAAATTATGCTTCCGGAATATCCGACCAAAAACTCTCACACAATGAAGTAACCGAAACAGCAAAAAAAGTTCAAGAAAAGTTTGCTTCGTTGGTCAAAAAGTTTATTCTGTTCAAATAAAGCATATTTAATTAGTTACTTGTTGCTTTATAATTCATTTTTTGCAATTTCATTAAAATCTGCATAATTGATGTCTAAACAGAGTGTAAACCCCTGATTTTTATTGACTTTCTAAGCCCGAACCTTTAAGTTTGGCAGTTAATTAAAATTTTTTAACTCATTCAGAAACATAAAGTTAAGGTATGAAAGAATTCAGATTTCGCTTTATTTTATTAGTTGCAGCAATTGCATTAAGCATCTACCTGCTTTATCCTACCTTCCAGGATTATCAAAACAGCAAAGAAATGTCTTCAATCCTTGATCAAAAAAGAGAAGAAATAAAAGCTGACAATCCTGACTACACCAGAGCACAAATCGAAAGCGCTGTAAGTATAGTTGAAGATAGCATAAAACACGATGATCCGTCTATAGCAGAAGCCAGACTGAAAAGAATAAAACTTGGCTTGGATCTTCAAGGCGGAATGCGCGTTGTACTTGAAGTAAACACAGGTAAATTACTCGAAAAATTGGCTAATAATCCCGATCAAATCTTAAAATCTGTTCTTGCTGAAGCAGATATGGAAGCACAGAGAACCGATGAACCTATTGTTGATATTGTTGGAAGAAAACTTAGTGAGCGCGGTATTAGATTGAGCAAATATTTTGGTACTATCCGTATGGATGATGGTCAGATAATAGACCAGCTGAACGAAGATGCTGCCGATGCGGTTGCCCGTGCAATGGAAATTATCAGGAACAGAGTTGACCAGTATGGAGTTTCCGAACCTTCAATTCAGCGACAGGGCAGCAGAAGAATTATAGTTGAACTTCCCGGCGTAGCTCGTGAAGAAGAAGCAAAACAGCTTATTCAGGGAACCGCCCTTCTCGAGTTCAGATTAGTAAAAGATCCTGAATTAACCATCCCTATTCTTGAAAATATCGACCGCGTTTTAGCAAATAGATTAACCGGAGCAGGCGCAGACACTTTATTTCAGGAAACAACAAAAACCGATACAACTGTTCTTACAGAGGATACAACAACCGCTTCTGATACCACTCAACAGCAATTGACTGAAGAGGAATTTCGTAAACAGCATCCTTTCTTTGCTATGGCTCTTCTCGATCCGCAAGGCAGATTTGCAGATGCTTATGTTCAGGAAGATAACAGAAATCAGATAAATTATTGGTTAAGTCTTCCTGAAGTTCAGAAAGTAATTCCTAATAATGTTGAATTTGTATATTCGGCAAAACCTATCGGATTCCAGGAGGGTAAAGGCGTTTATATGCTTTACCTTGTTAACAAAGCTCCTGAATTAACCGGTGGTGTTATTACAGATGCCAGTGCCAATATTGATCCGAATACTTCTGCATGGATTGTTAATATGACAATGAATTCAGAAGGTGCAACAGACTGGGCAAGAATTACAGGTGCCAACATAAACAAAAGAATTGCAATTATGCTCGATGGCGTTGTCTTCTCTGCTCCTAATGTAAATAGTAAAATTACGGGCGGAAGATCACAAATTGAAGGAATGGCTGGTCAGGAAGAAGCCAAACTTTTAGAAATAGTTCTAAAAGCCGGTGCACTTCCAGCTCCTGTTGATATCATTGAAGAAAGAATTGTTGGTCCTTCACTCGGACAGGATTCAGTATCTGCAGGTTTCAATTCTGCTTTAATCGGATTTTTCTTTGTTGCTTTATTTATGATTTTCTATTACAGAAAAGCAGGAACTGTTGCCGCAGGTGTTTTAGTATTTACAGTTCTTTTTATTCTTGGTGTACTTGCTGGATTCACCGCAACACTTACTTTACCGGGTATTGCAGGTATCATTCTTACAATAGGTATGGCAGTGGATGCCAATGTACTTATCTTTGAAAGAATAAGAGAAGAACTTGCAACAGGAAAAACAGTTAAAGCATCGGTTGACGGAGGATATGAAAAAGCTTTATCTGCAATAATTGACTCAAACATTACAACTTTCTTTACCGGAATTATTCTTTACCAGTTTGGTACCGGTCCGGTGCAGGGATTTGCTTTAACGTTAATGATTGGTATAGCATCTACTTTATTCAGTGCACTTGTAATATCACGCCTTGTGTTTGATTTTATGGTTGCAAAAGGAACGAAAATAACCGTTGGTTAATCAATAAAAGTTTCAGGAGTTAGAATTTAAATGCGAATATTTGAAAACTTAAATTTCGATTTTTTAGGGAAGAGAAAAATCTTCTATTACTTTTCAGCTTTTTTATTTCTTATAGGTGCGTTGAACGTTGCCTTCAGAGGTTTATACTTTGGAATTGATTTCAAAGGCGGTTCTGAAATAGTTCTTCAGTTTGATAAAACTATTCAGATCGGTGAAATAAGAAGTTTAGTTGAAAACATTGGATTGGGAAATGTGGAAGTGAAAACTTTCGGTGGTGAAACAGGAGCTCTTGTCAGAACTGAATTACAACAAATTCCCTCCGAATTATATCCACAGGTAGTCAGAAATTTTGAAAATGAAATTGACAAAGCCGCCCCCGGTATTGAATTCACAATTGTTGATTCATCAGCTACCGCAATTACATATTCTTTGCCTGATGCGGATACTACAAGATATATTGTTGAACAACTTGCTCTTGCAGGATTTCAGGTTTCGGGTGTTTCAGAAGAACCTGATAACACTCAGTTGATTGTAAGTCTTGGTATTGCCGACTGGATAAAAGAAAACCTCAGAGAAAAAATGAAGGATAATCCCTTCAGAGTATTAAAGGAAGACAGGGTCGGACCAAAGATTGGTGATGAACTAAAACGTGATGCTATCATTGCTATTCTATTCTCACTTCTTGCTATACTTATTTATCTGGGATTCAGGTTTAAATTTGTATTTGCAGTCGGCGCAGTAGCTGCTCTTTTCCACGACGTTTTGATTACACTTGGTTTATATTCAGTTCTCTACGGAGTTATACCCGGACTAAACCTGGAAATTGATCTTACCGTAATTGCAGCATTTTTAACTCTGGTTGGTTACTCAATTAACGATACAGTGGTTGTATTCGACAGAGTAAGAGAAAATATGAAAATCCATAAAACAATGGATTTACAGGAAGTTATAAACAAGAGCATTAACCAAACAATGAGCAGAACAATAATTACAGGTTTTACAACATTATTGACTGTCTTTGTTCTTATGCTTATCGGCGGAGATGTGTTAAGAGCATTTGCGTTCACTTTGTTCTTCGGTATTATCATTGGTACCTACTCTTCAATTTTCGTTGCAAGCGCATTTGTTCTTGAGTATGCTAACAAGCGAAAGAAGAAAGTCCAGTTCTCCTAAAAAGAATTACTTAATTTTTAGATATTAAAAAAGCCGGTGAAATTATCATCGGCTTTTTTGTTTGGGAAGAAATTGAATTTTAACTTACTTTCACTATGACCATAGTCATATCATCATTGGGATCAGTGTCTCTGCGGAAAGATTTTAATGACTCCCAGATTCATTCATAATCTGTGCGGATCTTTGGTCAGATTTTCTTAATAAAAGCTCTTTCAGGTTTTCTTCACCAAACAGATCATTTTTGTCATTCATCGCTTCGGTAATTCCATCTGAAAAGAAAGCATAAATTTCACCCGGATGTAAGGGCATTTCCTCTTCAAGAAGAGTCTGTTCAAAGATAATTCCCTTTTCAAGTCCCAGCCCAATACCCTGTGATCTAAGAGATTCAACCGAACCGTTCCAGGCTTTGAATAATGGTAAATGCCCTGCCCTGCAAAATTTTACTGTGTGTTTTTCAGTATCGAACAGAGCAAGAGTCATAGTAACAAACCAGTTTCTTTCCATCGATTCATACATTCTTCTGTTCACTTCAACCAAAATATCTTTCGGTGAAGTGCTGCTGGATGATGCAAGCTGTATCATCGTCTGCACTTTGGTCATATAGAAGGATGCAGCTAATCCCTTTCCGGAAACATCACCTACTGCAACAAATAATTTAGTATCGGAAATCTTAATCAGGTCATAGTAATCACCGCCCACTTGCATTGCAGGGAATCATTTCACCGCAAATATCTAAACCATTCATAGACGGAATGCAGCGCGGTAAAAGGCTTTGCTGTATCTCTCTTGCCAGTTCAAGGTCTTTTTCAATTTTCAATTTCTCTGCTTCAGATTCATATAACCGTGCATTCTCAATTGAAATTGCAATCTGGTTAGCGGCTGCATTTAATAATTCAAGGTCTTTACCTGCAAACTGTGAACCGGAATATTTTAATCCGAATAAAAGAAGTCCAACTACTTTAGATTTAATGTACATCGGAACAGCAGTGTAAAATCCTTCGTTAATCATATCATTAAAATTATCGGGGAAGAGCCTTTCAAAATCATTCTGTTGAATTACAGGAACCTCATCAGTAGAATTTTTATTCGCAATAAAAGGAGAAAGTCCTGACTGCTTAATTAAGCATTCATTTTTACTGATACCAAAACTTTTAACAAGATTGAGAACGCCAGTTTTATGATCCCTGATCAGAATTCCAAATTTCTTAAGGTGCAGGGCTTCAACAAATGTTGATTGAGTAATATCAAGAACATTATCAAGTCCCACCACGGTTGGTATATCGTTACTGAATTTCATCAGAACTTTCTGATGAGCGAACTGTTCGGGATAAAATCTTTTTGTAAGAAAATCCTGAAATCTATCTTTAGTTGATTGGAATATTAGAGCAAATGCAATGAAGAATGCTCCCGCAATAATACCCTGGTACTCAGTGCTGATAGCAGAACTTAAACTTTGTCCGATAACATAAATCATAAAAAAGTAAATGGCTGCAATTCCGAGAGTAGCAGTTCCATAAACAATTGTATTTTTTACTACTTCACCTACATCAAGAAGCTGGTATTTAAAGATAGCATAAGCAAATCCGAGCGGAACAAGAATTAAAAGAATTACCGGCATGTAATATTCCGGTGAGTTATAGATAGTATCGGAAATTGCCGGAGCAATATTATTAGTATAAATACCTACAATAAATCCAAACAACATTGCAATTGCAATAATCAGTATAGGATTTCTTTGCGCTGTAGATTTTACGCGCCGGTATTGCAGAAACATAGAAACAATTGCAACAATTTGTGCAAAGAGAGCAAAATATCTCACCCAGACACGGTAAACGTTAAAATATTGTAAAGGAAGCATTTGACTGTTAAGGGAAAAATGTCCAAGAAGATTACCAGTAACAGATAATAAAAGCGGGATAAAAATTAATGTGAGCTTTACCCATGTCTTTTCCATAAACCGGAAAGGTTGCGGAAATGTCCAGACAAAAGCAAGCATCACAAATGGTAAAAAACTTATACCGATAATGAACATACTGCTCAGAACAGTACCAATGATAGGAGTTTCCTGAAATAGCTGCACATATCCGCCGTACATTGGAACAAGAGCAGTGGATGCTATAAATACGGTTAGAACGCCCATCGCGTAAAATAATCGCTGAGAAAGGCCGTCCGGTTTAGCTGATAAAACAATGAATCCTATCAGTAAATAAATTAACGCGCTTATAGAAGTAGCAAGCTGACCGAATTGAACAAGTTTTTTTGCAAAGACTGTTGTCTCAACAATTTTCCCGTCAGGCTTTTTAACTTTGTACGGTGCTAATTCACCATAGTCAAATTCGTTTAATATTCTTTGAGCCTGAAAAGGTTCTTCAATTTTAATATGATTTATTTCAAGTAGCTGATCACCATTTCTTATACCTGCGTTCCAGGTAACTCCTCCCTCTTTAACATTTGAGAAGAAAAGTTCTGATCTTTCTTCCAGTGAAGTCATCGATTTTGTTGGAATCCATAAACATTCGTCATTTGAAATGACATTGACTGCAACTGAATGATAGATATTCAACAATGCAACTGCAATGAGCAGAATTGTAAAAGATACAACTATGTTCGATCGATATTTTAAGAATAATTTAGTCATTGTTTAGTTTATCATTATATATTATTTAATTAAAGTCATTTCTAAATAAAATTTCAATAATAATTTTATTTTACTTTTACTACAATCATCGTCAAGTCATCAGACTGTACTGCGCCTAAAGAAAAATCCACGACTTCATTTCTGATATTGTTTAGAATTTCTTTTGCAGAAAGTGACGCTGAATTAATTGCCGTATTTTCCAATTTCAAATCAGAAAATTCCTCACTTTTCGTGTTCATAGCTTCAGAAATTCCATCTGTAAAAAATATCAACACATCATTTTGCCTCAGGTCAATAGTTTCTGATTCATAAGGAATCGTTGTTTTCAACACGCCTAAAATTATTCCGCCTTTATGCAGCTTTTTAATCTTACCTTCCCTGATAAGCAGAGGCGGATTATGACCAGCATTCACATAATTAAGCGTTTTATTTCCCTGATTAAGAATTCCCCAGCAAAAAGTTATAAATCTTCCATCAGAGGTATTTTCATAAATCAAATCATTTATAAGTTCTGTTGCATCTTCCAGCTTCATTTCCAGCCGGCATATTACACGTAAAAATGCCTGCATATTGGCCATAAGCAGTGAAGCTGGAATACCTTTTCCCGAAACATCGGCAATTGCGATACTATAATTATCTTCATCTAATTTTATTATGTCGTAATAATCTCCGCCAACCTGTCGCGATGAAACATTTATCGCTGCAATATCAAAACTTTTTAGCTCTGGAATTGACTGGGGTAATAAGTTTTTTTGAATATCTCTGGCAAAATCAAGTTCTTCTTCAAGCTTATATTTTTCGAGCGCTTCCAGAAACAGTCTTTTGTTTTCTAGTGAAATTATGGCAAGGCTTCCAACCGAAAAGACAAACTCAATATCAGCATCTGTATAATCCTGCTGACTCATTCGGCGGCCAAGTAAAATTAAACCTTTTGTTTTGCCCTGAAGCTGCATTGGAACAATTAGATTTACATCAAGATCAAATAAAGCAGGATAATCATTTTGAATTTGATCTATTTTAATTGATGATTCAATATTTCGATAATCAATACTTTTAATTTTTTCAAGAAGATCATTCGCTTGAAATTTTGATTCAAGCAGTTGAATGTTTTCATCATCAAATTTTACTAATGCAAATTTTGAAACCAAAAATTGTCCGATTAAAGAAAATACAAGGAGACGTGTAACTTTTGACGATTCGTCAAATAATCCGAATTCCTTACTAAGCTCAAAAAGTGAATTTAATCTTTGCACACGTGAATCTAATATTCTGTTGACTGCCTTAAGTTCGTTAATCATTATAGAATTCTGAATGGCAGTAGCCGATATATTTAATATTGTACGAAGAAATTCAATATCATCTTCGGAATATTCAGTCCCGTTAAGTTTTTCACCAAGCGAAATAATACCAACACAACCATTTGATGAACTGATCTTTTCAACAACCTTAAGATTAGCACGTTCTAATATATTATTTAATGAATCACTTAAATTACATTCTTCGTCAATAGTTACTTCAGGAAAATCAAAAACTACATCATCCGGAATTCCTTTGGATGATTTTAATATAAGTTTTCCGTTCTCATTAAGAGCAACCAAACCTTTTGTAGTAAGAAACTTTCCAAGACAGGTAAGAAGCACATTGTTTAATATGAAATTCAGATCAAAGCTGGAGTTAATTACTCTGCTGAATTCAACAAGTGCATTCAGGTTACGCTTAAATTTTATGTATTCGTTATCCAGCATTGCTTTGCGCCACCGAAACATTTTTTGTAAGTAAAACACGGTTATATTTCCCGGGAACTGTAATGTATTTAACATCATCCATAAGAGATTTCATAAGGAACATTCCAAGTCCGCCAACTTTTCTCTGCCGATAGTACTTCTGCAGGTCGGGTTCGGGAATTAAATTCGGTTCAAAGGATATTCCCTTATCCTGAATTACAACTGTAAACTTATCTTCGGAATAATCTATATTAATTTTTATTTCGCCTTCAGGATTCAATTTATAAGCGTGCTTAATAATGTTTGAACAAGCTTCATCCACAGCAAGCATTATATTTTCAACAGCTTCTTCATCTATACCCAGAGCACGTGCTGCCGAAGCAATAAAATCCCTTATCGCGGAAAGATTTTCCGTTCTGCTTTTAACGACAAGTTTTTTATTCTTTAATTTATTTTTCACTGCTGTTTTTCTCTTTAAATTTATTTATGGCTTCATCTTCGGATTTAAATATTTCATAAAGAAGCGGGAACCCTAAAAGATCGAAAATATTATAAACTTTATCTGTCATACCGGAAAGTTTAATATCACCATTATTATCCCTGATCTTCTCAATGTAAGCCATAAACACACCTAAACCTGCACTGCTTATGTAGGCAAGATCTTTGAAATTCACTACAATTCTGAATTGATTTGAATCAATCAGTTTTGTAAAATCATTTTCGAGAGACGACGCAGTATGAGCATCAAGAAATCCTTTAAGATTTATGATGCTTACTTCGCCCTGCTCTCTGATTGATGTGCTAAATTCTGTCATTCGTTAACTCCATTTAAATTATTTTTTTTGTTTCCACTTTAAAATTACTAATGTTATATCATCATATTGAGAATGACTGCTCGAAAAAATTGTAACATCTTGAATTATTCTGTTTGCAATATCATCCGCAGAAAGATTTGAATTATCAATAACTATTTTTGATAATCGCTGTTCACCAAAATCATCAAACTCACTATTTTTGGCTTCAGTAATTCCATCTGTATAAAGAATGATTGTGTCATTATCCTTCAAATCAATTTCCTGTTCTTGTAAAGTCTTTTCAAAAAGATGGTTGTATGTCAATCCTAATCCCATTCCTGCCGGTTTAAACTCAAGCACATTTGCATCACGGACAAGCAAAGCCGGACAATGCCCTGCTCTCGATAAATGTAGTTTTTCATTTTTAAGATCAATAATTCCATATAAAGCGCTTACAAAACTATTTCTGCTAAGAGTATCCCTTAAAACCTGGTTAGCTTTAATAAGAATTTCTCTGGGACTATTAATAATCAGTGAAAGTGATTCGAAAATACCTTTCACCTCAGCCATAATAAATGCCGCTGAAATTCCTTTACCCGAAACATCCGCGATAACAAAGCCGAATTTATCTTTTGAAGTTTCAAAAAAATCATAATAATCTCCGCCAACCTCAAATGCAGGAATAAATACAGATGAAATTGAAAGTTTTTCAAGAACCGGATCTTTTGACGGCAGAATTTTTTTCTGGATCTCGCGTGCAACATCAAGTTCTTTTTCAAGTCTCTCCTTTTCAATAGACTCACTTAACAGCCTGGAATTGTCAATTGCAACAGATGCATAATCTGAAAAAGTATCTATAACTTTTTTATCTTCTTCGTAAAAGATTAATTCATTTTTTCTTAATGCAACTAGAAAACCTTTATGATCGTTATGGGTTTTTAACGGAGATACGAGAATATTACCGAATTTTTCAGATAGTGAACTCTTCACAGAATAATCCTCAATATTGAATATCATCGTATCAGTAAGCTCTTCTATTTTTTTGAGCTTAAACAAATAGTCGTTTATAATTTCTGCATCAACATATGCGGCATTTTTTATTGCAATTGTTTTTAGCTGATTTTTATCTCCAAGCACAATCCAGGCTGCATCTGCATTGCTTACTTTCAATGTGATGTCGGTTACTGTTTCGGCAAGATCATTAAAATCCAAAACCTGTGTTATAAGTTTGCTGAAATATTGTAGCGACGATACTTCCTGTGCCCTGCGATCATAAACTTCTGCAGTCGGGATATGAAACATTGTAGTAAAGAAAAGAAAACTGAAATAAACCGCACCATAAATCAGCATTAAGGTTGAAAATTTTTGTAGGGCGGGAGAAAAATGCAGTAAAAGTTGTCCATGAACACCGTCTGCAGAACTGTTTACAAGATTTACTATAAACAAAGCGGATATAACTATAGAAAGTGCAAGAAGTGTAAGCTTTTCTTTTTTATTTATAAATGCTATCCAGGAAATTCTAATTGAATTAGAAATAATTAATATTATGGACAATACAAAGAAAGTGTTTCTTATATACGAGTATTCATTTCCGCTGAAAAGTGCCGTTGAAATTGAGGATAATAAAAAGAATACTATCATTGTCTGAAAATAAACTTTTACATTTTTTGTTTGTTTATAGAAAAACAATTCCCTGAAGGTCATCAAGACATAAGCAAAGAAAACAAAAAAGATCAGAACATAAATTAAATTGACAATATTGGATATTGGCCCAATATCAAGTTTATGATTATTGATTCTATCATAAACACTGCTCATAATATTATCTGAAAATGTAATTACAAAGAATACAAATGCATTAAGAATTCCCACATTCATAATCAACGAAAGCGGAGCAGGTTTTTTCTCTCTTATCTTCTCCATTATGAAGAGACATAAAACTGCAATCGTAATAATTACAATTACATCATTCAACAATAAAAGTAAGTATGAATCAGCAGAAAAGAAGATCAGCTTGTAAACTGCAAGTAGAATTATGAGTGAAATAAAAAAATGAAGTTTCGATTTTTTTATCATTGTTGTTAAACTGATATTCAAAATTATGTCCGATTTATAAATTTGATAATCTTAATGTCAATTACTGGCTAAAATTAAAGCATTTTTAGGTTACTTTAAAGAGAAGAGTTATAAACGGGAAATGAGATGAATAATGGTTTTAAATGATGATTAACGGTATTTGGCATAATAGTATATAGTTATAGAATATAAAGTTATAAAGTTTTATAGGAAATGCTCATAGAGTAGCTACTAAATCAAAGAGAAAAAATGATATGGAAAGCTATTGATTTTTTGAATTTTGAATTTTGAATTTCAGACTTTGTTTGTTATTTGTTATTTGAAAATTGAAATTTATTTGCTGTCCTGCTAATCAGTACACTTCATACCTCTACTTAAATCTCAATCCCTTTTAACTTTGGTTTTACAGTATCAGACTGAAATGGCTTATCGTCTTGAAAATATCTCATATCCTCCCTGAATTTTCTAAGTTCTTCCCTTAGCTCCTGCATCTGTTTTTTCAAATCTTCATTCATATCAAACATTGAACTATCATTAAAAAAATAGTTAAGTCCTCCTGATGTAGAATCACTGAAGAATTTAAAGGGATCAAAATTATATTTCTTTAACGAATCAAGATTATAGAATTGATTCTTCATTATTGAGTCAATCATTTTATCATTAAAATTAAACTCCTCGATATTAAGAGAATCGCCACTGTGCATTTCAATTTTAAATTCACGTGTGATTGATTTATGATCTGGAATTTTTATCGAGAATTTTTCAACATTTTTTAAAGCATCCTGAATAATTATATTTATGCTATCCATATTTGGCATCTGAACATCAGATTTACGGATAACGATGTTAGGTATGTTTACTTTGAATTTATTAGCATCAATGTGAACAGTAAAGTCTTTAGCCCAGCAAGAATCTTTTTCAAGTCGCTTAAATGTAGTATCAATTCTTATGTGATAGTTAATTCTTGCCAGATTTTTATCCATTCTGATAAGTTCTTTTTCCATTTTGTTCATATCTACAATTTCTTTTTCCAATTCTATCAATTCTTTTCTGAATGCTTTATCATCAAAAACAAAAGTGTCGGTAAAGATGCTGTCCGGCGTAAAGAAAATGTATCTGTCCTCGCGAGATGGCCTTAACTCTCTGACAAACTCAGCTAACTGCAGATTTTCAGATGGTCGGATTCCGGATGGAACAATATTATTATAAACGCCGACATTCTTACGTTTTGCAAAGGCAAGAATATCTGCCGCAATTGCCTTTTGATAATTCCACAGATTAGGATTAATTGCAACTGTATTCTTGTCACTCACAAGCACCTGTACCATCAATTCATCAGAATAAGAGGCAATAATAGAATCCATTTCTTTGCGTTGAAGTTCATTAAGATCTAAAGCCTGTACAAATTTCTCAAAATTATTTTCCTTTATTTGTGAATCAGATTTTTTTATTTCGAAATATTCTGCTCCGTTTGGATCATATCCTAATCTTAAATAATTCTGATTGGTTTCATCTAAAGGTAGCTCAGAATAAAATGCGAAGTTGAATATATCTTCATTCGTAAGATTAGCGGCATAAAGCAAAGGTTGAAGATTTTCTTTATATAAATTCACAAGATTTGAACTTTGCTCTTCAATAACATTTTTAATGAAATCTGGATTTACTTTAAGAGTAATCATCAAAGCAATTGTTAAAAACGTAATACCAATTGCCGGAATCCATTTTTTAGCTTTAAAAAACAAAGGTTTGGAGGCTGAAAGCTCAGCGTTTAATCTTGTTTGAAAAAACGGAGCCTCAGGAATGCGTTCATATGCAGAAGAAGTCAGCTCTTTTAGTCGCTTCAGATCGGCAAGTTCTTTCTGAAGTTCAAGCGATGAACTTATCTTTTCCTCAATATATTCTTTCTCTTTTGGAGAAAGCTCTCCGTCAATATAGGCGGAAAGTAATTCCTTTACTTTATTATATGTTTTCATCTCAATAATTCCTCTTCAAGAGGTTGAAGAATTTTTTTAAGCCCCTCTCTGGCTCTAAATATTCTTGATTTTACTGTTCCTATTTCACACTGCATTGTTTCGGAAATTTCCTGGTAACTGAATCCCTCAATATCTTTTAAAACAAGAGGTATTCGCATTTTGTCCGGCAGTTTTGCTATTGCCTGCTGGATAATTTCTTTTGTATTCGAACTTTCAGGAGAAAATTCATATCCCGGATCTTCCTGTGTATCCTTAAAAGGAAGAATTATTTTTCTGATACTTTTTCTTCGGAGATGATCTTTACACTTATTCACCGTAACTCTGTACAGCCAGGTTGTGAACTGAGATTCAAAACGGAAATTTTTCAAGCTCCTGTAAACAGTTATAAAAACATCCTGAGCTATATCATCCACAAAATCTCTGTCACTCAAAGTCAGATAGACAATATTTCTGACCTTTTCTTTATGACGACGAACCAGCTCATTAAAAATTTCTTCCTCGCCATCGATAAACCGTTTAATAAGAGAAAAATCATCATCAAGTTTCAGAATCTTGGGAACTTCCATATTCTCCTTGTTTTCGGGATTCATTGTTTTAGACGCCTTTTTTGTTTTCTGGTTCCGCTAAACTAAAAAATAGACTTAATTAAATCTTATCTTTCTGATAAATGGTATTTTTAAATATATATGACCTTGCATAAATAAAGTCATCTAAGTAAATTATCAATAAATTTTACGGAGATTTTTTATGAGAACTAAACTTGTTGAAAAGTATAACGCAGTAGTAGTAGAACTTAAAGGAAATGTGATGGGCGGGGAGGATACTAAAGATTTTACCGAAACCCTCCATAAACTAATTGATGAAGGCAAAAAAAACGTAATTGTTGATCTTTCTGCAGTTAAATTTATGAACAGTTCCGGTTTGGGAATGCTTATCAGCGGATTGACAACAATGAAAAAAGCAGATGGTCATCTTAAGCTTGCTAACGTTACAGATAAAATTGAAAGCCTTCTTATTATAACAAAGCTTATTACAATTTTTGAATCTTACGAATCAGTTGATGACGCTGTAAAAAGCTTAGCTGATTAATTTTAAGTTTTTTATTTAATTCAATAAACTCCGGATTTCTATTCGGAGTTTTATTTTGTTTAAACCAATATCACTTAAGGTATATAATCTAATGGGTGCAACAGTTTTAGTCGGCAGTCAGTGGGGCGATGAAGGTAAAGGTAAAATAGTTGATATACTTAGCGAAAAATTTAAAATAGTTGCCCGGTATCAGGGCGGTGCAAATGCCGGTCATACTGTAATTATTGGTGATAAACAATATATTCTTCATCTTATACCATCCGGCATTTTAAGAAATGACGTTATTTGTGTAATTGGCAACGGTGTTGTTATTGATCCCACTGCACTATTAGATGAAATTGAACTTCTTGAGAAAAACGGAATTAAAGTTGAGGGAAGACTCTTCATCAGTCATAATGCTCATTTGATAATGCCATATCATAAATTACTAGATTCAATTAGCGAAAGCGGCGATAATAAAATAGGTACAACTGGAAGAGGTATTGGTCCGTGTTATATAGATAAATTTGCCCGTAAGGGAATCCGAATAGTTGATTTATTGAACAGAACTGAACTCGAAAAGAAAATCCGGGCTAATCTTAAAGAAAAAAATGAGCTGCTGAAAAAAGTTTATGAACATGAAGGGCTTGATGTTGATGCAATTGTAAAAGAATACCTGGAATTCGATCTGGCAATTGATAAATATATAAAAGATGTTCCCGCATTTCTTAACCAGGCATTGGCAGAAGGAAAATCCATATTGCTCGAAGGTGCACAAGGAACGCTTTTAGATATAGACCATGGCACTTATCCTTTTGTCACATCGAGCAGTCCAACCTCAGGCGGAGCTTGTACCGGAACAGGAATTCCTCCTACAAAAATTGATTCTGTAGTTGGAATTGTAAAAGCTTATACAACACGCGTCGGTAATGGTCCATTTCCCACAGAATTGACCAATGAAGAGGGTGAAAAGTTAAGAAAAGTCGGCGCTGAATACGGTGCTACTACCGGAAGACCAAGACGCTGCGGCTGGTACGATGCTTTCCTTGTCGCATATTCTCAAATGGTAAACGGGCTCACTTCCGTAGCAATAACAAAGCTTGATGTATTAAGCAGCTTCGAGAAAATTAAAGTTTGTATTGGTTATGAATTAAACGGCAAACGACTAAAATCATTCCCCACTGCAGTTGACCAGCTTTCTGAGGTTACACCAATTTATGAAGAACTTGACGGCTGGAATGAAGATATTTGTAATTGTCTTTCTTACGATGAGCTTCCGTTAAAAACTAAAGAGTATCTAAACTTTATAGCAAAACATTCCGGAATTAAGATTGATATTATTTCTGTAGGTCCAAAAAGAAAGCAAACATTTTTTGTAGATAAATAGAAATTCCTACAATATTATTTACTTAGCGCCACATGTAACACCGTGGCGTTTTTATTATCATACTACAATCTGACTTAAATAGTAAAAGAAGTAATTCAATTCTAATTCACTGGAAATTGCTATACTTTTATCTAATTTTATGTATAGATAAATCTTAACTTTTTAGGTGTTTATATGAAAATGTCTGGCGGTCCGGCTTCTGTTAACTTAAAAATAATTCTCCTGTTTATTGCGCTCGTAATCGCAGGGGGAACGCTTTATTACACTCAATCGCTGGTTACAAAACTTCAGGAAAAGGAAAGGCAGATAGTTGAGCTTTATGCTAAAGGTATTGAGTACATTGCAAATACTACAAATCCCGATGCAGATATAACTTTTCTTTTTGATAATATCATAAAGCCTATTGACTTCCCAATGATCATTACGGTAGGTGAAGAAGATCTTAACTTTCTTAACAAATCCGATGCAAGAAATGTAAAGTATGACACAACTTTAAATGATTTAGAATTAAAAGAATTCTTTTCAAATCTGATTAAAGAAATGGATGAAATTCATCCGCCTATTGTTGTTACTTACGAAGATTCAATAGTGCTTCAGAAAATTCATTACGGTGATTCTGAATTAATTAACCAGCTTAAATATTATCCTTACCTGCAAATTACAATTGCAGCTTTATTCATAATTATAGGATATATCGGTTTTAGTCATATCAAGAAAAGCGAACAAAGTAATATCTGGGTTGGTATGGCCAAAGAAACAGCACACCAGTTCGGAACTCCAATTTCAAGTTTAATGGGCTGGCTTGAAATGCTTAAGCTTAATTATAAAGATCCAGATAAGGTTTTAGATATAAGTGAAGAAATTAATGATGATGTTGAAAAGTTGAACAGGATCACTTACAGGTTTTCAAAAATTGGTTCTACTCCCGAATTAAAACAACATAATGTTTTTGAAGAAGCTAAAAAAGTAACAGATTATTTTAACCGCAGGCTGCCTCAAATGGGAAAGTCTGTTGAACTGAGTGTAACTGGCGATAATAATATAAAAGCAAATTTAAATTCAGAATTATTTGAGTGGGTGCTTGAAAACTTAGTGAAGAATGCGCTCGATGCGATTGAGAACAAAAATGGGAAAATAGACATCAGCATTTCTGACTCGAACAAAAATGTCGAAATTGAATTAGCAGATAACGGTAAGGGAATTGATTTAAAGAGAAGAAAAGATGTTTTTCGTCCCGGTTATAGTACAAAACGGCGCGGCTGGGGTTTAGGATTAAGTCTTTCAAAACGAATTATCGAAGGTTATCACGGCGGAAAATTATTCGTTAAAAGTTCTGTTGCCGGTGAAGGTACAACTTTTAAGATTATGCTGAAGAAAGATTAAAGAATACTCCAAATTATTGCAGAATAGAATGCTTATAACACAGATTACGCGGATTTTCGCTGATCAATTTTATAGGTTTTGGAATTCACCCTAACTCATCTCCAGCATTCTTTCGATTGGAAGTAACGCACGTTTTCTTAAATCTTCATCCATTTCGATTGAAGGATATTTATTCTTCATACATAAATATAATTTTTCAAGTGTGTTCTTCTTCATATGAGGGCATTCATTGCAGGCACAGGAATTATCTTCAGGCGGAGCAGGAATATAATTTTTATGCGGGGCAGCTTTTATCATCTGATGAATAATTCCCACTTCCGTTGCAACAATAAAACTTTCGGACTCGTCTTCCTGAACAAACTTTAACAATTTACTGGTTGATCCAATAAAATCTGCATGAGCCAACAATATTTCTTCACATTCCGGATGAGCAATTATTTTTGCTTTAGGATTTTTAATTTTCAAATCAATTAGTTTTCTTTCACTAAAAGTTTCGTGAACAATGCAGCTCGCATCCCAGAGAAGCATTTTCCTTCCCGTTTTTTTGATGAGATATTTTCCAAGATTTCTATCCGGTGAAAAAAGAATTGGTTTATCTAATGGTATTTGATTAATAATTTTTTCTGCATTACTTGATGTACAAATAATATCGCTCAATGCTTTTACTTCTCCTGAACAATTAATGTACGTAATAGCAATATGATCGGGATGAGCTTTCCGGAAAGCTTCAAATTCTTTTGGCGGACAGCCTTCAGCAAGTGAACATCCTGCCTCAAGGTCAGGCAGAAGAACTAGTTTATGCGGATTCAAAATTTTAGCTGTTTCAACCATAAATTGAACTCCGGCAAACACAATAACATCAGCATCTGTTTCTTTAGCTTTTCTAGCTAGTTCCAGACTGTCTCCTACAAAATCAGCTAAATCCTGAATTTCAGAATCCTGGTAAAAATGAGCTAGAATCACAGCATTTAGATCAATTTTAAGCTGTCTTAACTTTTCTTTCAGTTCAGATTTAAGCCCTGTTTCCATTGAATTAACGTCCATTTAATCCTTTCTTATGACGAAATTACAAGTAAAATTTACCTGAGGTATTATTTTTTATAAAAAATTCAAGTTTTTATAAGATATTCACAATAGGTGGTACTGGCACTTAAGTTGCAAAATAAAGGCTGAAATAGTTTAAGCATAGCATCCCTCCAAAAATGACACACTGACTGTCGAGAGTATGCCCTCACTCTCGACAGTTCTTTTTAAACGGATTCCTTCAACCAGACTACCATATCATCCAATGAATTTATAATAGCAGTACTTCTTGCAGGATAGTCAATAATAACTTCACAGGAATTATTGATCAGGACAAGATTGATTTTATTGTTCTTATTTTTTTTGTCTTTGTACATATTCAAAAGGACCTTTTCAGGATAAATATATTTTACCGATTTTTTGAGAAAAACTGAATTTGGTTTTAAACTAATTAAACGGCTGAACAAATATTCTGCTGAAATAAGTTTTGCACGGTAAGAATAGAATAGCGAACTAATAATTCCAAGAAAAACTGCTTCACCATGGTTTATCTTATAATCAGAGGCTGATTCTATTCCGTGAGCAAAAGTATGACCAAGATTCAGAATTTTCCTGATTCCTTTTACTTCCCTTTCATCGCTTTCAACAACTGCAGATTTAATCTTTATGCATTTGTGAATTATTTTTTCAATGTTGGAAAAATCTTTTCTTAAAATATTATTAATACTTTTATTAAATAAAGATCTATTGCTCTTTCCGCATAGAAAAGAGTATTTAACAATTTCACCCACTCCGGATTTAATTTCTTTAATTGGGAGGGTTGATAAAAACATCACATCAACAAAAACTGCTTTGGGCTGATAAAATGTTCCGATTAAGTTTTTACCTGAACTAAAGTTAATTCCTGTTTTTCCACCTACTGAACTATCAACCATAGATAAAAGTGTTGTTGGAATATGAACGTAATCAACTCCACGCATAAAAATACTTGCTGCAAAGGAGGATATGTCTCCTGTAATTCCTCCACCGACAGATATTACAAGTGAATTTCTGTCGCATTGGCTTTTAAGCATCGCAGAAAGGATTTTATTTAATTCCTGAAATGATTTGTTCTTTTCGTTTGCAGTAAATTTATAAAGATTTAAAACATTAAAATTTTTTTTAAAGGTCTTATCTAAATGAGTCCGGTAATGTTTATAAACATTTGAATCAATAATAATAAATGCATTTCTGTTTGTAAATATTTTTTCTTTTTTAAAATAATCAGACCAATTCTCTCTTAAAATATAAACGGGATATGCACCCAAACTGTGATTAATTTTTACTTTCATCTCTAATTATTTCTTTCTTAATTATGTTAGCTAAACGATCTACAGTTTTTCCAACAGCAATAGTATCCGTATCAATTATGAAATCTGATTGTTCATAATACTTTTGTCTTTTACTTAAAAGTTCTTTAATTCTTTCTGTTAACTGTTCTTTTGTTGGTTCATCTTCACCATCGAACAATAATGCGGGACGATCTCGTTTAAATCTTAATCTTCGGTATGCAACTTCCGGAGAAGATTGGAGATAAATCAGTAAACCGGTTTCCTTAATTACTTTTAAGTTCTCATCTGAAGCGATTGTTCCCCCGCCAAGTGCAATAATTATATTATGAAGAAAAGATAATTCTTTCAAAGTATTACTCTCTAACTCACGGAAATAAATTTCACCTTCATCACTAAAGATCTGCGTTATTTTCTTCCCGGCCTTTTGCTCCATTACTCTGTCAATATCTTTAAAATCCCAGCCTAAAGTATTTGCGAGTATTGGTCCGATTGTACTCTTACCGGCAGCCATAAATCCTGTTAGGTATATAATTTTCTTTTTCATAAACAGATTGAATAATGGTGGAATGAATTTAATAGAAATGGTTTGAAAATCAAATTAAAAATAGAAAGCTGCACCAAAAATAAAAGTAACGCCGTTAACATTCACTTTTGTATCAAACGTATCGCGAAGAATAGTGATCAGGTTACCATTATAATTCACAACGTCTTTATCGTATTTACTTTTAGATTTAAATTCCGGGTCACGGAATTTCATTTCAAATCTTAATCCTATTCTATCAAGAAGCAGGTATTCCATAGAAACAGAAACGTGCACACCGAAAGCAGTTTGTTTTTCTAGTGTAGAAATTTCAGTATCTCCAAACGTTCGGGAAAATTCACCTATATAAAAGCCGGCACCGCCACCCATCAGAAATTTAAAGTTCTGAGTTGAAAAAGGCATTTGATAGTACAATGATAACTCTATTGGAACAAAAATAAATCCATCTTCGGTTTCTAAGCTTATTTCGTTGTTACCTTCGAATACAATCAGGTTTCTTCCTATTTGCTTTGATGCCATATATTCAGTGCCAACACCAATTATCAAAGGTTCCGATAGCCTGTATCTTATTTCTATTGAGGGATTTATTATATCACTTACCGGGAATGAGCGATTACGAACAACAGGATCAGTAGAATTGGGATTGAGATAGATATCTGCAGAAGTCGTATATACTAAACTTGAACTGATGCCGAAATCATATCCGTTATACTGAGAATAAACAGATGAAGCAAAAAATATTAAAAGGATAATTGTCCGGATCATCATCATATAAAAATTGTTTAGTGTTTTGTATAAAATTACACAAAACTTTAAAAAGAAAACCCCCAAATCACTACTCAATTTGGGGGCTAAAAATATTCTTGAACTTATTTATTGGCCATAAAACAAATATCGGTTATCCACTATATCTGCAGTTTCTTTTAGCTTTTCAATCCATTGATTAACATATCTGCTGCGCTTTTCCTGCAATAGCATATTTCTGAGATTAGTACTCTGGACCGAATAAAAATTTTCATCGAAAGGAGTTCTTTCGAAAACTTTCATAAGATAAATTCCTCTTTGTCCTTTTAACGGTTCAGAGACTTTATTCATATCAATTTCCAGAGCTTTATTTGTGAAAGCATAATCTCTGCCAATATTTGGAATATTTCCCTGCGGCGTAAAGTTTCCTGTTTGCTGAATTTGAATATTCTCTGCAAATTGCGGAACCTTACTTAAATCGCCATTTATTTTTTTATATACATCATCCGCTTTAGCTTTTAATAAAGAGAACTTTTTCTCTCTTACTACAGCGGGACGAATCTGTTCTTTAACTTCATCAAAAGGTTTGAAGTGCTCGCCGATAACTTCCATCATCTGAACAACAACATAACCATTGAATACTTTAAACGGATCGCTAATTGTGTTGAGACCATTCTCAAATGAAAATTCAATTAATCTTTTGTTAGCACCAATTCCAGGAACTGTTGTAGTTTTAATAAACAACGGAGTTTCCTGGACTTTATATTCCATTAGTTCAGCTTCTTTAAGAAAATCATTTTTCTTTGCTAAATATGCAAAGTCATTTGCTGAATTGAACATTCTATCGCGAGTTGCTGCCGATTGTTTAACTTGATTAACTATTCTTTCAACAATGTATTTTTTAGAAACTTTATCGGTAATCTTAATTATATGATATCCATAAGAGGTCTTTACTGGTTTTTGGATTTCACCAACTTTTCCGCTGAACACTGCATTTTCAAATTCCGGGACCATCATTCCTTTTCCGAAATAACCAAGCTCTCCACCTTTTTGAGCACTTCCCGGGTCTTGTGAAAACTCTTTTGCTGCTTTGCTAAAATCTGCTCCTGCAACTAGTTCAGTATAAAGTTTATTTGCTTGTACAAGATTCTTTTCATCATCACCAAATTGGTTTATAAGAATATGCGAAGCACTCACCATTACTTCATCTGAAGTCACCGTTCCGTAGTATTTGAACAATGAATATCCCTGATTTGTTGAATATGGACCAACAACATCGCCAACCTGTGTTTTATTTAATGCTGAAACAACTTCGGATGACAATAAACTAACTGAAAATGTATCTCTTGAATAAGGGAATTCAGAATAAATCTCTATAAGTTCCTTGAAATCCATCGTGTCGCTTTCCATCCTGTTCACAATATTTTCAAGGCTGCGTACAACCATCATAGTATCTTCAGCGGAAGGTTGATTTGAGAAAAGAACATATCTCAGTTTTCTTTGAGGCTGAATCTTATAAAGATTTTTATTCTTTTCATAATAAGCCTTCAGGTCTGACTCTTCAACAGTAATATCCGATTCAGGAACTGAATTCAAATCAAACAAAGCATATTCAACATTTATGTTTGTGTTTTGTTCAATGAATTTTCTTTTCACTTCATCTTCACCAACTGTAACGGAAGCAAATATCAGACTTTGAAGCTTTGAAGTTAATCTTGACTGTCTTACATATTCTTCAGCCTGAACTAAAGGCTCTCTGTTTCTTGGATCAAATAAAGCTTCTTCATAAAGCTGTCTGTTAAAGTTCCCAAGTGAATCAACAAAATTTTGTTTGAGAAAATCCGGTGGATTATCTCCAAGTATAATTTCTCTTATTTCATCATCAGATACAGTTAATCCATAACTATCTATCAACTGCTGAAATAATATATTAGTAACCATAGCATCCCAAACCTGATCTCTTAATTGTTCATACTGTCCTTCATCAAGATCCTGACCAGTCTGCTTCTGCCTGGCTTCTCTTTGCTGTTCAAATGCCTGTTGGAATTCCTGATAAGTTATTGCTTTGCCGTTAACTACTCCGACATCATTTGTTCTACCGCCCAAAGCTTCAAGAACATTTGAATCAGATATTACCATAAAGAGGACAAATACAACACCAACAGTTAAAATAAAGACAGGTGCAAGGCTTCTCATTTTGGCCATCATAGCCATAATTAATTTTTCTCCAAAATTTATTTTTTTGAAATTTTAAGTTGGTAAAAATAGACATGAAGCCCTTAAAAAGCAATGTTTTTTCAATAGCAATAATCTACTTTTCAGGTTTAATTTCATTCAGATGACTAAAATCAACGTCTCATTAAATAGTTGACTTTAGATAGTTATGAGCCTATATTTTTACTTAATTTTTTTTCAATAAGGTAAAAAATTGTCTAATTATGTCGAATTTCTAAGGCAAGTTCCTATCTTTTCAGAATTGGATGAAGAATCTTTATCCAAGATAGCTAAGGTGAGTATTTTTAAGTCATATAAAAAGGATTTCACAATTCTCTCAGAAAAGGATGCAGGAAACGCACTTATTGTTGTAGCAGAAGGAAAGGTCAAGGTTGTTAGATCAGATATTGGCGAGAAAGAAGTTATTCTTGCGATACTGAACAAATCTGACATATTTGGCGAAATTGCTCTTTTGGACGGATTAATTCGTTCTGCAAATGTTATTGCTATGGAAGATTCAAAGCTGTTCATTATTCAAAGAAATGAATTCCTAGATCTTCTTAAAAAATTTCCTAATGTTTCGATTGCTCTTCTTAAGGAACTCGCCACCAAATTGCGCGCATCTTCCATGAAGATTAAAGCTCTTTCATTAAAAGATGCTGAAGGAAAAGTTGCTACGGTTCTTTTGCAGCTTGCCGATGATTTCGGAAAAATCAAACAAGGTGCTATTGAAATAGAAGAATTACCTTTACAGCATGAACTTGCAAGTATGGCGGGCACTTCCAGAGAAACTATTTCCAGAACTTTGCACTCTTTTGCCAAAAAGGGACTTGTTGAACTTGAAGGGTCAAAACTAAGAATTATAGATTATGCAAAGTTCCAGGAAATGTTCAGATAGACTTTATGAAATCAAAAGTAGATTTACATATACACACTTTTCATTCAGATGGATCTTTTTCACCCGAAGAAGTCGTAAGCAAAGCAAAAGAAAAAAGATTGGATATTGTCAGCATTACTGATCACGACAGTATTAATTCATTGAAAGAAGCCGTGGAGGCTGGCAAACAATACGGTATCGAAATAATTCCAGGAGTCGAAATAAGTACAGATATCAGTGATCGAGAAATACATATTCTGGGTTACTTTATAGATCCTAAGAATAGAGAACTTGAACATTATCTTCGTTTCTTTCGCGAAGAAAGGTTAAAACGAGCTGGCAGAATTGTAAAAAAATTAAATGCGCTTGGTTTGGAAATTATTCTCGATGATGTAATTCAAAAAGCTCGTAAAGGTGCAATCGGCAGACCGCATATTGCTCACGCAATGAAAGAAAGAGGACTTGTAAGTAATTATTTTGAAGCTTTCAATAAATATATTGGAAACGGCTGCCCTGCTTACGAAAGAAAAGTTCATGTTTCTCCTCAGAGTGCATTTAAAATCATCAGCGATGCAGGCGGACTGTCTTTTATTGCACATCCAGGAAATCTTCCTGAATATATTATAAAAGAACTTATTGATGCAGGTGTTGACGGAATTGAAGTTATTCATCCATCTCATCATCCACACAAAGTAAAATATTATCGCGGAATTGTTAACGAATATTTTTTACTTGAAAGCGGTGGGTCGGATTTTCACGGTGGTGACAGAAATGATGAAGAAAATTTTGGAAAGTTTTGTACTGAACCTAGTGTTGTTGAAGCAATGAGAACCAGGTTAATAAAAAATTCAGCTTAAACGCGGAGAATAGTAATATGAAAATAATTGAAGGTGATTTATCTGCTACAAACTTTAGATTTGCTATTGTTGTAAGCAGATTTAATGAAACAATATGCACAAAATTGCTTGATAGTGCAATTGATTGTTTGACTCGACATGGTTGTAGGAATGAAAATATTGAGATTATTAAAGTCCCGGGTGCCTTTGAAATTCCTGTTACAGCAGATAAACTTGCAGCCAGCAAAAAATACGATTCGATAATTTGTATAGGTGCCGTTATACGAGGTGCTACTCCTCATTTTGATTATGTTGCATCTTCTGCAAGCAGCGGAATTTTGCAAACAGCTTTAAAGCATTCTGTCCCTGTAATTTTCGGAGTATTAACCACTGATACAATTGAGCAGGCTTTTGAACGATCAGGAACCAAATCAGGAAACAAAGGCTGGGATGCTGCTCTTACAGCTATTGAAATGGCAGATCTTTTCAAAAGAATATAGGATTTATTTTTCTACTTTCCACTTTAAATAAAAACATTATTTTAATGCACTTTTTAACAACTAACATTAGAAAGGGATACGATAAAGGTATCTTTTTACTTTTTTAACAACATTCAAGGTCATCATGAAGACAATCGTATCTCTTTTGTTATTGTTTGCTACATTTTCCTTTCCGCAACAATTTACAAACTGGCAAAATTACACCGATATGAAGGATGTAAAATCAGTTTTTTCTTCAGCTAACTCTTTCTGGGCGGCAAGTACTGGCGGAGGATTCAATTTTAATTTTACGCAAAACTCATTTTTGAGATTGAACAAAGCTGACGGCTTAACAGGAATTGAACTAACTTCTGTGACTATTGATAAGTATGGTAAGGTGTGGTTCGGAAGTAATGCGGGAGTTATTGATATTTATAATCCTGAAACGGGCTATGTAAAATCTTTACTCGATATTGCTAACTCTGATAAAACAAGTAAACGAATTAATTATCTTTATGCTGAAGGTGATACGATTTATGCTGCTACTGATTTTGGAATTTCACTAATTAATGCCAATTCATTAGTATTTATTGACACTTACTTTAAGTTTGGCACTTTACTATCGAACATAAAAGTTAACAGCATAACAAAAACAAACTTACTTTATGCCGCTACTGAGTTTGGCATTGCCGTTCAAAAACCCGGAACAACAAATCTGTCTGCACCTGAGTCCTGGGATGTTTATTCAGAACTTGCGCCAGGTCTTTCTGTAAACTCAACTAAAATAGTTTTATTTGAAGATAAAATAGTTGTCGCATCAACAAGAGGAATTTCTGGATTCGATGGAAATATCTGGGAGGTTTTTCTTCCTGATTTTAATAATTTTAATGTTGCTGATCTTTGCGTAAGAAATGATTCGTTATATATTTTGACTGATTTTTCTGTTCACAGTTATAGTGCAGGAAACCTTGTTTTATTATTTAACTCAGCCGTAAAATTAAATTCATTTGCTTATTCTGAATCAAAAGGATTATTAGCCGCATCTGCTTCTGGAGTGTTAATTGTCAATGAAGGAAATTATTATTTTCCCGATGGTCCTGCAGCAAATCAATTTCCAAATATGACGATTGACCCTAACGGAAGATTTTGGTCTGCAAGCGGAATTAACAATGCCGGAAAAGGAGTCTATAGATTTGATGGAGAGACCTGGAAAATATATAATGCACAAACATATCCGGTTATTCTAAACAATGATTACTTCTCAATTTATGCTGCTCCCGATAATACACTTTATTCCGGTAATTGGGGTCAAGGATTTATAAGAATCAGAGGTGATGAGATTGTTCGTTTTGACGTGAATAATACTGATATGGTTGGATTTACAGGTGATACAAATTTTTTGTTGATTGGAGGATTTGATCTTGATTCAAAAAATAACTTGTGGATACTTAATGTAGAAGCTGCAGATAGAAATACTCTGGCTATGCTTACACCTGATAGTTCCTGGCATTACTTTACAATTCCAGCCGCACTAAACAGAGTTTTGCAATTGCACAGTAATCTCACAATTGATCAGTATGATACTAAATGGTTCAGTACTGCTGATGCAACACGTACCGGATTATTTTATTTTAATGAGAACAAAACATACGATAATCCTGATGATGATTTTTCCGGCTACATCAATAATCTGAATGGGCTGAACAGTAATACTGTAAATGACATTGTTGTTGATAGAAGAGGCGAAGTTTGGGTTGGAACAGGTTTAGGAATTAATATTATTACAAATACTAGCACTGTACTTTCTTCAAATCCCCAGCTTAAAATAAGCTCTGTATTTTCAGTTCGGACTCAATCAATAAATGCAATTGCTGTTGATCCGCTTAATCAGAAATGGGTAGGAACTAATCAGGGATTGATTTTACTAAACAGCGATGGTACCAGATTGCTTGCTGCATTTGATACTAAAAATAGTCATTTATTAGCCGATAAAATTGTAAGTCTAACTATTGATGAAAGCGCCGGTAAAGTTTTTGTAGGTACAGAAGCCGGTTTAACTGTATTTGAAACTCCGGCAATAAAACCTGCTGAAAGTTTTGGCGAGTTATTTGCTTATCCAAATCCGTTTGTTATTT
Organism: uncultured Ignavibacteriaceae bacterium; assembly: GCA_963804005.1. Classification (GTDB taxonomy): domain Bacteria; phylum Bacteroidota; class Ignavibacteria; order Ignavibacteriales; family Ignavibacteriaceae; genus JAGXRK01. The sequence goes on along the minus strand of CAWDOP010000012.1, from coordinate 14,956 downwards.
CTGATGAATTACAGATTCTAACAGTTGATGGCCTTGTCAAAGATTGTAGCATTAAAATTTTATCTGTTTCGGGAAAATTGATCAGCGAATTTTCAACTCCAGGTGGACGCGTAGGTTATTGGGATGGGAGAGACAACAATGGCAATCTTGTTAACAGCGGTGTTTATATTATAGTTGCTTTTGATGTGGAGGGCAATAATGTTGCCACCGGTAAAGTAGCTGTTTTGAGAAAATGATTTGATAGATGATCGATCTTGTAAACATTTCACTTCAGTTTAACGGTAAATATCTTTTCAAAGATGTTAACTACCGTATAAGTGCCGGTGATAAAATTTCTCTGGTCGGAGCAAACGGAACCGGAAAAACTTCAATTCTAAAAATTATAAATAAAGAACTTGAACCTGAATCCGGAAATCTCCTCAAACAAAAAGATATTTCAATTGGTTATTTACCTCAGGATCAGGTTACTCACTCAGGAAGATCTCTACTTGATGAAGCTCAATCCGCTTTAACAGATATTGTTGAACTTCAAACAAAGGAAAAAGAATTATCGGAAAAACTTTCAGACGATAAGCTTAATGATGAAGAGCGAAATGATTTGGTTAATCAGCTCGGTGAAGTTCATCATCGTCTTGAAGAACTTGACTCTTTCAGCGCTACTTCAAAAGTAGAAAAGATTTTACTCGGACTCGGTTTTGAAGAAAGTGATTTTGAAAAACTTACAAATCATTTTTCCGGCGGATGGCAAATGAGAATTGCACTTGCGAAAATTCTCATTTCACAAAATGATGTTCTTCTCATGGATGAGCCTACAAATCACCTCGATCTTGATTCATTGGAATGGTTAATTGATTTTCTAATAAACTACAAAGGTGCGCTAGTTATTGTATCACATGATAAAAATTTCATTAACCAGGTAACCAACAAAACACTCGAAATCTTTAACGGTAAATTTTATTCTTATAGCGGCGATTATGATTCTTACCTGAATTATAAAGCAGAAAGAGATCAGCTTACAATAAATTTATTTGAACAGCAGCAGCGTAAAATAAAGGACACACAAAGATTCATAGAGAGATTCAGATACAAAAATACAAAAGCACGGCAAGTGCAAAGCAGAATTAAACAACTCGAAAAACTTGAGTTGATTGAACTTCCTGAAGACAAGTCTGAAATAAATATTCGGTTTCCTGAGCCGCCTCAAAGCGGACGAGTAAACTTAGAACTAATAAATATTTCAAAATATTATGGGAATAATCGTGTCTTTAATAATTCGGATTTTAAAGTTGATCGCGGCGAAAAGATTGCTTTTATAGGTCCTAATGGCGCTGGTAAAACAACCTTGGCGAAAATTATCGCCGGTGTAATTGATTTCGATAACGGAGAGCGAATTATCGGTCATAATACTTTGATTTCTTATTACGCACAAGATGTTGCGGATAATTTAAATCCTGATCTAGATATTCTTGAAACTTTAGACGGGATTTCTCCGGGAAAAACAATTGGTCAATTACGATCATTGCTTGGATCATTTTTATTTACCGGTGATGACGTTTTTAAGAAAGTTGGTGTCCTTTCCGGAGGAGAAAAAAGCCGCGTTGCTTTATGCAAAATTCTTCTTACAAAATCTAATTTCATCATTCTTGATGAACCGACAAACCATCTGGATTATTCTTCAAAACTTATTTTGCAAAAAGCATTGATGAATTTCAGCGGTTCACTAATTCTTGTATCGCACGATCTAGACTTTCTAAGACCGCTTGTGAATCGTGTTGTTGATATCAGAAAAGGAGTTATAAAAAATTATCCGGGTGATATAGATTATTATCTTTCAAAACGGGAAGAAATGAAGCTGATTGAACTTAACCAGATTAAAAAGTCAGCAAATACTGAGTCTGTATCCAGAAAAGATCAGAAGAGAATTGAGGCAGAATTAAGACAGAAAAAATATTCGGCTACAAAAAATTTGATTAAGCGAATTTTGGAGCTGGAAAAGAAAATAAGTACACTTGAAATTCTAAATAAACAACTCGAATTAAATTTAATCGATCCTGAAATTTATTCAAATCCCGAAGCAGCAAAAGAGACAACAAAAAAGTACAGTGAAACAAAAGTTGAACTTGAAGATGTACTCCTTCAATGGGAAAAGTTAAATGAAGAATTGGCTAATATTGAATCGCAATTTGCCTAAACTTTTATTCCTAAAAATTCTTCAGTTAAAAAAATACCTCCATAAATTGCAGCATCATCACCAAGCTTTGAAGCTATTACTTTCAGTCCGTAAGCAGTATTGTTAAGAACGTGTATTTCAAAAGACGATTGGATTTTGGGAAGCATAAATTTTTCAAGAGCTTCTATCAATCCTCCCGCAAGAACAATCATATCAAAATTCATTAGATTAGTTAAACCGGAAAGTACCTCTCCGATTGTTTCACAAGCCTCGGATACTCTTTTTATAACTACTTTATCGTTTTTGTTAATGGCATTTTTCAATAAACCGCTTTTTATTTTTTTACCCGATTCGATAAATTCTTTGAGAACACTGCTCTTCCCCTTTTTAATGTCATCTATAATTTTATTCACAACAGCAGTTCTGCTGGCAATTGCTTCAAAACAACCTTTTCTTCCACATCCACAAACAGGTCCGTCTTTTTCAACAAGAATATGTCCGATTTCTCCAGCTACAAAATTAGAGCCCCTGTAAATTTTGTTGTTTAAAATTATTCCGCCGCCAATGCCTGTTCCAAGCGAGACAACCAGAATGTTTTTACCTTTTTTTCCTACACCAAAATTTTTTATTCCTATTGCAGCAAGATTAACATCGTTTTCAATTAAAACTGGATATGATATTTTTTTCCGAAGTGCTTTTTTAATGTTAAAGTTCTTCAAACCAAGATTAGGAGCCAAGCCAATATTTCCAGTGAATGGATTTACAGAGCCAGGAACACCGATTGATACAGCAACAATCTGATTGTCTTTCACTTTTGCATCATCAATAACTGCATGAATTATTTCAACAAGATCTGAAATATAAGATGTGCTTCCCGCATCAACCTTTGTAGGTTTCTTATTCTTAGCGATTATTCCTTCTTTAGAGTTCAATACAGAAGCTAATATTTTGGTGCCTCCCATATCTACACTTACAACATATTTTGCTGACAATGTTTACTCCGTTTTAGTAAGAAGATTTTTTTTATCACTAAAAAAGTATTCATATTTATTGAGTCATACAATAAGAAAGTGAAATTATATTTGGTATGCTTTTGTGATGATTGATTATCTTTAAGCAATTAAAATAAAATTATATGAACAGTATCCGTCCATTAAAAAAATTTGGTCAGAATTTCCTTATAGATCATAATATCTTAAATAAAATTGTTGATGAAATTTCACCTCAACCGGAAGATAATATTCTTGAAATCGGTCCTGGTTTAGGATCGCTAACTGAAAAGCTGGCACAAAAAGGAATAGCATTTTCAGCCGTCGAAATTGACAAACGTATTATTGATGATCTTAAAAACAGATTTCCATCGTTAAATATTATTCAGAACGATTTTCTTGAACTTGATTTAATTTCTCTACTGCGATTTGAAAACGATAAATTAAGAATTGTTGGCAACATCCCTTACAATCTTACTTCATCCATTATTTTCAAAATGATTAAAGAAAATCAGTTTATTAAAGATTCTGTTTTAATGGTTCAATACGAAGTTGCAAAAAGGATGACTGCAAAAACGGGAGTAAAAGATTATGGAATATTATCTGTTATTCTCTCATATTTTGCCGAAGTTAAATTAGAATTCAAAGTTTCACCAAATGTATTCTATCCAAAACCTAAAGTTGAATCGGCGGTGGTTCATCTAACCTTTAAGGAAATCAGGCAACCCAAGAATTTTCAAAAAGTCTTTATTTCAGTTGTAAAAGCTTCATTCGGTAATAGAAGAAAAATGCTAAGAAATTCATTGAGTAATAGTATATTTGCCGAAATAAATTTTTCAGAATCAGGTATTGACCTTTCCAAACGAGCTGAACAACTAACTTTAGACGAATTTTTGTCACTTACAGAATTTGTCTTGAAACAAAAGGATTGGTCTGCAAACCGACGTAATCACAAATAATTTGTTTAATGGATAGAATAAAATCATTTATAAAAAATCTTAAAGCTTTTGATCTGGTATTGATTGCATTCTATCTTTTTCTGATTGCTCTCCATATTGTTTTTTATGATCGAATTGAAGATTCACTTAACTGGATTGGTATAAACATTTTTATCATTGCTTTCACTTTTATGCTTGCTTATATGGAATCAAAAAGTGAAAGCAAAATCTGGTCAGTTATCCATTACTGGTACGTCGCTCCAATAATTCTGCTTACATTCAGACAATTGAATTATATGATTAAACCTATCAGACCCTATGACTATGATCAGCTTTTTATTCAAATAGACAGATGGATGTTTTTCGGAAACGACCCAACTCAGTTACTTTATCAGATTGCAAATCCATATTTAACAGAGCTTTTACAAATTGTTTACGGAATTTTTTATCTGCTTCCAATTATTCTTGGATTAACTTTACTGCGAAAGAAAAGATACACTGCCCTTGATTATATGCTCTTCTCAGTCATCTATGGATTTTATCTTTCTTATCTCGGATATTTTTTATTACCGGGAATCGGACCAAGATTCATTCTTCATGATTTTGCAACAATAAATGATACTCTGCCCGGTTTGTGGCTTACAAATTTTCTGCGCGAGGTTGTTAACACAGGGGAAGGAATTCCTGCGGGAACTCTTAATGCTGCAGAAGTTGTTCAAAGAGATGTGTTTCCAAGCGGACACACTATGATGACTTTAATTGTCATGTATCTTTCTATAAAATTAAAAAGTCGCAGTAAATATTTCTTTGTTCCTGTTGGTTCACTGCTGATTTTTGCGACTGTTTATTTATGGTATCATTATGTTATTGATCTTATTGGCGGTGCGGCTTTTATGATCTTTTCAATCTGGACTGGAAAATATTTATTTAATTGGTGGCGTGAAAAAGTTGGAATAGAAAAATTTGAATTTGAAAAGCATTAGTTTAATTCATAATGAGCGATAAGAAAAATCAAGTTAAAAGAATTTTTGATTCAATTGCTTTCAAGTATGATTTAATAAATCATTTGTTAAGTTTTGGCATCGATCATTACTGGCGTAAGAAAGCACTTAAATTAACCGGAATAAACTCGGATTCAATTCTTCTTGATATTGCTTGCGGAACCGGTGATGTTGCAATTAGCGCACACAAAATGGGCGTAAGAAAAATTTATGGTGCGGATTTCTCACACAATATGCTGAAACTTTTTAATGATAAAAGTAAATGGATAGTTGGAAGAAATGCTCAAACGGTTGCTGAAAACATTCCATTCAAGAATGATACTTTTACAAATATTACTGTGGCTTTTGGCGTTCGCAACTTTTATGATATTCAAAAAGGATTCGATTCTTTCTTCCGCGTTCTCAAGAAGAATGGAAAGGCAACAGTGATTGAATTTCGGATGTCTGAAAATAGATTCTTTAAAGGGTTGTATAAATTTTACTTCAAAAAAATATTGCCAAAAGTAGGTAGATTTATTTCCGGCGACAAAGAAGCATATTCATATCTTCCATCTTCGGTTGAAGAATTTGATGAGAAAATTGATTTAATAAAGCTGTTGAAAAATTCTGGTTTTAAAAAAATCGAAAAACATAACTTAACGTTCGGAATAGTTCAGGTTCTTATAGCCCAAAAATGATTAGAAGATAATCTTATTTTCATAATTTTTCCAAAATATGTTTCAACTGTTCAAATGCTTTTAATCTGTGACTGATTTTATTCTTTTCCTCTAGACTCAGTTCACCCATAGTTAGTTCATAATTATCAGACACAAAATACGGATCGTATCCAAATCCGTTTGTACCTCTGCCCTTTTTAATAATTTTACCTTTACATTCACCATACGCACTTACAAAACTGTTTCCATCGTAATAAACAGCAACACAAATATATTTGGCTAAATGAGGTTCGGGATATTTTTCTAATTCCTGAATTAATTTTTTATTGTTATCATCATCAGATGCATTCTCTCCGGCATATCTTGCAGAGATAACCCCCGGCGTGCCGTTTAATTGATCCACAGACAATCCTGAATCATCAGCAATAACCGGAATTTTATATTTTTCAAAAGCAGCTTTTGCTTTTAGTTTTGCATTTGCTTCGAATGTTTCTCCATCTTCAATTACATCCGGATAATCATTGAAGTCAAGAAAGGAAATAATGTTAAGTTTCATATCCTTTAATATCTCACGAATATCTTCAAGCTTACCTTTATTTGTAGTAGCTATAAGTATCTTTTTTAAATTCATCTTGCTCTTTTCAATAAACTGCTTAATTCAGATTTAGCTGATGATATAAGTTCCCCTTCATCATATTTTAGAGATACTCTATCCTTTACAACCCATTTTCCTTCAATCATAACAGAGTTAACCTGTTGCTTTGATGCCGAATAAACAATCTTTGAATAAATATTTGTCTCGTCATCTAAGTAAGGTATATCAATTTCATTAAGATCTAGCAAAACCAGATCTGCATTTTTACCGACCTCAATACTCCCGACTTCAGTATCAATATGCAAAGCTTTTGCTCCTTCAATTGTAGCGAGGCGGAATACTGTCAAAGCGTCCATAACTTTCGGTCCGTGAATCGGTTTTTGAATCAGTGAAGCCAATCGCATTTCTGTAAAAATATTAAGATTATTATTACAGGGCGCCCCATCTGCTCCTAGTGAAACAGATATTCCTTCTTTTATGTAACGCGGAATATTTGCGATACCTGATCCAAGTTTAAGATTAGAAGAAGGACAATGAGATATTCTCACATCATTTTCTTTAAGTGAATTTATTTCATTTTCGTTAACGTGAATGCCGTGAGCAAGAACTGTATGATCATTTAATATTCCAATCGAACTAAAATGCTCGATGTTTTCTTGTCCGTACCTTTTTCTTATTTCAGCTATTTCATTTTTGTTCTCTGATGCATGTGTATGATAAATACTTCCGATAAATTCTTTTTGCATTTCAGATGTTTCTCTTAATAATTCATCGGAGCAAGACAGAATAAAACGAGGAGCAAATCCGTATTTTATCATTCCATTTGATTGATTGTGAAAATCTTTTGCCAGCTGGTAAGTATCTTTTATCTCATCTTTAGTGCTTGATTTAAATTGTGGGAAAAGATCGTTCTGATCGATCATACATTTTCCTGCAAAAGCACGCATACCGGAATGAATTAATTCTTCAAAGATTATTTCCTGATGCTTAAGAGTTCCCATATCAAGAATAGTAGTTGTACCGCATTTATGCAATTCTAAGATTCCTGCTTTAACAGAAGCTCGCAGAGATTCTTTAGTATGCGCATTTTCATAAGGAAATATTTTTAATTGAAGCCATTCAAGAAGTTCAAGATCATCTGCAAGTCCGCGAAACAAAGTTTGACAAAGATGAATATGAGTTTGAATAAATCCGGGAATTAAACTCAGATTATCTATTCTGATTATTTTCCCATTATATTTTTGAGTGTCAATTTCATTAAGATTATAAATTGCTGAGATTTTGTTATTGGTAATTTCAACAGCATGATTTTTTAAAACTCTGTTTTGTGAATCAACAGTTACAATTTCTTTGGGAGTTAAAAGAACTTTTTTCTCACTCTCACTCATAACATCACCCTTTCTCATTAAAGATTTCTTCCATTACCTCAAATGCATAACGAAGATGCGGAATGACAATTGAACCGCCGACAATCAGGGCAACGTTAAAAGTTTCATAAAGCTCTTCTCTTGTAGTGCCTTCTTGAATTGAACGATCAATGTGATAAAATATGCAATCATTACATCGCAGTACCATTGAGGCAGCTAGTCCCATTAACTCTTTTGTTTTTGCGTTAAGTGCACCGTCAAGATAAGCCTTATTATCAAGAGCAAAAAACTTATTGAAATCTCTAAAACCCGAATTTAGAATTTTATCGTTCATCTCTGTCCGGTATAACCGTGTTTCAGATGAAGTTTTTTTCATGTTACTCCTTATATACTAAATTTATTAAAATATTTTTTTTACTATGAAGAATCTTACTCTTAAAGACTATTCATTTAAAAATTTATTTTTATCAGCGTCGTAAGAGATTTCTAATTTTTCTTTTGGAATAGTTACTTCCTCATCTTCCCAATCATATTTTTTTTGTGGATCAATTTTACGAAAGATAAATGCTGTTGCCATTCCTACAATTCCACCTATCAGATGCGATTCCCAGGAAATTCCTTTCATACCGGGAAAAACACCCCAAACTAAACCACCATAAAGAAAAACAACAAGAAGAGAGAGTGCAATAGATTTATTGTCTCTTCTGAAAATTCCGCTGAAGAATAAGAATGATACAAAACCGTACACTACACCGCTTGCACCGATATGGTAGACTTCCCGACCGAATAACCAAACAAAAAATCCGGTTCCTATATATATTAAAACAAAAGAAAGATAAGCTGACTTTGGATAAAAATAAAATATACTAACACCAAGTATTATTAGAGGAGCAGTATTAGAAATGAGATGCGAAAAGCTACCATGTATTAACGGTGCAGTAATTATTCCAATTAGTCCAGAGAAATTTCTTGGCAGCACACCTAACTGACTTAAGCTAATGTTAAACAGGTATGAGATTAAATGTATAATCCATATTATTAAAGGAAAAGTTAGGGGAACAATCAACCTGCAAAATATATCTTTATCGATTTGCAAATAATAACTTCATAATTTTATACAAATATAAAGTCAGAAGGTATGTAGGGGCAAATAAGAAATCTGGCTGAAGTAAAATAATTCCTGCTTCAGCCATGTTATCAATGAAGCATCAATCAACATTCATAATTTTCTTAAGCGTTTCCTCATCTGCAATTAACATTTCATTTTTTATCAATCTCGGAGTTAGTTCTTTCCAATTTTGGTCTTTTGAAAAAATATCTTTGAACATTGGCAAAGCTTTTTCTAATTCACCCACATTAACTAAAGTAATCGCCGTCCAATATTTCATTTCAAGATTTTCGGGAAACATTTCCATTGCAGCAGAATATTCTTTCATTGCAAGTTCCATATCATTTATTTCAACTGCAACATCACCGTTATTCATATGTTCGTAAGCACGGTAAACTTTTAATAGTCTTTTAATTTCATCAATTGGCTGAGGATGATCTTCAATACGGAGATCAATTAATCTGTCTTCCCAGAGATTTCCTGTTGCATTACCACGCACAACTAAAATAGAAGCAGACTGCTGACCACGAATATCTCCTCCAACATTTTGAGCGGCTTCAAGTGCGGCAATCATTCTTTCTGCAAGTGGTCCTGTAGATCTTTCGAATGCCCTGGCCATTGCTCCCCAAACACGCTCATTTAACATCAAATTAGCTTGAACGGAATAATTGTTTCCAATAATATGTCCAGCATCTTCAATGCACTTGTTTCCAGTGAAAGTCTTAACATTTCCGTTCACATCAAGAATTGCCAATTGACGGAATTCTCTTCCTTCATCAGATGCAATGAGAAGATCAAGTGTTTCTTCGGCACTCATTCCGTTTTTCATTATTTCTAATCCACGCGGACCAAATGAAGGATTTACAAATGATTGAGTTGCCACAACACCAACACCCGCTTCACCCCACGCAACAATAGATCCGACAGAGAACCAATGAGATTGGACTGCAACTCCCATTTCTCCCGTTTCAGGATCGCGTGCAACGATTGAATATGTATGTGCTAAAGGATTTTCACTGTTATAAACCTGTGCTGGCATTTCACTGGCAATAAAAAGTATTGTAATAAACAATAAAATCTGCTTTTTCATTTTTTGCCTTATAGTTTTTTTAAATAAAAAAATTACAATTTTAACTATCATCCCCTCACAGGTGGAAATCCAATTCACTCAAGCACTTTCAAAACAATTTTACTGGGATATTCTTTTGAATGATAAATCCTGTGATAAGCTTTAATAAAATCTTTTACATCTGCACTATAAATATCAATAAAAGTCTGTGGATTACGATCAAAGAAAGGAAACATACTACTTTGAATTTGTATCATTATCCTGTGACCTTCTTTGAATGTATGATAAGCATCGTTTAAGTTAAATTTTACATTTGTGACTTCATTCGGAGTAAATGGATCCGGATTTTCATAACTATTTCTGAATTTTCCACGAAATATTTCATAACGAATAAGTCTTTGATATCCCCCCATTTCAACTCCGGCAGGATTTGGATCAGGATTTTTCATATCGTAAGGATAAACATCAATAAGTTTTACTACCCAGTCCGCGTCTGTTCCGGTTGTTGAAACAAAAAGGTCAGCAATGATTTGTCCTGCTATGGTTATATCACCTTCAAGCGGTTCAGTTTGAAATGAAATTACATCGGGACGTGTAAAAGTAAACCGTTGATCTTCAATCATATATTGTGCCCGGTAAAATCCACGTGAGTCAATAAATTTACTAGTGTAAGGAACAGGATTGTTCGGATTACTTAAATATTCTGTGAATTTAATTTCATTAGTTTTTTTACTGAAGGATAGTTCACCATCATCATTGAAAAACACTTCCACATCTTGTGCAAGTGGTGGTGCCCACGCATCAAAACTTTCCCATTTATTATATCCGGTATCAAACAAATATGCACTTTTTAAATTCAATTCTCCTTCTCCTTTTAGATAGTATTTGAAGAAGGGAGATAGAATTTCATCACGAAAATATTCTGCTGTGTTACTCCCGAAATAAAAATCGTTTAATGAATCCCCTTTACCTACGACCCAATGTCCATGTGTCCAGGGCCCCATTACTATAAAATTTTTATTTTCGGTATCATTTTGCTCAATAGTTTCATAAATATTCAATGCACCATAAAGGTCTTCGGAATCATACCATCCACCAACAGTAAGAACGGCAGGTTTGATATTTTTCAAATGCGGAAGAACATTTCTGCTTTGCCAAAAGTTATTATAGTCTCCGTGAGTCATTAAAGTATCCCAAAAAGGGATTTCGTTGTTCAGATAATTCTTGTTTACATTCTTTAAGGGACCAAGATTCAAAAAGAAAGTATATGCATCCGGCGATAAGTATTGAATTGATTGAGGCCATGTTGTTGTTAGTTCATTACGTGGAATTCCAAATGTCTTAAAGAAATTAAAGGACAGCAATAAAGAAAAAGCTCCATTATGATGCATATCATCACCAATAAACCAATCGGCAATCGGAGCCTGCGGAGAAACTGCAACTAAATTTGGATGAGCATCTAACGCACCCATTACAGTATAAAAACCCGGATATGAATTTCCCCATTGACCGACTTTGCCATTATGATTTTCAATATTATTAATCAGCCACTCAATAGTGTCGTAAGTATCACTGCTTTCATCAACATCATTAACACTTTGCTTAATCTTAATGTAAGGACGCATATTATCATATTCGCCTCCAGACATAAATCTGCCGCGTACATCCTGGAATACGAAGATATATCCGTCTTCAATAAACGATTTTGATGGAGTCAGAATATTTCTAAAAACATTTTCTCCATAAGGAGCGATACTATATGGGGTTCGCATTAAGAGAATAGGATATTTTTCAGATTTATTTTTCGGTGAATAAACTATTGTATATAATTCGACGCCATCTCGCATTGCAATTTTATATTCTTTCTTAGTATAGTTTTGTTGAAGATATTCTGCCGAAGAATTAGATTGAGAACAGGAAAAAAAGTTAATTAGAAAAAAAATTGTCGAAATGCAAAATGCTGATCGAAAAGTTTTCATAAATTTAGATACCTTGAATAAAAGTTAATTTATAACTCGATTAAAATTAGTTGATTTTAGAATAAATGAAAACCGTGCTGAAGAAGTTCTATGCTTAATATTGTTTATTAGTATTTTAGCAGAGTTGTTTTTAAGGAGAAAAACATTTGTCGGATATAGAAGCCGCTTTAATTTTATTTGCTGTTGGAACAGTTGCTGCATTTATAAATGTTAATGCAGGCGGCGGTTCATCTTTGACTCTTCCAACTCTTATTTTTCTTGGTTTGGATTCCGCACTAGCAAACGGGACGAACCGGGTTGCAATATTGTTTCAAAATGTTTCGGCAGTCTATGCATTCAAACGAGAAAAATATTACGAATTAAAAAATAGTATGATTCTCTCTGCGCTCACACTCCCCGGAGCAATTCTTGGTGCAGTCCTTGCAGTAACCATCAGCGATGGCTTATTCAGAAAACTCCTTGCAATTGTTATGATCGGGATAATTATTACAATGCTTGTACCGAATAAAAAGCAGACTGAATTTAACAGTAATCTTACAATTGACTGGAAAGTATTGATTGCGATGACCGGCATTGGTTTTTATGGAGGATTCATTCAGGTTGGTGTTGGCTTTATGATAATGGCTGCTTTACAAAAACTTATGAAGCTTGATTTAATAAGAATTAATATGCACAAAGTTTTTGTTGTATTAATATTTACTGTACCAGCATTTCTTGTTTTCCTGTTCACAGATAACATTAACTGGTTTTACGGATTGACTCTATCAGCCGGAAATGCTTTTGGAGGCTGGTGGGGTGCAAAACTTTCGGTTAAGAAAGGTGAAAAATTAATCAAAGCAGTTCTAATCGTTGCTATTTTAATAATGTCTCTCGAACTATTAAATGTCTTTTAGGAAAAATATGAAACGTGATATCAATTATAAAATTAAACTTAATAACGGATTTGAAATTCCTCAATTTGGGCTAGGAGTTTACCTCACCAAACCTTCGAGATGTGTTAATGCTTGTCTCAGCTCTTTTGAAGCAGGATACAGGCATATTGATTCTGCAAGTATATATGGAAATGAAAAAGAAGTTGGCGAGGCAGTAAAAAGAAGCGGAATTCCGCGAGAAGAAATTTTTGTAACAACCAAATTATGGAATGATGATCATGGTTACGATAAAGCATTAAAAGCATTTGATAAAAGTCTAAAGAATCTATGTCTGGACTATATTGATCTTTACTTAATTCATTGGCCAGGAACAGATAAACGGAAAGAAGCATGGAAAGCTTTAGAAAATATTTATGAATCCGGAAGATGCAGAGCTATTGGTGTTAGCAATTACATGATTCATCATCTTGAGGAATTGCTTGGTTATGCTAATATAATTCCTGCTGTTAACCAGGTGGAGTTTCATGTATTTCTGTATCTGAAAGATTTACTAGAATTTTGTGCTAAACATAAAATTGCCCTTGAGGGTTATTCCCCTTTAGCAAGAATGAAAAGGTTAGACAATCCTATTGTTGAACAAATGATGAAAAAATATTCCAAGTCTTATTCTCAGATAATGATAAAATGGAGTCTTCAACACGGCGTTATAACAATTCCTAAATCAGCAAAGCGTGAAAGAATTTTCGAAAATGCAAATGTTTTTGATTTTGAAATTTCGAATAGTGATATGAAAATTCTTAACGGACTTGATGAAGGTCTAAGATTGTCCTGGAATCCGATGAAAATAAAATAATTCGTTAGAAATTCTTCTAATTAAGTTCTTTTGCTAAAAATTTTCCCGTCAAACTTTTTTTATTCTTAATAATCTGTTCTGGAGTTCCTTCAGCAATTATTTTTCCGCCTGCTTCTCCCCCTCCGGGACCAAGATCAATTATCCAGTCTGCTGTTTTAACAACATCAAGATTGTGTTCAACAACTACAACCGTGTTTCCTTTTTCAACAAGTTTATTTAGAACATTTAGAAGAATTTTCACATCTTCAAAATGAAGTCCTGTTGTCGGTTCATCAAGAATGTAAAGTGTTTTACCCGTACTAACTTTACTTAACTCGGTGGCAAGTTTAACTCTTTGAGCTTCCCCACCGGAAAGTGTAGTTGCCTGTTGACCGAGTCGAATATATCCTAACCCGACATCGTGAATAGCTTGTAATTTTCTTTTAATTCTTGGAAGATCTTTAAAAAATTCAAGAGCTTCATCAATCCGCATTTCAAGAACATCGGAAATTGATTTTGTTTTATAAAGAACCTGCAAAGTTTCACGATTGTATCTTCTACCTTTGCAAACATCACACAACACATAAACATCGGGAAGAAAATTCATCTCAATTTTCTTTAACCCGTCACCTTTGCATTCCTCACATCTTCCACCAGCAACATTAAAACTGAATCTTCCAGTAGCATAGCCGCGCATTTTCGATTCAGGCAATTGCGAATAAAGATCGCGAATGAATGTGAACAATCCTGTATATGTTGCAGGATTTGATCTTGGTGTTCTTCCGATTGGTGATTGATCAATTTCAATCACTTTATCAATATGTTCGACGCCTTCAATTGATTCATAAGGAAGCGGAACAACTTTAGAGCCGTAAAACTTCCTCATTAAAATTTTAACAAGTGTTTCATTAACTAATGTTGATTTACCTGAGCCGCTTACTCCGGTAATTAAAGTTAAAGTTCCTAAAGGAATTTTCAACTCAACTTTTTTTAGATTATTTCCACTTGCACCTTTTAGTGTGAGATACTTTCCATTTTGTTTTCTTCGTTCGGCAGGCAAAGCAATCTCTTGTTTGTTACGCAAGTATTTAAGCGTAAGTGAGTCAAATCCGTTTTTTGAATTAAGAAGTTTTGAAGTTGTACCAGAAATACAAACTTTACCGCCGTGTTCACCAGCCGCAGGACCGAGATCAATCATATAGTCTGAACTTTCAATAGTCTCCCTATCATGCTCAACGACAATAATTGTATTTCCTAAATCTCTAAGGCTTTTTAATGATTTTATAAGTTTTTTATTATCACTCTGATGAAGACCGATTGAAGGTTCATCAAGAACATATAAAACTCCTGCTAATTGAGTACCGATCTGTGTTGCTAATC
>CAWDOP010000011.1:0-184314 GCA_963804005.1 uncultured Ignavibacteriaceae bacterium | reverse complement strand
CCGCCATTGTTGGAATCAACCCTTGTAATAAGGCTTACTTCCCCGCCGTTTGTTCTTTTTGAAATCCCGTGTTTAATTCCATTTTCAATTAATGTTTGAATCATCATTGGCGGAATTTCAACTTTTGTAGAATCAGGACTAATGCTCAAAGAATATTTTAATCGCTCTTCAAATCTAATCTTTTCCAGATCAAGATAATCCTTGATTGCCTTAATTTCATCTTCAAGCGTAACTGTTTCGGTTCTTTCAATCTTAAGCGAATATCTTAAAATGTTGGAAAGTTTTGTAATTACAATTTTTGCGCTTTCAGGATCTTCTTCAATCAGTGCTCGTATGCTGTTCATAGCATTGAACATAAAATGCGGATTTAGTTGAGCCTTTAATGTCTTAATTTCAAAATCTTTTACTGCTGATTCCCAGATAAGCGATTCAATTTCGGCCTTCTGATAATTTTCAAGATAATGAAGTGAAAAGTATATGAGAGTCCACACAAGACTTATACCCGAAAGATTTATTATTCCAGCAACTGAGGATATCCATCGGTATTCTTCTGATCTGAAAGAGCCAAGTATTATTGAGAAGCAGGTAGTAAGCGCATAAATACTGATGCCTGTAATTAAACTGGATATTAAAACTCTTGGAATTGTTTTCTTAAGCGGTAAGTCAAGCCAGTCATTTTTCCTAATTACTGATCTAAGTAAATGTGTGATAATTATCCCAAGAAACCCGAGAATAATCCATACAATTATTCTTTCAAGGGGTATGTCTTGATAATTAGAAATGATAATAAGATTAACCAGAACAAAAAGCGACCATCCGCAAATTTGCGATAACCAGTATAGTTTCTTTCTACCGGGCTTCATAATACTTGTTTTTGTAAGAAAGAATTCATTTTCAGCAATGGATACCGTATCTCTGTTAACTTTCAACATCAAATATAAACCTATCCTTTATAAATCGGAACAAAAATAAATAAGCAGTAATTGCTTTGGGAAATTATTAGAATATTGCTGCGGAGTTGTGATTTATTTTATCTATGGCAATAAAAAATGATGGGAGGAAAATACACTTCTGAGTAGAACCTTCAAGGTTAGAAACTCGCTTGAGACAATTAACCTTGAAGGCTGCCGAAATTACTTATAATGATATTATATCACTATAAATTATAAAAGCCATAAGCATTAAAAGCAAAACAAATCCCGCATTCTGAATTGCAATTTTAACTTTAATGGGAATTTCTCTTTTTATTACTGCTTCAATTAAAATTATTACAAGATGTCCGCCATCCATAACAGGAAAAGGCATAATGTTTATGATTGCCAAACTGAGACTGAGTAAAGCAAGGAAGTACATAAAATTGGCAATTCCGCTGTCGGCACTTTCTGCTGCTATTTTAGCAATTTTAACCGGGCCGCCAAATACTTTTCCGAATTCTATATTGCCGGAAAAAACTTTGCCCAGCATCACAAAAGTTAAATCTGTCATATCAACAATATTAATCCAGCCGTAATAGAAGGACTCAAAAAACCCGTATGTTTTTATTTCTATATCGCCGGAATAAAATGTTCTGAGGGCGACACCAATCATCCCATCTTCTGCGGGAATAATATTGTAAGAAAGAGTATCTGCACCTCTTAGAAATTGAAATGTGAGTTCGGTTCCTTTTTTTGCTGATACAATTTCTGTTACCTGTTTGTTTGTATATATTTTCTGTCCATCAACCGTAAGGAAGACATCACCAATTTTTATTCCGGCTTTCTCAGCGGGTGTATCTTTAAACACATCGCCTATTTTAGTTTGAATTCCATCATAGTGTAAAAAGATCCCTTCGGATTCGTCATCGGGCACAAGAGAACGTGGAATAGTAATTGTTTTGTATGCACCATCTCGTTCGACGTGAATATTCAGATCCTCACCGAGTGTGTGAATAAAAATTTCTGCGCGGACTTCTTCCCATCCGGCTACGGTTTTTCCGTTGATAGAAATTATTTTGTCTCCTGTCATAAATCCTGCTAAGTCAACAGGACTTTCCTTTTCAATGTATCCAACTGTTGTGGTATTTGTAAACGCTTTTCCCTGGAAAAAGTTTGCTCCCCAGAAAATCATCCAGGCAAGAAGAAGGTTCATAATCACACCGGCAGAAATTACAAACACTTTCATCCATGTTGGTTTTGCCCTAAATTCATAGGGCTGAGGTTCACTGTCTGCAAAACTTGTATCGAAACTTTCATCAACCATTCCTAATATCTTTACATATCCGCCAAGCGGAAGCATGCTTAGTCGGTAATCCGTATGTCCCTTTCCATCAAAATCTTTAGGAAGATTGCCCCATGTGAATCCATTTACTTTATTGTAGCCAAATAATCGTTTTCCAAATCCGATTGCGAAAACATCAGTACGCATTCCGCACAATTGGGCTGCGATGAAATGTCCTAATTCATGAATGAATACGAGTATTGCTATTGTAATTACAAAATAAATTATATAATCCATTTAACTCCTTATGCTAGTCAACTTTTAATTTTTACACTTTTATAAATAATTTGATACTATTAAGATATTTGAGTGATACTTGATACTTGATACTGGACACTGGTTACTAGTAAAAATCATCTCAACCATCTGGCATCTGGTATCCAGCATCAAGAATCCAGCTTACTAACAAACTCTCTTGTCTCCTTATCACATTCAATTATTGTCTGAATATCGGGATCGCTATGATTTTTTATTTTTACCAAAGCCTTATTAATTAGCTTGGGTATATTGAGAAAATTTTATTTCCTTGTTTAAAAATTTATTTACCGCCACTTCGTTTGCTGCATTGAGAATGCAGGGTGCTGTCCCCATTGCGTTAAGCGCTTCATAAGCAAGCTTTAGACATTCAAACTTATTTAAATCTGGTTCAAAGAAAGTTAATTGTCCAATCCTCACCAAGTCGGTTCGGACAAAATCATTTTCTAATCTTTCAGGAAAACTAAGTGCATACTGAATCGGCAGTTTCATATCCGGCAAACCAAGCTGGGCTTTGATCGATCCGTCAACAAACTGAACCATTGAATGAATAATCGACTGCGGATGAATAACAACATCAATATTTTTCGCAGGAAGTCCGAACAACCAATGAGCTTCAATTACTTCCAATCCTTTATTCATCATAGAGGCGGAATCAATTGTAATTTTATTTCCCATTTGCCAATTAGGATGATTAAGTGCCTCATCAACAGTTGCATTCTCAAAGAGCGCTTTATCCTTATTCAGGAACGGTCCTCCCGATGCAGTGAGGATAAGCTTTTCTACTTCTTTTAATTCTTCACCAATAAGACATTGGTAGATAGCGCTATGTTCCGAATCAACCGGAATTATTTCTGCGTTATAATCTCTAACAAGTGCCGTTACAAGTTCACCGGCAACAACAAGCGTTTCCTTGTTTGCTAAAGCAATTCGTTTTCCTTTTTTAATTGCTTCTATTGTTGGCAAAAGTCCGGCAAATCCGACTAATGAACTAACAAGAATATCATAATCGCAAGTTGCTGCGACTTCGTTAAGACCTTCATTACCCGAAAGAATCTTAACATTATTACTGACTTTCTTTTTTAGCTCCTCAGCTTTTTTTTCATCTCTTACAACAACTACTGATGGTGAAAATTCATCAATTTGCTGTTCAAGTAAATCAATGTTAGAATTAACCGTTAACGCTTCAACAGAAAACCTGTCCGGGAAATTTCTTATCACATTAAGAGCATTGACGCCAATCGAGCCGGAAGAGCCAAGTATTAAAATTTTTTTCATTTTCTCGTTTATTAGATGTCAAAAGCTATTAAAGAATGCGAAGATTATCAATTTAATATTCAGTGGTTATTTGTAAGGACTGGTTGAATAGACTGTGTTTGGGACTTAAAATTCGAGTCTTTTTTCTGATGATAGAGATTGTTCAATTGCTAAATTGTTTAGTTGGTAATACGAATATTTTATCTCAGGTAGCTGAAACTCAATCTGTTTAACAACAGACCAGATTATGCCGTTATAAAATTCAATAATTTAACAATGTATCAATTAAACAATTATTATAAAATTTTTCTTAGAATACCGGAAACAATTTGTTACTTTTTTGCATCTCTCCTTTAGAAGACGGTAAAAGTATTGAATCGCGACGATCAAATAATTGAGTTTACATTACTCTTCAACAAGTACAAGAAGAGATTGTATAATTATGTCCTTAAAATATCGGCAGACCGTATGCTGACAGATGATATTGTGCAGAACGTGTTTATAAAGCTCTATCAGAACCTGGATTCCATACGCAACAAACAGAGCATTCAGTTTTGGTTGTTCAAATCTGCAAGAAATGAGCTTTATACATTGTTCCGAAACACAAAGCTGAAAAAATTATACAACGAAGCAGAGGATTATGATGAAATTGAGATTGAAGATACTGTTTCGCTTTCCGATGAATTTGAGATTAGGGAATTAAACAAATTGATTATGAATGAACTTGAAAAAATCAGTCCGGAACAAAAAGAAATTTTTGTTCTTAAAGAATTTTCCGAATTAAGCTATAAAAAAATTGCATCATTACTGGAGATTGATGAAGAACTTGTAAAAAGCAGACTGTATAAAGTAAGACAGAAATTAATAAAACGAATATCAAGATATGTGGAGTAGTTGTCATTTCGACTCCCGATAAAATCGGGATAAACTCTGGGAGAAATCTTATTCTGTTATTGAAAAGATTTCTCGTCGTCCTTTCGTACTCCTCGAAATGACAGATCGGGAATACATAGTACAAAATAAGGGCAAGTAAAGCTTGGAGAAAAATATGAACGATAACAAAATAACAGAATTTATTAACCTTTACTTCGATGGTGAGCTTGATAAAGGCAAAGAGGCGCTTCTATTTACACAGCTTTCTCAAAGTTTTGAAGGACGGGAATATTTCAAGCAGCTTAGCAAAATTAAAGCCTCCATTGATGAATCTCTTGTAGAATTTCCCGAAGAACTCGATGAAAGAATATTAAGATCCGTCAGCAAAATATCAGAAAAGAAATTCAGCTTCTTTACCGGACAAAGAATTTTTGCTTCCGTTTCGTATGCCGTTGCCGTGCTATTAATTGTCTTAAGCGGATATCTTTTTATGAAAGTATCAACTTACCAGGAAAAAGTCGATATGCTTTCAACGCAAATGATTTTACAATCCAGAACAATCCAGTTGCTTTACAACAGCTTGCCGGGTGTTGAAGTAAGAGCAACTTTTGATAATGAAATTATAGTAAAACCAAATATATGAGGTAAATATGAAAACGAAATTATTCTTTTTAATAATTCTTATTATGAATTTAATAAGTTGTACTGGTGAAAAACACCAAGATAGTCCTTTAGACTTGGATCATGTATGGTTTTCCGGAAAAATGATCGATAAAGGTCCACAACTAATTGAAGGTAGTTCCGACAGCTTGATGGATACAATTAGTTATTACATGGAAAAAGAAAAGATAAATCAATTGCGTGTAGAGTATAATTTGTTTGTTAATAAAAGCGGTAATATAGATCGAATGAGTATTGAAGAAAGTAATAATCCAGTAGTAGATAGCATTGTCATTGCTTCAATTAAAGATTGGAGATTTGAAGCTGGAATTAAATCGGGAAAAAATGTTAATTCAATTTATCCAATAAAGCTGCACTTGAGAGTAAATGAGTCTTTAAAACCAATAAATGAAAACGATTATTTTGTCGCTGTTGAAGAAATGCCAGAGCCAATAGGCGGAATTATAGCAATTCAAAGTAAAATTAAATACCCGGAAATTGCAAAACGAGCAGGAATTGAGGGTAAAGTCTACGTTCAAGCATTCATTGATGAAAATGGAAACGTAGAAAATGCAAAAATTATAAAAGGCATTGGTGGTGGTTGTGATGAAGCTGCACTTGAAGCGGTCAAACAGACAAAGTTTACTCCCGGAAGACAGAGGGGTAAACCAGTAAAAGTACAGGTATCTATTCCAATTTCATTTAAATTACAATAATTATTAATTAAGAAAGGATATCTTATGAAATCGACTTTCTATTCATTGTTGTTTGTCTTTATCCTGTTTGGATCAAATATGTTTGCACAGGAAAAAAAGGCAGAGGTAACACCCGAACCAATTGGCGGGATCGAGTCAATAGTTAAAAACGTAGTTTATCCCAAGTCAGCAAAAGAAAATGGGATTGAGGGCAAAGTAATTATTAAGGCAATTGTTGACGAAAAAGGAAATGTTTTGTCAACAGAGGTTTCTAAAAGTGTAAATAAGGAATGTGATAACGCAGCGATTAAAGCGATCAAGAAAACGAAGTTCAAACCCGGATTGAAGGATGGCAAGCCAATTAAATCCGAAGTTGTTATTCCGGTTATGTTTAAGTTATCATAAATTATTATGCAGAGACGCATTGCAATGCGTCTCTGCAAATTTCACCTAAAAAATAAACGAATTAATTCCAACTCTGAAATTATTTTCTCCTCTATAATTAAGCTTCCACGCAAATTCAATTTTTAATGGAAGGAGCACCTGCCCGATTCCAAAACCAATTTCATAAAACGGATGTGGAAATGTTTTAACACTCTGCGGAAGAATTTGTGCTGATCTTTCTCCAACTTCAGTAACAGCCATATTCATAAAAGTGCTGAGTGTTAATTCAATATCTTTTAATACCGGAATTCTCAGCATCTTGAAAAGTTCATCTCTGAAATTATGTTCAAAGTTTAATGTAAAAATTTTATCGCCAAATATTTCATTTACATTAAGTGTTCGAAAGGAATAATCTGAAGAAAGAAGATTTATATTACCCGGCAAAGCATAAAGATACTGATACGGCAATGTTCCGTCATTATACATTCCAAATGCCCTTATATTAAGAGTTGCAGAACGAAACGTTCTTACAAACGCTCTCGAAGATAATCTGTATGTTGTGAAGTCCAGATTGCTGCTAAGAAAATCTTTGTTCGAATAGGTGACATCGCCGGAAAATAAAATATAAGATCGTCCAAGTGAAGTTCTTCTTCTGAAATAACCATCTTCAATATAATCCCTGAAATCAAGCTCGAAACCGGCTGTTAAGGCATTTACTTTTGTTTCGTATATAGGCGGGTTTTGTCTGTATTCTCTATTCTTATAAAAGAATGAAAAATCAGAATTGTTAATTGCACTGTTATCGGTACGGTTCATAAATCCAAGTTCAAGATTAAGAATTGGAAAAACCTCCCCGCCGAATTTTACATCCCATCCGTTTGAATAGTAATAATCTCTAAATTCTTCTTTTGCAATTAATGCAAGTAACGTGGCGGTAATTTCATTATAGTTCTCGGATTCACCAAAGA
The DNA here is from genome assembly GCA_963804005.1 of uncultured Ignavibacteriaceae bacterium. Lineage (GTDB taxonomy): Bacteria > Bacteroidota > Ignavibacteria > Ignavibacteriales > Ignavibacteriaceae > JAGXRK01. The sequence goes on along the minus strand of CAWDOP010000011.1, from coordinate 176,966 downwards.
GAACATTTATTCGATCATAAGCATTCAATTTAAAACCATAAGTTCTATAATCGCCAAGCAGGTAAGATGCGGAAAAATCTTTCTTCAGCTTTTTATCTGAAAATCCATAAGCAAACTTTAACTGCGAGTTTAATCTTTGTTCAAGGGCATCTTCAAGAAAGAAACCGAAATCAAGTGCGTGACCTTCAACCCTGTTGAAATGATATAATCCTAATGGTGCACTGATTGAAAGATTATCTAACAGCCTTAATCTTGTGCTCAGAATTGAAAAATCATCAAGAAATTTTCTGGGAATACTTTCTAAACTATCAATTCTTTGATACGCTTCAAGCTCTTCAATAGTTGATGGAATAGTTTGTGTCGCAGTCCAGTAAGTTGAGTCTCTTTTATCGGCTTCAGTTAAAACCGTAATAATTGCCTTATCAAATTTTTCAGAAGATATATCGGGATTAATTTTATAATCAAACATAATCGTGTTTAGTTCAAACCCTATTCTTGCAAGCCCTAGCAAATTTGCCTTCACAAATAACCTGTAATCTACGGGCATATATATATCATTGTAGGAGTCAAATTGCTGGAAAACATTAACAGTATCGAAAATACCTCCGGTATTAGCCGCGCGGTTTAACCTGAGATCAACTTTAATTAAATCAAATGTGCTATCGGTTATAAAAATGCTTCCTTCAAAACCAGGATCTGCTGAATTATCCGTCGACATATAAATCTGGTATACTATATTGGCATTTATTGCCAGAGTCTTCTCAATATAAAAGTAGTAATAGTCGAGCGCATTATCAGCAAGCGGAGCGGGAAGATCACGGCCTAAAAAATTCACATCATCGCTGTAGAAATTCTGAATTAATCTTCCACCGGTTAATATATTTATTGTCGGGGGAAAATTAGCGCTTTGTTTTCTTGCAAGAATTATTTCTTTGTAGTAATCGGGTTTTTTATAGTATCCTTTGCTATGGTTTTCAAGTATGCCTGTAATCTTCAATTCGGTTGTGTCGCTGCCGCCTATACTTAAATTCACACTGCTTCTCCCAGCACTTATCTCTTCGGTTGTCCTGATAATTCCTTTTGTATATGCATCAACCTCGTATTGATTTAACTTTTCATTTCTTTCTTTTTTCTTTTCAATCGCTTTGCGAATAATTTCGAGTGCGGGATTTTCACCCGGCTTAACAACAACTTCGGGTAGATCAATTTGGGTTCTGATCAAAGTAAAATTAATCGGTTCAAGATTTTGTGTAAGCCTTACTTCAATAGTATCAGAGTAATATCCGATGTAAGAAGCAATAAGTTTATAAGTTCCACTCTGAAGTTTAAGCTCATATTCACCTTCAACATTTGCTGCTGTTCCAAGCGTCGAGCCGGCAACCCTGATGTTGGTAAAACTTAAAGGTGTTTTTGTCTCTTGATCAGTAACTTTGCCGAGTAAAGTAAATTGCTGGGCATTGGCTATTACGGATAGACAAAATAACAGGAGTAAAATTTTTTTAATTATCATTTTATCTCTTTGATATGTTTGATAACTTTTAATTACAATATTAAGAAAGTATTAATCTATTTAAACTATAGATGTAATATATGGTCTTAATAAGTGATTATCGGTTAATTAATTTCACACTAAAGTAAATTTTATTGTTGTTTTTACATATGACAATTATCAGATAAATCCATAGGAGCAATATGAAAGCTGTACTAAAAATTTTAAACTGTCCTGTTATTTGTGTTTTTGTTTGTTAATTCAAGCATACAGGCACAAGAATCTGTTGATGACAAAAGTGTATTGGCTAAAGAAATTATTAACAAATATGTTGATGCAATTGGCGGTAAAGATGCAATGTCTGCTGTTGAAGACAGAACTACTATTATGCGCGGCAATATAATGGGACAAAATCTTACTCTTATTTTAAAACAAAAATGGCCCAACAAATTAAGACAGGAAATTAAAGCTGGCGGAATGGAGCAGCTAGTTCTTTATAATGGTGAGAAGGCCGTAATGACTGCCGCCGGACAAACTATTGAAGTTACAGGTAAAGAGCTTGATGCTCTTCAACTTGAAGCCTCAATGGATTTGTTATTTGATCCCGAAACTTTCGGAATAAAGCTTTCCTATGAAGGTGAAGATATTGTTGACAGCATTGCCGTTTATAAAATCACGATGACTCTACCGTCGGGAATAAGATGGTTTCAATATTATGATAAAGAAACCGGCTTGAAGGTTAAAGAAAGCAAGGAAATGCAGACACAAATGGGATTGGTGGAACAGGAGACTTATTATTCTAGATTATAAAGAAGTTGAAGGAAAACTATACCCGTTCAAAATTAAGCAAAGTGTTGGTGCGCAGTCATTTGAAATTACAGTAAGCAGCATCAAACTTAATACCGGTCTTGATGATTCAATTTTTGAACCGGCTGTAGAAGAATAATTATTAAAAGTAGTTTGATGCGGAAATACTCTGCCGTTGTTTTTGATCTCGGAATGGTGCTCGTTCCATTTGATTACAAAATTATGGTTAATAAACTGGAGCAAATTGAAGATGGATTGGGCAACCACTTTATAGATAGCTATAAAAGTAATTATCACATTCATCGCGATTTTGAACGCGGTAAAATCGGCACAGAAGACTTTATTTCTCAAATGCTGAAAGTTCTAAATTATAAGATTGATTCTGAAACCTTCTGCAGATTCTATTCCGAGATTTTTACTGTAAATCAAAATGTGGTTGATCTTTTGCCTATACTGAAAAACAATTACAGGCTTTTTCTTCTTTCAAATACAAATGCACTTCATCATCAATTCGGCTGGAAAGATTTTCCTTTCATTCATCATTTTGAAAAACTTATATTATCTCACGAAGTTGGAGCGGTAAAACCAGAAGAGAAAATTTTCCGTGCCGTTGAAGCCGCATCAGGACTTCAATCCAATGAACATTTATTTGTTGATGATATTGCAGAGTATATAGAAAAAGCAAAAGAACTTGGCTGGGACGGAATTCAATTTAACGGATATGATGATTTGGTTTTTAATTTCAAACAAAGAGGAGTTCTCAATTAATTATGAATGTTATTAACGATAAAAATGAAAACCGCTTTGTTCTAAATGTTGATGGTAACGAAGTCTATGTGCTCTATTCAGAAAACAAAAACTCTTTAGAGCTGTATTCTACTTTTACTCCGCCAATTCATCGCGGAAAAGGTTTTGCCGAAAAAGTCGTACGGTCAGCATTTGATTATGCGATAAAGAAAAATCTTTCAGTCATTCCAACATGCTGGTATGTTAAAAAATTTGTTGATAATAATTCTGAATATCAAAAAATTATAAAACAATAATTTCAAAAATTACGCAAGTGTAAAGAAATGTAATTTGTAGCTTGTCTTATTGATAATAAAAGGAGAAAAAAGTGAAAACTCTAATTTCCATAACTGCTGTTTTAATCCTGCTTCCATTATTTGTATCTACCGCACAGATAAAATATCCTGAAACAAAAAAAGTTGATGTGATTGATGATTATCACGGAATAAAAATCGCCGATCCATACCGCTGGCTTGAAGATGATAACTCAGAAGAAACCAAAGCATGGGTAACAGAACAAAATAAAGTTACCTTTGGTTATCTAGAAAGCATTCCTTTCCGCGATGCATTGAAGAAGAGATATACCAAGCTCTTTAACTACCCAAAATATGGTGCGCCTTTCAAAGCTGGAGAAAAATACTATTTCTTCAAGAATGACGGACTGCAAAATCAAAGTGTTATGTACGTTAAAGATAAACTCGATAGTGAAGCAAAATTATTTTTAGATCCGAACAAACTTTCTGAAGACGGAACAAAATCTCTTTCAAGTCTTTCATTCTCAGAAGATGGTAAATGGTTCGCTTATGGAATTTCTTCAGGCGGATCGGATTGGGATGATTTCTTTGTGATGAATGCATTGTCCGGTGAAAAGCTATGTGACCATTTAAGATGGATTAAATTTTCTGGAATGGCATGGAAAGGAGAAGGTTTTTATTACAGCCGTTATCCTCAGCCCGAAGGATCAGAACTTTCGACAAAAAATCAATTCAGTAAAGTTTATTATCACAAAGTTGGCGATGATCAATCTAACGATGTAGTTGTTTATGAAGATTCCACAAAACCTGACCGTGGATTTTATGCCGGCACAACTGAAGATGAAAGATTTCTGATAATTTCTTTTTCCGAAGGAACAAATAATAACGGCTGGCTTGTGAAAGATTTCTCTGATCCAAATAACATGTTCATTTCAATCGTTGACGATCTGAACAATAATTATAGCGTGATAGATAATATCGGTGAAAAGCTTTTAGTGCTTACAGATTATAATGCCCCGAAGTACAGACTAATTTTAGTTGACCCGAAAAATCCTGCAAGAGAAAACTGGAAAGATGTAATACCCGAAAAAGAAAACGTTCTTCAGTCTGTTCAGATAATTGGTGAAAAGCTGATTGTACGATATATGCAGGATGCAAGTCATCATGTTTACTTATTTGATTTAAATGGAAATCCTGAGGGGGAAATTGAACTTCCGTCATTAGGAACTGTTGGCTTCAGCGGGAAACGCGGCGATAATACAGCTTTCTATACATTTACTTCATTCACCTACCCGGGAACAATTTATAAGTTTGATGTAACGACAAGAATATCCGAATTATACCAGCAAATTGAATTAGATTTTGATTTTGCCAATTATGAAACGAAGCAGATATTCTATCAAAGTAAAGACGGCACAAAAGTTCCGATGTTCATTGTGCATAAAAAAGGATTAGAGTTAAACGGAAACAATCCTACTTTTCTTTATGCTTATGGAGGATTTAATATTTCAATGCTTCCTTACTTCAGTACTTCAAGATTGATGTGGCTTGAGAACGGTGGTGTGTTTGCAATGCCCAATATTCGCGGCGGCGGTGAATACGGTGAGGATTGGCACAAAGCTGGTATGCTTGATAAAAAACAAACTGTGTTTGATGATTTTATTGCAGCAGCAGAATACTTAATTAAGGAAGGCTATACTTCTTCCGAAAAACTTGCTTGTTCAGGTGCCTCGAACGGTGGACTATTAATTGGTACCGTAATAAATCAGAGACCTGAATTGTTTCAAGTTGCGCTTCCTGCAGTTGGGGTTATGGATATGCTTCGCTATCATAAATTTACAATCGGACATTACTGGGCAGTTGAATACGGTTCAAGCGATTATGCAGATCAGTTTAAATACCTTTATGAATACTCACCCCTTCATAACATTAAGGAAGGATTAAATTATCCCGCTACGTTGGTTACAACTGCCGATCATGATGACAGAGTTGTTCCGGCACATTCTTTCAAATACATCGCAACTCTTCAGGAAAAGTATAGTGGTGAAAATCCTGTTCTGATAAGAATTGAAACAAAAGCAGGGCACGGCGCGGGTAAACCAACAACTAAAATAATTGAAGAAGTCGCAGATGTATGGTCATTTGTATTTTACTATTTGGAAGTAAAACCGAATTATTGAGTATGAGGTTTGTGGAGTCCACCTTTAAGGTGGCCTCCACTTTTGTGTCAAATCTTTTCTTTAACTACCGATTTTTCTTTTGATGTAATATAATAGAAAGCGGGAATTACTATCAAAGTAAGAATCGTTGAGATTGCCAATCCACCAATTGCAACAACACCAAGCGGAACTCTCATTTCTGCACCGGCATCACCAATTCCAAGCGCCAAAGGAAGCATACCAAGAATTATCGCAGTTGTTGACATAATAATTGGTTTTAATTTTATCGGACAAGCTTCGATCAATGCTTCTTTAGGCGTTTTGCCTTCTTCTCTTCTCAACTGATTTGTGTAATCTAGAATAAGAATTGCATTATTAACCACTATACCGATAAGCATAATTATTGCCATCAGTGAGGTGATTCCAAAAGCTATGTTGGTAATATAAAGTGATGCAATTACTCCGATCAAAGCGAGCATAACGGTAAGCATAATTAAAACCGGCTGCCAGAAACTTTCAAGAATAGCAGCAAGAAGCATATAGGTTAAAAGAACCGCAAGGAAGAAAGCGAAAAACATATCTGCAATCATTTCATTCATCATCTTTACGTTTCCACCCCATTTAAATTGGTATCCGGAAGGAAGATCAATTTCAGCTAATCGTTTATCAATCTCACCGGTTACATTTCCAAGCGGAACACCTGCGGCAGGAGAACCGGAAAACATTATGGATGTAAATTTATCTCTATGAAGAATTTTCGTATATCCTGTTGTAAATTTAATATCGGCAAGCTGTGATAAACGGAACGATCCGCGCTGAGTGGCAATAGTAATATTGCCAATCTTATCAGGCGCATTTACAGATTCATCATTAAGCGTAACAGTTATATCATATTCGTTACCAAGTTCTCTGTACTTTGATGACTGTAAACCTTCAACCGATGAGCGAAGCGTAAAAGCAAGATCGGCTATAGTAATTCCTGCATCAATAAGTTTTTCTCTACTTGGGACAACTGTTATTTCCGGTTTGCCGGCACGAGAACTTTGATCAAGGTTTATTAATCCGGGAACATCTTTTATTTTTTCCATTACCTGATTTTTAATAGCATCCATTTGTTCTAAATCTTGTCCCAACAAGAAGAACTGAACCGGAGCACCTCCGCCACCCATAGTCGAACCTAAGTCAACTTTAATTTTTGCATTTGGAACAGCAGCCAGATCACGAACAAAAACCGAAATAATTTCTTCAATTCTTCTATCTCTTTCCTTCACATCCACAAGTTGAATATCCATATACGCCATATTTGCACCAACATCTACATTGCTTTTCTTCCCGAGAGTTGTAAGCATATGCATTATTTCCGGATGTTTTTTAACTCGATTTTCTATCTCTTCCATCAGCTTCTCGGTTTCAGCCAGATTATATCCTTCCGGCATCTCAGCCTCAATTTTTATTCTGCCGTCATCCATGGTGGGCATAAACTCGAATCCTAGTTTTGGACCAAGGGCTATCATAGTTATAACAAAAAGAATAAACGATGCAATCACTACTATAAAGCTTCTGAATTTTGTACTGAGAACTTTTAATAAGAGATTTTTATAATAAACAATATTCTTTTCTTCGAACCGATACATAAATTTACTGAACCACGTGGGCTTGATTGTTTTAGGCAATATCAATGAAGCAAGCATCGGTGTTAATGTGAAAGACATTATAAGTGAAAATATTGTAGCAAATACGGCAGCCAAGGCCAACTCTTTTAACCACTGACCAACTAACGATGACATATTAGCAATCGGAAGAAATACTACAATATTGGTTAATGTAGAAGCTAATACTGCAACCATAACTTCTGACGTTCCGATAAATGATGCTTCTTTTGTAGACTTGCCAAGCCCCTTGTATCTGAAAATATTTTCTATTACTACGATTGAATTTGCAACTAAGACACCTACCGAAACAGAAAGACCCATTAAGGTCATCATGTTCAAAGACAGTCCAGCCATCTGAATTAATAAAAATGTAGATATGATGGAGATAGGCATCGATAGAGCAACAATTACTGTTGACCGGAAATCATGCAAAAAGATAAATAATACAATTGCGGTTAGAATTACTCCCAAAATAATATTGCTCATTGTATCATTAACGGCGCTCTGGACATACTCTGAAGCATCTTTAACAACTTCCAAATCACAGCCTTCCGGCAACGATTGGGAAATTTCCGGAAGCGACTCGTGAATTGCTTTTGCCACATCAACAACATTACCGTCGGCGCTTTTAATTATTCCTAAACGAACAACGTTTGTATTTCTAAAACCTTGTTTTACGTTGTTATAAATAGTCCTCTGTCGAATATCTTTTCCCGAATCTATAACATCGGCCACCTGTCTCAACTTTTTCGGACCAAATGCGGTTGGTATTTCAATTTCTTTTATCATTTCCGGACTTGAAAATTCACCATCAAGACGAACTGTATATTCCTGATCCTTTATTTGAAAATATCCGCCCGGAATGTCCATATTGTGTGCAGCCAGAATTTGCGTTAGCTGAGGCAAGGAAATTGTATTCTCAAATACAGTTCTATTATCCAATACAATTCTGATTTCTCTTTCCTGACCACCTGCAATTTCAACATTTGCTACACCTTCTATCTGAGAAAATCTATCCTTCAAAGTTTTATCGGCTATTTCATAAAGTTGACGCGGATCGAGATTTCCGCTAAGCACAACATCAAGAACCGAGAAAGCTTTCAGATCAACTTTTTGTACTACTGGTTTTTGAGCATCTTCAGGAAGATCATTAAGAGTTGCATCCACTTTGTCTTTTATTTCCTGATTTGCAACATCAACATCCTTTCCTATTTTAAACTCAATAATTACAATCGAGACTCCATCCAGAGAATAGGATTCAATTCTTTCTATACCTGTAACTGTAGATATTGCATCTTCAAGGCGTTTGCTGATTAAAGTTTCAACTTCCTTTGGTCCGGCGCCGGGATAAATTGTTTGGATAGTAACGAAAGGGATTTCGACATCCGGCTGGAGGTCTAAATTCAATCCAAAGAAAGCAATTGCACCAAAAATTACAAACACAAGCAGCCCCATGGTTGTCATCACGGGACGGTTAATCGATATTTTAGCAAGAAACATTTTATTATCCTTATTGAATCACTTTTACTTTAACGCCGTCTGTTAACTGTGCGGTACCGCGAGTAATTAGTTTATCGCCAACATTCAATCCTTGCGAAATTTCATAATAAATTCCGCTGGAATTCCCATTAGATATATAGGATTTCTTGGCTGTTCCGTCTTTCTCAACAAATATATACTGACCGTTCTCATCTGTCATTACAAGATTTCTCGGGACTATAATTGCCTTTGTGTTTTCGTAAACAAGTACTTTAATTTCAACAGTAACACCGCTTCTTAATTCGTTCTTTGAGTTATCGAATTCTACTTCGGCATAGAATGCCTGGTTATAAGGATCGACAGCCATTGATACTTCAACTATTTTACCCCGGTAAACCTTTCCACCGAAGTTCATCGTGGTAGACATTCCTTTTTTAATTTGACGAATTTCTTTTTCCGTTATCAAAATCTTTGTTGACATTTTATTAAGCTGGGCAATTGTAAAAAGATGTGCATCTTTTTTTACGTTATCGCCTTCTTTTACTTTTATGTCAACCACTGTTCCGTCGAAAGGAGCTTCAATAAAAACAAGCTTGCGCGTAGCTTCATAATTATTTTTATTTACAAGATACTGCGCTTCCACACCATCAAAGTTTGCCTGTGATGTTTCACCCGCTTCTAAAAGAGCCTTCATTCTTTCATAGGTTTTCTTGGAATTTTCATACGCTGTTTTTGATTGTTCATACATTGCGCCGGGATGATCTTGCGGAAATTCAACCACAACTTGATCTTCCTTTACATAGTCACCAACCCTGAAATTAATTTTTTCAATCTTTCCGCCAAGCGGAGTGCCTTTAGTTGCTTCTTTAATTCCTGCAAGCTTTGAATAAAAATTCTGGAACTTTTCAAACGGCTTATACTCAACCGTTTCCACCTGCACAGGTATTCCTTCTTCTCCCTGAATCTGATCCATGCTTTTTGCAGATTCTTTATCATCGCCGCAGCCGGTAAAAAAGAAAATTATTAATAGCGCGGGAATCAGCAGCGCTTGTATTACTTTTATTTTTAACATCATTTTATTCATACTCCTGATGAATGAATTTAATTTTAATTCTTTGGTATATATGGGCTGATATAATCCGGATCTATCTTGCCCATTATTTGTTCGAGTTCGTATTTTGTAATTATATAACTGTGTATCGATTGAATCCTATTTATTCTTGCCTGCTTTAAAGCAACATCTGCGTTTTGAACTTCAAGCTGATTACCGGTTCCTTCTTTGTATCGTATAGTTGCAATCTCATAAGCCCTGGCAGCAAGATTTACATTTCTTTCCTGTGCTTCAACAAGACTTTGAACTCGTTTCAATTCCAGCAGTTTTGCTTTAACCTGATTTGTAACATAGTCTCTGAACTGCCCTAGCTGTTGTTCGGTTTGCTTATAAGTAATGGTTGCTTGCTGAACCCGGTTTTTAGTTCTTTGACCTTTCCAGAGGTTCATTGAAAAACTTATACCAACAGTAGTGGAATTGTAATTTTGAAAATCCCACTTATCCGAAGAACCGGCATAAGTATAAGAACCGAAAGCTGCTAAAGTCGGCCAATATTCGGAAACATCGAGGTCAATGAAAGCTTCATCAACATCCATCTTTAATTTTAAACTTTGAAGTCCATGATTATTCCTTATAGCAAAATCAATAATGTCTGTTTCGTCAGGTAATTCTTCGACCACATAAACAAACTCACCCTTTACATCTATATCTAAGGACTGTTCGACACCTAAAACCATTTTGAAATCATTTATAGTTGTAGCAAGCATATTTTCCATTTGAAGTAAGGTGGGACGAATATTTTCAACCTGAACTTCTGCCCGCATTCTGTCAAAATCGGAAACTAGACCTTGTTCAAAGAGTGCCTTTACGTTCCTTAAATTTTCCTGTGCATTTTCAAAGCTTGCTTTTGTGATTGCAAGCATTTCTTTCATCAGCAGCGAGCCATAGAATGCTCTCTCAACATTTAGCTTTGTTTTGCCGATAGTGTTACGCAATTCTGCAACAGACAAATCATAATAAATTTTTGAAGCACCTATGCCCTTGAATACTGTTGAGCTAAAAAGTATTTGCGTAAGGGTTAACGAAGCCTCGTAATTATTTGTTTGAGCAAATGATTGAAGCTGTGTTTGCAATGGTATGAATTTACTCTCGTCTCGCGGTATTACACCCTCTTCAAATAAAATATTGTAAGTGGCATTTGTAAGTAATGCCTCAAAATCCGGAAACGGCATTTTGGGTTTTTCAAGGAAATGTGCAAAACTCGCAGATAAATCTAGACTTGGCAGCGCGTATCCAAAGGCTTCCCTTACTGCCGCACGAGATTTTTCCGTGTTCATTAAAGAGACCTTAATATCGGTATTATTCTCAAGCGCTAAATGAATTGCATCTTCAAGAGTAAGAATTCGTGATTGTGCATTCATTTGACTGAAAGAAAGAAAAACAGTCAAAGCAATGAGAAACAAAAAAAACCTTTTCATTGATAACTCACAGTTGATTGAAATTTTAAACGTAGGGCTTTGTGATTATAAAGAATATCTTCTTTACAATTAAAATGATAAATATATGTTTGGTGAAAAAGTAAAATCATTTTGTATAACAACATATAATAACTGTTAAATGAATAAACTTAAATTTTTATTGACGGTAAAATTAGCTAATCTTTAACAAATATTTGAGTAAAAATAAATTAAAAGTGCTATTTGAAAATAATTTTTATTAGATGTTAATAACTCACCTTACGTAAGAGGTCATTCCGGCGAATGAAATGAGTCCGGAATCTTTGAGTTAGAGTATGTTTCAGATTCTGGACATGTTCATCAGAACTCCGTTCTGCCAGAATGAGCCAGAATGACTGGATAATAATTATCAGGTATCATACCATCATATAACTGATATAGCTTGACGGCGTGAATTGATTTTATTATGTTAGCATTAAATAATTCGACATCAAATAAAGCAAGGGTTTTATGGGAACAAAATATAAAGGCAGCAAGAAAGAGGTAAGGATTCTCGATGCATACATCCGGTTTTCAAGAGCAGCCTTATCTTTAGAAAGTCAGCTCAGCCGCCAGTTAACTGAATACGGATTAACTTACAGTCAGTTTGGTGTGTTGGAAGTGCTGCTTCATATCGGCCCGATGAACCAGAAAGATATTGCGTCAAAATTATTAACGAGCAACAGTAACCTTGTAACTGTAATTGATAACCTTGAAAAGGGTGGACTGGTTAAAAGAGAAAGAAGCGAAAAAGACAGAAGAAATTTTATTGTTAACCTGACTGATCGTGGCAAAAAAATTATTTTGGAGCTTTTTCCGATGCACTTAAATATTATAACTGAAAAATTTAACGTTTTAACCGACAGAGAAATTGAATCGCTTGGCAGGCTTAGTAAAAAAGTGGGATTGAATATAAAAGAACAACTATAAAACATACTTTTAATGTTTCCACAAGAAATTAAATTATGACAACTGAAATTTTGCTTGTAGCCCTCATACTGGTTTTTGCGTTGATGTTTTTTATCAGCGGGAAGCTGAGAGTCGATGTTACGGCTCTAATTGTGCTTTGCTTTCTTGCAATAACCGGTTTAGTAACTCCGCGCGAAGCCGTTGCCGCATTCGGCAATCCCGCAGTTGTAACTATCTGGGCGATGTACATACTAAGCGCCGCACTTGTTAAAACCAACATTGCAAATATGATCGGCAATAATGTTCTGAAGTTTTCCGGAAAAAGTGAAACAAGTTTAATTATTGTTATAATGTCTTTCTCCGGTTTGCTGTCAGCTTTTATGAACAACATTGGTGTAGCGGCCTTGATGCTCCCGGTAGTAATGAGTATATCAAGAATAACCGGACACTCGCCTTCCAGATTACTGATTCCTATGACTTTCGGAGTTTTGCTTGGCGGCTTCACAACAATTTTAACAACCATTAATTTGCTTGTAAGCGATGCTCTTCGGGAAAATAGTTTTACGCCATTTGGTTTGTTTGACTTTACTCCGGTTGGAATTGTTGTCCTTATAAGCGGAATTTTATTCATGGCGTTCTTGGGAAAACGTTTTTTACCTAAAAGAAATTTGGTAAAAGAAACTCTCGGGACAGAAAAAAACCTCCAAGACCAGTACGAGCTACAGGAAAGAATGAACGCTTTAAGAGTGCCAGAAGATTCTTTTCTTATTGGTAAATCAATTTCTGAAATTAATGTCGGGACAGTTACCGGACTAACAGTTGTTGCTATTCTAAGAAACCACAAAACTATATTGGCTCCTGATCCTTCTACAAAACTTGACGCTAACGATGTGATTATTATTGAAGGAAGATTAGACAGATTAAAAGAATTCCGCGGTTGGCAAAATCTTCAGCTTGAGGATAATCATTCCGCACTTAATGCTCTTATTTCTGATGAAATAAAATTTGCGGAAGTTACTGTTGCGGAGAACTCTTCAATAATTGATAAATCTTACTATGAAATTCATTTCAGAAAAAATTACGGTATAAATGTACTGGCAATTAAACAGGGTGAGACTCTTAAGCAAAGTCATCTGGCATCACACATTATTCAGAAGGGTGATGTTCTGCTGATTCGGGGTAAAGAAGAAATTTTAAAGAAATTAACTTCAACAGATGATTTTATAAAATTTAGAAAAGTTTCAAAAGATGATCTGGAAAAACTTTATAGTTTACAGGAAAACTTGTTTGTTGTAAAAATTGCTGCAGATTCAACTCTTCTAAACAAAACATTATCAAAAAGCAGAATGGGTTCGGTGTTCGGATTGCATGTGGTTGCTATTGTACGCGGAGAAAAAACAATTACAATGCCCGGGCAGGACGAGATAGTTCAACATGACGACAAGCTTATAATCAGCTGCCGCAAAGATGATCTTGATTTACTGCGGGGTTTACAGACTCTGCAGTTTGAAAGTGAATCAACAGCATTAGTTGAAAACTTAGAATCTGATCAGGTTGGATTGATTGAAGTTTCTTTAGCGCCGCGCTCTAATGTTGCCGGCAAAACTTTACGCGATATTCATTTCAGGGCAAAGTATGGGTTGCAGGTTATTGCAATTTGGCGTGAAGGAAAAGCAATCAGAACGAATCTGCGCGATATTGAACTCCGGTTTGGTGATGCATTGCTTTTGATGGGTAAAAGAGAAAAAGTAAAAACACTAAAGGCGGACGGCGATTATATAATCTTAAGTCATGAGGCTCCCCAGATATTAAATAAAAGGAAAGCCCCTGTTTCCGGCAGTATAATGCTTTTCTTTGTGATTGCGGTTTTCTTTGGCTGGCTTCCAATTTCAACTGCAGCATTATCTGCTGTTGTGTTAATGATAATTACAGGCTGTCTTGCAATAGAGGATGTTTATAAAGCTATAGACTGGAAAGCTATTTTTCTTATTGCCGGAATGATGCCGCTTGGAATAGCAATTCAAAAAACCGGAACGGCAGATTTGGTCTCTGCCCAGATTTTATCACTACACAACTTTATCGGCAATTGGGGAATATTAATTTTACTTTATCTGCTGATAACTGTTGCCGGTGCATTTATTCCCACCTCGGCTTTAGTTGTTTTTATGGCGCCGATATTTATTTCAATATCACAGCAGCTTGGTATTTCTCCATATGCAGTAATGATGGTTTTAGCTGTAAGTGCATCAGCGAGTTTTATAAGTCCAGTTTCCCATCCTGCCAATGTTCTTGTGATGGGACCCGGGGGTTACAAATTTTCTGATTATACAAAAGTCGGGCTGCCGCTTACAATAGTTGTAATGATTATCGGCTTAATTATGATTTCTGTTTTCTGGCCATTATAATTTTTCAAAATGGAAAGAATATCGGAATAAATATTGTGGCCAATATCAGGAACAGAATATTCAGAGGAGTACCGACTTTTAAAAAGTCTGAAAACTTATATTGTCCAACACCAAATATCATTGTGTTTGTTTGGTAACCAACTGGAGTCATAAAGCTTGCCGAAGCCGCAAAAGTAACTGCCATTAACAGTGGTCTCGCGCTTATTCCCATCGATTCAGCAACTGCAAGAGCAATAGGCGCAAGTAAAACAGCGCTGGCATTATTTGACATAATTGATGTAAAAATCATGGTTATTAAATAAAATGCTGCAACAATGGCTGCCGGGCCCAAAAATCCCACAAGATTAATTATATTATTTGCCAGTAAAAGCGCCGCGCCGGTTTTTTCTAATGCAATGCCCAAAGACAGAATACCTCCGAGCAGGAAAATAATGTCCCACTCTATTGACTTATAAGATTCTGTAAGCGAAATACACTTTGTAAAGACTAACAATATTGATCCGACAATGGCGCTTATCATTATCGGCAGAATATTTAAAGTTGCCGTAATAATAACTCCTGCCACGATTAATAAAGCAGGAATAATTTTATTCTTACGATATTGCGGATGATCAACGCCGGAGACAAGAACAAAATCAGGATCGCGTTTTAATTCTTCCAGATTTTCTTTTCTTACTTCAATCAAAAGGGCATCTCCGGGTTTTAATGCAACATTAATAAATCCGGCACGATATAATTGACCGGAATGCCTTAATGCCAAAGCATTTGCCCTGAACAGATTTCTAAACCTGGATGATTTGATTGTTTTTCCTATTAACCTGGAATTAGGAGCTACTATGGCTTCTACAAGAACAAGATCTTCTGCTTTGAAATCTGCATCATGAAGTTTAAGATCAGATTTTAATTTTATACCCGCTCTATCCTTAAGCAACTGAAACTTTTTTACATCGCATCTTACTCTTAAAATATCGTTTGCTTCAAAAACTATTTCAGAGGTTGGGCGAAGCAATCGTTTTCCGTTTCTAACAACATCTAAAATATCTATTTCCAGTTCTTTAACAAGTGGTGACTCAGCCAACCCCTTCCCGACAGATTTTGCTTCGGGAAGAAGGACAATATCGGTAAGATAATCGCTCATCCTGTATTTTTGTGTGAGTTCGGTGGGCACATCATTTGGCTTTATCATTCTCACGCCAAACAAAATCATATAAACCATTCCGGCGCCAAAAAACAATAAACCAAGTGAGGTAAACTCAAACATACCAAATGGTGCTTCCCCGTGTTGAACAGCAATTGAACTTACAAGAATATTTGTTGATGTACCGATTAATGTGCATACTCCGCCAAACATAGAAGCAAATGAAATTGGCATTAAAATTTTGGAGGGGCTAAGATTATTAGAAGAAGCTATTTTCAGAACCACGGGAATAAATACTGCCACTACCGGTGTGTTGTTTATAAATGCAGAAAGGAGCCCGACAACTATCATTGCAGATATTACTCCTAGCCAGAAATTGTACCTGAACATTTTTGATGCTAATTCACCCACAAATAGAACTGCTCCGGTATTATTTAATGCAGCACTTATAATAAACATTGCCGCTACAGTAACTGTAGCTGTATTACTAAATCCCGAAATGCCTTCTTCTGGAGTAATAATTCCTGATACAAGTAAAACCGCCATCACAAGAATTGCTGTTAAGTCAACCGGAAGTTTTTCTGTTGCGAATAAAATTGCTGCGCCTATTACAATAGCAATAACTATTATCATATCTGCGGTCATATAGCTCTTATAATATGTTTATTACAACATTAATAATATAATCAAAAAGGAAATTTTATAAAGTGTTGATATTATTTTTTATTACACTTTTTTATCCCGGTTTTTGACAATTACTGTTTATAACGGCTCATATTCTCAAATAATGACTTCGGGGATAAAATGAGCTTTTTTATTCAAAATTTAATTGTATTTTTACGCACAATTTTTAAAGATATATGACAACAGCAATAAAATACTTTACACCTGAAGACGCAAGAAAAACCTTGCCTCTTGTTAAGAAAATTGTGAAAG
This sequence comes from uncultured Ignavibacteriaceae bacterium, assembly GCA_963804005.1. Classification (GTDB taxonomy): domain Bacteria; phylum Bacteroidota; class Ignavibacteria; order Ignavibacteriales; family Ignavibacteriaceae; genus JAGXRK01. The sequence goes on along the minus strand of CAWDOP010000011.1, from coordinate 160,405 downwards.
ATATTCTTGACACAACAAAAGAAATGCGTCTTTTAGCTGAAGAGATTGGCGGTAATTTAGAGGATGATTCACGCATTAAAAAAATGGCAGGTGAGGTAAATCATTTTTTAAGCGAGCTTGAAGAAATTGGCTGTTATTACAAAGATGCCAACTTTACAATCGGCGTTGTTGATTTTCCGTCTGTTATTAATAACAAAGATGTTTTTCTTTGCTGGAGAAGTGATGAAGATGATATTCTTTTCTATCACGATATGAAAACCGGATACGCTGGAAGAAAACCTATTCCTCCGCAATACTTTCCGCAAAATTAATACTATTTGTTTAGTTCAACTTCCACATTAGTTGAAGTTTCTCTGCCCGAAATTAAATCCTTAATTTGAAACATTACCGTGTAAGTTCCTTCTTCATAGGACGAGTCTAATTCAAATTGAACATCATCTAAACCCAGATCCATAAATCTTTCTTCCTTTACAGGCTCATATGTGAAGTTAAATTTATCCGGTTCAATATCACCGTTCGGTTTTTTAAGATCAACAACATACTGGATTGAAGCCGAGAACTGATTTGTATTTTCATCTTTGTTCTGCATAAAACCCTTTACTCTTACTGATGCATTAACTTCCCACATATCGCCAAGATCAAAAGCAAAAGCTTCGGGATTAAACGCTTCAAAGTTTACCGGCTCATCTTTACCACAAGACAGCAGCAGTATTAATAAAGCTAAACATACAGGGAGAATAATTTTCATAGATGCCTCAAAAATAAATCTGTTTTAAGTAACTGCTGAAATTTATTAAATCCTGCTGTGAATTGCTTTGTTATAAATTAAAATGTAGAAACCGCTTTTATGATGAGTTCAACACGGCTTTGTAAAAAGTGGGGTTTTTTCTATTTTTGCGACGCATCCTTAGCTCAGTTGGTAGAGCATCTGACTCTTAATCAGCAGGTCACCGGTTCGAGCCCGGTAGGGTGCACAAATGTTACCCCGTTTATTCGGGGTTTTTTGTTTTAAATCATCTGACTCTTAATCATCCCGACTTGTCGGGGGCATCTGCATTATTTGCTTAATACTATTATATCCTCTTGCCTACCCGCCTCTAGCGGACTATAGAGGTTAGGCGTTCGCAAGATTCCTATTCTTTGTTGTAGATAACTGGAGTTTTATGCTTCCATTCTTGCCACAATTTGTCATTTGTTACCAGCTCTACCATAAAATGACTGACGTTTATTCTGCTTGTTTTACCGGGGTTAAATATCGCACTTCGTATTTTATTATTATGTATCTCATATTTACTCACACTTTCTTCATCGAAAAGCGAATCAGGGCGAACTGTTGCCCAATCAATATTGGTTTTTGAACCTAATTTGTAAACAAGATGATCAGCTGCAAGCATATTATCTTTGTGGGGAGGTAACAGGACTTTTAGTAACGAGAATACTATCTTTTCTCCGAAGGTGTTTATTTCTCCTGTCTTTCTGTTTGTATATGCGGTTGTGCTCATTAAAATAAACTTTGAGTTCAGGTTTAGGGACTGCAAGGCTTCACTTATTTTCGCAACGGTATTGGAAACCAGTTTATGGGGAGGGCCCAAAATCCCTTTAAAACTTATGTTGTGGCCAAGGCAACAGATAACAGAATCACAATCTTTTACAAGGTCTTTAATTTTTGCAATCTCAAAGTCATTTATATTTCCTTTTATTATTTCAATGCTCTTATCCTCTGATATTTGGCCAGGTATAATGGCAGATTCTCTCACAACTACCCGAACTTGAATGTTCTTTTTGACAAGCTGTTGTACTACCAATTTGCCCGTTGCCCCGCTCGCGCCCAAAACCAGTGCTTTCATATTGACCTCACATTAAATAAATAATTCTTGAGTTTTGTGATCTTACTATTAACCCACGACTTCAGTCGTGGGTGTAGACGGATGAAAATATATGCCCGAAACCGATTCATCGGTTTCCAGTAACCAGACCATATTTTTCTTCAAACTTTTTATACTCTTCTGCAAAACTAATCTTTCTATGGTGCTCTTTCTGATTCAAGATATACTTTTTTACATCCTCAATCATAGATTCACTAACCGAAAAAGCGCCGTAACCCGTCTGCCAGGTAAACTTGAAATTTGTAAATTCATTTTGATTTATCCAGTGAGATGAATTTCCCTTCACATTCTTTGCAATATCTGCTATAGAGTAATTTTGATTTTGGAGCATAAGAATATGTATATGGTCGGAAGTTCCATTTATCGCAGTTACCAAACTTTTGAAATCATTCTCAATAATTTGTTTTATATGTTCAAATAATTTCTTTTCAAAAGATTCTTTTATCAACGGCTTTCTTTCCTTAGTGCCGAAGATTAAGTGTATCCAAATTTTGGTTAGTGAATGAGACACTTCTTCACCTACTCTTAAACCGTTAAAACGGTTGAATTATTACTCTTGTTTCTTTTTCACCCACGATTAAAATCGTGGGTTATATTACCCAGAAGATAAATCCGTGGGTTATTTACTTACTTGTCCGCTTCTGGCGGATTAAGGATGTTATAGGCCATTTTTATTGTTTCCTCTCCATCTCCAAGCTCTTCGAAAACCTAATTCTTCAGCTTCTCGAACCGTACTTGCATAACATTCATTCCTTTCTTCTTCTATGATTGTTCTATCATATTGCTGATCAAAAGGCAAATGATAAATTTTAGAGCTATCCCGCCTAGAAACATTGCACTTTATTATGGGATAATCATTAAAAGGAAAATTTTCAATTATTTCTATTCCTAAAGCTTTTGCAAATTTCTTTGAAGTTTCCGAGAATGAACAAGAGGTTATGAATTTTGCTTTTAATGTATCGCTTCCAAGTATTCCCGTAAATAAATTAAGTTGGTCCTCTTCATTTATTTCAGTCAAATTCTTTATGTAGTATTCAACAGTTGTGCCGAATAACTGGTTAATATGTTTTTCGTGAATTGTTCGTTCTGCGCGCCAATATTTGCATTGAACAATTTCTATTAAGTTTCCCTTTTTGCAAATTAAGTCTCTTCCAAGGTCTTCCAAACCTTTCTCAATCCCTTGATAATTGACTGTCCATCCTTCTTTTTCATATAGATAACCAATATATCTTTCATAATCTCTACCAATTTCCCACGGAGTTTTTTTTCGTTTCCAATATCTATCAAGAGCTAGTTGGTTCCTTTCTGTGACAGAAAGTTTTTGGAATTCACCTTTAGTTAAATAATTATTGACTGGGTCAATTTCATCATCAATAATTTCCTCTTTTGTAAAAGCTTCTAATATTGCCTCATCTATACTTTCATCAACAAAATCGGTTATCCAGGGGAACAAAGATTCATAATATTTTGAAATATTACGTGCCAAGATAAATTTTTTCTGAAATTCTCTTTTGTCTTTTGATAATTCTCTAATCCTATCAGCCGAACTTAAACCAGGTCGAAGTTTATTTTCCATAAACTCAGCAATTTTTAAATCACGACTTTCATAATATTGGGAAATTGCATCAGCAAGCCACGGAAAACCTATAGTTTTTTCAGATATTATTTTTTGAATGTCTTTTTTTTCATTTTTGATTTGTTTTTTGGTTTCAAGATTACTTTTATCTATTTCTAATTGTAATTTCTTGAGTTCTTCTAGTTTATTGTTTACTTCAGAAAGTAAAGAAGTCAATCTTGAATCAAGATTATCATAGGAACTTATTTTATTAATAATTCTTTTTTGTTCATCAGTTGGCAAAATTAATACCTTCTGTATTTTTTAGTTCTAATTATTTTGTGCCGTTTTGTTTTCGTTTTTTGATGATTTGAATCGTTACTTATATAGTACCAGATTGATTCCTTTATATTTTGTTTATCATTAATCAGCTTCTTTAAAGAGTCTATATTTTGTTTTAATTCATTATATCTATTAGCTTGAATAGAAAAGCGTGACTCATATGTCTGTAAATCAACTGCTAATATTTTGGGGTGTAGTTTCTGTATCTTGAGAAAATAGTAAATTGAAGAAATTATTGATGCTAGTAGACCTATTAATACAGGCAGAGCAATTAATATTACATAAATTAATAACGTTTCCATTTTTAATTTGGCTTATAACTATTACTTATATAGAATTATTTATTGTTGTTTTGGTAGATAGTTTAGAATTATTTTCTAATCTACCGACCGCTTTGTTTTTCTAAATTTCATTCTAAGTTCTTTCATTACTTATATCTATAAGTAAACGATTATAAATTCCCTGGAAGATATTCCCGAATAATATTCTCATCTATCATCTATAAAATTTGTTAAAGGCTATTTATAAGTTCCAGCATCTAACATCAAATCAGTCCCCCGCCAGAGAAAAAAGGATAATTGAGGGCAATATCAGTAGGAACATCTAAGAATAATCTTAAAGACAGTTAAAAATAAGTTTGTTCTATGAGAAGGTCAATTAACAGTTGGCAAATTTAAATAGGTTTGCTTTTGTTCTGAGTATTAAAAAGAATTGTCTCCATATAAATAATTCTGTCCTAATTGCGCCGGCTGCACAAAAGCTGCGATTTCCGAAAGAATTCGCGCCTGTTTTTTAAGCATTTGCCCCATCTAATACGCAAAAGTTATAAATAATTGGCTGTTGCCAAGAATCAACTATCGTCAATCAAACTTGCATATTGTTTTTTTTAGATTAAATTTGCCTTCATTATACTTCTATACTCCTCCCCCTGCAGAAGTTCTTTTGTTATAATTATTAAATCTTTATTATAAAAGAGGAGCTGTTATGGAAAAGATTAAAGTTCTAAAAGATGGCACCGAAGTTACTATCCGTCAACTGGCAATAAAAGATATTGAGAGATCGTATCAATTTTTTGCTGAACTCCCGGAAACAGACAGGGAATATTTAAGAGTCGATGTAACAAAACGTGAATTGGTCGAACAAAGAATTCGGGACATGGAAAAAAATAATGTTCGAAGATTTGTTGCCCTTGCCGGTGATAAAATAGTAGCCGATGCTGCAATACAGCTTGAAGGTACCGGATGGAAAGAACACGTTGCCGAGATAAGAATAATTGTAGCGCTTCCCTATCAACGTAAGGGATTAGGCATGATTATGGCCAGCGAACTTTATCTTCAGGCTCAAAAGGAAAATGTTGAAGAACTTGTTGTAAAAATGATGAAGCCGCAAATAGCTGCTCAATCAATATTTCATAAAATCGGTTTCCATCATGACATTACTCTGAGTGATTACGTGAAAGACCAGCACGGACATAAGCAGGATTTAATAATTATGCGATGCAGTTTAAAAGAACTCTGGGATGAAATAGAAGACTACTTTTATGAAAAAGATATGAGAGGAGCCGTTACTCATAAGTTTTAATTTGATGACTTAGCTGTTCAGCAATACCCATTTAGGCTGCCACTTTAAAGTATTTGGTAAATCATTACTATTATTAATGAATATCTATACTCACTCTTTATGTTTTTAACCATTCTTATTTAGCAACTCTGAACCCCTGTCAACTAAGCTTGACTATCAGAAAATAAAATCGCAATTTAACGTCAAATTTTTTAGCGTTAATCCACTCCTTGTGAGGAAAGATTTATAGAATGTGATTCCATTATTACTTTCTAGAATACTGAACTCTTCCACTCAAGGCGTTGAAGATCTTAATCAAGGAAGGAGTTGAGAATTATGAAACTCTGGCGAACTCCATTGGACGCAGATAAGATTCAACGTCCCACAGGTACAGTCCGTGTTATAATCGAACGTTGTAAAGGATGCAGCTACTGTATCGATTACTGTCCAAAGGATGTTCTTACGATGTCTGCTAAATTTAATAAGAAGGGATATCATTATCCCGATATTGTAAAAGTCGGACTATGTGTAAACTGTGGTTTGTGCTGTAATATCTGTCCGGAGTTTGCAATCTTTTCAGTAGAGGAACACGAGCAAGAAAATAAAACAACAAAAAAAGCAGTAGAGATTAAAAATGGTTAAATATGATTCTCCTGTTTTAACAGGTAAACATTTTATGAGCGGCGATATTGCAGTTGCCGAAGGTGGTTTAGCTGCCGGCTGTCGTTTCTTTGCAGGATATCCCATTACTCCTGCTACCGAAGTTGCGGAAAGAATGTCCGAAAGGCTTATGAAAATTGAGGGAGGTATATTTATCCAGATGGAAGATGAGATTGCATCAATGAATGCTCTTCTCGGCGCTTCCTGGGGAGGTATGAAATCAATGACTTCAACTTCGGGTCCCGGGTTTAGTTTAATGATGGAAAACCTCGGTCTTGGCTGTATGATGGAAGCACCCTGTGTTATAGCTAATGTTCAACGCGGAGGTCCTTCAACCGGATTGCCTACCCTTGTAGGACAGCAGGATATGATGCAGGCTAGATGGGGATCTCACGGAGATTATGAAATAATTGCACTGTGCCCAAGCTCACCGCAGGAATGTTTCGATCTGACAATTGAAGCATTTAATTTATCAGAGAAATATCGCGTGCCGGTATTGCTGATGACAGATGAAACTGTTGGACATATGTATGAAAAAGTTGTGATACCTGAAGCTGATAAAATAAAAATTATAAACCGACCCAGACCTGATCCTGATAAAAAAACTCATCTGCCTTACGAAGTAAAAAACGAATTAGGAATTCCCGAAATGGGTTTTGCCGGTGAGGGATACAGATTGCATACAACGGGATTAACGCATGATGAGAGGGGTTATCCGGCGGTAGATGCTGAAACCCAACATAAATTGGTTCCGCGTCTTGTTAATAAAATCAGAAATAATGCTGACAAAATATGTAAGTACGAAGAAAAAAATATTGATGATGCCGATGTTGTAATTTTTTCATATGGCTGCAGTGCACGCATATCCGAGTGGGCAATGCATATGGCAAGGGAAAAAGGAATTAAAGCAGGATTCTTTAGGTTAATTGTTGCATGGCCGTTCCCCGAAAAAAGAATAAAAGAGATTGCTGAAAAAGTTAAGGGAATAGTAGTAGCAGAAATTAACCTCGGACAAATGGTATTGGAAGTAGAAAGAGTTGTTGCAGGAAAATGCAAAGTTGCGCTATCACCAAATCCGGGTGGAAGAGTTCACGAACCGGAAGAAATCTTAGCAACCGTTAAGGAGATATTAAAATGATTGAAATATCAGAGGTTGAATCTCATCCGAAAGATCATTTATTAAGAACAGACAGATTGCCGCACATCTGGTGCCCGACTTGTGGAATAGGAACTGCGGTAAGCTGTTTTGTAACTGCGATTGAGGAAACTGAAATTGCACTTGAAAAGTTTGCCGTTGTTTCGGGAATCGGGTGCACAGGTAGAGTTGCCGGTTATATTAAGCTTGATTCATTCCATACGACTCACGGAAGAGCCATTCCTTTTGCAGTTGGATTACATTTATCAAAACCCGATATGAAAGTTGTCGTGTTCTCCGGCGATGGAGACTTAATGTGTATCGGTGGTAATCACTTCCTCCATACTGCGCGACGCAATTTAGACATTACGGTTATTTGCGTAAACAATTTTATTTACGGAATGACCGGTGGACAGTCAGCGCCAACAACTCCTCAAAAAGCTAAAACCACAACCTCGCCCTACGGAAATTTTGAAAACACGGTTAATATTCCCTACCTGGCAGCAGCCTGCGGAGCTACTTACGTAGCCCGATGGACAGTATTACATATAAAACGTTTAACACGTGCCATAAAGGAAGCGATTATGAAACCCGGATTTTCAGTTGTTGAGATTATCGCACCTTGTTCAACTTTGTATGCAAGAAAAAACAGATTGGGAACCGGAACCGACCTTATGCACTTTTACCATGATAATTGCGAAATTCAGCACGGTGCCGATTTACAAACACTGGATTTGAAATTTCAGGAAAAAATTATCTGCGGAAAATTTGTTGATATTGAAAAGCCTACTTTCCGGGATGCACTTGAAAAACGCAGGCAGGAGGTGTTATCAGTATGATTACGAAAGTAAGAATTACGGGTTTGGGCGGACAGGGTGTTATAACTGCCGGTTATACACTTGGCAAGGCTGCTTCAATTTATGATGACAAACATTCAACCTTCACTCAATCGTATGGTCCCGAAGCGCGGGGAAGCGCTTGCAGTTCGCAAATAATTATTTCGGATGAAAATATTTTATATCCTTTTATCAAACAGCAGGATATTCTGGTTGCACTCTCACAGGAAGGATATGATAAATACATTCAAACAACTGTTGAAGGAGGAACGGTAATAATTGATGAGGATCTTGTCGAAATTACCAATAGTCTTCCGAAAAAAATTAATCTTGCTAAAATTCCAACAACCATGCTGGCAGAAAAGAATTTCAGCAACCGGATTGTAACAAATATTATAATGCTGGGCTTCCTTAGTTCATATACCGGTGTTGTTAGTAAAGAAGCAATAACTGAAGCAGTTAAATCAGTAGTTCCCGAAAGAATGATTAAGTTCAATCTCGATGCACTTAATTTTGGTTTAGAATATAAGGTAGGAGAAACAAAAGAAGCGAGAAGTTTAAGAAAATATCAACTAGTACATAAAATAAAGGAAAAAATGTCCAAAGGCGTATTGGTAATAGGCGGTGGAATTGCCGGGATACAGGCATCATTAGACCTTGCCAACAGCGGTTATCGGGTTTACCTGGTTGAGAAGGATCCTGCGATTGGTGGAAGGATGGCGCAGCTTGATAAAACCTTTCCCACTATGGATTGCAGCATTTGAATCCTTGGGCCAAAGGCTATGGATGTCGGTCGGCATCCGAATATAGAGCTTCTGACACTCGCACAGGTAACTAAACTCGAAGGAGTCGCTGGTAATTTCACTGCAACAGTTGAATGCAGACCGCGTTATGTTATTGCAGATAAATGTACTGGCTGCGGTGATTGTACTATTGCCTGCCCGCAAACTACTTTAAATGAATGGGATCTTGGATTAGCCGCTCGTAAAGCAATATACAGACCTTACCCTCAAGCAGTTCCCTCTGCTTATGTAATTGATTTTGACACATGTTTAAATACCGAGACCCATTTTGTTTGTGAACGCTGCAGGAATACCTGCAAGCGAGATGCAATAGACCACGATATGAGGCCAGTAACCAAAAAGTTAAATGTTGGTTCGGTTATAGTTGCTACAGGATTTGAAGAGTTTCATCCTCACGTAATGAAAAATTATGGATACGGAACTTGGCAAAATGTAATGACAAGTCTGGAGTTTGAAAGATTGCTTAATGCTTCAGGTCCCACTGAAGGGCACGTTATAAGACCCTCTGATAAACAAGTTCCTAAAAATCTTGTGTTTATTCAGTGTGTGGGCGCAAGGGGTGAGGGCGGCAGACCAAACTGTTCACGTTATTGTTGCATGAATGCGGTTAAAGATGCTCTTCTTATTAAACAACATGAGCCCGAAGTCGAATCCTGCACAATTTTATACACTGATATCAGGGCCTTTGGTAAAGGATTCGATAGATTCGTTGATAGAACCAATGAAGAAGATCATATAAAATTCGTTCGCGGAAGACCAAGCAAGTTAATGGAACTTGAGAACGATGATATTGAGATTTTTGTTGAAGATACAGAGACACAAAAACAGTTACGCATGCATTCGGATTTAGTTATCCTGAGCTGTGCAGGAATTCCAAATCCGGGAACTGCAGAACTTGCAGATGTTTTAGGATTGAAAACAAACGAAATAGGTTTCTTTGCAATTGGTGCAGAAGAAAAACCAGTTGAAACTACAAAACGTGGTGTGTTCGTTTGTGGAAGTGCTGGCGGTCCGCAGACTATTCCTGATTGTGTTGCCCAGGCATCTGCCGCTGCTGCACAAGCTTCAATTTATGTAAAAGATTATAAATTACCCGAACCCGAACCATTAGTTCCAAAACCAATTGAAGCAGGGACTGAACCAAGAATTGGTGTTTTTATTTGCAGATGCGGTGCAAACATTGGAAGAGTTGTTAAAACCGATGAACTTGCTATAGAAGCTGAAAAATTTCCAAATGTTGTTTACTCCGGGGTGGCTCTATTTGCGTGTGCCGATACCGGACAAAATGAAATTAAAGAAAAAATACAGGAACATAATTTAAACAGGGTTGTTGTTGCTGCTTGTACACCACGAACTCATGAACCCGTTTTCAGACAAGCCTGTCTTGAAGCAGGATTAAATTCTTATCTGCTTGAAATGGCAAACATTCGCGATCAGTGCACGTGGGTGCATGCTAAAGCTCGTGAACAAGCCTACGGCAAATCACTTGATTTGATCCGAATGGCAGTTGCACGCTCTGCTCATCTCGAACAACTGAAAGCAACCGAAGTTGAAACGACAAAACATGTTTTGGTGATCGGAGGTGGGGTGGCTGGCATGCAGGCTGCGTTAAATTCTTCTGAAATGGGATTTGATGTTACGCTAATTGAAGCTACAGGATCATTTGGGTGGAAGAGTTAAAAATCTTTATTCCGTTTTTCCGCCGAATAAGAACAACTCAAATCCTGCAGATTTATTAATAGAAAAAATTAATAATTCAAACATAAATGTTTTGCTAAATGTTCAGGTAAAACAAATCTCCGGATTCGTTGGAAACTTTGAAGTTACTTTCGAAACAAATAACGGCACTGCCAAACTGGAACCATTAAAGATCGGTGCAATTATAATTGCTATTGGCACTTCTCTCTTCACTCCTAACGGTAAATGGAATCACCAAAAACCGAATGTAATCACTTCAATGGAATTAGAAAATATTCTTTCCGGCGGTGATGAAACAGGACTATTAAAAAATTCTAAAAGAGCAGTATTCATTCAATGCGTTGGCTCAAGATGCAAAGATGAAGGATACACTGGCTGTTCAAGATATTGCTGCCCTACATCAGTTAAGCAGTCAATTGAACTCAAAGAAAAAGGAATTGATTGCACAATTCTCTATCGTGATATGCGAATGGTTAGCCGGGGTGCGGAAGAATATTATCGTGATGCCAGGAAAAAAGGAATTCTCTTCCTTCGTTATGATTTAGATCATCCGTTAAAATTTAATGGGGATGAAAAAATTGAAAGCATTTCGTTTGAAGATACTCTTTTAAAAAGAGAAATAACCGTTCCAACAGATCTTGTAATTCTTGCAACCGGAATGATAAATGAAAAAGATCACTCTGAAGCTCTTAGACAATTAACAAAAGTTCCGCGCGGAGATGATGGTTTCTTCTTAGAACGGCATCCGGAATTAGGGCCTGTTGAAACCTGTATTGATGGAGTCTTTTTGTGTGGAACAATTCAAGCTCCTAAAGATATTTCCGACACTTTAACTCAAGCATCAGCAGCGGCAGCTAAAGCCGGAGAGTTGTTGAATAAAGACAAACTTTATATAGAACCAACTGTGTGCGAAGTTACTCCGGATTTATGCAGAGCTTGCGGAACATGTGTTGACATCTGTGAATATCATGCTCCCGGTTTAGAGGTTCAACCGGATGGAAGAGAGGTTGCTCAAATAAACAAAGCTCTTTGTAAAGGCTGCGGAACCTGTGCGGTTTGGTGTCCGACAAATGCTATTACAGCAAAACACTTTACCGACAATCAAATTGGTGCAATGATAACAGCTTTGTTTGAAGATTATCATTTATAATGGCTTAGATAATTAACAATGATTTATGTCTGAAGCAAAAATTAAAATAAAAAAAGATAAAAGAAACTAAAACTTCTGCAAAGAAAGTATTCGAACCGAAAGTTTTGGTCTTCGCTTGCAACTGGTGTTCATATGCAGGAGCGGATAATGCCGGGGTCAGCAGAATATCTTATTCCCCTAACGTAAGATTGCTGCGAACAATGTGTTCCGGAAGAGTCCATCCTTCATTTGTGTTAAAGGCATTTGTTGAAGGTTCGGATGGTGTAATTGTGTCCGGCTGCCACTTTGGTGATTGCCACTATATGTTTGGAAATTACCGCGCCGAGGAACAATACGAAAAATTAATGGAGATCGTTAAGCTTTTAGGATTGGAACCTGAAAGAATAGCACTCGAGTGGATATCAGCGGCAGAGGGTCCACGCTTTGCTGAAGTGATTAACAATTTCGTTGAGCAAATACGAAAAATTGGACCAAGTCCTTTGTTAAATGGATTTGACAAATCATTAAAGTCCTGAAACTTTTATTGAACTAAAAAATTATAGGGTAAATGAATGTCTTGAGTGCGGACGCTGCACGGGTGTTTGTCCGGTAGCAAGGACTCATCACAATTTTTCTCCTCGAAGAATTATATCTAGAGGAATTTCGCAGGGAGTAAAAGCTCTTTCCAGCGATCCGACTATCTGGTCTTGCTTAACTTGTAAACAGTGTGAAAATGTTTGCCCCGTAGATATTCCTTATTCTGAAATGACTAAAAAGGTACGCGCTGTTTCAAAAGAATTAAATATTGAAAAAACTTGTACACACGGCGGAGTTTTCGAGCAAATATCAAATCTTATGACCCGTCCGGATATCAGTCAAAACAGGTTAGATTGGTTAACAAGTGATTTGAAAATAAAAAAGAGAGATTCAGATACTATTTTCTTTACTGGATGCTCTCCCTACTTTGCAGCGTACTTTGGAGAACCTTATTCTGAAACGTTGCTTGGTTCACTTCAATCTTCTGTAAAATTGATGAACAAAATTGGCATTGAACCTCTTTTGCTAAAAAATGAATTGTGCTGTGGGCACGATTTTCTTTTAAGAGGTGAACCTGAAAAGTTTAAGAAAATAGCTACACTACTATCGGATCAGATTAAGAAAACAAAAGCAAAAAGAATTGTATTCTCCTGCCCAGAATGTATGGTGACTCTTCGTGATGAATATCCTAAGGTTGTTGGCAACCTTGGTGTTGAGTTGATTCATTTATCTGAGCTTATCGAACCAAAACTTGATGAGCTCAAATTTGAACCTGCAGATTTCTCTGCAGCCTATCAAGATCCATGCAGGCTGGGAAGATACTCGGGATTATACGATCAACCAAGAAAGATATTAAGCTCAATTGAAGGTGTTGATTTAAAAGAATTACATCACCATAAAAAGAATTCTGTTTGCTGTGGGAACACAGCCTGGATTTCCTGCGATGCTGGAACAAAAGAATTACAGAATAAAAAAATGAAAGAAGTCAAAGACACAGGCTGTAACAATCTTTTAACGGCCTGTCCAAAATGTTTTATCCATCTTACCTGTGCGCAAGATGGTAAAAAAGAACCAACGAATGGTTCAATAAAAATAAATGATATGTGGAACTTTTTAGGAAAACACTTGCAGTAGCAGGAGTAAATTATGGAAGCTGAACAATTAAGGATTGGTGTATTCGTTTGCGATTGCGGTCTGAACATCGCCGGAACAGTGGATACTCAAGCGGTTACTGATTTCGCAGCTAAGTTGCCGGATGTCGTTTGCGTAATTCGCAACAAGTATACCTGTGCCGATCCCGGGCAGAACGAGATCCAAAAAGCTATAGCCGAGCATAACCTGAATAGGGTTGTGGTTGCTTCCTGTTCACCTCGCATGCATGAACCAACTTTCCGCGGTTGCGTTTGGGATGTCGGAATGAATCCATATTTAATGGAGATGGCAAACCTTCGCGAGCATTGTAGTTGGGTTCACACAAATGATAAAGAAGGTGCAACAGAAAAGGCTAAAGATCTCGTTGCGAGTGCTGTCGCACGCGCGCGTTTCCTTGAACCACAGAATGAGATGACTTTACCGGTCACTCAGGCTGCACTGGTTATTGGAGGAGGCGTTGCAGGTATTCAGGCAGCATTAGATCTGGCAGACGGTGGACATAAAGTCTATCTGGTTGAAAAACAGCCATCAATTGGTGGTATAATGGCTGCGCTGGATAAGACTTACCCTACGATGGACTGTAGCATATGAATTCTTGGGCCTAAGGCTATGGATGTCGGTCGGCATCCGAATATAACCCTAATGACCTACAGTGAAGTAGCGGATGTTTCCGGCTATGTTGGAAACTTTAAAGTCACCGTGCGCAAAAAAGCACGATACGTAGATCCTGATCTATGTAATGCCTGTGGTGAGTGCGCTAAAATTTGTCCGCAAATTACGCCAGATGCTTACCAGCAGGGATTTTCATCAAGAAAAGCTATTTATATGGAATTTCCTCAGGCTGTACCATCTGCTTATTTGATTGATATGGAAACATGTTTAGGCAATAATCCAATCGCTTGTGGTAAGTGTGAGGTGGTTTGTGATAAAAAATGTATAGACTTTGATATGCAAGATAAGCTGGTGAAAATTGAAGTTGGTGCAATTATAGTTGCAACTGGAATGGGTGTTTACGATCCGACTGAAATTGAAGAATTTGGTTACAGTAAATATGACAATGTAATTACCAGCATGGAGTTTGAAAGATTAATCTGTGCAGGCGGACCAACAGAAGGACATTTTGTAAGACCGGGTGACAAAAAGAGACCGAAACGAATCGGTTTTATTCAATGTGTTGGATCGCGTTCAAAAAAATACGGCTCGGAATATTGCTCAAACATTTGCTGTATGAATACTATTAAAGATACTCTACTACTCCGGGATCACTATCCCGATACTGAAAACTATGTGTTCTACACGGATATAAGGGCCTTCGGTAAAGGTTTTGAAGATATGTATATGCGTTCAAAAGCAGAAGGCGTTAAATATATTAGAGGAATTCCTGGCGAAATATTATCCCTTAACGGTAATGGTGATTTAAAAGTTGAAGTTGAAAATACTTTAACCGGACAACTGGAAAATTATGAACTCGACATGGTTGTTCTTTCAATAGGAGTAAAACCACAGGATGACTCACCTTCAATCCGTAAGCTTCTTACTTTATCGAAAACTTCAGATGGATTTATGATGGAGGCTCATCCTAAATTAAAGCCTGTGGATGCACCGACGAGAGGAGTTTTCTTTGCAGGCTGCGTTGAATCTCCGAAAGATATAAAAGATAGCGTAACACAAGCCGGTGCCGCGGCGGCACATGCACAAATACTTTTGAATGCGGGTAAAGTTAAAATTGAAGCAATAACTTCAAGAATCGATCTTGATCTTTGTACTAAATGCGGGCAGTGTGCTGCTGTTTGTCCTTATGGCGCAATCAAATGGGCAAAAGGAGAATTGCCTCAACTTATTGAAGCAGCTTGTGCCGGCTGTGGATCGTGTGGTGCCGAATGCAAATTCGATGCTATAACAATGCGCCACTTCAGCGATCACCAGTTACTTGCCCAGATTGATTCCATACTCGAAAATGAACCGATGAAAAAGCTTCTTACATTTGCCTGTAATTGGTGCAGTTATGCTGGAGGAGACTTTGCAGGTATTTCAAGACTTCAGTATCCTGTACATTCAAGATTAATTAGAACTATGTGCAGCGCCAGAATTCAGGAAGATTTTGTTCTTCATGCTTTTGAGAAAGGGGCACCGATGGTGCTTGTTTCCGGATGTCATTTTGCCGATTGTCATTACATCAGCGCTAATAGGCAAACAGTAAGAAGAGTTCTAAGATTGTGGGATAAATTAGATAAGCTAAAAATCAGACCCGAACGACTGCAGCTTGAGTGGATAAGTGCTGCGGAAGGTCAGAAGTTCGCAAGCGTTATGAGAAAGCTTGATGAAAAACGGAAAGATGTAGTACAGGAAGAAGTCGATTACTCAATCGAAGTTTTAAAAGCAGATAAGCTGAAAGGTGATGCCCGAAAAGCAGCAATGGAACAATTAAAATGCCCTAGAACTCCGGAGCCATTATCGATACCTTCGTTCACAAATGGTGAAAGCATTTTCCAATGCTTAAGTTGCGGTCACACCTTTACCGGTCACTACGATCCTAAAGAAGAACTAGTAGAATGGTCCTGTCCACTAAGTGAATGTAAGAGTAACAGCATAAGAGTCCACAGAAAAAGAGCTGGCAAATGACCGAACCAAAAACAGTTGTAAATTTTGAAAAGAGGAAAGAGCTGGAAAAAATCCTTGGGGCAGATCACGTAAGCTACTGCTATCAATGCGGGGCATGTGTCGGTGATTGCCCTAGTGCACGATTCTATAACGGATTTAATCCTCGTGAGATAATGCTTAAATCGCTTATTGGCGATATTGATGATTTAATAGCTGAAAATTCAATTATCTGGAAATGCTCTAATTGCTACAATTGTTATGAAAGGTGTCCGCAAGATGTTCGACCTGTAGAGGTAATTATTGCACTAAAAAACATTGCTTCGAAGAACGAAACTTCTCCAAAAGAAATTTTGGAGGTTACAAAAAGAATAAAAGAAACCGGCTACAGTGTGCCGATCGTATCCTCAAGCAACAGAATACGGGAAGAGCTCGGCCTCCCACCGCTTAAAATAATTGATGTAACAGAACTAGAGGTGATCCTGAAACCGGATAACGAGGCAGATAAAAAATGAAAATGGCATTTTTCCCGGGATGTATGATTCCGGTTAAATATCCTTATATGGAAGCAGCAATCAGGAAAACAATTCCGCCTTTAGGAATTGAAATTGTTGATCTCGATGGATTTACTTGCTGCCCGGACCCAATTCACTTTAAAGCGGCAGACAACCTTGGCTGGGTAACCTTAGCGGCAAGAAATTTATGTGTCGCTGAGGAAGCTGGCCTAGATATTTTTACTATCTGCTCTGGTTGTACTGAAACTCTTTCTGAAGCAAGCTATATGCTTAATGAAAACTCTGATCTAAGAAAAAGAGTTAATAAAAGGTTAGCGCGTGTCGGAAAGGAATACAAAGGCACTGTAAAAGTAAAACATTTAGTTACCGTATTAAGAGATGATATTGGGGTTGAGAAAATAAAAGCCACAGTAAAGAACCCCTTAAAAGATGTTATGATCGCTGTTCATTATGGGTGTCACCTTTTAAAGCCCAGCGCTTTTATGAAAGTTGATGATCCGGACGATCCGCATGTAATGGATACATTAATAAGAGCAATAGGTGCTGAAACTTGCAGACATAAAGAATGGTATCTTTGCTGCGGCAGGGCATGCTTCGATCAATCATTAAGAGAAGATATGACTGAATGTGTTTTGGATTCCGTGAGAAAGATGGAAGCTGATTGCATGGGAATGATTTGTCCAACATGCTTTTCCTCTTTTGACCTTGGACAAATTATGCTTGAAAGAAAAAAGAAGGACTCAGATAACAGTGTTAAAATGGTTTCACCGGTTTATTATTTTCAGTTGCTTGGTTTGGCCCAGGGACTGCAACCGGAGGAGGTTGGTCTTAATCGCCACAAAATCAAGTTAGATGCAGTTCTGGAAAAAATGAGTTTAAACAAACGAGTTGAAAATTAATAATTAAAGAGGTTAAAGCAATGAGTAAAAACATTCTTATAATTGGTGCTGCGGGTCATTATGTTACCATTGACGTAATAAAATTGCTTGCTAATAAAGACGTTAATTTAAGGGTTGCTTGCCGGCATCCGGAAAAGGCAAAAAAAATGAACATACCAAAAGTGGAATTGAAACAGTTCGATTACCTGAATGCCGAACAATTTACAGACCTTTTTGATGGTATTGAAAACTGGATGCTGGTCTCTCCACCCGCACATCTTAATCTACAGGACCAGGTTGGAAAAATGGTTAGCATTGCTGCAAAAGCAAAGGTAAAAAATGTAGTTAATATCTCGGCTTTAGGTATTCAGGATGATAGTCATCCAATGAGACAAATTGAACAATACATAGAAGATTCGGGTATGAATTATACATTCCTTAAACCAAATTGTTATATGCAGAATTTTAACCTGTATTTCCACCCAAGTATTATTGAGGAAGATACAGTTAGATTGCCAGCCGGAAAAACAAAGACAAGTTTTGTTGATGTTCGTGATGTAAGTGAAATAGCTGAAAAAGAGATTACAAAAGACGTGCTAAAAAACAAAACCTATCAGTTAACAGGGCCAGAAGCCTTAAATCTTGATCAGGTAGCAAATATTTTCACTGAAGAGTTAGGCAGAAAAATAGAATATAAAAATGTTGGTGAGGAGGATTACAGAACTATGCTGGAACTGGATGGATGGCACCGTGAATCAATTGATGCCTCTATCATTTTATGTCGTTATGTCAAGCAGGGATGGAATGCCCTGGTTACTTCCGGAGTATCTGATATTCTTGGCAGAGAGGCACGGACATTTAGCGAATATGTTCGAGACAATAAAAATCTTTGGGCTGTTCCTGATACTAATAGTTAATAACAATATCTTAATTGAAAGTGAATCACCTGAGATTAAAACAGTAATCTAATTATCGAATATCAATTTTAATCTTACGGGGAGATGATACTTCTCCAATAGCAAAGGACGATTTAACTCCCCTTTCAATCAAAATATTGAGTAGCTTCTGTGATTTCTTTTTAGGCACTGATATCAATAAACCACCCGATGTTTGAGCATCATTAAGCATTAACTTTTTGACTTCAGAAATATTCATATCATATTTGACATTTGGATTTGTATAATCCAAATTATCCTTCGTTCCTCCAGGGATGCAGCCTGCAACGGCTAACTCCAAAGTATTCTTCAGGAATTTTATTTTATCGAATTCAATAGCCGCGCTTGTATTAGAAGCCTTCATCATCTCGAGCAAATGCCCGACTAATCCAAAACCGGTAACATCCGTGCATGCATTAACACCTACTTCCTGCATAACTTCTGCAGCAATTTTATTCAACCCGGCCATTGTTTTAACTAATATCTTTTCACTTTTCTTATCCAGCATACCTTGCTTCAGTGCTGTAGAAAATATTCCCGTCCCGATTGGTTTTGTTAAAATAAGGACATCGCCAGGTTTTGATTTGCTGTTTGTAATTACTTTATTGTTTTCGATTATGCCGGTTACTACTAAACCATATTTGGGTTCTGTGTCATCGACTGTGTGACCACCAATTATTGATATGCCTGCTTCTTTAACTTTTGAACTTGCACCCTCAAGAATTTTCTCCAAAACTTCAAGTGGTAAACGATTGCTGGGAAACCCAACTACATTTAAAGCAAACAATGGTTTTCCGCCCATTGCATAAATGTCGCTTAACGAATTTGCTGCGGCTATTTCGCCAAATTGAAATGGATCATCAACTACCGGGGTAAAAAAATCCACAGTTTGAACAATACTGAATTTATCATCAAGTTTATAAACAGCTGCATCGTCAGAAGTACCAATCCCTACAATAATTTTATCATCCTTTGGAATGGGCACTTTCTTCAAAACTTCTTCAAGAAGCTGAGGACGAAGTTTACAAGCACAGCCTAATCCATGTGTAAACCGTGTCAGTTTTATTTCTTCATCTTTAAATTTGGTAGAAACTTTTTGCTTCATGGGATGTAATTTGTTAATAACTTTTACTATCTCTTCTACGGAGATATTAATTTCTTCTTTTGTTGTATATCTTCCGGTCGTTAAACGAATTGTTCCCATTGCATAATCAACAGGAACTTTCATAGCATTTAGCGTTTGGGATGTTTCAACTCTATCACTGTGACAGGCGGCTCCCGCTGATGCTGCTAGGCTCTTCAATTCAGAAATAATTGTGTTAGCTTCAATTCCCTTAAAGCTTATACTCAACGTGTTTGGGAGTCTTTTTCCCACATTTCCATTTATTTGCAGATCAGAATAATTTTTTCTTAATTTTTTTTCTAAAAGATTTCTTGTAACCACCATATTTTTATTATATCTGGTTAAATTCTTTTCAACCAATTCACTTGCTTTTCCTAAACCCACAATCTCTAATACATTTTCAGTGCCTGCCCGCCTGTTTAGTTCATGATCCGCCCCGTGGAGTAGTTTCTCAATCTTAACACCCGATCGAACATATAAAACACCCACTCCTTTTGGAGCATAGAATTTATGTCCGGCAAGTGAAAGCAAATCAACATTTAATTCATCAACTTTCACCGGGATTTTGCCCACCGTTTGCGCGCCATCCGAATGTAAAATTATACCTCGTTGATGAGCAATCTTTGCTATTTCTTTAATTGGCTGAATTGTCCCGACTTCATTATTTGCATGCATTATAGTGATCAGAATAGTCTGTGGAGTAATAGCTGCCTTTACATCTTTAACATCTACCAACCCTGTGTTATCCACAGAAAGATAGGTTACTTTAAATCCTTTCTCTTCAAGATATCGGCAAATTTCCAGCACTGCCGGATGTTCAATAGAAGAAGTGATTATATGATTTCCCTTTTCTCTGTTGGTAAAAGCACAACCTTTAATTGCATAGTTGTTTGATTCGGTTCCACCGCTTGTAAATATAATTTCATCAATCTCACAACCGATCATTGATGCGACCTGCTTCCTTGCCTTTTCAATTGCCGCTTTTGTTTTTATTCCATAAATGTGTGAACTGGAAGGATTTCCGAAGAATTCAAATAAATACGGTTTCATTGCTTCAGCAACAAGCGGATCGATCGGTGTTGTTGCATTATAATCGAGATAAATTATTTTATTCATTTTCTAATAAAATTTTCCTTCCCTTTTCTGTGATTTTTCTTGTGTCGCCATCTCTGAAGGTTATTCCTTCATCATCAAAATAATTTAGCATGAGCAGACAAATTTTTCTATTACCTTTTATCAAATCGCGAAAACCAGCCACGGTAATTCCATCGGGACGAGAGCTTAGGCATTTCAATAACTTAATTTTGCAATCATTCATAATTGAAAAATGAACATAGCTTTTATCCGACCGGTAAAGCTTGTTTTGTGAAGTAAGCAATTCTAAAATCTGTTTAAGCTGTTTTTCATCAATTTTATTTCTTTCTGCCTCGGGTAATAAATCAGACATTAAAGGCACTTGCATATCTGATTTCTTAAAGTACTCCTCTACAAAATTGATTTTCTTTTCCTCGTTTTCATCAAGCTGAACTGAATGATTGACTAGTGACCATGTGTTTTCAACCTTCTTTATTTTTTTTTCAGTTATTAATTCATCTATTATCGTTTTAATTATTTGTTCTGGTATTGAAGCGTAATCTTTAGCAAAGATGCTCATTAATTCCTTTAACGATTTTCCTGTTTCTACCAATAAATTTTTTTTATGATAGTTCTCAATATTTTTTAAAATACCGGCAACTATTTTCTCCCGGGCATCTTTAAGCATCAAAAATGTGTTGTCTTTTGTTTCAACCGCTACAATATCTTCAGGTAAATTATCAGTTATGAACTCTTTCGGTTGTCTATTGCGCAAATCAAACTTTTCCGTAAGCTCTGGTAAACTAACCGGCGTTCTTCTTTTCCTGACCTCTGCATAGACAAATTCATGATGATTCCCCTCAGCAACTTTTTTTAACTGCTGTATAAGTTTGTTGGTTCTTCTCCTGTGATGCAAAGGATAAGGATCCATTATCTCTCCACCACCTAATGTTTGCATTCCCGAGGTACTCCTGATAATAAATCTGTCTCCTCTCAAAACAAAGCAAGGTTTAGATAAATGAATTTGTATTATGCCTGAATCTTTGCCATCAATTTTGTTTTTATCTATTAAATGCATTCTCGCCTGATTCTTAAATGTTCCCGATAGAAATATAACATCAGACCATACACCAATTTTTTTTACATTTTGAAGCAGATTTATCTTTGCATCAAGAAGGTTTGTTGGTTCGATTATTTTATCGGTCAGAACCATTCCTCTTTTGAAATCATCTTTATTTAAACCAGTCAGGTTTAAAGAGACCCTGTTGCCGCCGGATATTTGTTCGACTTCTTTGCCATGTCTCTCCATCCTTCGTATTCGCAACTGTTTGTTGGTTGGTAGAAGATAAAGGTCATTGCTTTTTTTTACTGTTCCGCCAAGAACAGAGCCTGTAACAACAGTTCCGAAACCAGATACTGTAAAGATTCTATCAATATACATTCGAAAATTTTTTGATATGGATCTCTCTTCAACATTTTCAACCAATGCCGCTAAATGATTTTTAATCTCATCTACACCTATGCCTTTTATAGAAGAAACTCTGATAATTTTACAGCCACTTAAAAAACTATCTTTTAAAAAATCCTTTACTTCATTTTCTATCATTAAGATTGATTCTTCATCAACAAGATCAACCTTGGTAAGTGCAACAAAGCCGGTTTTTATTCCTAAAGTTTGAGCTATCTGAAGATGTTCGATAGTTTGAGGCATAATACCGCTGTCTGCGGCTATGACCAACATAAGTATATCAATTCCATGTGCCCCGGCAACCATTGTATTAACAAATTCGTGATGACCGGGAACATCCACTATACCTAAGCTCTTATCACCGGGCAATTCAAGGTGGGAGAATCCTAAATTTATTGTTATTCCCCTGAGCTTTTCTTCGGGATGAGTATCACAATCAATTCCAGTTATAACTTTTACTAATGCTGTTTTGCCATGATCAATATGCCCGGCAGTACCTAAAATTACGTTTTTCATATCACACTACTTACCATTTTAGCAACCAGTGAAATCTCATCATCAAAGAGCGTGAACACATCAAAATGAATTTCGCCTTTTCTTAAAATGCTTAAGACCGGTGTTTGAACACCAAGTATTTTCATATAAATATTTTTAGCGAGGTTTTTATTATTCTCTTTTGATTGCAATACAACCGAATAGCTGTCTAACCTAATTTGTGGCATAGCGCCTCCGCCGCAAAAGGCTTCACTCTTTCTAACCTCAGTTTTTATTTGAAACTTTTCAAACTCATCCTTCAAATTTTGAGCTAACAGTCTCAATTCATCTTCGCTTCTACTCAACAGTTTAAATATCGGAAGGTTAATGCTTTCTTCTTTCTTGATATAAGATCGTAAAACTGCAGAAAGCAGAGCGATGGTTATTTTATCTACCCGATATGTTCTCATAAGAGGATTTTTTGAAATTTTTTCGATCAGTTTATTTTTACCCGCAATAATTCCTGCCTGTGGACCACAGAGTAATTTGTCACAACTAAAAGTCACTAAATCAACGCCTGCGTTAATACTGTTTTTCACCACCGGTTCCTGCTCTAATGCCGCTTTTTCAGGATTGAATAAAAAACCGGAGCCGATATCGTACATCAGAATTAATTTATACTTTTTTGTTAGAACTGCTAATTCTTTTAAGCCAACTTCTTCCGTGAATCCTTCGATAGAATAATTTGATTTATGTGCTTTAAGAATTAAAGCGGTATTTTTCGTTATTGCTTTTGTATAATCGGAGATTCGTGTTCTGTTCGTTGTTCCCACTTCTTTCATCTTTGTTCCGCTCGCCTCGATAATTTCGGGTAACCGGAACGACCCGCCGATTTCAATGAGTTCTCCGCGGGATATGACAGCTTCTTTCCCCTCGCTGAAAGTTCTAAGTGCAAGTGAAACCGCAGCCGCATTATTATTAACAATCACAGCGTTTTCTGCACCTGTAAGAAATTTTAATAACTCGATTACATGATCTGTTCGCTTTCCTCTCTTCCCCGAAGTTAAATCAAATTCTAAATTTGAATAGCCTTCAATTGCCGGTTGAATTTCTTTAAATATTTTTTTGCCAAGAGGTGCTCTTCCTATATTTGTATGAAGCAATATGCCGGAAGTATTTATCACCTTCTTTAAAGAAACATCGCTAATTCCGGAAATGAACTTTATAATGTCTTCAACTATTTCATCTATCCCGGGAATTTCTTTTCCTTTCTTGCTTCGAAATCGAATGTTGTTTAATACTGCCCGTATACAATATTTAATAAATTCTGAAGTGTAAGTATCCTTTAATAACTTTATCTGCGGATGCTCCAGAAGCAAATCCACACCGGGAATTTTCTGCAGTTTTTTGGAGGGCATAGTTTTGTACCAGAAATTATTTGCAGAGAGGGCAGGAATCGAACCTGCCACCGGTGGTTTTATCCGCCGGCTACTGGTTTTGAAGACCAGCCGGAACACCAGTCCCAACCCCTCTAATTAGAAACGGGGACCTTCACCGAAAAAATTTTGATATTTTTCCGAATCTTCGCCGTAAGTTTCTAGTTCGCTGTCTTTCAATTTATATGTACAATGCTCACCGGAAATTCCTGAAAATAAAACTTCATATACTCTCTTGCCGTCATCCACCAGAAGTACTTTAACCAGGTTTTTATTAATCTCCAAAGCAGCAAGATTTGAATGACAAATCGGGCATAAAAACTGATTTAATTCGCCTTCTTTTACTTTGAACAAAGGATGAGTTATTGTTTTGTAATTACCCAATCCCGGATCAAGAAAAAGCATTCCCTTTAATCCCTGTTTTGTTTTTACAGAGAAAACGATTTTGTCTTGTACATTGAGTATACCTTTGCAATATGGACAGTGAAAATCCATAGCCATAACTGCTCTCTATGTTTTTCGTATAACTTCTTTTTAAACATAATTAACAAAATTTTGGGAGGCAAATGAATAATATTTTAGGAAGAGTAAAAACTAATTATTAATTATCCCAATTGCCGGGGCTTCTGTTTTTCCGGAGGACTCCTTCGGAGATTTGCTTAGTACTAAAAATTATATCCTCCTGCCCTCCTGCCTCCGGCAGATTTTTTTATTTCTAAAATATGATAGACTTATTTTTAATTGATGAATAGTTGTTCCTTGATGTGCAATTAAAATTTAAGAGAAGATTTGTTTAGGTTTTTTCTGCCGCTTTTCGTATTTCTTTAATCATCCCGCCAAAGATAATTCCGTGCAGTGGATAAATTGAATACCAATAGAATAAACCCCATAATCCTCTTGGTTCAAAAAACGCAGTTTGTGTTAATTTTGATTTATTCTCATCAATATTTTCAACATTAAATTGAAGCCACGCATCGCCGGGAAGTTTCATTTCTGCCCTAAGACGCAATAGTTTATTTTTTTCAATTGCTTCAACACGCCAAAAATCAAGCGGATCTCCTGATATCAATTCTGTGTCGCTTCTTCTTCCTCTTCTCATTCCTACTCCACCTGTTAGAAGATCAATATATCCACGAATTGCCCAGAGGAAATTTGCATACCAGCCATTCTTCCCACCTATCAATGTAAAAGCTTTAAATGTTAATTCCGTTGATGCATTTACTATTATTTCTCTTTTCTCAATTATCATACCCTCCTTTTGAGTAAGATGAACAGGAGTGGTTTTACTTTTGATTCCCGAAGAATAAGAACTGAACCAGATCGTTTCGGTTTTGCCTTCTTTGTTTCTTTGCAAAGCCAGCTCTACAGCTTCTTTGTAGGATATTGTTTTAAACCCAAATAACTCTTTTGCTTTATTGCTTTCACAAATCAGTTCATTTTTTAGACCATCAACCAATGGTTTTGCAATTCTGGATGGAAGTGGTGTTACCAACCCAACCCAATGTGATGAGAGTCGTGGTGTTAATACCGGCACTTTTATAAAATATCTTTTTAATCCTCTTACCTTTGCATAAATGATCATCAAATCTTTATATGTAAGTATATCCTCTCCACCAATATCAATTATTTCTCCTGTAGATTCTTCGACTTTTAGAGCTTCAATTAGGTAACGAAGCACATCCCTGATGGCAATTGGTTGTGTTTTTGTGTTTACCCACTTAGGAGTTATCATAACAGCAAGACGCTCGGTAAGATATCTAATCATTTCAAAAGAAAGACTACCGGAACCGACAATAACTCCGGCTCTGAATTCCGTTACGGGAACATTAAATTTTCTTAATGCTTCACCTGTTTGTACTCTGCTTGATAAATGTTTGGAAAGTTTTTCATTGGAAGAACCTAAGCCGCCCAGATAAATAATTCTTTTTACATTTTGTTCTTCTGCAGCTTTAGCAAAATTTTCAGCAGCGATAATATCTGTTTTTGAAAATTCGCTATCCCCGCTCATAGAATGAATTAAATAGTAGGCTGTTTCTACTCCGTTAAATTTATTAGTGAGAGATTCTTTATCCAGAACATCACCTTGAACAACCTCAACCCCTTCCCATCTGTCTTTTAATCTTGATTCATCGCGGGCAAGGCACCGCACTTTGTATCCTTTTTCTAAAAGGCGAGGAACCAATCGACCACCCACATAACCTGTTGCACCTGTAACTAAAATCATTTTCAGAATTATATGTTTTTTATGTGGGTTAGAAACTCTTTTCTAATATTATCATTCATAAACTTTCCATTATAATTAGATGTAATTGTTGAACTGTTAACATCACTTACGCCTCTTGAAGCTACACAAAGGTGATCCGCTTCAATAATAACCGCGACATCTTCGGTATGTAAAGATTCTTTTAATTCATTAGCAATTTGCATTGTTAATCTTTCCTGAACCTGTGGACGTTTTGCATAGTACTGCGCAATCCTGTTTAGTTTCGATAATCCTATAACATGATCCTTTGGGAAATAGGCAATATGCGCTTTACCTATTATCGGCACAAAATGATGTTCACAATATGAATAAATTGTAATGTTTCTTTCAATCAACATATCATTGAACTTATATTTATTTTCAAAGAGTGTCGGTTGAGGTTTGTTTTCAGGATTTAAGCCGCTAAAAATTTCCTTCACATACATTTTAGCTACACGCCTTGGCGTATCATTTAGACTTTCATCATTCAAATCAAGTCCAAGTATGTGCATTATTTCTTTAAAGTTTTTTTCAATCAGTTCGATTTTTAGTTCATCATCAAGTTTAAATGCATCCTCGCGCAAAGGAGTCTCTATGGATGCTAAAAAATGTTCATTGTTCATATCGCTTAAATCTACGATATTTGATTTTACGTTACCCGGGTCTTTCATGTTTTTTTCCTTTTTTACTTAATAAACAAGTAAAAAAAATAAAAGTTCAGATTAAAATGTTTTTACTAATAAAGTTTTACCCAATCGATATTTAACTCAAACTTACCATACTGTTTATCAGCAATAAGTATCCCGATTTGTTTAATGTTTTTGGATTCAAGCTTTGGTTTATCTGAAAGAGTATTGCCTCTAAAAGTTGGTTTAAATTCACTCAATGGAATTTTATATTCTTTCCATAAACCAGATTCCGTTTTGAATTTTGCCTGATAAGAAATTCCGTCAAAATTTGTATCAGTTCTAAATCTTAAACTATAAATATTGCCATCACCATTAACACGAATTAAAACTCCTTCATAATCATTGAATTCATTTTTTAATGAGGCTCTGGCTGAAGCAAAGCCGCCACTGTTATCGGGAGAAACCGTTCCCGAAAATGTCGCCGTACAATCCTTGTTTAGCTCAAATTTGCTATTGGAAACTCCGCCCATGACAACATCATTTACTGTTGTCCATTCACCGGAAGTTGATGCAGAATTGAAGTTAAATATTACTGTTTCACCGTTCATTATTAGACTCATAACTGTTAAAAAAATAATTGATGTCGTTTTATTTACTTAATTCTCGTTCTATCAAGGAAGTGATTTTCTTACTGTCCGGTTTTGTCGTACTTCTGAAACGGTCAACAATGTTTCCTGTTTTATCAATTATGAATTTTTCAAAGTTCCATTTAATAGAGGACTTCCCTGTTACAGAATTGTTTGTTAAACAATCGAAGAGAGGCGCTTTTTTATCTCCCTTAACATGAACTTTATCAAACATTGGGAAGGTTACACCATAATTTATTGAACAGAAATTGCTAATCTCTTCATTTGTACCTGGCTCCTGTCCGCCAAAATCATTACAAGGAAAACCAAGCACTTCAAATCCTTGTTCTTTATACTTTTCATAAATTTTTTGTAGACCTGCATATTGTGAAGTAAAGCCGCACTTACTTGCTACATTTACTATAAGTAACACTTTACCCTTATATTTTGATAATTTTACTTCTTTTAGGTTTAAATCTTTTACAGTAATTTCACTTATGTTTGCTGAATCACCAGACGAGTATATATTATTAGACGAAGCAGCAACTGATGAATTCCTAAAAAGGCTCATATACAAGTTTCCTTATTTTAATGTTATTTTCCTTAGTACAAAAACCAGTAAGTATAATATTGAACTCTTCAATACTTCTTTATGTTTATGCAATATATAGAACAATTAAAATTAGTGAATAGTTCATCCAATTATTTTATGATAAACGAAAAAAGAATAAGACTTCTAAAAAATGGAAAAGAAGCTACGGGTCCAATAATTTATTGGATGAGCCGCGATCAGAGAGTTTACGATAACTGGGCATTATTGTTTGCACAGCAATTATCATTAGAGAAAAAAAGAAGTTTAGCTGTAGTGTTCTCTCTTACTCCTAATTTTTTGGATGCAACTTACCGCCAATATGATTTTATGTTAAAAGGATTAATGGAAGTTGAAATAGAGCTAAGAAAATTCAACATTCCTTTTTTTCTTTTGTCAGGAAATCCTACTGAAGAAATACCTAAATTTTTAAGCGAACACAAAGCAAGTGTTTTAGTTTCCGATTTTGACCCCTTAAAGATCAAAAGAAAATGGAAAAACGATATTGCAAAAAAAATATCTATTCCCTTTTATGAAGTTGATGCACACAATGTTGTCCCCTGCTTCTATGCTTCACCAAAACAGGAATTCGGTGCATATACCTTCCGCCCCAAAATCCATAAAAAACTTCCGGAGTTTTTAGATGAGTTTGCAAAACTAAAAAAAATGAAAAACGCTAATGGTGTTGCATCCGATACTGTTGATTGGCAATATGTTTATAGCACTTTAAAAGTTAATGAAAAGATAAAAGCTGTTGACTGGATTAAGCCCGGTGAAAATGCTGCGCACAAAACACTGAAACAGTTTATTGAAACCAAACTGGATAAATATGCAGACACAAGAAACGATCCTAACTCAAATGTTTTATCAAATCTTTCCCCTTATTTGCATTTTGGACAGATCTCGGCGCAGAGAATAGCACTTATTTTAAGTGGATTCGGGAATCATCCTTCTGTGACATCCTTTTGGGAAGAATTAATTGTGCGAAGAGAATTATCAGATAATTTTTGCTTTTACAATTCCAATTATGATTCGTTCAGCGGATTTCCTGATTGGGCAAAGAAAACTTTAAATGAACATAGAAAAGATGAAAGAGAGTTTGTTTATTCTGTTTATGAATTCGAAAAATCGAAAACCCACGAAGATTTATGGAATGCCGCTCAGCGGGAATTAGTAATTGCCGGCAAAATGCATGGTTATATGAGAATGTATTGGGCAAAGAAAATTCTTGAGTGGAGCAAATCCCCGGAAGAAGCATTAAAGATTGCCTTTTATTTGAATGATAAGTATGAACTGGATGGAAGAGATCCAAATGGTTATACGGGATGTGCCTGGGCAATAGGTGGTTTACACGATAGAGCATGGAAGGAAAGACCTGTTTATGGAAAAATAAGATATATGAATAGAAACGGCGCTAAACGAAAGTTTGACATCGAAAAGTATATTTCTAAAAACTCTTAATAATTATTGCTGACATTTTAAAATATTTTTTTTAACACTTCTTTTCTAAACTCAAAAATTCCCCGAACCTTCTTTGCAACTATAAGTTTATTTATCGGTCTGCTGAAAGGATCAAGTGGCAGCGCATAGCTGATAATATCATCCATTTCAACACCCCCATCAATTTCATTAAAATGGTGCTGATGATGCCAGAATTTATATGGCCCGAATCTCTGCTCATCAACAAAAAAATTCTTTTCCTTTACGCTCGTTATTTCAGTTACCCAATTCATAGGAATGCCTAAAATAAGATGAAATTTATATGAAATTATCATTCCCTCGTACATTTCATCAGGCAGATCAGAAGTGATTTTAAGATTTAACCAACTCGGTGTCAGTTTAGGTAGATTTTTGGGATCAGAAAAAAAACTCCAAGCTTCATCCAATGATATAGACAATAGCTGTTTTACATTTAGTTGATATAACTTCACTTGATCTTTCTTTAATTATTTGGGGTAAGGACAAAAGTTCCTGAAATCTCTGATTAGTTTAATCTGTGTTCTCTGATCGAATTTAGCTCGACTTTAAGTTGCTTTGTATTCTTAACGAAAACAGCATTAATTTCGTTCAATGTTTGCAGATATCCTTCGGCAGCTCTTCCGCCAACAATTAGAGAAACATTTGCAGGAATTATTTTTTTAAGATTTACCAAATCTTTTTTAAGCTGAGGATCATCACCTGGATAAACTATACTTAAAGCAACAACTCTTGCCCCGAGGCTGTCTACAACGGCAGCAATTTCTACTTCGGGAAGATTTGGTCCAAGGTAGATAACTTTCCAACCTAAAGATGCGGCGGTTACTCCCACAATTAAAGCACCTAATTCATGATCCTGTCCTCGTGGAGTAGCAGAGATAATTATCGGTGCATTTTCAGATGGAATATGTTGTTCAACAAGGTTGGAAAGAAATGAACGGATAACGGAGGATGCTAAATGCTCGTTGGCAATTCTTATATCGCCGTCATGCCATAGATCACCAATTTTGTAAACTAATGGAATTATCAAATCTTCAATTAACTGCGGCTGACTTAATTTTGCAGATGCTTTAAGTAATATTGTTTCAAGCGTTTTTGCATCGTAAACTTTTACAGCTTCAATACAATTATCAAGAAAAGAATCGTTGTCCTCAAAAGTATATTCATTAGATTCAACTTTATTAGTAGCTGTAAAACTATTTTTATTCCCAAGAATAGTTTTCAGCTCACTGACCGACAAACTTGCAATACCGCCAATGTTATGTCCACTATGAACAGCATCATTCAAAAGTTTAAGTTTTTCAATATCATCTTCTGAGTACAATCTACGATTTGTTTCTGTCCTTGATGGTGTTACTACTTCATACCTTTTTTCCCACGATCTGATAACAAAAACACTCAAACCTGTAATTTGACTAACCACTTTTATAGGATATTTATACATTTTTTCCATAATCCTGTCTAAAATTAACTATTTGTCTAACATTATTCAATAATAGAAATTAATTTTATATTAAATTCTTCAAAAACAGAACAAAATCAAAACTTATTTAGTTCCAGCAAAAATATTTATAATTATTTTTACAAAAAGACTTGACAAATTCTATACAATATCTTATAATTGCCCCTACAAATATTAGACATTTGATAGACAAACAAAACAACACTAACTAAATCAAAAGGAGTTACACAATGTTACATAACATCTCTTCTCTCAGGCTGTTTATTTCAGCAATTCTATTTTCATTAATGTTTACATCTTTATTAGTCTCTGGAGACCATAAAGGTGATAGTTCTAAAAAAGATATAGTAACTATTGCAGTTGAATCTGGAAAATTCAACACACTTGCAAAAGCGTTAACCGAAACTGGACTTGTTGATGCATTGAAAGGTGAAGGACCATTTACTGTATTTGCACCAACAGATGAGGCTTTTGCTAAGCTACCAAAAGGAACTATTGAGGCGCTTCTGAAAGATAAAGAAGCATTGAAGAAAATTCTTCTTTACCATGTAGTTTCAGGTAAGGTTACATCCAAAGAAGTTGTAAAACTAAATAAATCAGAAACATTACATGGTCAGAATGTTAAGATACAAGTTACAAATGGCGCTGTGATGATAAATAACTCTAAAGTTACCACGGCTGATGTAATGGCATCAAATGGAGTGATACATATAATTGATACAGTACTTATTCCTGAATAATAACAAATCATATAATTAATTAACGGACAGTACAATGATTAACACAGAAGAAATAAACTCAAGCAAAATTAAAAATGATATGCAATACGAATTTCAATCGGAAGCTATTCCTCATCAAAGTGCTCTTTACAATTATGCATTAAAAATTGTAAGAAATCCTGATGACGCACAGGATCTTGTTCAGGACACGTATTATAAAGCTTACAAAAGTTATCATCAGTTCAAAAGCGGTACAAATAGTAAAGCGTGGATGTTTATGATTCTCAAAAATACTTTTATCAACAATTACAGGAAACTCAAGAGAGAACCATCAAAAGTTGACTATGATGATATTGAGAACATCTATGAAGAAATTAAATCTGATTGGACAAACGATAATAATCTCGATTTAGATTTTTATCAAAATTTGTTGGATGATGATCTTTCTGCTGCACTGGCAAAGCTACCTATGAAGATGAAAGAGGTTTTTCTTCTTTGTGATCTGGAAGGATATTCGTATGAAGAAATTGCAGATATTGTAAAAGTTCCGGTAGGTACTGTCCGTTCCCGTCTTCATAGAGCGCGAAAATTTTTGCAGGAAGAACTATTCGGATACGCAAAAGTAAACGGTTATTTAAACTAAAAACAAAAACTAAAGTGAGGAAAACAATGAAAACTTTAAAAGTTCTTTTACTAATTTTAATGATTACAGGGGTAAACAATTTGTTTGCACAGACAGCCAGATTACAGGTTATTCATAATGCTGCTGATCCGGGTGCAGTTTCAGTTGATATTTATTTAAACGGCGCTTTATTATTAGATAATTTTGGATTCAGAGATGCAACTCCATATATAGATGCACCGGCAGGGACACCTATAAATATAGGAGTAGCAGGTCCTAATAGTACATCTGCTGCAGATACAATTAAAAACTTTACAGTAACATTAACAGAAAATGAAACTTATGTTGCAATTGCAAACGGTGTTTTAGACCCTAACTCATTCGCTGTAAATCCTGATGGGAAAAGTACTGCTTTTACTTTATTCATAAAAGCAATGGCTCGTGAAACTGGAACAAGCAATAACGTCGATTTCTTCGTACTTCATGGTTCAAGCGACGCACCAACTGTTGATGTGCACGCCCGCAGAGTTGCTACCTTAGTTGATAATGCAGCTTATGGTGATATAACAGATTACATTACTGTTCCCCCAGCATCTTATATTTTAGATGTTACTCTGGGAAATGATAATTCTACTATAGTGGTATCTTTCGGAGCAGATTTAAGTGGATTGGGTGGCGGTGCTGCCGTTGTATTTGCTTCAGGTTTCTTAACTCCGGGTAACAATCAAAATGGACCTGCATTTGGAATTTTTGCTGCTCTTCCTACTGGAGACGTGGTAGCTTTTCCTCAAGTACAACTTGCAAGATTACAGGTTATTCACAACGCAGCCGATATAGCTGCTTCTAATGTAGATATCTACCTAAATGGGTCTCTATTGTTAGATAATTTTGCTTTCAGAGATGCTACTCCATTTATAGATGCTCCAGCTGGTGTACCAATAAATATTGGAGTTGCTGGTCCTAATAGTACATCTGTTGCTGATACAATAAAAAACTTTACAGTAACATTAGATAATGGCGCTACTTATGTTGCAATTGCAAATGGCGTTTTGAACCCAGGATCTTATGCAGTAAATCCTGGAGGAAGAAATACAGCCTTCACATTATTCATTAAAGCAATGGTAAAGGAAAATGCGTCAAGTTCTGATGTTGACTTCTTTGTGTTGCATGGCGCAACGGATGCACCAACAGTTGATGTAATTGCACGTGGTGTTACAACATTAGTGAATGACGCTGCTTACAGTGATATAACAGATTACATTACTGTACCAGCAGGAACTTATACCTTAGATTTAACTTTAGCAGACGGCAATACATTAGTTCAATCTTATGTTGCTGATCTTTCAGGACTTGGTGGTGGAAGTGCAGTTGTATTTGCCTCAGGTTTTCTAACCCCATCAGCAAATCAAAGTGGAGATGCATTCGGAGTATTTTTCGCATTAGCAGATGGAACAGTTGGGCAATTTCCTGAAGGTGTGACCAGTATTGAAGAAATATCTTCGATAACTCCAGATAATTACAAACTTTCACAGAATTATCCGAATCCTTTTAATCCGAGTACGACTATCAATTTTACAATTCCAAGTAATGAATTAGTAACATTGAAAATTTTTAATATCCTCGGCAGTGAAGTTGCAACTTTAGTAAATGAGAATCTTTCTGCCGGTGCTTACAGATACAGCTTTGATGCTCAGAATTTAGCTTCCGGTATATATCTCTACGAGCTAAATGCTGGCAATTTCAGAGAAATTAAGAAAATGAATCTTCTTAAATAAGAAAAATTGGCAATGAGGATAACTGCCTGTAAAATGAGTTTTCCTGTTCAAATGTTAACTATGACACGTAATTTATACATAGATATTGTTGAACAAAAAAGCAGGTAGTATCCTCATTTAATATAAAATTAACTGAATCTAAATCATAAAATTACTATCTTATTGTACACACATTGGTCATAAAATTATAAAATGAAAAAAATAATTATCATAGGTTCTGGTTTAGGTGGACTATCCACGGCGTTAAGACTTTCTAATAAAGGCTATGATATAACGATTCTAGAAAAGCACTCTACTCCGGGTGGAAGGCTTAATATAATTAAGCAAGACGGTTTTAGATTTGATATGGGTCCGTCTTTTATGAGTATGACTTACGAATTTGATGAATTGTTTAAAAGTGCTGGTATTGAAAACCCGTTGATTATGAAAGAGCTTGATCCTATCTACCAGGTTTATTTTGAAGGCAGAGAAAAACCTTTTAAAATATTTAAGGATCTGCAAAAATTAGAAAAAGAGTTTGCCGGGATTGAAAATAATTTAGCCGAAAAACTTGAAAAGTATTTGAAAAAGGGCGGTGAGTTTTTCCATGATACCGAAGAAATGGTTGTAAAATCTAATTATAAAAATAAATTAGATTATTTTCTTAAATTGACTAGGGTTCCTAAAAAGCATCTTCCATATTTATATAAAACAATGTGGAAAGAACTCGAAAATACATTTGAATCTGAAGAGGTAAGGGTAATCTTTTCTTTAGTTGCATTCTTCCTTGGATCTACACCATTTCGAACACCTTCAATATATTCATTGTTAAGCTATACTGAACTAAAACATAATGGCTATTGGAGTGTAAATAATGGTATGTATAGCATCGTTGAAGAAATGGTGAAAATTCTAAAAGCGAGAAATGTAAAATTTGTGTTTGACACAGAGATTATTGGTGTTGGAAACAACAATGGTAAAGTCTCTCAAATGATTGATCAAAACGGTAAGATATGGGAAGCAGATATTTTTATATCAAACTCTGATGCTGCTTCTTTTAGAGGAAAAGTTCTAAAACGAGAAAAATTTAGTTCTGATAAGCTTGATGCAATGCATTGGACACTGGCTCCCCTTACAATATATCTTGGTGTAAAAGGAAAGATTAATAATCTTATTCACCATAATTATTTTCTCGGGAGTAACTTTAGAAATTATGCAGATAATATTTTTACATCCTCTATCAGCCCGCAAAAGCCATACTATTATGTAAATGCATCTTCAAAATCAGATGAAAGTTGTGCTCCTGAAACCCATGAAAATTTATTTATTCTTTGCCCGGTTCCTGATTTAAGATATAAAAAATCTTGGGAGGACAAAGATGAGTTAGTAAATAATATTATTGAAGATTTATCCAAAAGAATTGGGTATGATATTCAAAACAATATTGTGACTAAGAAAGTATTAACACCTGATGATTGGGAAAAAATGTTAAATCTTTACAGAGGTTCGGGTTTAGGGCTTGCACACGATTTAAATCAAGTTGGTGGGTTCAGACCAAAAAATAAAGACGAGGAATTTTCTAACCTCTTTTATGTTGGGGCTTCTACTACGCCCGGTACTGGACTGCCAATGGTAGTGATTAGTTCAAAATTAGTAACCGAAAGGATTGAAAATGAGTTTTCAACTATATAAAGATACAAGCTATAAAATAAGTAAACGGATTACAGTTTCTTACAGTACATCATTTAGCTGGGGCATAAAAGCATTTGCACCTGAATACAGAGATCCTATCTTTGCAATTTATAGTTATGTTCGAATTGCCGATGAAATTGTTGATACTTTTCATGATTTTGATAAAAAGGAATTGTTAAGAAAATTTGAAGAAGATACATGGGATGCGATTGATAAAGGAATTTCTACAAATCCAGTTTTACAGGCATTCCAGGAAACAGTAAACAAATACAAAATCTACCCTGAATTGATAAAATCTTTTTTAAATAGTATGGAGATGGATTTGTACAGTTCTTCATATAACGATAATAAATATGATCATTACATCTATGGTTCTGCTGAAGTAGTAGGTTTAATGTGCCTTAAAGTTTTTGTTAACGGAAGTGATGAAAAGTACAAGGAACTGGAACACTCAGCCCGAATGCTTGGGGCAGCTTTTCAAAAAGTAAATTTCTTAAGAGACATTAAGGAAGATATTAATGAAAGAGGCAGAATTTACCTCCCTGGAATACACGAACGTGAATTAATTAATAATCACAACAAGAAGAAGCTTGAGGATAGTATCGATTTGGAATTCAGTGACGCACTTAAAGGAATAAAAAAACTTCCTATAAAAGTAAAGCTTGGTGTTTATTCTGCATACCTATACTATTATATGTTGTTCAGAAAAATCAAAAAACTTGATGTAGACGAATTACTTGCTGCCAGAGTTAGGATATCAAATTTTTACAAGTTCTATCTTTTATTTAAATCCTATTTTGAAGTTAAACTTTTGAAAACGACTTAATTGAAATCTGAATACTTAATTTTTAATATAATTGTTTTTGCGGGTCCCTTGCTCTTTGGAGCAATGAGACCTTTTTATTTTATAAATAAATGGAAATACACAATAGTGCCGATACTAATCCCGGCAATATTTTTTCTTACTTGGGATTCAATTGTAGCTGGCTCACATTGGCATTTTAATGCGAAGTATGTGCTTGGGATAACATTTTTTAATCTTCCTATCGAGGAGATTTTATTTTTTATCTCAGTTCCCTTTGCCTGCCTTTTTACATGGGAAATGATTGTTAGACGAGCTGAGAAGAAAGAATTAATGTGGATTGATAAAATCTGCCGTTATCTTTATTTATTAATCCCAATTGGTATTTGGTTTTTTATTTCGGGTAAGCATTATACAGGTTTAGCAATATCTTTTTTAGGATTAGCAGTTTTGTTGGATCAACTATTGAACACGAATCTTATTTTACAAAAGAGATTTTACCTTTACTTGCTTATTGTGCTTCTGTTTACATTAATTTTTAATGGATACTTAACCTGGAGACCTGTTGTAACTTATGGAGTTGAATATCAATTGGATTTTAGAATATTTACAATCCCAATCGAAGATTTTGTTTACGGAACAGCTTTGATTTTTATGAACACATCTATTTACCAAAAAATCATTAATAAAAAGGAAGAGTCAGTAAATAAATAATTGTTTCAGTACTCAAAGTAAAATTTAAAAAAATGTTAAAAAATAAATGGTACTTAATTTGTCCTTCGGATGAATTAAAAAATATAATTATAAAGAAAAGAATTTTAGGCGAAGATATAATTCTTTTTAGGAATCAAGATGGTGATATCGCTGCACTTGAAGATAGATGCTGTCACAGGAATGTAAATTTATCTTTAGGTTATTTAAATACTAACACAATTGTTTGTGGTTATCATGGTTGGGAGTATGATAAAAACGGAAGTTGTGTCAACATTCCTTCACAGCTACCCGGTGATAAAATTCCACCGACAGCGAAAATAAAGAGTTATCCTGTTAAAGATTTTAATAAATGGGTTTGGGTCTTTCTCGGCGATGAAGAAAAATCCGTACAAATAAATCCAACCGATATTCCTGAAATGAACGAATGGCCTTTTACATACAAAGCATATACATTCAAGGCTGATTTAGAATCCACTGCAGAGAGTTTAATCGATCCCTACCATATTGCCTATGTTCATAGGAATTCAATTAAATCATTTATGGGCCAGATAAAGGAATCCCCTGCAGATTTTAATTTAAAAGTCTTGGATGACGGCATAGAGGGATTTTACAGAAGAGCAAATGTTGGAACTAAAGCAGAAAAAGTTTATTTCGGTGAGGAAGAAAATATTGGTACACGTATTCGTTTTTACTATCCAAATATCTCACGATTAGAAATTCGTTTTAAAGAAAGAATTTTACTAATACTTGAGCACATAATGCAGGTTGATGACCAGCATGTTGAAATGAAGCAGATTACTTTGTGGAAAAACATCTTTCCCAAATTCCCAATGTTTGCAAAATATTTTATGGCAAAAAAATCTGCAAAGATTGTTGCTGAAGATATTGATTTTCTTTCTTCCAATCTCGAAATATTAAAAAAGACAAAAGACAAATATCATGAAGTAAGTGTAAAAGGTGATGAGGTTTCTCTTGCTTTTCGAAAATTCTGGAGAAAAAAATTGCAGGAGATAGATTAAAATTGGAGAAATTAATGAAATCTGGATTCTCTGATTCTGAGATTTACAAAATGTCAAGCTGGCGAAAACCTATTTAATTGAAAGCAAAAATGAGTTCATCAGTTATTTCAAAATTTATTAAAAAGCGATTAGGTGATTATAAACAACAAATAAACAAAATCGATACCGAACTGCCATTTGCACTTACTACTTCAAAAAAAGTTGCTGTTGTTGGTGGTGGATTAGCCGGAGTTTCTGCTGCGATATATTTAGCAGAAAGAAATTTTGATGTAACAATATTTGAAAGAGATTCATTTCTTGGGGGTAAAGTTGGTTCGTGGTCTGTTAATTTTAAAGATGGCTATCAAACAAATGTTGAACACGGTTTCCATGCTTTCTTCAGGCAATATTATAACCTTCGTAATCTGTTAAAAAAAATTGATGCACATAAATATCTAATCCCTATTGATGACTACTTAATAATGACAAAGGACTTGGGGAACTACAGCTTTAAAGAAATTAAAACAACACCAGTCGAAAATATTCTTTCAATGAAGAAAGCCGGTATTTATTCATTTATCGATATTATTAAGAATCCAAAGTTTAGTCGACTTATATCCCTGCTTAATTACAATAAAGAAACGACATATAAAAAGTTTGATCACATCTCATTTAAAGAATTTGCTGCTGATGTTAAACTGCC
The DNA here is from genome assembly GCA_963804005.1 of uncultured Ignavibacteriaceae bacterium. Lineage (GTDB taxonomy): Bacteria > Bacteroidota > Ignavibacteria > Ignavibacteriales > Ignavibacteriaceae > JAGXRK01. The sequence continues at coordinate 121,583 of CAWDOP010000011.1, read as the reverse complement.
CAAGCAAATGAAATTAATGTTCACAACATTTTCCCGGGCATTTTTTGCTGAGCCGCAGTACATCTCAATGGCAGAGCTTATTAAAAGTTTTCACTTTTATTTTTTAAGTAATAATCATGGTCTCATTTACGATGTGCTAAATGATGATTTTGAAAATACTTTGTGGAATCCCGCCGAAAAATATCTAAAGAAATATAATGCAAAATTAAAACTAAATAGTCCTGTTAATTCAATCGAAAAAAGAAATACCAAATTTCTCGTGAACAATGAAGAGTTTGATTATTTAATAATTGCATCTGATATAAAAGGAACAAAAAAGATTGTCAGTAATTCTGAATTTATAAAATCAAACCATCCTGAATTTTATAATCAGATCAGCCGACAGAAACAATCGCAGCGATATGCAGTTTTACGAATCTGGATAGATAAAGATATCAGGAAGGATGTACCCTTTTTCATATTTACTGATGCCTTAAAGATATTGGATTCAGTTACTGTTTATCACCGCATGGAAAAAACAAGCAGCGAGTGGGTAGCAAAAAACGGCGGTGGAATTTTCGAGCTTCACTCTTATGCTCTACCGGATGATTTCGCAGAAACCGATGTTCGAGATCAATTCTTAAAAGAATTTGAAGAATATTTCCCAGAAATAAAGAACTTTCAAATCCGTTATGAGTATTTACAGATCAAAGATGACTTTACGGCATTTCACACCAATCTATCTGAAAATCGTCCTCGGTTTAAAACACAAGTAGAAAACTTATATCTTGCCGGAGATTGGGTAAAACTGGATTGCCCCGCAATGCTGATGGAGGCTGCAACAACTTCGGCTCTTTATTGTACAAATAATATTCTTTCATCAGAAGGTTTAAAACAGGAGCCAATATTTTCTGTGCCGTTAAAAGGAATCTTTGCTTGAATATTCTTTTCAATCCAACAAAAATATTAATAGTAACTACAATATTATTTCTTCAAGTTCCCACCATTTTTTCACAGGTTAAAAACTCTAAAATTATTGAAAGAGGAACTCTTAACATTAAGATCACTGGTTTTGATAATGACAACGGCGAATGCTGGTTTGCATTAGATAACTCAAGAGAAGTTTATGAGAGCGAGGATTCTGTTTTTATTGGGAAAATTCTACCAATAATAAACCGTACTGTTCAGGTAAGATTAGATTCATTGTACTATGGTGAATACGCAATTCGAGTCTTTCATGATGAGAACAGTAATGGAAAATTAGATTTGAATTTTTTGGGCATTCCCTTGGAAGAATACGGCTACTCTAATAATGTCAGCGCTTGGTTTGGTCCGCCAAGCTGGGAAAAGGCCCAATTCATTTTCAATAAAGAAGAATTGACTATTGAAATCTTGGTAGAATAAAATAAAGATTCCATGTTTGATAATAAATTGAAAAGTCTGATGCTCTTTCATATAATAGAATTCATAACAATGGACATATCACGGTTTCTTAATTACTTTAATTTTGCACTCTCATTTACAAGGTCAACAACTACTTCCAGGGTCGTGAAACAGACTCTTAATCATCCCGACTTGTCGGGACGGTTCGAGCCCGCCTGGGTGCACAAAGGATGCGATTTCCTAATATTTCCCGCCTGTTATTTGCCCGATAATTTCTTATAATTAAACTTGCCTTAATCTACCTACCACTTTTTGATATATGCATTACAATTATCAATTCTATCCGAAGAAATGTATTATTTCATATATTTGCAGGCAATTATTAAATTCAATAAACAATTCATATGGAAAATTATTTTGAAGAAGTTCGCAGCGTTGCTTATAATAGTCCTGATCTTTCTAATTTCAGCCTGTAATCAAAAGCCGCCCGAAGTTGAAAAAAGTTTAGATGAAAAACTAAATTTTAGTTACGCTGAATATCAAGAGACCCTTAAAAACATTTTTACTAAAAAAAATTATTCTATCATTTTAAAAGATTCCTCAGTTCAGTACTTCGATACTCTAAAATCTTTTTATGCTAACAGAAATTATCAACCGGTTTTTATAGGCAGTTTTCAACAAAAGAATTTTATTTATTCACTCCTTAATATTTTTGACAAAGCGGAAGAACACGGGTTAAATCCGGAACAATATCACACAAAACTAATAGCCGAACAGTTTCTCGCTGCAACAGCAGACAGCATGGTTAATCCGAACAGATTTTTTCAACTAGCAAACACTGAAATCCTTGTCTCCGATGCTATATTAAAATATTCAAATCATTTGCGATATGGCGTTGTCAATCCGAAAGAAATATTTAATACCAGCTACAGTCTTCCTGTTATTGATTCTACAAAGAAAAATTTACTTGAGCCATTAAGTCAAAGTGATATTATTCAATACCTGGTTGATGTTCAGCCAAAAGGAGAAAAATATTTAAAACTGTATAGTGCCTTAAAACAATTTGAAAAATTAAAACTTCTAAAATGGGAAATTATTCCGCCGCTGGAAACGAAAATTGAACCCGGAGATAAACATTCCTCCATAAGTAAAGTTTATGATAAGTTAATAACTCTTGAATTTTTTGATACAGCTAAGATTGCAATAAAAGACTAGCACCATTTATGACTCTGTTCTTGTTGCTCCGCTAAAACAATTTCAACGTTTAAATGGTTTAAATGATGATGGTATAATAGGCAAAGCAACGATTGATAAATTAAATACAACTCCGCAGGAATATATTGAAAAGATTAAAATATCATTAGAAAGATTCAGGTGGATAGATTATTCTGACATTCCGAAATACATTCTTGTTAACATTCCTGATTTTAAATTATATGCGATTGAAAATAAAAAACAATTGTTTGATATTAAGGTTTGTACAGGATTAAAACGCCCATCAAATTATGACGAACAACTGAAATACTATAAAAAGACAAAGAAGTTAGAACACAAACCGGATGATTGGGAAACGCCTGTTTTATACACGGGAATATCGTATATGGTTCTTAATCCGACCTGGAATGTTCCTGCAAGCATTATTCGCGAGGAAATTCTTAGGGAAGTTAATAAGGACTCGAATTATCTCCACATCAAAAACTTTAAGGTGTATGTGGATGATGTTGAAATAAATTTAAGCGAAGTCGATATAACTAAATTTTCTGCCGATACAATTCCATATCGTGTTGTACAAGATCCTGGACCGGGAAATGCGTTAGGTAAAATTAAGTTTATGTTTAATAATCCTTTTGGCATTTATCTTCACGATACACCGTCAAGAACTCCGTTCGGTTTATCAAACAGAGCCGTTAGTCATGGTTGTGTCCGTGTTGAAAAACCTTTACAACTGGCAGCATATATTCTTCGGAATCACCCCAAATGGAATCTTGATTATCTGAAAATTGAAATTGGTCAACGAGTGGAAGACAAATCGAAAGTTTCAGAGTACTATCGAAAACGTGAATCGCTAAGAAAATATGCGAGCCTGGGAGAAACAACCGATATAAATCTCACAAAAAAAATTCCGCTAATTATTGATTATTATACTGCATGGGTTGATGAAAATGGTGATGTAAATTTCAGAGACGATGTTTACAGAAAAGACAAAATCCTGAAGGAATACTTGTTTTCTGAAAAGAAATAATTGAAGGATCTGCTGCTTATCAAACAAAAAGCCGTCACTTATTCAGAGACGGCTTTCGTTGTTAAGTAGCTAACTCTTTTTATTCAGTATGCGCAAGCCAGAAACCGCTAATGCTATATACTTTTGAATCAGCCCAGGTACGGATTTTTAATGTAAATCCATCTCTGGAAATTGACATTGCTTCAACTTTGTATCTGATATTGAAACCTTTATCGGAATCAATCTGGGTAATGGAAAGAAAAACGTTTGGTTTTGTCTCAAACGGATTGTCGAAATCAATATCAACCGTCATTGTTCTTTCACCGTTGTTTTTATCTAAAGTAAAACCCGGTGTAGCTGGGGTAACTGCCCAGCTACCGCTCTGAACACTTTGAGCAGATACAAGTGCAGCGCATCCTAAAAAGAGAATTGCAAACATTAGAACAAATAATTTTTTCATTTTAGCTCCTTATGTTAGTTAATAGATATATGTTCAAAATTATAATGTTTGTGTCATATAAACAAGGTTTTCTAAAAATTGAATGGCCGTTTTTTGAATGATATACCGTGTTTACTTTAAAATAATCAATGGTGGTGCCCGCCTTGTCCGTGAATGTGACCATGGGCGATTTCTTCAGCGGTTGCATCTCTTACATCTAAAAGTTCTACATCAAACTCTAAATTCTTTCCGGCAAGGGGATGGTTAAAGTCAATTTTAATGTTGTCCTCTTTAATCTCGGAAATTATGAACGGCATTTGATGACCATCTGGTGAGTTTGTTACAAATTGCATTCCCGGCTTTAGTTCAGCATCCTTGGGAAAGTTAGTTCGTTCTACTTTCTGAACAGCCTCTTCATTATATTCTCCATAAGCATCGGCAGCCTCAATTTTAACAATCTTTTTCGATCCCAGCAGCATACCGTTTAGAGCATCCTCAAGTTTAGGAAGTATTTGACCATTACCGCTTAAAAATGAAAATGGAGAGGATCCTTTTGTCGTATCCAGAATATTTCCTTCATCATCTTTCAAAGTATAATTGAAAGTAATTGCTTTGTTTTGTGCTAAAGGCATTTGCTTTCCTTTTTTTGTAAAAAATAATGCTAAATATAACTTATTGTTGAACTAATGTCTCTCTTACATATTCACCGTTTGCAATTTTTTGTAATGATAGAAAGGCTAGGTTAACTATACTTTTATATAAATTTTTATTCAGTGTTTCGGGCGAATCTGTTGGCAGATGTAAATGTTCATAGCTATAGTGTGAAACAATATACGCTATTGGAATTCCTTTGTTATGAAAAGGAGTTGCATCCGCTCCGCCACCCGCCCAGGTTCTTTCCAGCATCAAGTTATCATTTAATAAATCTGTTTCCCTGAAAATATTCCAGAGATTCGGTGCACTTTTACCGTTTCCGATCTGAATACTATCGCCGGACCCAATGCAATCCATATTAATCATTGCAACAATATTGTTAAGATCAACAGGGGGATTATCTACAAAATATTCTGCGCCAAATAATCCCTGCTCTTCACTTGCGAATAAAGTAAAAATGATTGAACGTTTCGGTTTCATTCCGCTTTTAATAAAAGCTTCAGCAATTTGCATAACTCCTGCAGAACCCGAAGCATTATCGTTTGCGCCTGGAAAACAAACTTCATCAGCCTGAGCGCCAACGTGATCTAAGTGTGCCCCAATGATTATATATTCATTCTTTAGCTCTTCGTCGCTTCCTTCTAAAAGTGCAGAAATATTTTGAGTTTCTTTTTCTTTATAATAATCAGTTTGTACTTTTATTAGCGCTGATGCGGAAAGTTCAAACGAAAATGGTTCTTGTTTTTCATCAATTTTTCTTTGAAGATCCCTAATATCATAACCAGAGCCCGATAAAAAATCATTTGCTGCATCAAGGCTCATATGAAGCTGCGGAAAGTTTTCGTTCTGTTCGCCATCTCCGTGCATAACACTTGCAATAACTGGTTGAGGGGGAGTTTCTAGTGGTTTTGAAACCATTATTAATCCTATCGCTCCGTGATCTGCGGCAGTTTCGGCTTTTTCTCTGGGATAAGAGTTTCCCCATTTAATGTCTTCTAATTTCCAGGTTGGACTTTGTTTAAATACTATAACAACCTTTCCGTTCACATTTACATTTTTAAAATCATCATAGACATCATTAGAAATGCCATAACCGCAAAAAACTACCGGTACAGTAAAATCTCCGGATCCTGTAAACCCCCTGAAGATATAGTCATCTCCGAGTTTGTATTCTTTCGCGATGTTATCGTTTTTTACCAAACAAAATCTTGCCGGAGATTTTATTCCATTATACTCAACGAAAAGTTTTTGATAATAATCAGTGCCGAAGGCGGGCTTTAAGCCCAGTTTAATAAAATGATTTTTCACATATTCAGATGCTTTATTATATCCTTCACTTCCCGACAATCTTCCCGCAAATTTGGGAGATGACAGCACTTCAACTTTTTTCATCAATGATTCTTTTGTAATTAAATCTGCTGCTGACTTAAAATCGCAGTCTATCGTTTGGCCAAAAAGCAATGATACTTGAAAAAGTATAAGTGTGTATATTTTTTTCATTTAAATTCCGGGTTTTATTATGTGTTAAACAAAGATATTAAATGATGAGCTAAAAAGAACGGTTTATATTATTTTAAAACAGAAATGATTTTTAAAATAGCAATCATAATTTAAAACAAAAAGCCGGGTCCAGGCCCGGCTCTTTATTGTTTCATCGTTAGCCAAAATTATCTTCCTACTTTATCCAGATTTTCTTTTTTTGCAGTTAGTTGTTCTTTGGTTTCTACCCTGTCAGGATCCATTATTATGGAATCTGTTGGACAGACAGGAACACATTGCGGTTCATCATAAAAACCAAGACACTCTGTGCATTTGTCATAAGCTATATATGTATGTTCATCATTTAGTGCAGGATATTCTTTGCTGCCAAGTATCCAGGGATCACCCGGATTATATATTGCATTGTTGGGACATTCAATTTCGCATGCATTACAGGAATTGCAGTCATCAGTAATAAGTAGGGCCATAATTTTTCTCCCCTGAATAGGAATTTGAATAATTAGTTAAATAACACAGCAAATTTAAAAAAAATTTACGTAATTAATAATATTTTTCAAATGAACTGCTCCACCACAAGCTGACGGTGTAGTTCATTTCTTTTTAAATATTGTGAGGTGAGGGACTGATGAATAAAAATATGATGTGTGAAACCAGTCTAATGACAATACTTACAGCTCCGAGAATTTTATTCCGTTTATTGTTTTTATGCTTAATATATTTCTGAATTTGGGTAGAAATGGAAGATATATTCCCACAACTTTAACTTTATATTCGGAACCAGGTATAAAATATGGATAGAGTTTATTGGCGTTTGATTTATTGTGATAGTAGTTATCAGAATTAGTAAAAACTTCATTGAGGGTAAAGATAAAATACTTTCCGTATTCATTGCCAAATTTTTCTTTATTAATAACAGTAATTGTTATTTCCTCTTCGGTGATATAAGGCTCAAAGAAAAGATAACCGAAAAGGATAACAGAAAATATTATTACTATTCCTGCAAGAATGGAGAGTTTCACAAATTTGCTGCTGAGCATCATGACTTTTGTCCTCCTGAACTTTTAAAATTTTTCTGTTGAAAACTGCTCAAATAATATTTCAAAAATAATGAAAAATTAGAATAATGACACAAAAATTAAGCCATATTTCAGGTATTAAGATAGATTCAATTTGTGGAAATATTGCAACCAAATTATTTGTAAAACTTTAATAGCAACTATTTATTACATGCAATCAGGAAGAATATACTGCTAAACTCCTCTTGATTCACCCCTTACCATTTGCCAGATTGTCATTAGAATAATCTGCATATCAAGCTTAAATGACCAGTTCTCGATGTACCAGAGATCAAACTCTAATCTTTTTTGTAATCTTTTTTTATTTTCTGCTTCGTCTTCTATATCTCCTCTTAAGCCGTGTATCTGGGCCCAGCCAGTAATTCCGGGCCGGACATTATATCGCAACTTTATTTCTTCAAATATTTTTTGATATTGTTGATCAAACATTAGTGCATGCGGACGCGGCCCAACAACAGACATATCTCCTAAAAGAACATTAATAAATTGCGGAATTTCATCAATATTGGTTTTTCTTAAAAACTTTCCCGTTCCCGTTATCCTAGGATCGTTTGTAACTACCGGTTTAAATTTAAATTGTGTTGTATTTCCTGTGTATGTCAATGTTCGAAACTTAATACACTTAAATCTTTTATTCTTTGCTCCCGTTCTTTCTTGTATAAAAAACACCGGTCCGCTTGAAGAGAGCTTTATCAAAACGGCTATGATAGGATAGAGCCAGGAAAAAATAAAAATTAAAAACAAAAAAGAAAAGAAAATATCAAAAGCTCTTTTAATGAAACGCCAGTTAACTTCATTTAGGGGTTCATCACGGGCAGTAATTATTGGCAGTTTTCCAATTGTGCTGACTTGAAATCTATCTGCGAGAAAGCGAAAATAATCCGGAATAATATGAACACTAACAGCGTTAATATTACATATTCTAATAAGCTCGTCAAGGTTTTCTGATGAATCTTGCGGAAGCGCAATTACAACTTCATCAATCTTATTCTTATTTAATATCGCATCAATACTTTCAATTTTGCCAATAATATTTTGTTCTACTGCAGCGTTATCATTAGTAACATATCCAATAAACTTATATCCAAATTCTGGATTTGACGAAATAGTTTTTACAAAATTTTTCGCTGTTTCGCCGCTTCCAACGATCAGTAGATTTCTAATGCCTTTTCCTTTTTTCCGAAGCGATTTTAAAATCTTTTTGAAAAAAACTGTTCGAAGGCTTATAAGGGCAATAAGAAGAAAAGCATAAAAAAGTATGAAATTTCTTGTAAACAGATCTTCTTTTACGAGAAAGATAAATAGTACAGCGAGAACTGTTTGAAAAGCTACGTTCTTAAGGATATTTGTAAATTGATATGCAAACGGTCTTGAATAAAATTCATCATAAAAATCAATACTATTTGAATAGAAAAACCATAGGATGTTCGCCAACAAAAGCAAAACAAACATTTGTGTCCGGAGCATAAGTATTTCAAAGGATTGTGCAAAAACTGCCGACAGAAAAAATGCTACATTAAGAAGCAACAAGTCGCTAATCAAACGGTAAGTGTATATAGATTTTTTATTTACAATCATATTTAGCCAAAGAATTCTTTTGCTTTGTTATTAACATAGTCGGCTACTTTGTTCTCAAACACTTTTCTGCTGAACAATTCCGAATGCTGACGAATTGTTTGCTTATCAAATTTACTTTCTTCTGACTCAAATTTCTTTACAGCCGCTATTAAAGATTTAACGTTTTGTTCTTCAAACAATATCCCGGTTTTATTATCGATAACCGTTTCAGATGCGCCGCCTTTTCCGAATGCAATTACGGGTGTGCCGCAAGCCATAGCTTCTACAACTACAATTCCAAAATCTTCTTCAGCTGTAAATATAAATGCTTTGGCTCTCATCATTTTATCTTTAAGCACTTCAAATGGCTGATGACCAAGCATCTCAATGTATGTCTTTGCAATACTTTTAATTTTATTCATTTCGGGACCATCACCGATTACAACCAATTTTTTGTCGGGCATTTGATTGAAGGCTTCAACTGCAATATCCATTTTTTTATAAGGAACCATTCTTGATGCAATTAAATAATAATCTTCCTTTTCTCCAATTTCAAACAGATGTGTATCAACCGGTGGATAAATTACCGGGACATCAATATTATAAATGCGTTTTATTCTCTCCCTTATGTATTCTGAAATAGCAATAATATGGTCTGGATTTTTTGCTGATCGAAGATCCCATTTTCTTAAATAATTAATAAAAAGTTTTGCGACAGAACCTTTAAATCCTCTTAGATATTCATCAGCACTTTCCCAGGCATACCGCATAGGCGAATAGCAATAGCTGATGTGAAGCTGATCTTTGCGTGTCTTTACACCTTTTGCGACTGCGTGCGAACTTGAAATGATTATATCATATTTTGAGACATCAAGGCTTTCAATTGCTTTTGGGAAAAGTGGAAGGTAATATCTGTGTTTTTTTCTTGAGAGTGGAAGATTCTGAATGAAGGAAGTTTTCGCCTGTTTACCTTTAAGGATAATGTTTCTGTGATCATCATTAAGAAAATCAACGAGTGAAAAAACATCGGCTTCCGGCCAGAGGTTGGTAAAGGATTCAACACATCTTTCCGAACCAGCATAATTAACAAACCATTCGTGAACTATTGCGGTTTTCATATTAAAAAAAGTTATCCAAAGATTAAATCATCAAATTCATTTTTAAGATTTTGAGCGAAAATTTGCCATGTAAATTTTTTTAGATTGTTAAATCCTTTTTCTCTCAATTGACTGACCGTTTTTTCGTCTTCTAGGATTTGTTTCATAGTACTGGTAATTTCCTTGATATTTAATGGATCAAAATAGAGTGCGGCATCGTTACACACTTCCGGAATTGAAGTGACTTTACTTGCAATGACAGGACAGCCACAACTCATTGCTTCTAATGGCGGCAAGCCAAATCCTTCGTATAAAGAAGGAAATACTAAACATAGTGCGTTTGCATAAATAGCGGGCAATTCAGTATCGGTGATATATCCCGGTAATATTACACCCTCTTTAAGATTAACAAACTCTCTAATATTAACAAACTCATCGGTTTTAACACCGATAACAACAAGCTTCTGATTGGAATAATCTTCCAGCAACAACCTGAATGCCCTTAAAACAGAAATTAGGTTTTTGTGTCGTTTTATACTTCCAACATAAAGAAAATATTTTTCAGGCAGACTATATTTTATCTTAATGTTTTCTTTGTGCGGGGATTTTATATAATTTCTTAGTACTTCGTCATTTATTCCGCAGTAAAGTGTCTTTATTTCTTTCCCCTCTGTAGGGATGTGTTTGATTATTTCATTCCTGGAAAAAAAAGAATCCGTTATAACCTTGTCGGACTTTTTAACCGCAGCAGAGATCATATACCTTGCATATATTTTTTTAATAGCAGAAATTTTATTGATGTTAACGAGGTGATTAATGTCGTGAATTATTACAGCTCTTTTATCTGCAGGAATTTTTAAAAGAGGTATATTATAATGTGGAGATATAAAAAGCCGGCTTTCCGGAATTTGCCGTGGTAAACTAATCTGCTCGCTTATTGAATATATGGGATAGTTGGAATCGATAATTGTTATTTGCTTAGACCATGGAAAAGATTCAAGTATTTTAATGTTGCCTATAAGCGCTAAGTTATAATTCCCCATAAGATTGGGTATCATATTCTTGATGTACGTGCCGATACCAGAATGATTTATCATTCTTGCATCTATTGTTATATCAAATTTACTTCCGTTCAATTTATTAGACATACTTTATTTAAAATGATTTATATTTGAACGATTTTATTGTTTTATTTTGCATAATTAAATATCACCAAGAGAATAAGTAATTAGACTAATCTCTAAAAACATTTTTATTAACGGAAGATATACGACATAATACACTTCAAATGAAAATTTCGATAATAACTCCAACATATAATTCTGAAAAAACTATACTGGACAATGTCCAATCAATAATTAATCAGACTTATAAGGAATTTGAACATATTATTGTAGATAACTTAAGTTCCGACAATACTCTTGAAATAATAAAAAATATTTATCTAAGTAATAATATCCCCGATAAATTACGAATAATATGTGAAAAAGATGAAGGGATCTCCGATGCATTCAATAAAGGAATAAACGCTGCAAGTGGGAAAATAATTAATATTCTTAACAGCGATGATCACTATGCTTCTCCTAATGTCTTTAGCGAAGTAGTTAAAGTATTTGATGATGATAATATTTTACTTACACATGGAGATATTTTTTTTGATGATCCTATCTATGGTTCAAATATCAGGAAACCATTACTTTGCCCGGTGACGGTGGCAATGCCATATAACCATCCTACAATGTTTATCAAAAAATCTTTTTATGAAAAATACGGTTTATACGATACCTCCTTCCGATATGCAATGGATTTTGAGTTTATCTGTAAATTGAGTAAAAATATTGATGATCTGAATAACAAAAGTTCCTATCTTAACAGGTTTCCTATAGTAAATATGAGGGCAGGTGGTGCTTCTTGGAAGAATGAACTCGCTTCATTAAGAGAGACAAAAAAAGCTTTAAAGTATTATGGGTTTTGGAATCTTTCGGCGAGGAAAAACTATGCTTTCAGAAAATTGAGAGTTAAGTTGAAAACCGTTTTCTCAGTGTTCGGGATGGAAAAGACCGTAACGTTTTGGCGAAAATGGAAATGGGGAAATAAGCATGAATAATTTCCAGGAAATCTGTAAAAATTTTCCAAACGTGGATAATATAACATTCATTTCTGAAAGCAATTTAGACTCTTCACGAAAAACTTTTTTATATAATAATTTTATAGTTAAAGCACACAAAAAAAATGAAGACCGAACACAACATATGCGCCAGAATAGTCTTCAGCGGGAATATGAATTGCTTAAAAAATGTAACGAGATTGATGGGGTTCCAAAAACATTTTATTATTGTTGTAATGATGACTATGATCTTTTATTCATCAGCTATCAGCAGGGGATACAACTTGTAAATCTAAAAATATCATTTGTGCAGTTGCTAAAGATCTTGAAAGCACTCTCAGTAATTTTATTTAAACTTTCAAGGCGCGGGATTTCACACAACGATATTGTGCCAGAAAATATTCTTGTCACCAATGATTTTAAAGTGTCGTTAATTGATTTTGATCAGGCAACGCAAGTAAAAATAATTACAGCCTTTGTTAGACAATTTTTAGGGATTAAGATTGGAGAATCAAAATTGAATTATTCAATGATTACAATAATTAAAGATTATTTGAGGAAAAAATTTCCCAAAATAGTATTTCAACTAAAAAAACTATCTGGTAAAAAATTTCCTGAAATTGAAAGGTTACCAACCTTAAATGCGGACGCTGATCCGAAGCTGAAAAAATTACTGCAAGCCTGGAAACTTGCACAAAAGTCAAACGCAAGTTCTCCGGGAATACCAATAGCATATTATTCGTTAGAATTTAACGGGATAACTTTCCCGGGAGAAAGACCCTGGATTAGGCGATGGGATGAATTAAAAAATATTTCGGATTATTCTGGCAAAACCATTATAGAACTCGGTTGTAATATGGGATTGCTTTCTGCTTTTTTAATAAATGAGGCCGGTGCGCAAAAATGTATCGGCGTTGATCACGATGGAAAGATTTTAGAATCTGCTAAAATAATCAGTGATGTTTTTAATGTTAATTCCATATTCCGTAAGGTTGATTTTGATTCAATGAAAAATTGGGAAAACGAACTATTAGCTTTCAATGCAGATATTATTTTTGCACTTAATGTTTTAAACTGGGTGAGGGATAAAGATAGGTTTTTGAATTTTTTATCCGCATTTAACGAAGTGATTTTTGAAGGTCATGATTTGCCGGAGAATGAAAAAAATAATTTTAAACGCCTTGGTTTCACTTCAATAGAAGAAATCGGATACAGTGAAAGGGAAAGAATAATTTTAAGATGCAGGAAATGATTTTGTGATAGATAATAATGATAAAGAAAATAATTCAAATCAGATTAAGCATGATCTGAAATTATCAGTTCTTACCGGACCAGCTACGTTTGTAATTCCTGTTATATCCTATTTCTTTTTATATCCCATCATATTGTCCCGTTCAAGCCTGGAAGTTCTAGGAATATGGTCTTTATATGTAACCACGGCTTCTTTCTTTACTGTAGCAGATTTAGGTTTCAGTCAGCATTTTATTCGTGAGGCGGGAAAAGACCGGGATAAAAATATTTTAAGTGCTCTTAAAATTGAACTGGTTTCCGCCAACAGATTCTATCTCTTACTTGGTTTCATGGGAATTGTCTGCATTTCAATTTTCAAAAATAGTCTGTTTAGTTCAGTAGAAAATATTTATCCCTCAAATGGTTTGTTTACTTCGGCGTTTATCTTGATTATCAGCACCACATTGCTTTTAATCTCTTCTCTTGATGCTGCTATTCTTTCTTCCCGCGCTGATAATTATTATGTAAGACTCGTAAAAAGTATTTCGCCAATATTTACTTACAGCTTTGCAATCATCGGTGCTCTAATAAAATTACCAATAGAAGGGTTCGCTGTAGGTTCAGTTATTTCTAACTTATTTCTTATTTGGGTTTATCGCAAAAGAATTCACAATAAACACAACGAGTGGTTTGCGCTAAAAACCAACTTGTCAATTAATCAGACGTTTAAATCTTTGAAGAATCTCATCCAAAAAGGATGGAAATTATATAGTGTTTCCGTGGGATTAATAATAAGGCAACCAATATTGCGATATGTAATTGCTTTCGGTTTAGGGCTACCAGCTACAGGAATATTTGATATCGCAATGCGTATTACATCCACATCAAGAGATATTGTGTCTGCCGGTTTCGGTTCCTTATATCCCTCACTTGCATATTTCTTTAGAATTAATGATAGAATTAAAATTCTTGAAATCATTAGAAAGTCGCTAATGATACTTATGCCAATCGGTTTTATTACAGCTGCAGTTCTTATTTATAATGCTAATTTTATTTTTCTCTTTTGGCTTCGTGAAGTACCAGCCGGTAGTGTATATGCAACAGGCATACTGGCTGTTTGGCAACTAATGACAATAATGAACATACCTTTTTGGTTTTTACTACAAGCAACGCATCATGAAAAAATTGCCGCCGTTGCAATTTGGGCACATACAATTTTTATTTTACTGCTGATTCCTTTAAATATATTAAAGATAAATTTTTCTCTTGATCAGCTTTTGATATATTGGACAATAACGGCGCTATTTACCCAGATTCTGATATATGTTTTTGTTGAAAAAAAACTATCATTGTTTTGGGAAGTGTTTAAAGATTCAATCTTTATTAAAATATTAATCTTCAGCGTGACATATTTTTGTATTCAGATTACAGCACAGACTTTTTCCCACGGAGATTTTATTAATTCAGAAATATTAAGCCTGGGTTTAATAGTTTTATTTCTTATGGCCTTATTTCCTTTATTCTTACCGATGATAAAAAAACATCTGGCAATTAAAAAAGCTTTAACATAAACAGCGGCAATTTTCCATAAAATCCGGAGTCTCTATAATGTGCTTTCTTATTACAAATAAGATGTAATTATAGAATTTCAATAATTATATTTGGATAAACCTTAAACAAAGATTTCTCATTAAGGCATAAATCAGACACAGCTAATATTTTGAAGTTACCTTACTTAAAATACACGCCGAAAGAGCTTTTAAATTTTAAAGATTCATCCCGTTCCGAGAAAGCAAAAAAAAATATTATCCTTCTTTTCATTCTTAACCTTTTCAACTTTGTTGCAATTATGGCATTGGTCCCGGTTAGCATTGGGTATCTGGGCGAAGTTGAGTATGGAATATGGCTTACTTTGCATTCCATTTTAATGTGGCTTGTTAATTTAGATTTCGGATTGGGCAACGGGCTGCGCAACAAGCTTGCCGAAGCTTTTGCGCATAATGATATTAAACTTGCACGCAGTTATGTCAGCACCGCTTACGCAATATTTTCAACAGGATTGTTATTCGTAATTATTATCTACCTTATCATCCACCCTTTTATTAACTGGACTGTGCTTCTGAACGCTCCACAGGAGTATTTTTATTCACTCAATAAGCTTGTGCTTTTTGTTTTTGTTCTTTTCTGCATTCATTTTTTACTTAGACTTCTTTCAAGTATTATAAATGCTGACCAGAAACCGGCAATAAACGGTGTTATTAGTTTAAGCATTAATGGATTAACCCTTCTAGCGGTGATCGGCTTATCACATTTTTATGACAAATCTTTACTTTCATACGGAGTGCTTGCGGGATTTATTCCTGTGCTGGTATTTCTCACAGGCAGTGTTATAATGTTTTTAAAAATGTACAAAAGCATTGCCCCGGGTTTTAAATTTGTTAATCTGAAGTATTCCTCGGCATTAATAAAGCTTGGAATGCAGTTCTTCATTATTCAGATCGCTGGCCTGATAATTTTTACTACGGGAAACATAATTATCACTCAATTGTTCGGACCTGCATCTGTAACGGTTTATAATGTTGCCTATAAATATTTTTATCTTGCGCCGATGGTTTTTAATGTAATCATCGCTCCGTTCTGGTCTGCATTTACAGAAGCCTATGTAAAACAAGAGTATGGCTGGATAAAAAGTATGATGAGAAAGTTGATATTTATCTGGGCGGGACTTTCATCTGTTGTTGTTTTAATGATAATCTTTTCCGATCTGGCTTATGCTCTCTGGGTTGGTAAAGAAATAGAAGTTCCGTTTCTGCTTTCAGTATTAACAGGGATCTTTGTAATAATTGCAAACTGGAATAATATCTTTGTTTCTTTTATTAATGGTGTTGGCAAGGTAAGACTTCAATTCTATTATGCAATTATTACGGCAATCGTAAATATTCCTCTCTCAATATTTCTTGCAAAAACTTTGAATATGGGAATCAGCGGAGTAATGCTTTCAACAGTAATCTGTTTGTTTTTCGCCTCGGTTTGGGCTCCGATTCAATACTTTAAATTGATAAACAACAAAGCAACCGGAATATGGAATAAATGATATGAACTGTAAAATTTGTAATTCTTCAGCACACCAGGCTTTCAAAGAAAAAGTTCTGAAGAAATACGATGTAGAATTTTATCAATGCGATAAATGCGGATTTCTTTTTTCTGAGGAGCCTCATTGGTTAGATGAGGCTTACGGCAGTGCCATAACATATTCTGATACAGGGATAATTTTAAGAAATATACAATTCTCAAAAATATGCTCGGTGCTTATTTCCTTTTATTTTAACCATAAAGCTAGGTTTTTAGATTATGCCGGAGGTTACGGTTTATTCACCAGAATGATGCGCGACATAGGGTTTGATTTCTACTGGTCAGATTTGTACTGTGAAAATCTTTTTGCAAAAGGATTTGAGCATAATGAAAAGGTTGATTCAAAGTTTGAGATAGTAACTGCTTTTGAAGTGTTTGAACATTTTGTTGATCCTGTTGTTGAATTAGAAAAGATTTTAAATTTTAGTAATAATGTTATTTTTTCTACAGAGTTGCTTCCTCAACCAATTCCCGATCCCAAAGAATGGTGGTATTATTCGTTTATACACGGACAGCATATTTCGTTCTATAGTTACAAAAGCCTTTCGCTTTTAGCAAAAAGATTCAACTTGAATTTTTACTCAATGGGAAACATTCACATAATTACGGACAAAAAACTTAATCAGTTCATTCTTAAATTACTAAAAAAAGTAAGCCTTGTTTTTCTTTTTGATGTTCTGAAGTTCTGGTATAAAAGTAAAACCTTCGATGACCATTTATTAATATCTAAGTCATAGACTTAATCCCAGATAAATTATCCTTTAATCAGCCTTTTATTTAATCATTCATTTCATCCGCTCATCACAATTAAAAGACTTTCAGCAGCAAACATTTGTTTTTTTGTAACAAAAATATTTCCGTTACCGTCTTTAAGAGTGAAATGAGTCAGTTGATAACATTTAAATATTTAACAAACAAGTATAAAAACCTGATCTACAGGCACGCTGTCTATATGCTTAAAAACCAGATGGATGCTGAAGAAGTAGTTCAGGATGTTTTACTAAGAATGTGGAACAATCTGGGCAAATTTAACCTGTTGAGCGCAAAAGCCTGGTTGATGCGTACGACTCATAATTTGTGTCTCGATTATATAAGACGAAATAATAATATGTACAAACGCGAGCCATTAATAAATGAAGCAATTGAAAATAGAATGAAAGATGAATCTATTGATGGGGACCCGGATTTTTTGATGAATAAGAATTTTATCAAAGAAAATATTATGTCGGCAGTTGAAAATTTGCCTGAACGATTAAAGACGCCCTTTGTTATGTATCAGATTGATGGGCTTAAATATAAAGAAATAAGTAAAATTCTTGATATACCTATGAGCAGTGTTAAAATAAATATTTTGAGAGCAAGACAACAGCTAAGAAAAGAGTTGAAAGAATATGAAAAAGAAAAAAGTATTTGAAATAACTCCTCAATTGGAAGAGAAAATTATTGCCTCTGCTTATGGTGAGGGAAATATTCTTGATAATCTCAAGGCAGGAAGTTTGATAAAAAATTCTGTTTATGCATACGAACTTTATCAGCAGCATAAGACTATTGCGCAAAAATTTACCCGGGTTGAGTTTCAGAAATGCCCCGAGAGATTAATTCAATCTGTTGAAGCGCAGATTGAAATAAAATCTTCAAGAGCAAAATTATATGAAATTATCAGACCGTCATTCACGTATGTAATTCTTGCCGCGGCAATGATTACGGCAGTAATAACTTTCTCTGAGGATAATCAAACAAATAAAAGGTTATTCAGCAGTAAAGAAATTCGGTTTGCAAAAGAACAGCTGCAATTATCTCTTGCGCTGATTGGAAAAGTAATGAACAAAACTGAAAATGAACTCACGCCAAAAATTATAAATGAAAAAGTGGGTAATCCGGTTAACAAAGGATTGCCAGTTATTAACAACTCTACCACAGGAGGATAAAATGAAAAATCTAAAAAAATATCTCGTGCTTGCTTTTGCTTTGTTTGCATTTGCATTGAATGCACAGGATGTAACTAAAGAACCCGGATATGTTGATTTCGGAGATCTTACAAAGTTTGAAAATTCTCAGGGCGTAACCGAAGTATTTCTCGAAGAGGATCTTCTTTCTGTTGTTGCGGATCTAACTTCCGAAAGCGATCCCGCATTAACCGAGCTTCTGAAGGGACTTAAGCTTGTTAGGGCCAACGTATATAAAATGGACGGTTACAATGCGGATCTCGATAAAAAGGTCAGTGAGATAGATAAGAAATTGACGGCAAACAACTGGAAAAGAATTGTTAAGTCAAAGAACCAGAAAGAAAACGCAAATGTTTATATAAAGTTCGGCGCTAATAAAAAAGATATAGTCGGACTTGTTGTGATGGCGATTGAAGAAGACGGTGAAGCCGCCTTTGTAAATATTGTAGGCAGAATTGATATGAAAGCTATTGGTAAGCTTGGTAAAAATTTAAACATACCAAATCTTGATAACCTTAAAGACGAAATGTAAAAATGAAAACGAAACATTTAACCCTGGTTTTAATAATTGCCTTCACTTCGCTCCTTCTTACAGGCTGTTTCGGGGTGAATGAAAAGTTCACAGAGATTCGTAATCATATTATGAATTCTGTTGATGGGTCATACAAAACTGATATGCAGTTTGCGCTTGGCTCTGTTAGTCTTACGTTTAGTCGCTGGGTTGCCGGTCTGGATGAAAATGATAAATTCGCATCCGAACTTCTTAAAGAAATATCCGGGGTACAGGTCGGAATCTACAAGAAAACGGACAGAAACGTTAGTTCCCCCGACTTTAAAACGATGCAAGATCTCGATAAAACAATGAAAAGTAATGGCTGGAAGTGCATTGTAAGAAACTATGAGAATAGTTCATCCTCTGCAATCTATGTGAATAGCGATAAAGATTTGATTTTGAATAAAATTTTTGTTGTAAACTTCGATGACGAAGAACTGGTTCTTGTAGAGGTTGAAGGAAATCTGAAGCAGTTAATTGCAAAAGCAATTGCAGAGAGAAATCTGGCATTAAGTTTTTGATTACAATAAAGCAGATGACACAGAATCAGCAAAAATCTGTGTCATCTGTATATTTCTAATTACGTGTTTTAAAATCCGTCCTCGCTTAAATTTCTTTCTTTAACCTTTCCATATTTCTTTGCGACTTCTCTTATCTCCTCAGCTTTCCCAACCAAGACAAACTGCAGATTATCTTTAGGAAAATATTTTTCAATCAGCTTGTTTGCTCTTTCAACAGTCATTTCATCAACGGCTTTTTCAAAATCATTTATGTACGAATCTTCCAATCCATAAACATATTTCTGAGCTAAAAATCCTGCAAGCGATCCGGCCGTTTCATAGTCCGGAGGAAATTGTCCTTTTACATAATTTTTTGCCGATACTAGTGTTTTTTCGTCAATTCCCTTTTCAAAAAGTCTGTTATATGTCTTCAAAGCCAGATCAATTGCCGCTTCTGTGTTTTTAGTCTGGGTAAAGCTGTACATAAGAAATGTTCCGGCATATTTATACTGAGCAAACCGGCTTCTTGCACCATAAGTTAATCCCGCATTGACCCTAAGTTCATCATTCAGCCATGAAGTAAATCTACCGCCAAGAATTGTGTTGATAACATCAATCTGTGTTTGATCATCGTTGTCCATTTTGGTTCCATATCCGCCGATAAGAAAAGTTGTTTCGAACGAATTATCCTTATTAATCAGATAAACAGCAGGATTTTCAAACGGAGTGTCTGCCATTCTTATATCTATAATCATTTTGGGCGATTCGTTTTTCCATCCGCCGAAATATTTTTTAATTAACTCTTTCATTTCGGATGTATTAAAATCACCAACAATAGAAATTGCAGAACTTTCAGGTCTGTAGTTTGCATTATAGAATTCTTTTACTTTTTCTAAAGAAATTCCGCCGATTCCTGCTTTTGTTCCGTTAACAGGATTACCATACGGCGCTTCTCCAAAAATGTGTTTGTTAAAGTAACTGCCAATTACAGAGCGCGGACTTTCTTTTGCCTGATCTAATTCGGCAATCCATCTTTGTTTTCTTTTTTCTATTTCATCGTTCGGGAAAGTTGGGCTTTGTATCACTTCATTAATAACATTAAGAAGCACTTCAAAATTTTCCTTTATTATTGTAGTGCCTAATCCGGAGTAATCCAGGGTTGCATACGAATTTAAGTTGCTGCCGTAAAAGTTAAAGACAGAGTCTATTTGTGCTTTAGTATAGTTCTCTGTTCCGAATCTTAAAGCATCGGCAGTGAATGAAGCTATTCCAGAAAGTGAACCATCTTTAACTGCGCCTCCGTCAAAAACTGCCGAGAAAGAAATAAGCGGAACGTCTTTCTTCTCCATCAAATAAACGGTCATGTTATTTTCTAATGTAAAGGCCTGGTATTCCGGTAATCTGAATTGAGCAAAAACCGACGAACTTAAAACCACAAGGAATATAATTGCTTTTTTCATTTCTCTTCCTCCGTATTCAGAATGCCAACTGTTCTGTTCTGTTTTGTAAAATATTTTGCTGCCACGTTTTTAATATCATCAGCAGTTACTTTTTTATAATCATCCGGTGCGGTGAAAAGTTTTTTATAATCACCAAAAAATAATTCATAAGTCCCGACAGTATTAGAAATTCCGTTTATTGTTTCCATTGTTCTGTAGAATTCCATCAGCTTTTGATTTTTTACCTTTTGCAGCTCACCTTCATTTATTCCTTCGTTAATTATTTTATCAACTTCATCAATAATTGCCTTCTCAAATTCCGATGCGGCAATCCCATCATTGCAGATGCCATAGAAATAAAAAAGCGTTGGATCGAAAGCTTCGCCAAAAGATGTCCCGACCTGCAAAGCAAGTTGTTTATCTTCAATTAGTGAACTATACAATCTTGATGATCTTCCACGCGATAAAATTGAACTTAGAAGATCTAGCGCATAATAATCGGCGTTTCCTGTTTCGGGAACGTGATACGTAATCATCAAATACGGAGAAGGAACTTCCCTTTTTACAAAAACTCTTTTTTCACCCAATTGCGGTGGCTCAACCGTGTGAATCGGTCTTGGCTTTGGTCCGGCCGGAATTGGTTCAAAATATTTTTCTGCAAGCTTCTTTACTTCGGCAAGCTTTACATCACCACTTATTACAACCAGACAGTTGTTGGGCGCATAATAAGTATGAAAATAATTTTCCAGGTCGGACTTGGTCCAGTTTTTAATATCCGATTCCCAGCCAATTACCGGCCACATATAAGAATGTGCAGTAAACGCGGTTGCCACGACTTCCTGCTCTAATTGCGCCAACGGACTGTTTTCAAGCATGGTTGTTCTTTCAGAAAGAATAACGCCGCGCTCGCTTTCAATCATTTGCGGATCGAAGTTAAGGTTGGTAATTCTATCTGCTTCAAGATCAAATATTACTTCAAACGCAGTGCGTGGGAAAAAGTTGGTGTATGCGGTAATGTTTTCAGAAGTATAAGCATTATTCGCTCCGCCATTTGCTTCCATAACCCGGTCGAATTCTTTAGGTCCGTATTTCTTTGCACCGTTGAACATCATATGCTCGAAGAAATGAGAGATGCCCGTAATGCCAATGTACTCATTTCTCGAGCCGACTTTATAAAACAAATACATATTTGCATTTGGAATTGAACTTTTCTCCAGAACCATTATTTTCATTCCGTTCTTAAGAGTAAAAGTCTGAACATCCTCTGCCTGCACCTGTGCGAACAGGGAAACAGCGGAGATGAGAAAGATTAGAATGTGTTTCATTTTTGCTATCCAGATATTTATTAAATTTATTTCTTAAAAATAGTAATTGTAAAGAGGTAAAACACTAAAATTATTTTCTATGGTAAAAAAACCCTTATTTGGGTTTTGCTTTCTGTATAAAAAATTACTTACTTAGCATTGAACATCAGGAGACGTAGATATGAACCGCTTAAAAAATCTTTCAATTCTCTTTCTTCTAATTATCATTTTTATTTCCTGCTCGGAGGAAACTCCTATCGTTTCGGATGACACACCTGCCAGCACAGGTAACATTCTTGACAGCACAATTATAAACAATCTTTTAGCTAAAATTACTGCCGGGGATTACGGCTTAATTCACAGTCTGCTTATTTATAAAGATGATACATTGGTCGTGGAAGAATATTTTCGCGGTTACAGCAGGGAAAACCTGCATGTTTGTTATTCAGTTACAAAAAGTGTTACCTCGGCTCTAATTGGAATAGCAATTGATCAGGACCACATAAGCGGAATAAATCTTAAGATTCTCAATTTCTTTCCCGAATACAGCGACCTCCAGAACCCAAGTGAGTGGAAGAATAACATCAATCTTCATCACGTACTGAGTATGAGTGCCGGATTTCAGTGGGATGAACTTACACTTCCTTATTCCGATCCGGATAATGATGTAAGAAAACTTATCAACAGTTCCGATTGGATAAAGTTTGTACTTGATCTTCCGGTAATCTATCAACCGGGCACAATATTTACTTATAACAGCGGCTGCTCAACCTTGCTTGGTGGTGTAATTGACAAATCCACGGGTATAAAGGCAGATCAATTTTGTAAAACTAATATTTTTGATCCATTAGAAATTCTTAATTGGATATGGGAAGTGGGACCGAATGGCGTAATCGATACATTTGGCGGATTAAGACTAAGACCAATTGATATGTTAAAGTTTGGCAGACTATTTTTGCAAAAAGGCAGGTGGGATGGAGTTCCGCTAATAAGCGAGAGCTGGGTAAATACTTCTACCGCAGCTAAAATAAACATAAACAGCTATTCTGAATACGCATACCAGTGGTGGAGATACAGAGATGCAAGCAGCACAGCGCAGGTTCTGCAGGTTAATGATGTTTATTATGCCCTCGGCTGGGGGGGACAAGTAATCTGTGTGGTTCCTCATCTTGATATGGTTGTGGTTTCAACGGGAGGTAACTATAACAGCGGTGACGAACCGCTTAACTTTTTTAGAGATTATATTTTGCCCGCGGCTTATAATACAAAGTAAGGAAATCTGTTTCGATGATTTTTTACTTAGTAAAAAAATATTAAAGTTCAACAAATTATAAAGCACGAATTTATTTCCCTCCTCGTGCCACTACTGACTCTGGGCAAACCACCGTATTATTAAAATCCTTATTTTCATCAATATTCGCTGTTTTTATAACAATATTAATTATATTAACACTGTTAATTTTATAAAAGGTGTTAATGTGGACAAAAAGCAAATTCAGGAGCAGCGAATAAGGGGATACTTTATCCAGGCTGCTAAGGACTTATTAAAGGGTGAGGGGCTCAGAGTAATCAGCGTTAGAAATATTGCCGACCGTGCGGGTTACTCTTATGCAACTCTATATAATTATTTTAAAGATGTGAAAGATCTCATCTTCGAGTGTGTTAAAGATTTCCAGGAAGAGTGTGAGGAAATGGTGATCGCCGAAACGAAAGATTCTCAGCGGGGACTTATAAAAATTAAGGCAATTATAAAATCTTATATAAAATATTACATTCAGTATCCCGGAATATTCGAACTTTTCTATACAGAAAAAGTCCATGAACTGCAGGGCAAACAGCAGACGGTGGAAATGATAAACACTTTTCTGGATAAACTGTGCGACGATGAATGGAATTACTGCATAAATAACAATGTTGTCTCAATGGATGATGCAATGCTGAAACGAAGCCAGCTTAAATATCTTGTTACAGGAATGCTTCTTCTTTATATAAGCAGAAGGCATCCAGCAAGCTATAAAGAGTTTATGGATGACGTTGAAGCACAGTTGAATAATATACTCGCACTGCAAGCGTAAACGAAAAGCAAACTTTTGGCGGATGTCGCGGTGTAAGTTTTCCTTTCTGTCTTGGATACACCAAACCGAGACGAGTGAAACGAAGAGAACACCTTGTCCTTTCCACCAGAGGCGGACAAGTATCTTTTGTCCAAACAAATTATCGATGTAAAAATTATAATTTTACTTTCTCAGCAATTAGGATCACCGTTCAGGATACAAAATCTGCACTCTATAATATTTATCTCCCTTAAATCAGATATTAATTAAAACCGGGTTGAGCAATTACTATTTTCTATTCAGATTAATAAATTATGCTGATAAAATTGTTATACATCTTCCCGCGGCAATACAAAGAGTTGAATTTTATACAACCGAAATAAAAAGTATCAATAAGCAAAGAGCATAAATACAGGAGGAGTTATGTATCACAAGATAATTTTAAAGTTTTTATATAATCTTATAATCGTCTGCTTCATACTCATTAGTTTTCAGGCGTGCAGTAAAGAAGAAAACAATGATCCGGTTTCACCAACAATCCACGAAAGGGGTGAAATTGTTCAATCAAACAGTATCGGCACAATGACGGCAGATGATATACAACAGATACTTGCAAATGCGAACATGACTATTCCATTCGCATTAAATTATTCTGTTGAGACAATTTCAATAAATTACTATACGACAGACGGATATGGTAATCAGACTATTGCCTCCGGAGCTCTTATTATTCCACAGGGCGGAAGCAGCCTGCCATTGGTAAGCCTTCAGCACGGAACCCAAACAAAAAATAACTTAGTGGCATCAGTTTCACCGATAAACTCAACGGAAGGTATTGTCGGATTGATTATGGCATCGATGGGCTATCTGGTAGTTGTTCCCGATTATCTCGGCTTTGGAGTGTCAAATGCTATACATCCGTATCTTCATGCAGAATCGCTGATTCCGGGCGTAATTGATTTGATGCGTGCCTGCAGAATTTATAGTTCCCGGCATCAAATAACATTGGATGGACGGGTTTTCCTTACCGGTTATTCTGAAGGAGGTTACGCAACGCTGGTCACTCAAAGAAAAATTGAATTAGAATATTCTCAGGAATTTAATTTAACTGCCGTTGCGCCCATGGCCGGACCGTATGATTTATATGGGACGATGCAAACACTTTTTCTAACAGGTCAATATAATCACACAGCTTACATAGCTTACATTTTAACCGCTTATAATAACATTTACGGATGGGACCGCCTGAATGATTTCTTCAATGAGCCATACTCCTCAACAGTGCAAAATTTATTTGACGGATCGAAAACATTCAGCGAGGTTGTAAGTCAACTGCCGGCAACATTTGCAGCACTTGTGGATTCCAATTTTATTTATAGCGTCAAAAACGGAAATGAATCTGCTTTTATCGCAGCAATGCAGGAAAACACATTGCTTGATTGGAAACCTGAGGCCCCAATTAATTTTTTTCATGGAGATGCAGATGATATATCTCCATATCAAAACGCATTAACTGCAGTTGAAAAGTTAACAGCAAGCGGAGGCACGAATATCCAGCTAACAACTATCCCCGGTGGTACTCATGAAAATTCCGGACCCATAGCAATCGTTGGTGCAATTCAGTGGTTTGAAAGTATGTAAAGATCCGGAACTTAGTAAAAAAGATTTCCCGGTGCTGTCATTCCGGCCCTGCCTTGCCGGCCCGCTCCGACTCGTCGGAGACGAGGCGAGCAGATTAGTAAAGAAAGAGATTTATAATTATTACGCGGTTGCGGTGTTTTCTTAAAGAAAATAATTATTGGATCAACCTTTTTCAGTTTTCTTCAAAATCGCTTAAATCGTCAAAATTAAATTCTTTCAAGTTTAATTCGTTTTGACCGATGTTACCCGATTGCGTATTGTATGTTGCTCTACTCTCCGTAAGTACTAATCTCTCCTTTAATCCGGAATTCACATGAAAAGGTTTGTCAAAATCAATTTGTATACCCGGTTTACTACAAGAATACGACCAATTAACATTTACTTTTTGACCAATTATAGAGTTTTCAAATAAAAATCTTAAAGCTTCATTAATATCAGCAATATCAATGCTATCAAATTGTTGGTTGTATTTTTCAACAAAATCTTCATGATTAAATGTTTGGTAACCAATATTTTGTAGAATTTTTAAATACTTATCAATATATGGTTTTTGATTACTCCACTCATCTATCAGTTCCTGATAAATATTATTAGAAACAGCTTTTTCAGCTTGATAAATATCTTTTGACGTGAATAAACCAGTTTTGCTTGGGTTGTGTACATCCCTAATTTTGTTTATAAATACTATTATATCTCTTGGGCGATAAAAGGATCTTCGAAGGATATGTCTAAATGGGGTTGCTCCATGTCTAACATTTTTCACTTCGAAAATCGAATTTGTCTTAAGAGTAGCATCAATTTTTATATCATTAGGTTTATAGCTTTTTATTCTCTCAAAATACATATCATTAAGAGATTCATCATCCCACCTTATTTCTGTAGCGGCATCCTGGAAAATTTTATTCTTATCATTAAAAACAAGTGTGTCAAAAATATCTGTTCTCAAAAACAAAACTATTTTCAACGAACCGTAAAATTCAGAAGAATTATTAATGCTTTGGCAAACATTAATCAGATTTATTAATATCTTACTGTATTCTGTCATTTCTGTGCTTAACCAATTTTCATCTAATTGATCAAGGCTTATTAATATTTTATATGGTTTAAGATTTTCAACCAGAATTTTTTGAAAGTAATTTAGAAGATTAAACGCATTGCTTCTTAACTTATTCTTTAAAATTTGATCTTCTGATATCTCTTCGAATGAAATTTCTCCTATTCTCGCACTCATTCCGTTTGTTTCGATCCCGGGTAACTTTAATTGACCTATTCGTAGAAATTTAGATTTTATAATATCTGTAATCGACGGATTAGGATTTCCATAAATTGCTTCAATGTATTGCTTTATTTTTTTCAGTTCAGCCGATAACTTTTCTTTCCGATCTTCCTTAATTTTAATTAACTTAGAAATGAATTGAACAGTGAATAAATAATGCCAACTTTTTTGATAAGAAGTTAACTCCCCCTCCATACTTTCTTTATATATTTTGTGTATTGGCCATGGATAAGCTTTAAAGTTTAAGGCTATGTTGTGATATCCATTTGTGTCTTCGGGCTGTGAATTTTTTAAAAATTCATAAATTGCAGTTTTTCCTGTTCCTTTTCTTCCCAATATCATCCAGCGTTGAGAATTATATGTGCTATCAACTATATTAGTTTTAAAGAAGTACTTTAATAACTCTCTGTCTGATTCGGCTGCAACTCTGAATTCCGGCAACCAATTTTTAATATCATTCATAAGATTACCCAATTTCTAAAATTAAAATGGAATGTGGATGAAAAATATTTTTATCTTTTATGAAAATTAAACACTCTGTCCATTTATCTCAACAATTTTTTGTAAAAAGTTGAGGTAAATAGAAGCGAAAAGAGTCTCTATTTAACAGACGGGTTTCTTAGAAAGCAATAAATAACTTCAGTTAGTCTTCTTTCAAAATTCAGTAAAAATTGTTTCCTCCTCAGTCCGCCGCCGTAACCAATTTACTTCACCGTTTTTACCAATTACCCTGTGGCAGGGAATTATAAAGAGATTGCTTTCCGCTAGATTTATCCGCCTCTGGCGGAGACCCTCGCGTACAATATTCCATTAACGCTTATAAAATCAATCTTCCTGCTAAAACAAATTTACCAGCTTGCAACTACGCTTTAATTAGTCTACCTTATGCTTGTCCTGCAAAAGAAATTTAAGATAAAAGTGAACTTCGCAAAAAACCTCATCATCTAATCCTAACTTTTTATACAGTGTCATACAAACCGGTACAGATTATTTCATTTTCTGCAGCCGGGCTATCAATATCAAATTTACAAGGAGAACAAAATGAATATTTATGTCGGCAATTTAGCCCCAAATGTAATGGAAGCAGACCTGGACACTCTCTTTTCCCAGCACGGGAAAGTGGAAAATGTTAAGATTATCCGCGATATGTATACTAAGATATCGAAGGGATTTGGATTTATTGAAATGCTCGTAAAAGATGAAGCTCAAAAAGCTCTTGATGTGTTAAACTCGTTTGAGCTTAAAGGAAAGAAACTTGCTGTTAACGAAGCCAGACCTCAAAAGCCAAGAATAAGCAACGAAAGAAGATATTAATTCATAACTGTCTGTAAATATTTTTAAGCTGCAGTATTGCGGGACTGTCACCAGCCAATTGGTGACAGTTTAGGCTGCTGTTGCTCAGTAATCAACTTTGGGTAGGAATCATAATAACGCGTGAATTGTAATTACGCCTTAAATAGTCTACATTTGTTGTGTCCTGAAGAAGAAATTTAAGATAGAGTGAACTTTCGCAAAAAACCAAACAATCTAATCCCAACTTTTTAACAGCGACAATTAAGCCTATTTATCTAATTTTAAAGGAGATCAAAATGAAAATTTTTGTTGGAAATTTAGCCCAAAATGTAGAGGAAGAAGAACTGAAAACACTGTTTTCACAGCACGGAAAAGTAAGCGAAGTTAAAATTATACGCGATATGTTTAGCCGTGTATCAAAGGGTTTTGGATTTATTGAGATGCCCGGGAAAGCAGAATCCCAGAAAGCAATTGCTGCGCTGAACACTCAAGACCTTAAAGGGAAGAGACTTAACGTTAACGAAGCCAGACCTGAAAGACCACGCGGCGGAAGAAGATTTTAATCCTGAATAACTCCGTGCAATACAGGTAAAGTTCCGTGTACCAAGAATCTTATTAAACGGCTGGCAGAACTAAGCGGGTCATATGCTTTGTAGTGTATTGTTCGGCATATTTACTTTTACTCTTTTCTAAAAGCAAAAATTATTCTAAATTTCTATTTATTAAAACAAGACCAAGAACATATCTCTCTAATAAAATTTAAAGGGTACTTATGAGACAACACAAATTATTTAAACTGCTTTTTACGGCAATGATAATGCTGGCATTAATGTCATATTTCGGCTGTGAAAAGAAAACCGAAGAGACAGAGCAGCCTCCGGCTGAGGTGAAAACCGAAAGCATATCGCCCGATACTTCATCACAGATGGATACACCGGAAATAACCGAACCTGTCGTTGCGGAAATAATAATTCCGGAATTAAAAGGTACGTGGTCCGGAAAATTTGACAAGCGCCCAACAGTGCTTAATATAACCGAGCAAACCGACAGCAATTTTTCGGGTAAAATAACCATCAACTACAGAGAAGTTATTAACCAGGAAGTAAAAGGAACCATCAGCCCGAGCACAATGAGTATGTCAATGAAAGATCAATTACACAGCCGTTTCCGTGGAAAGTATAACGGCAAACTGTCTGAAGACGGAAAAACTTTTTCCGGCATTTTTACAATGGATCTTGACGGCTCAAAATTTTCATTTAACTTGAACAAAAAATAAAGGAGGACTTCAATGAAAAAATTAATCGGCTTATTTATAATTTTATCTTTGGGAATACTTGTAATATCCTGCGATTCAACCGAAGACCCGGTATCTACGGCAGATGCAAAGGGGAATATTTATATTACATCACAGCCATCCGACGCTGAAATTTGGATTGACGGAACCAACACAACATTAGTAACTCCGGACACTGTCGAAGGTGTTACCGAAGGGTTGCGCACAGTGACCTTAAAGCTGCAGGACTATTATGATACAACTTTCACAATAAGCGTTACCGGCGACCAAACAAGTGTAGTCGGCCCGGTTGTTCTTGTTACAGACATTGTTACAACGTTATATGGCCCGGTAAAAATTTATGAGACAATTAATACAACAGCAAGTCAGCCAAGCGGATTGGACCTTTCAAGCGGCAATCCATGGGGAGTTAGTTCTGATTCAAGCGGTCTTGTAGATATTTACTATTCAAGCACGGGATATTTGGTTCAGAGCGCACACCTAGCTTCAAATCTTGTTAGGGAAACTGATTTCTTGGTTGCCTCTGCAAGTAATTTGTTTGATGGCGCAGATTCACCTTTAAGAAATACCGGCACTTGGACCACTAACATTGCTGATACAGTAACAAATTATGTGTTTCTTTACGACCATGACGGAAATTATTCAAAACTTAAAATTGTTAATATGGGAGGCGGCACGCCTAATAACCCGGCATGGGTTGAGGTTCAATGGTACTACAACGAAACAATGCTTGACAACCGTTTTTAACTAAATACGTTAATCAAATTTCTTATAGCCCTCATCATACAATGGTGAGGGTTTTTATTTGCGCTCAAATAAGAATGATCCGGTTATTTTCATAAGGCATAGAGCGTTCTGTTAAGAAGTGGTTTTTCATTAGAACACCCGCAGCATCCAACATGCTAATTTAATTTTGGGCTGATGCTCCCGCTGCTTTTTTCATTTTTCTTTTCTCTTTTAGCTGCCTTTTTTTCCTGCTTTGTTTTCAACGGTTTTTTCTTGTCGGATTTTTTAGTGATCAGTCCTTTGCTCATTTTACTTTCTCCTTTTGATTAGAAATGACTTCCTGTATTATAGTATTAATTATTGTCATTTCTTATTCTTTGTTTTTTTCAAGCCAATTAAGCATCCTGCGAAGTAACTCTCACGTAAGCCTTTTAGTATAATTCACCAAAATTAGTTAGCCAGCGTATGCATGCAGCTAATCAATTCACTTACTTCAACGGTTGCTAAACCGGACATGATATCAGACATTGCATAGGGAATAACCAACTTGTTATTATGAATAAGTGCTCCACAGGTATAAACGACATTGGGTACGTAACCCTCTCGCTCTTCTTCTTGTGGTGTAATTAGCGGCTCTTCCAAACGAGCAATTATTTTTGCCGGATTTTCAAGATCTAGAAGTATAGCGCCAATGGAATACTGCCTCATGGGACCCACCCCATGAGTGAGTACCAGCCAGCCTTCGCTGGTTTCAAGTGGTGAACCGCAGTTGCCGATCTGAATGAATTCCCAAGGCTTGCTGGGCTCCTGGATGATTTTAGACTCCTGCCAAAAATGTAGATGATCGGAAAACATTATACGGTTGTTCTCGCCGTCCTGGCGGGAGAGCATAACATACTTACCATTAATCATACGCGGAAAAAGTGCCATGCCCTTGTTGTGAACCGCTTTACCGTTCAAAGTAATAATATTAAAAGTTATAAAATCTTTTGTCTCTATCAACTGCGGAAGAATAGTAAACCCATTGTAAGCAGTGTAGGTTGCATAGTAGGTAACTTCGCCGTTATCATGAAAAAACTGGACAAACCTTGCGTCTTCTATACCCCTACTTTCATTTTTCGAAACAGGAAATATCACACGTTCAGAAATTTTGTGTTCGGTGTGGAATTTTATTGTATAATTGGAATCCGCAAGCCAGCATATTATTTTTATCGCTTCGTCATTGCATTCAAAATCGGTATTTGAGAGAAGGACGCCAATGCTTTTATTTAAATCATTGTAAGTAAATTCATCCGGCAATTGTTTGAATATACGGCTGCTAGTTTCGTTATATGCATTCAATTCAATCAGCTTGAGTTGAAATAGGTGGCGATTATATATAGGGTCATGCTGGATAGCGGGGGTTTCAACAAATTCACTGATGGGGTCAAAAATGAACGAGTTATTGTTTTCAATAATCCCGCTGCGGAAGCTAATAGATGAAATATGGCCTTCCCCCACAGAGCGAAGGCTCATGATAAAACGAAGGCTGCCACCGGGAACATTAGTCTGATCCGGATGTGGTACAATAGAGGGGTTGAACAGCGCCGCAGATTCAACAGAGTATTCTAAAGTAAAATAAGCGCCTATCAGCAATTTTTTTGTTTCACTTAACGGTTCGGTGTGCAGTAGATAATCTGATACCTGATCAAAGTGACGTTCCAATATATGCCTTATATCCTTGTGCCGATCGAAAAAATCAAGATTTATTTTTTCCATCAATTCACCGGCTTCGTTTTCAGTGAGATTCAAAACTCTATCAATAATTTTGGAAATACGGGATCTATCTTCTGGAAAATGCGCGCGGGTTATAACGCGGGAAATGTCCCGCAAGATTTTCGTTTTTTTCCTTCTGACATGCGGTTTTCTATTTTTTTTATCGTCCATATCTCAGTCTTATTAAATTGGTTTATATTTTAAGCTTTATGTCAACAGTTTGCACTTCGATGTTGATTGTAAATCTTACTATTTTCTTGAAAATATGATTATATAATTTAATGAAATTTAATTAGCGAATTCTTGATTTAAAAATACGGTTATGATATTTGGTGTCCGGTTACAACGGCAACCTGGAATCCGACAAACAAAGTTGGACTAATTCGTCGATCACTGCTGTGCCGCAGCACATTACTGTATCAGCACCGCCCCAATAAATTTTTACCGTACCATCTTCTTCAGGAACAACTCCACACGTAAAGACAACATTGGGTACATAGCCGCTCACTTCCCAGGTATCTTCTGGTTGCAATATCCATTTATCGGAAACTCCAATAATTTTCGCCGGATCATTTAGATTGTGCAGAGCAACACCTAGTCGATAAACTACACCCGACATAGTCTTAAAAACTCCGTGGTAAATATGCAGCCAGCCCTTGTCGGTTTTAAAGGGCGGTGCACCGGGCCCGATTTTCATTTCATCCCAATGATATGGAACCGGCTTCATAATCACCCGGGAATTCCCCCAGTGAACCAGATCGGGGGAATAGGAAATCCAGATAGACCAGGGTGAAATTTCGGAATGCGGACGGTCAAGACGCGCATATTTTCCACCAAACTTTTGAGGAAAAATTACGACGTTGCGAAGGTCGGCCTGAGTTATAAGAGCAATGCGTTCAACTTTTTCAAAATCACTGGTGTGTGCAAGGGCAATCCGAACACCGTGACGAGAATATGCGCTATATGTAAGCAGGTAGTCATCCTCTACCGGGCAGATTCTGAGGTCTTCGACCCCGAACTCTTCATATTCCGCAAATTTATTGTCCGTTGACGGTATAAGAAAAGGCTCCGGATGAACCGTGAAGGAAAAACCATCTTCACTGTCGGCTCTGCCGATAATAGAGCGCCCGTTATGCAAGTGCGATCTGAAAAGCATTATGTAACGACCATTGTGCTTCACTACTCCTGCATTGTGAACGGTGGCTACTGGATAGGGCACATCGTCTTTTGTAAGAATAGGATTTTTATTGTAACGTTTTATAATGGGAACTCGATTAGTCATATTCATTCTCGGTACTTCTGTCCTTTTCTCTTATCAAGAATCATTCCATAGACCTGAATATATTCTTCAACCATGCGGTTGATTGTGAAATATTGTTCAACACGGTGGCGGCAATATGCCCGGTTAATATCTTTTACGCGTCCAACAGCGGCTATTGCTTCACCTATTGTATTTACAAGAAAACCGTTCTTGCCGTTTTCAATAAGTTCGGGCATGCTTCCCCTGTTAAAAGCGATCACCGGAGTACCGCAAGCCATAGATTCTATAACGGTCAAGCCAAAAGGTTCATTGAAATTTATAGGATGAAGAAGTGCGGTTGCTTTACCAAGAAGTTGGTTACGCTGAACCGGTCCTGCACTGCCGGCATAAACAACATTGCTGTTGTCCAGGTGGGGTACAATATACTTTTTATAGTAAGCTTCATCCTGAATAATTCCCGCTAATATTAGCTTTTTGTTACAAGCCGTAGCAATTTCAATAGCCTCTTTGGGACCTTTGTCATGGTGAATGCGTCCGAAAAAGATTAAATAATCATCCGGTTCAAGCTGAAAATCAAACTGATTTATATCTAGGCCGTGATGGATGGTTTTAATATAGTTAAGATCCGGCGATCGGTCGGCATCGCTGATGGAAACATAGAATACTTTGCCGTTATATTTTTTATAAACCGGCAGAATCCCGGGAGATGAAAAGCCGTGAATGGTTGTAACTACTGGGGTAGTGATAAGACCAGTATATGTCAAAGGTAAAAAGTCAAAATTATTATGGATAATGTCAAACTCTTCAGCATGTTCAAAGAGTTCTGAAATGTGTAGGCACTCCCAAACTTTTGGAATAATGGAGAGATCTTCTTCATAGCCCTGGGCGCAAACAGAATACAGTTTGCCGCTGGTTTCAGAATCACCGGTAGCAAAAAGGGTAACTTGATGACCTCGCGATACCAATCCCTCGGTCAAAAGAGATACTACGCTTTCCCACGGGCCATAATGTCGTGGCGGTGTGCGCCAGGCAATGGGCGAGAGCATGGCAATGTGCATGAATAATCCTTTTGTTAATCGGTTTTCCGTAACGACGGTTGGTTTAAAATCTCGTCGGCATTAAGATTCTGCATGCTGATAGTTCATTTTGATTTTGCCTCCATTGATAAATGCGTATGTTCAGCCAGACGTAATTCCAGTAAT
Organism: uncultured Ignavibacteriaceae bacterium; assembly: GCA_963804005.1. GTDB lineage: Bacteria > Bacteroidota > Ignavibacteria > Ignavibacteriales > Ignavibacteriaceae > JAGXRK01. Next base: position 86,964 of record CAWDOP010000011.1, on the reverse strand, counting down.
GACTGAAGAAAAGCCAAAGTAGATTCTGCGCCTTGATTCTCGTTTGGACGGTCAGGATGCAAACCGTCCCGGCAGCCGCCTGTTGTGGGATCGTAAATGGGGAGATTTAAATCGTTACGCCCGAGAAACCACTCAAATGCACGGCGGGCTTCTTTGTGCCATCGTTTGTCTGTTGTAATCCGGTATGCTTCGAGACAGGCCGATACCATTGCTTGTGCCTCAATAGGCTGCTGATCAAAACGAGCCCTTTCTCCACCTTTCTGATAAAAACCATTTGATCCAATCGGAACAAAATGACCTGCATCAGCACGCTGCAAATCAGCCAGCCACGTTAATGACTCCAACCCGGCATCAGCCATCGCTTTGTTATTAATTAATTTTCCGCATGTGAGTAAAGCATGTGGTAGAGCTGCGTTGCAATATGAAAGTTCACTTTCGTACCAGCGCCATTCTTCAGAACGATTATTCTGATATGATGTTAGAAGCCGTCCTGCCAATTCATCCCGAACATGGCTTGCCCTGCGGTCACCGGCAAATTTTTGTGAGTACTCGTGAATACCTAAAATTGCATAAGCCCAGGCCCGCGGGCTTGTAGTTTTAACGATTGCGGGCATGGATTGTTCGAATAACCAACCCGCCATACTGTTGAATGCGGGTATATTAGAATGATTTAATACAGTTCCTAACGCCAAAAGTGCGCGTCCATGACTGTCGTCTGAACCAGTATCTTCTAACCAATTGCGCTGATAGTCCATAAAATTTCGAAAACGTTTAGTCTGGGTATTGAATGCAAATCCGAGAAAGGCAAGATAGCGGGAAGCTAATCCCAAACTCTCGCTGATACCCAGTTCGTCTAAGAGAATACATACTAAAAGAGCCCGGGCATTGTCATCGGTGGTATAGCCATGAGAATAATTGGGCACAGTAAAAAGGGCATGTTGAAACATGCCTGTATCGTCAGTCATGTTTTGTAAATGGTCGAGTTTGATCGGAGGGAACTCCCATGGATGTTTATCCAATGCTTTGACACTAAAGTTTGGAGGAATGTAATGGCGGCGCTCCGCCCGTGCACGTTTAAAACTCTCCATATAACGTTGTGCTACTTCAGACCAGATCATAGCTCTTCCAAATTTATAAGCACGCTTGCGCATTGCATGCCGTTCGGCTTCGTTTTCCAATAAGTTGATTACTTGCTCAGCCAAAGCTATAGGATCACGAAATGGCACCAGTACACCTCTTCCGTCTGAAAGAACCTCTTGTGCATACCAATAAGGTGTAGAAATAACAGCTTTACCTGCTCCTAACGTATAAGCCAAAGTTCCGGATGTTATTTGTGCTTCATTGAGGTAAGGTGTAATATAAATATCTGCAGCACTTATAAACTCAACAAGTTCTTCCAGAGTGACAAAGCGGTTGTAAAAAATTACATTACTTTCTACACCTTTCTGTTGAGCCAGCCACTGCAAAGAAAGACGGTAAGCTTCGCCCTCCTGTTGAATAACATGAGGATGTGTTGCACCAACAACGATATAAACAATTTCGGGATAACGGGCAATAATATCGGGCAGAGCAGATATAACAGTCTCGATTCCTTTGTTCGACGAGAGTAAACCAAAACTTAATAAAACTATTTTTCCCTCTACTCCAAATAAATCTTTGTTAAAACTTGGATCGACAAATGGTACGTCAGGGATACCGTGTGGAATCAGATCAACTTTTTCCAAAGACACATTATAAACATCATACAGAAATTCAGAACCACGTTCACTCATAACGACCATACGATCTGATAACGCGGCAACTTCTTGTAATACCCTCTTCTGATCTGGGTCGGGGTCTTTTAGTATTGTATGCAAAGTTGTAACGATCGGCATGCGTAATCCGCGCAAGAGTGCTAGTATGTGGCTTCCTGCTTTTCCGCCGAATATTCCATACTCAAATTGCAGACACACAAGGTCAACATTATTAATGTTTAAAAAATCTGAGGCTCTTAAGTAAGAGTCTATGTCTTTCTCCGTAAGTTCAAATCTAACCCGGGTTGAATATGCATATCCAGCGGCAACATCGTTTACAGGCAGTGCAATGCATGTTGTACTGCTATATTGTTCAGCAATAGCTTCACACAAATCGGTTGTAAATGTTGCTATTCCACACTGGCGCGGTAAATAATTTCCAATGAAGGCAATCCGGTTCAGTGATGAGTTAATAATGTTTTGTTTCAAGATTAATATCGATTTTAATAATAAAATGGTTATCTGTTTTGAATTACTACTTTTTTACTCTTGTTTGTTTTTCTGCAATTTTATTTACATTTATTTCCTGATACTATGGTATGGTTGCGCTTCAAAAAGTAAAATAAGCTAAGCATAATTCTAGGTTATATCAATCGGGCAAAGGGATGAAAAAGGGACCATGACCTTAGGGAGATTCGCGAGCTAGACATTTCTACAGGAAATGAATGAAAGATATAAAATACCGCCAAGGGATTTTCAAAAATCAAGGGCACTCCGCTTTAACGGCTTTGTGCCCACTGCCCACCATCCATAAACTTATTAAAGTTCGCCTCTTTCAGCAGCTGCTTTAAGATCTTCATTTGCGAAAATTGCGATTTCAACTCTTCTGTTCTGGCTTTTTCCATAGTCTGTATCGTTTGATGCAACAGGTTCAGTTTCACCTAATCCGATAATAGAAAGTCTTGAAGAATTAACCCCTTGTAACATTGCATAATCTGAAACTGATTTAGCTCTTCTTTCAGACAAATCCTGATTGTATTGGTCTGAACCATCAGAATCGGTATGTCCTGTTACCAGGATATTTGTATCAGGATATTTTTTAAGAATTACAGCAAGTTTACTGATATTTGCTTTAGCTTCGGGTTGAAGTGTTGAGGAATCGAATCCAAATAAGATTCCTGAATCGAAAGTAATTTTTATACCTTCGCCAACCCTTTCTATTTCTGCACCTTCAATGTCTTTTTCCATTTCTTTGGCTTGCTTATCCATATGCTTACCAATCAAAACTCCAGCGGTACCACCAACGGCTGCACCAATTATCGCACCCAATGCAGTATTACCTAATTGATCACCAATAACTCCACCAACCACACCACCGCTAACTCCGCCAATAACTCCTCCTTTAACAGCGTTACTAGCACTGCAACCAAAAACAAAAACAGACATGGCTAAAGCTGAAATCACAATTATGTTTTTTATTTTTTTCATCGTTAAACTCCTTTCATTAAAAACTTCAAAAATTATTTTCTTTTATTGAAAGAAATATCTTAGACCCAGTCCGGCATCAATTCCCAGCCCGGTAAGTGGAGTAACCTGAAAGACTGGTACTAACTCAAAAAATACATCAATGGGGGTTGCACGGGGAAACCAGGCTATTCCAAACACTCCTCTTACACCAATGGAGTTTTCATATCCTCCCCCACTGTTAAACCTGCCACCGATTCCATAATAAAGAGGAAACCTTTCGGTTGAACTTATTGCATTGAATGAGTGCCAGAGATAATCCATATGAAAATGGATACGGCCAGTATTATCGTAGTCACCTTCGTATTTGATACGATCACCCCCAAGACCTACACCAAGACCGAAATCAAAAGCATTTATTTTTGACGTCCAGAGTTTTGCGCTCAACCCGGTTGGTTCTCCTAAAATAAGCCCCATCCCAAATCCGCGATCCTGCGCTGCAATTGGTTTTGCAACAATTATCATCAAAAACAAAACCATACCGAACAATAGAAAATTTTTCATGACTATAACTCCTTTTATATTTTCAATTTATTTCGAACTTAAAATTATCGTTCCTAAATCAATGTTTTTTTACAACAACGATAAATTCGCTTTTTTCGAACACACAGCAAGATACGAGATGGCGCAAGTCAAACCAATCGAGCAAAGGGATGAAAAGGGGACTAATCCCCTTAAACGGGTTCGGAAGCATAATGCTTCAATACTAGCTGTTAGATACTCTTCTAAAATGAAACCCATAAATTGTAAATAAAATTGCTAATGAAAATAGCTGCGGCTTTCTGAATAAAGACCAGAAAAATAATTTCCAGTAATAAATTCTTTCCTCACCAATTATGCCCAGTTTAAGTATTGATCTGAACAAAGCAAGAACATAGTTTGGATTAAGGTGAAATACTTTTTTCTTCTTTGGTTCAAATTCCTTCATAAACCGCATAACACGTTCATAATAATACTTCGGCGAATATATTGTTTTTAAGATAGATTTATAACCATCAAGAAGTTCTTCTGAATCCATCTTAGGAATAAAATTAATGGAAAAGTCAGTGTTATTTCCTGTAAAATCTTTTAGCATCCTGCCTTCATCGAGAAGTCTTTTCTCAAGCTTTGTCCCTCTTGGTGCATTAAGTAATCCAACCATTGCAGTTACAATACCGCTTTGCTGAATAAAGTTTGTAAGCTCTTCAAATATTTTCGGAGGATCATTGTCAAATCCAACAATAAATCCACCCTGAACCTCCAAACCAGCAGCTTGAATTTTCTTCACACTTGCAATTAAATCACGGTTTGTATTCATAGGTTTATTACATTCAATCAGACTTTTTTCGTTAGGCGATTCAATTCCAATAAATACAGCTTCAAATCCTGCTTTTGCCATTTGATTCATCAATGTATCGTCATCGGCAAGATTTATAGATGCTTCTGTGTTCAGGTAAAACGGATTTTTTCTTCTATCCATCCATTCGGCAATAGCGGGAAGTATTTCTTTTTTCAATTTTACTTTATTGCCGATAAAATTATCATCAACAAAGAAAACCGGTCCACGCCAGCCGGTAAAATATAGTGCATCTAATTCGTCTATCACTTGTTCTTTTGTTTTTGTGCGGGGTTTTCTTCCGTAAAGAACCGTTATATCGCAAAAGTCACAATCATAAGGACAGCCGCGCGAATACTGAAGATTCATTGAAGTATAATTATTAATTGAGACAAGTTCCCAAAGAGGCAGGGGCGTGGTTGTAATATCCGCCCAATCTTCGGAAGTGTATTTGTGCTTGGGCTTTCCTTCGCTCAGATCATTTAAAAACTCCGGAAGAGTAATTTCTGCTTCATTTAGAATCAGATAGTCAATGTTTTGATAAAGTTCGGAACTGCTTGTAAATAAAGGTCCGCCTGCTGCAATTTTTGCATTTAGCTTTTTACATCTTTGTATCACATCATTGGCAGACTCACTTTGTATTGACATCGCACTTATAAAAAGAACATCTGCCCAAAGAATATCATCGTCCATCAACTGATTCGCATTCATATCAATTAGTTTTTTATTCCAATCTTTGGGCAGCATTGACGCAACTGTTAAAAGTCCTAACGGCGGAAAACTCGCTTTCTTTGATACAAACTTTAAAGCGTGTTTAAAACTCCAGAACGTATCCGGATACATTGGATAAACCATTAGAATGTTCATTTCTTACTCCTTGAACTAGACGCGCTTATTTCATAGAATTGTTGATTCTTATTTAAGCCTATAATCAGCTATTAATAATCAAAACTCAATCCGTCATTAGAATGAAAAAGGGACTACATCTTTTGGGTGAGAGAATAATCACTACAGCCTAAATTCAGCAACTAATTTTTCTTTTTGCCAGCTAAAAAAACAACTCCGCCTATTAGGGAGGTTAAATTTCTATTTATTTAGAATAGGAGTGTTTAAAAAATATTTCTTGCTAAAAAACCAAATTCTGAGCAATTATTTATTGTTCGATTATTCTTTTCTTATTTCTTTTAATTCAAATTCGATGGTTCCATATCCTAAAATATCCCTAAGAACTCCCATCAGTCCACCACCTTCAATTACTATTTTTGCTTTTATTAACCCAATCCCCTCAGCATACCATTCAGTTATTCTATTTTTAGAATCGGAAGAACCTACCACAATAGTTTCCAATTTTATAGCTTCAAATCTTCCAGCTTTAGTCATAATAAATTCTTTATCAAAAGTCTTTCCTGTAACCATAACTTTATTCGCTTCACCGTCTGAATATTCGTCTCCTTCCCATTTCCATTCCATATCCGGTAACAAAGGGAGGGGGAATCGCAGCAACGGTTCTCCATATGTAAAAGTTGCTTCTTTTTTAATGAATAAAAATATTTTTAAGAACTGATATGTTTCTTTTACAAACACGCCGTCTTCTTTTATCAGCAAAGCCTGTCTATACTTAAATTTATCAGCTTCACTAGAACAGATGGTGAACTCACCTTCTTGAAAATATTTTGTTATGCTTTCACCAAATGATGACTCATAAACTAATGTCAGATCATTATTAATGGGGAAATATGATCTTGAACTTAAAACGATTTTCTCTTTGTCGGATTGACCGTAGCCCAATGCTACAAATAAAAGGATTATCTGGGTTATATAAATAAAATTGCTTCTCATGTTATTCTTCTTTCCTCGCAAAAATTCCTTGTAATACTTAGACTATTCTTCTTCCGAATACCAAAGGAAAACCAAGTTAGAGTCTAATCTTGTTTTCCTAATCACTTTGTTGATCTTTTTATTACAAAGTAATGATATGGGTTAATGGGTAGCGAATCAATCGAGCGAAAGGATGGAAAAGGAACTACATCTTTTGAGTGAGGTGCTACTGTTTGTGAAGATAATATTTCTAACACAGTTGGAAGTCAAATAATTAGTTTCACCACTCCTGCCGGTTTTGAGATGAAATTACTTAATCAAATCAAAACCGGTTTTTAATTTCTTAATTACAGCTCCCGGTTATTTTTTCTTCTTACCTTTATCGTGTTTTTTCGAATTATTATTTTGATTATTTTTTTTATTTTTATCATTATCTTGTTTTTGCTGCTTAACCCAGCTGTCATGTTTGGGGTGGTTTTTGTTTTGATAGTATTTTGAATCTTTGCTGTCCCGTATTAGCGGTTGATCGTGCCGATTTTTATAAGAAGAATATTTGTCTCTGTAAGTTTTATGCTTGTGCCATGGTTCCCGTTCATTGATTACAATTTTATAAGACTTATAAAAATTGTAGTTACTATAACGTGATGGCAAAGATGATCTATAAATCCAATTTCCTTTTTCGTAGTAGTAGTAACGCTGTTGAGGTACACTGTAGTAAACTCCGATATCGGGCAAGTAATAATATTCAACATAATCATAACCAGTTGGACCCCAGGCTGGTTGACTATCGAGGTTAAAGTTAAGACTAGCGCTTATTTGTGCGATCGAAGTGCCTGAAGCACCCCACAAAAAAAGTGTTAAGATTAATCCAAAAAAATAACGCATGATGTTTCTCCTTTTTTATTGCGTTGTTTATCCAATACTGTTAGAACAAACAGCGCATATTTAATTAATTGTCAATTACCGAAATGCTTTTCGAAATTGTTTTAAGAGTCTCCTCGGTGTAAGAATAGTTTGCAATTTCTAAACGTGTGTGTAATGCCAGTTTTTCCATAATATTATGAATATGGCTTTTAACTGTGTAGGTTGATACACGAATTCTCTGACCGATTTCATTATTGCTCATACCTTCGCCAAGTAATCCGATTACCTCTCGTTCCCGCTTTGTCATCTGGACAGCTTCTTTCAGCTTGGAGCTTCCTTCTCTTACTGCGTGATCAATAATCTGTGAAAAAAGAGAATCGACTAACGTTGGCGGAAGAACAGTTGCACCTTCACAAACTGTTCTTATTGTGATTAAAAAATCATTAAGTGAAGCATCTTTAAGAATAAATCCATTCGCACCTGCTTTTACGTATTGCAATATATCAGCTTGTACCGGCGCAAGATCCATAACTATTATTTTTGCCAGCGGAAAATCTTCCTTTACTATTTCCACCACACGCAAACTGTTTAGACTTCTCAATCCCAAATCCAAAAGAACTACATTTGGTTTTAACTTCTTGATTTTTAAAAGTGTCTTCTTGCCGTCTCCGGAGGCAGCTATTATTAAGATATCCTTATGAGGTTTAAGAATAGAAAGAATTCCGTCTCGAAGAAGACGATTGTCTTCAATAATCAATAATCTGATTTTTTTCATTTTATACTCTCAATAGATTAACGGACTTTTTATAAAGTATTATGATGAAAAGAGAAACTAACTAATGCGCTTATCACCAGAATTAAGATGCAACTATTTAGGAATGAAAATCAATCGTTCAAAAGGATGAAAAAGGGACTACATCTTTTGGGTAAGCTGATCGTGGGGAAGAATATTATTCATTTATTAAGGAAGTAGTATCTATAGCTGCTTTGTATGCGTCAGAGAGATGAGCATGTTTTGCTATCTGAACCCGGGTACTTAGTGATAATTTTTCAAGGATATTATGGACATGACTTTTTACAGTATGTGTAGAAAGATGAAGCTTTTGGGCTATCTCTTTGTTGGTGTTCCCGTCTGCAATCAATTCAATCACTTGTCTTTCACGTTTTGTCATGCGAACCGATTCTGCAAGTATAGCCGGAATTGATCCATTTATTGCATGTTCAACTATCTGAGAAAAAAGTGATCCCGTTAAGTGAGACGGTAAAACCTGAGCACCTTTATAAACAGAGCGAATCGTTTTTAAAAATTCAGCAACACTTATATCTTTTAGCATGAATCCCGAAACACCGGCTTGCACATAATCAAAAACATCTGCCTGTAATGGGATAAGATCCATCACAATTATTTTAGTTTCCTTAAAATTCTTCTTAACTAATTTTACTATACGCAAGCTGTTCTGACTTCGTAAACCTAAATCCAGAAGTACAATGTTTGGTTTTTGTTTGCCGATTAGCTCCAAAATGTTTTCGCCATTACCCACAGTGGTAACAACATTCATGTCGGGTTGCTTTTTGAGCATTGCAGAGATACCTTCACGCAGAAGTCGATTATCTTCAATAAGTAATACTCGGATTTTTTTCATTTTCTAAAAGATTACTTAGGTGTACAAGCACTATTTAATACTTAAAATATATTAAAAATAAAAATAACAAACAAACAATATTTAGGATTTGCTTTTGGGCTAATATAAAAAGATTAATAATATTTTAAAACTTAACTGCTTTGGAAAAGTGCTTTATATAATTCATTATGCGACTTTATCAGTTCCATTATTGGTATATGCACGATAAATTAAATAAAAATCTTATTACTTCTCCTTATCTCCTCAAATGATATTTTCAGTCCCCTTCCAACAAAAATTTTTAAGTTATTTTCATAAGGCATTGCATATTCTGTGTAGTGATATCCTACTTCATAAACTTCTTCCAGTGATTCAAGATGTTCCTCAATCTCTCCACCAATAATAATTACTGTGGTAATGTTTGTGCTTCCCGACCACTCGTCGAGTCCGTTAGACTCGCCGGAGTCTGACGACCAATACCAGTAACTGTTATGCGGACAAATTACTTTTGGCAACGGATATTTTTTACTGTAGTATTCGATTGCACCAGCCTTTCCGTAGTTGCTGCAGTAAACAAAAGTTGTTTTTCTTTCTTCTTCAGGAAGTGTTTGATAAACCTTAGAAACATTTTTTGCAAGATCTTCCCAACCGAACATATCGGAATAAAACTGCGGAAGCTCGGTTTCATGTCCCTCACTGCTCGGCGGTTTAAGACCAATGGCTTTTTGATGCTCCAGAAATTTTTCGGGTGAAAGCAGCGGACGGGCAAAGGGAACTAAAATAATTCCAGATACTATGACTGGAAGAACTAAAGCATATTTCAACCAGGCTCGTTTAGGTGCCGAACTCCATTTTTCTATCATAACTGCACCGCCAGCAAAAATAATCTGGTATGCTGCGGCTATATATTCTCCTTTGCTGTGAATATTTATTAAAAGAATTATGAATGTTGTCAGCCAGATAAATCCAATTGCCCGATTTGTTTGTAGTCTTTTTTAAAGAAGAAAAATATAATTCCGGGAAGCCAGATTAAAATTGCAATAGGATTAAGAATTAATATCTGATCAAATATAAATGATATGGGGGTTAATCCGCCGTACTTTCTTGTTGCTGCATTTCTCATAAACTCAAGATGGGCAAAATCATGAGTTATATTCCAGATGATGTATGGTGAGAAAATTATAAGGGCAATTGCTGCTGCAATGTACGGATATTTTGTTTTAAGATCTTTTCGTAAAGGTGTAAAGATTGTTCCTGCAAGTCACACCGGTACTTAACCAGAACATACTTGTTTTATTTAAAACGCCAAGGCCAATTACAACACCTAACATAATCCACAGATTCTTGTTTTCGGTTTGAATGAGTCTCAAAAATATATACGCCGATGAAATCCAAAATAGAAAATCGAAAGTGTTCATTGAGTAGATGGTGTTCATCCCGAGAAATATCGGGGACAACATAAAAGTAAGGGTTGAAATAATAACCGCGGGCGTTTTTCCTTCTAATCTTACAGTTAATAATCCAATTATAAAAACGCTGGCGGAAGATACTAATGCAGAAATCATTCGGATTGCGAATAAAGAATCTCCGAATAAAGTCTTCCAGATTGCCAACACAAAAATTGATAATGGCGGATGATCTACATAACCTATATCCAAACGGTTTGCGCAAGCCAAATAGTAAAACTCATCACGGAACATACCGTAATTTGTCAGGGCGGTTGTTAAAATATATACCACAAGATTCAGCAGTGAAAATGAAAGAATTAAGATTAAAATACTTCGCGGAATATTTTTTTTCCATAATAATTGGATTCTCCGAAAATATTTTGCGACAACACTTTTTATATTTAACTAAACATCATATTACTTTTATTGATATGCTGCTTTATTTATATCATCGACTCTTTTAATTGGTTTTGGAGGCTTAAGATATTTATTAATGAAATTGTAAATCTTAACTCGAATTTCTCTTGCTTTTTTTGTATCAAGCCTGTCAAATGAATGTCCGCCGGGAAGACTTTTGAAGATTTCATACTCGAAATCTTTTCCAGCTGCTTTAAGTGCATTAATCAATAATTCAACTTCCAGAACGTTAACATCTTCATCGTTTGTGTTTGTATGAATCAGCAATGGTGTCTTTAGTTTATCTGCATGCCAGATTGGAGAACGTTTTCTATATTCTTCCACATTTTCTTCTGCGGATTGTCCGATGTGATAATCAGCTTCATACAGATCGCGGTAACTTTGATCTTTATATCCCATTCTTGAAACAAGATCGCTGACAGGAACTCCTGCAAATGCAACCTTATAATTTTCAGGATGTTGAAAAATATTCATCAGTGCAATTAAACCGCCGTGACTCCAGCCGAAAATTCCGACTCTGTCAGCATCAACAAAATCGTAATTGTCAATCATAAACTGACGGCTTGCATCAACATCTTCAACTTCTAAACCGCCGTAATCAATTTTTTCGTAATGAGATTTACCATAGCCGGTGCTTCCCCTGTATTCAGCCGCGACTACTATGTACTGCTGTGTAATAAGCTCTTTAACAATGTGAGTGTAGTAAGTAGAAAAATTTGCATGAACTCCCCCGTGAGGAAAAACGATAAGCGGATATTTTTTACTTAGGTCTAAATTTTTCGGAATGAACACATAAGACCAGAATTTGGTTGGATTCCCTGCGCCTTGCGCAGTTGGATTTTTCTCTTTCCATAACGGCGGTCCGGTTAAAAATACTTTGTCGATAAATGCAACCTCGCCAATTCTCTGAAACCAGATTATGTCGTCAATGCTCTTTTCAAGAACATCCAGTCTGTGCTGTAGATCTTCGTTCTGTTCCTTAATGTCCTTAATTTCTTTGTTGATTGTGTCTTGGGCAAGTATCGAACTAAGCCCGGTTAGCAAAATGAATATTGGGATGAAAATACTTCCGGCAAATATTTTTTTCATGATACTTCTCTTAAAATTTAATTGCTGCGTGATTTTTCCTGTTCAAAACTAATCAAAGCCAGGTAAAGATATTTAAAAACGTAAAAGGATTGTTTCATGAGTTTCAATATTCCTGTCATTCCCGCGTAGGCGGGAATCTAAAACCTATAAACAAAATAGATTCCCACTTTCGTGGGAATGACAAATGGGTAAAATTTGTTTTTAAAACACCTCTTTTCAAAACGATCCCCTTTTCAACAATTTTTTATATTTGAATGAATTTGTTGGCTGTTAAAGATGAACTATTTCTTATTAAATTTTAATTGAACAAGCAAAGCTCCAATTACAGCAATGAGCATTCCTATGCCTTCTTTAATGGTTATTGCTTCTCCAAGAAAAATCCATGCAAGGATAGCAATTTGAATTAACATTGTGCCGTTTATGATGCTGGATTCCATTGCGGTCAAAGTTCGTAAGGTATAATTCCAGATCGTAAACGCAAGCGCAGTATTGATAACAGCAAGCCAGAAAAGATAAAAGATGTTTTCCAGACTGATTGAAGGAAGGCCCTGTATGAATAATCCGGAAGCTAAAAGTATAATCGATCCTATACCCATGCTTATTACTGTAACAACAAGAGGATTCACATTTCCCTTTTGATTCACATTTCTTCCAAGAACTGCGGATGCAGAATTAGCAAGAACACCAACTGTCATTACGATTAATCCCAATGAATGATCTTCGCTTAACGAAACAGGAAAAAAGTAAGTGAGAATTCCAACAATAAATAAAACAACTCCAATCCACTGAAGCGATGTTGGAATCTCTTTTATTAAAAATATTGCCATTACTGCAACAATGAGCGGAGTAAAGTTCAGCCATAGACTTACTGTTACAGCAGGAAGAAGTGATAGTCCGATAAATTGTGTGCCCTGGGTAAAAGCGTAAAACAAAATTCCAAGTAAAATAAGTTTTACCCAGTCTCTTTTCTCAAGAGATTTAATTAGCGATTTGTTTCTCGGAGTAAATGCAAATGGAAGAAGACACAAAAAAGCAATTGAATATCTTAGCCCTGCAAATGTTAATGGGGGAATTTCCTTTAATCCAAGTTTTATTATCACAAACGAAGTTGACCACAAAAAGGTCACAAGCAGAGCAAGCAGAATTGCGGAAAGATGTGGTGAAAATATTTTTTTCATCGTTTGTAAATATAAAAATTGTTGATCTTAAAATACTGTTGTTCACTAGGGTTCGGTTTGTATAAAGATTTATCCGCGTGCTCGATCAATACATCCGGGATAGTTAAGAATAAAGAGTTGGGATGAATATTTGTGATATTTGTCTGTTTTTAATTCTGAATCATTTTTTTTGGTAATTGATAATAATTTTGTGTTTTCACAGAAAGTTTTTGACTTTAGTTAGAATTAATTGCTAATTATGCATTGTAATTTCTTAACGATCCGGAAGTTGTGTGATTGAGCTAATTAACCATAACTCATTCTTATTATAGTCCCAATAATTGCCGGATGGAATGTCGATAATAAATATTTTCACTTCCCGGGAGTTTATTATGATAAATATAAAACAGGTTTTGTTTTTCTTTCTTCTTGCTTCACAAATAATTTTTTCACAATCCATTAAATCGCCAGAAGAATTCTTGGGATACCGCGTCGGTGCAGATTATAAGGTTGCAGATTATGAGACTATCCAAAAATATTTCAAACATCTTTCTGAGAATTCAGAAAAGCTACGTTATGAAGAAATAGGCAAAAGCACTCTCGGCAAAGAGATGTTTATGGCAATTATCAGTACGGAAAATAACATTAAAGACCTGGAAAAGTATCGAAATATTGTAAAAGAACTTTCTGACCCAAGGAAATTGACCGATGACAGAGCACGATATCTAGCAAAGGATGGAAAAATTGTTGTGCTTGTTACTTGCAATATTCATTCAACGGAAATAGGTTCTTCGCAGATGTCCATGGAATTTGCTTATGATCTTATCACAGATAATGTTTCAGAAAAATCGATCAACGCATTAAGCGATGTGATCTTCATTCTTATGCCTTCAATAAATCCTGACGGCACGACAATGATTGTTGATTGGTATAATAAATATCTCGGAACTGAATTTGATGGAAGTCCGCTCCCGTACTTATACCACAAATATGCGGGACACAATAATAACCGTGATTGGTTTATGTTCAACCTTGTTGAAACAAAAAACGTGGTTGATGTAGCTTTCCATAAGTGGGTGCCTCAAATTTGGCTAGATGAGCATCAAATGGGCAGCACATCGGCCAGACTTTTTGTTGTTCCATATAAAGATCCTATCAACCCAAACGTTCACCCTATGATATGGCAATGGCAAAAGGTATTGGGCGCATTAACTACGCTTAGACTTGAGCAGGAAGATAAGACCGGCGTTATTGATCACGCGTACTTTGAAGGTTGGTGGCAGGGCCCTGCAAGCGATTGCGGATTGTGGCATAACCAAATTGCGTTATTATCTGAAATGGCAAGCTGTAACATAGCGAGCCCCATTTACATTGATCCCGACGAAGTTAAAGCTACTTCAGGATTAACCACTTATGACTTACGAACAAATTATCCGCATCCCTGGCGAGGCGGTTGGTGGCGTCTTAGAGACATTGTAGATTATGAACTTTCCTTAACATTCAGCTTGCTTGAATCTGCCGCAGAATTTAAAGAAGAGATTCTATTTAATTATTACCAGATGGGCAAAGATGCTGTGCAGCAAGGAAAACTGGGAAATCCATATGCAATAATTATTCCTCGCGATCAAAATGATCATATAACAACCTCTAAAATGATAGAGATTCTTCAGGCGGGTGCAGTTGAAGTCCATTTTACAGAAAAAGAATTCAGGGTTGATAACACAATTTATCCGTCAGATAGTTATGTCATTTTCTTATCCCAGCCCAACGGAAAATATGTAAAAGATCTGTTCGAAGAACAGCGTTATCCTGATCTGCGCGCTTCTAAAAAAGAAGATCCGATCAATCCTTACGATGTTGCGGGCTGGACATTGCCTTACTTGATGGGTGTAAAACACTATACAATTGATAAACCATTTGAACTGCAAACAACGCTGCTGTCTGATGCAAATTATAAGAAAGGTTTTGTCGAAAATAAACAGGGCAAATATTTTATAGCACAAGCCGGACCAAATGTAAATTCCACATTAATAAATCGTTTACAGAAAGCTGATGTGCCTGTTTACTGGAACATTGAAAAACTTTTAATAGATGAGAATCTATTTAAAGAAGGTTCGGTTGTTTTTCCGTCAGACGAATTATCGTCCGACGAATTGAATAAAATAGTTAATGATTTAAATATTCAAATTTATTCTGCCGACGATATAGATTCAAAAAAAATTAAAGAACTTAAAAAAGTAAAGATTGGAATATACCACCCTTATCTTGCAAACATGGACGAAGGATGGACAAGACTTCTGCTTGAAAATTACGAGTTTGATTTTGTACAGATATTTAATAAAGATATGAAAGCGCCGGATCTTAAGAAAAGATATGATGTTATTATAATACCCGATATGAGCACAGAAGTTATAAAAACAGGAAAGTATGGCGGCGAGTACAAGCGTTACAACAGACCAAAACCACCTGAATATGAAGGTGGAATTGAAAAAGAAGGTGTTGAAAATTTAAAGCAATTTATTGAAAAAGATGGCGGAAGACTTGTAGTGCTTGGAGATGCATGCAATTTCGCGATTGAGGAACTTGAGCTGCGTATAAGAAATGTTCTTAAGGATGTTAAGAGTAACGAATTTTTCTGTCCGGGTACTCTAATTTCACTAATTGTTGATAACAAAAATCCAATTGGATATGGAATGGAAGAAAACATAATCGGTTACCAGGATAATAATATTGCTTTTCAAACTTCTGTTCCTTTTGGACAGTATGACAGAAATATTGTTGTAAGATATCCCGATAAAGACATTCTCAAATCGGGCTTTTTGCATGGAGAAGACAATCTTTTCCGTAAAGCTGCGCTGGTTGAGTTAAAACAAAAAGCCGGAAGTGTTGTTTTAATGGGATTTAAAGTTCAGAACCGGCATCAAACTTTTGGAACGTTCAAATTGTTGTTTAATTCATTACACTCTTCAGGTATGGCTGAATAGGTTTAATCTAAGTGTGGAGTTCACCTTAGAGGTCGACTCCACACTTCGCAAATCATTTTTTATAATACTTCAGCGCTTCAGGAAGGTGCTTTTTAATATTTGCAATTCTTGTTTCATCAGATGGATGTGTGCTTAAAAATTCCGGTGGTGAAGCGCCGCCTTTGCTTTGTGACATTCTTGTCCAGAAATCCACTGCGGCATTGGGGTTATATCCAGCCATTGACATAAAGATCAAACCCAATCTGTCTGCTTCACTTTCATGCGTTCTGCTGTATGGAAGAATCACACCGATTGTAGATCCCAGGCCATAAGCGGCCATAAAAATATTCTGTGTTAATTCCGGTTCGTCTTCTAAAGCAACCGATAATGCCATTCCACCAAGTTCTTGCAGCAAACCCTGACTCATTCTTTCACCGCCATGCTGTGCAATTGCATGAGCAATTTCATGTCCCATTACAACTGCCAATCCGGTTTCATCCTGTGTTATGGGAAGTATTCCTGTATAAACAACTACTTTACCGCCAGGCATACACCAGGCATTTACTTCAGGATTTTCAACAAGATTAAAATCCCATGCATATCCCTGTAATTCTTTAGACAGATTGTTTTGCGCAAAATATGTTTCTACAGCTCTCTGGACGTTAACGCCAATGCGCTTAACCATTGCTGTTTGTCCTGCGTCCGTACTCAGCTTGTTTTGTTTCAGAAATTCATCGTACTGCTGAAAACTTAATGCATTGATTTCCGATGCCGGAATTAAATTTAATTGAGATCTTCCGGTGATGGGAACTGTGCTGCAATAATAAACAGTAAATGCAAGCAATAACGCAGGTAAAAATATTTTTAATAATTTCATGTTTTACCTCTTTGTTTTTACAAGATATAGTTTTTTTCTATTTAAATATAAAAAACATTATGCCGATAATTCAATCTAGAGACATACTGGATTTACTTGATTATATTTGTATTAAATTATCAGAAATAAAAAGAGAAACAAATGCAAATAGGAATAGTAGGCTTGCCATATTCCGGAAAGTCAACGCTTTTTCAAACAATTACAAAAACACTTTTAGATCCTGCAGAACTTTTAAAATCAGAAGCACATCAGGCTGTTATAAAAGTACCGGACGAAAGACTTGATAAGTTGACAGAAATGTTCAATCCGAAGAAAAAAGTAAATGCAACAATTGAGGTTGTAGATGTTGTTGGTTTACAAAAAGGTGATTCCGGTTCTACACAGTTTACTGGAAATTTTCTTTCGAAAGTAAAAACAAATGATGCGCTTGTTCAGGTAGTAAGATTGTTTTCAAATGAGTCCGTTCCTCATCCTGATGGATCAATAAATATGACGCGGGATATTGATTCTTTTGAGACGGAATTTATTATTTCAGATATGTCTTTGATTGAAAAAAGATTAGAGAATATAAAGAAGCAAATAATGAAAACGAATGATGATAAACTTAAGCGTGAAGTTCCTCTTCTTGAAAAATGTCTTGAGCTTCTTCAGAATGAAACTCCACTTCGTGACCACAATTTCACTAAAGACGAAATGTTGATTTTGAGAACCTATCAGCTTCTTTCAATCAAGCCGATGCTGATTGCTCTTAACTTTGATGAGGCGCAAACAAACAATACGGAAACATTCCTTAGTGAACTTAGTAAAGAAAAAACTTGGTCCTAATACAAAAGCACTATGCTTTTTCGGTCAGATTGAAATGGAAATGGCAGAACTTTCTGAAGAAGATACTAAAGTTTTTATGGATGATTACGGAATTAAAGAATCTGCGCTTGATAGTTTGATAAGAAAATCTTATGATCTGCTTGGTCTTCAATCTTTCTTCACGGTTGGTGATGATGAATGCCGTGCATGGACAATTAGAAAAGGAATGAATGCACAGGAGTCGGCAGGAGAAATTCATACAGATTTTTTCAAAAAATTTATCCGTGCAGAAGTTGTTTCTTATGATGATTATCTTGAGCTCGGATCTTTTCCAAAAGCAAAAGAAGCCGGCAAATGGAGATTGGAAGGCAAAGAATATATAGTTAAAGATGGAGATATTATTTCCGTAAGACATAGTTAAGTCAGCGAAATTCATTTATTAAATTGCTAATTTGCAATCAACAATTTGAAAGATTTTATGGAAGATAAATGGACCAATGAAATGCTGTTTGTACAGCTTGTGATGCAAAACCATCAGATGGCAATGATGTCTCTGGGAAAATTGGAAAATCCAGTTGCCGGAAAAACAGAAAAGAACCTTGAGTTTGCAAAACTTTCAATTGATACTCTCGATATGATAAAAGAAAAAACGAAAGGTAATCTTTCCGAGTACGAAGAGAAATTCCTTGAGGAAACGCTTAAAGAAGTTAAGCTCGTTTATGTAAATGAGATGAATAAAAATTAGATCACAACCTTATAAAAATAATAACGAGAAGCGGCAATGCTAATTGGTATAGTTGCTAACATAACAAAAGAAAACGTGACTTGAGGTTGTTTCGTCCTTCGTTCACAAGCTTAAAGAGAACAAACTCGATTATCTACTTACAAAATCTCTTGTCGAAGACAAGGGTAAACTAAAGATTCAGCTCGATGAAGAATTTCCCAATGAAGATAAAGAAATTTATGAAAAAAGTGACCTGATACTTTCCATCGGCGGCGACGGTACAATGCTAGCCACGGCATATCATGCTTTTCATTACGATAAACCCGTACTGGGGGTAAACCTTGGGAAACTTGGTTTTCTTGTTGAGGCAGATATTGTTCATATGGACAAAATAATTGAGGCAATAAAAACAAAAAATTATACTATTGATGAACGAATGGTTATTACGGGTGATTGCGTTGGCTACGGTTGTGAAAAGTTGTTTGCAATTAATGATATCGTAATCGAAAAAGGCGGCTGGCCAAAAATGATTGAGCTTACTGCCTGGGTAGACGGTGAATATGTAACAACTTTTTCCGCAGATGGGTTGATCGTTGCTACGCCAACCGGTTCAACAGGCTATTCAATTTCTGTGGGCGGGCCGATAGTTTCTCCCCAATCAAAGGTAATAACGCTTTCACCCATTTCGCCGCATAGCTTAACAGTACGTCCGCTGGTTTTGCCAAGCAATCAGGAGCTTCTTATCCGTGCTGATTCGCCCCACACCGATATTAAAGTAAGCTGCGATGGACAAAGAGTTTTTACTTTTCCGCCTCCTTACGAAATAACGATCAGAAAATATGAAAAACCATTAAAGCTTGTTCATACATCATTAACAACATATTTTGAAACCCTGAGGAAAAAACTTCTTTGGGGAGTTGATGTGCGTTTCAATCGACAAGACAATAAGGAATAAAATGAAAACAACACTTTTGATAATCGTGTTTTTTCTCAATTCATTTGTTTTCGCCCAGACTAATTATGAAATACAGACCGATGAAAAAAACGAAAAGGAAATAATTGTCGGAACTTATACAAGAGATATCTTGCTTTTACCGGAATGGGAAGATGAATATTCTGATTATAGTGTTGATGCAATTGCTGCGGATGAAATTATTCCACTCATAGAAAACATTAAAATAAAAATTGTTGGTGCTACCTGGTGCAGCGATTCGCGTGAGCAAATTCCGCGATTTTATAGAATATTAGATTATCTCGCTTTTTCGGCAGACAATGTCGAACTGATTTTTGTTAACCGAAATAAGGTTGGCCTTGCTGATGAAACTGCCGGGCTGGTAATAGAACTTGTTCCTACATTTATTTTTTACAAAAATGATTCTGAGCTTGGAAGAATAATTGAAACACCTTATGAAAGTCTTGAGCTGGATATGCTCAACATACTAAATGAACCAATGTAGTGATGTCCTGAAAATTTCTGACATTATACCCCTGCAAGAGTTCAATATTGTGAAACAGAATATGGTTAATAAAAACTTTCATCAAATAATAAAGAATAAAACATGATTATAGTAACCGGTGGCGTCGGCTTTATAGGCAGCGCAATTGTCTGGAGATTAAATGAACTCGGAATAGATAAAATAATTATTGTTGACGAGCTCGGTAAAGAGGAAAAATGGAAAAATCTTGTCGGACTGAAGTTTGAAGATTTTGTCAACAAACACGCCTTCGTCGATCATATTCGCAATGAAAAAAATCTTTACAAGATTGATGCGATACTCCATCTTGGGGCAATTTCATCAACAACAGAAAAAGATGCCGATCTTTTACTTTCGAACAATTACAACTACACGGAAACGCTTGCACGGTTCTGTTTAAAAAATGACATTCGTTTTATTTACGCATCCTCCGCTGCAACATACGGTGATGGCACAAAAGGTTTTAATGATGACGAGGATAAATTAGAATCTCTTCGTCCCTTGAATATGTACGGTTACTCAAAGCAACTTTTTGATCTCTGGGCAAAACGTCACGGTGCTTTTAATAAAATAGTCGGAATAAAATATTTCAATGTTTACGGACCAAACGAATATCACAAAGGCGATATGCGTTCAGTTGTACATAAGGCGTTTGAACAAGTTAGAGATACGGGCAAAGTTAGATTATTCAAATCAAGAAGACCGGACTACAAAGACGGCGAACAGATGCGCGACTTTGTTTATATAAAAGATGCCGTTGATATGACTTTATACTTTCTTGAAAACAAAGAGAAGAACGGGCTTTATAATGTGGGTACGGGCAAAGCAAGAAGCTGGAACGATCTTGTTAAGTCTTTATTTAATGCTATGGGTAAACCGGTCAATATTGAATATATTGATCTGCCGGATCATCTTGCGGACAAATATCAATACTTCACGGAAGCCACACTAAACAAATTAAGAGATTCTGGATATACTTTGCCGACAACGTTGCTTGAAGATGGTATAACAGATTACGTAAAAAATTATTTACTTAAAAAGTCTTATCTGGGTTATTGAAAAAACAAGATTATGCGTGAGAGCAAGATATTTTTATATTCTTAGTCTTGCTTTCTCTCTTGCTCTTTAATTGAAGGGCGTCTCCTCGTCGTCATCAAAAAGATCGTCTTCATCGAGTTCATCTATCTCCAGGTCATCTTCAAGAACATCATCATCGCCCGGCTCTTTGTCAAACAAGTCCTCGTCTTCGTCTTCATAATAATCATCATCTTCGGCAAGATCATCATTTTCATCATCCGATTTGTCACGATCCTTGTCATCGTCTTTTTTGCGACGCTTTGCTGCAAAAAGTGATTCTTCATAAAAATAATCTGGTTTGGTAACCGACTCTGTTTCTTCTTCGTTCAAATCTTTTCTTAATTCGGACATATCCATGCTGTGCTGTCTCCGGATTTTTGTTCTGTGTATCAGTTGTTTTGTTTATCCTGTCAAAATCTGTGAATTCTAAAATTAAAAACCAAATAAAAAATAAAATCTATTTTTGTTCATAATCCTTTATTAAAAGTTACTCGTGTACTATAACTTTGTCAATGCTAATTTTATAATAATCGGATTAAATAATGAAACTCGCAACTCTATGTTATGTTACTGATAAAAACAAAAATGCAACGCTAATGATTCACCGCGTGAAAAAACAAAATGATTATCATGAAGGCAAGTGGAACGGACTTGGCGGCAAGTTTGATCCCGGTGAAAGTCCCGAAGAATGTGCAATAAGAGAAATAGAAGAAGAATGCGGATTAAAAGTTAAATCCTTAACGATGAAAGGATTTATAACCTTCCCTTTGTTTGATGGAAAAGAGGATTGGTATGTTTTTCTTTTTAAAACCAATGAATTCGAGGGCAAACTAATCGATTCCCCGGAAGGTCATCTTGAGTGGATACCAAATAATAAGCTTACAGAAATTAATCTGTGGGAAGGTGATAAAATTTTTATTCCCTGGCTTTTCGAAGATAAGTTCTTTAGCGCTAAGTTTAATTATGATGATGGGAAATTTGTGGATTATTCGGTAAGTTTTTATTAATGGTTTTTATCCAGACACCCCTGGTGTTCTATAAGATTTAAGTGGACTTCTTATTTTTAAACTATTTTGGTAGTTCAAGTAGCTGTCAATTATTTTTGGTTTTTTCGTTTCTAATAATTTATTATTCTTATGGTAAATAATAAGTTGTGCGCCATTGCGATTTTTTGTGGTAATATTATTACAAATGCATGTTAGAACAATTTGGTAGTATATTTCTTCTTCTCGGCCCGATAGTTAATGTTGCGATTGGCGTAGCAATAACGATAATTCTTACATCATTACGGAGCGGTGTAAAATGCTGAATGGTGCTTTTTATAGGACCAATACTTACAGTCCTTGTCGCATTTGGAGCAACATATCTGGTAACCACGTTTATAGATCCCGTAGAGGGATCGGGATTTCTCTTGGGAGGTGCAGCAATGGCTATATGCTTTATAGCACTTTTTCTATATTATCCAATTCTGGCCGTTGTCGCAGTAGTTCAATATTTCAAAAAGCAAAAAAGATTGCCAACTCAAAATCCGTAGAAATTGCAACGGGGCACAACTTCGGATATCGTGAAACATTTAAGCAAAAAGATATTTGGAAGAAAATACTGTTAACTGGTGTGTGGCTGAACTATTCAAGGATGCAATCTACGGGAAAATATCCGGAATTGTATAAATTAAAAAAAGAACAGAGAAGCAAAATTAATAATAATATCCTATCGAAAAGTAAAACTGTAGGTCACCCCAACTAATTGGATTATCGGGAATATCTCTTCTAAACAAAAAACTTTTTCCAACCGCAAATTCTGCAGGTCCAATAGGCGTATCAAACGAAAGCGCTGCTCCTACACCATGTTTCAAGTTTTTAAACTTAATCTGTTCCTGAATTTCCCAAACATTTCCAAGATCATATCGTATTCTAAAGTATGTATCGAAGAAAATAGCAAAGGGAAGTTTAAGTCTGTACATCAAGGATGTTAAGAATATCTGCCTGCCACGATATTCATTATCGCGCATTCCAAAAAACGAATTCATTCCACCCAAAGAGTACTGCTGTGCTAACGGAAGGGTTTTATCACCAAAACCCATATTTATTCCGGCTGATAATACACTTATGGAAGATAATCTTAAAAGATTTCTGTATTCAAAACTAACATTAGTATAACCAACATCTCCGCCAAGAAAAGTTTGTGCGGTTTCATAAAATCCGTTAAAATAAATCCCTCTCTCCGGATACGGATATTTGTCCTGCGTATCTACTGTTGTGCTAATTTTAAGACTAACAATTTTTCTGTTGTATGGTTCGACCGTGCTTTCATTTATATTCTTAACTTCATTTATCTGATATTTTCCTTCAAAGATGAGATTGCCAAAACGCTCAACCTGTGCACCAACACCCAGCGACCCTCCAAAAAACACTTGTCTGTATTCGCCTATTTCTTCTCTTGAAAAACTGTTTTCAGAGATTTGGGGCTTATCGCCATAAACATATATATCATTTAAATAATAGAAGGCGCGTATTTTATAAGTTAAGTAAGTGTTGAACAATCTATTTGATTTTTGTTCAAGCTGAATACCACGATCTCTTGAGCTTGCATGAAAAAGAAGTCCCAACTCCGATCCACTGCCAAAAAGATTTTCTTCTCTCAAATCAGCAGCAAAGCGTGCGCGGTTTTCATTGTTAACATTAAAGCCCAATCTTAAAAGGCTTGTTGGTCTTTCAACGACTTTGATAACCAAAATGTTTTTACCGTTTTCTTTTTTAAGTATGACCTCGGCATCTTCAAATAGCCTTGTTCCACGAAGGTTAATTAATCCCTCTGAAATTTTATCGATGTTGAAAAAGTCGCCTTCATAAATTGGAAATTCTCTCGTAATAATGCTTTGGTTTGTGTAATCGTTTCCTTCGGTAATTATTTCTGATATTATTCCTTCGTCAACAAAAATTCCAAGTTGTTCGTTTTCTTTGTCGAATGTGATTTCGGAAATGTTTGCTAAGGAATATCCTATTTTTCTGTACTCTTTCAATAATTCAATAAGTGTATTTAAAATTCTTCGTCCGCTGTAATGCTGTCCGGTGAGTGATGAAAATATTTCACCAGTTCTTTTGGAATTAATTGCTGAAGATCCAATAAGATCTATTGTTTTTATGATTGGAGATTCTGTTTTGATAAGCAGTATGGTTGTTTCGCTTTCATATTCAGTAATCTCTGTTTTTATTTCCGTATAGTCGTCAAGAGAATATAATTCATAAAGAGCTAAGAGAAGCTGTTTATTTGAAACCGAATCTTTTGAAATATGCTTATTTAAAATTTCTCTTTCGTATAAAGTAAGATTACCAAGGAGATATGGGTTCTTAAAGTATTTTTCTTCTGTGGCTAAACGGTTTAAATAAACCGAATCAAATCTTTCTTTAATGGCAACAATATGCGGTAGTGCACTTTGATATCCGGAATTTATAATTTTATCAATGTCACTAAAGTCAGTAGACCCCCTATCATTTAGTTCCGGAGTAATAACAACATCTGCTTTTGCAATTTGATTGGCGTTCAAATGCTTCATTGGAATGCTAACGATCTGATCGGCAATAATCCATGGTGCGCCTAATTTTTCCTCCTTGTGGAGCGGACTTGTTGTATTAATCGCAATTACAATATCTCCGCCCTCTGCTCTTGCTGTATTGGTAGGAATGTTTTCAACTAACCCACCATCAACTAAAAGTAATGAATCTAGTTGCACTGGGGGCAAAAAGAAAGTTACGCTTGAACTTGCTCTGAGTGCTTTGCTAAGCGTTCCAGATTTTAAAATAACGGGGTCGCCAGTAACAAGATTTGTGCATACTGCTCTGAATTTTTTCTTGAGAAGATCAAAAGAATCATTTGAGTGCAGCGGAGCATTAAATATTGCTATGTTAAGAAAGTTAGAAAATTTTTGTCCATCGTTAAATGCTGTCGGAAGAATGGGTTTTAATCCATCTAAACGAAGTGTAAGCACTGCTTTGTCTTCCGTAATCTTTTGATCAACAAATAATTCTCTTCTGTCTGATTGTCTGGAAATTGTAAGTAGGTCTTCCCAATCGGTAGTAAGAGCTACGGCATTTAATTCGTTTACGGTATATCCTGCAGCATAAAGCCCACCAACAATGCTTCCCATGCTGGTGCCTACAATAAGGTCAACACCTATGTTGGCTTCTTCCAGTGCTCTTAAAACACCAATCTGTGAAAGTCCTCTTGCGCCACCACCGCTTAAGGCTAGTGCAACAACTGGTTTTGGTTTCGAAATAAATTCTACTAATCCAAAAGGAAGTTCTTTTTTAATGAATTCGGGTTTTAATTCGGTATTTTTTTGAGAGAAAGTGCCTGTGGTGAGGATAATAACTGAGAAAAGAATTATGTAAATGTTTTTTCTCATAAGTAGAACTTTAACGGTCTTCATTAAAAAACAAAGACCGCATTATTAAATTATTTTTTCTTTTTCTGCTGTTGCTTTGCTTGTTGTTCGGCTTGTTCCATTAATCTATGCATAAACCCTGTTTTCTTTTTCGGGTTTGCAACCGGCACAAGTTCAACATCACCGCTTTTATGATTTATATAATATTGCTGGGCAATAGACAAAAGATTAAACATAAAGTAATAAAGATTTAATCCTGATGGAAATGTCATAAAAAGAATAGTAAGCATTACGGGCATAATATAAACCAAGGCAGCTTGTTTCGGATCTTTCATTGTCATCTTCTGTTGCAAGAATGTTGTAACGCCCATAAGTATTGCCAAACCACTTATCTGCTGTATCCCGAAAAGCGGTAATTTAAAACCGAGATCATAAATAACATCTGGGCGTGATAGGTCCTTAATCCACCAGACAAACGGTTGTTGTCTTAAGTCAACAGCCACCTGAAACAATCCCCACAAAGCAATAAACACCGGCATTTGAAGAAGAATGGGTAAACAGCCACCGGCTGGATTTACGCCATACGTTGAGTATAATTTCATTGTCTCTTTGTTCATCTTCTGTGCATCGTCTTTATACTTTTCTTTTATTTCTGCAATCTTCGGTTGAAGCGACTGCATTTTCTTCATTGACCGATAACTGGACTTTGTAAGAGGATAAACAACTAATTTAATAATCAGCGAAAACACAATAATTACAATTCCATAATTTGGAATAAGGCTATGCAGGAACTTAAATAGTGGCAGAAGCACATATTCTGCAATCGGTCGGACAATAAAAGTTAAACCAAAAAATCCGCCGAAGTTAATTACAGACCTTAAAGATTTATCTATTTCAGAGAGAAGATCATAATCAACGGGCCCTATAAAAATTGTGAACGAGTGTGTTTCCTCTACTTTATTACTGAAAGGAATAATCAATCGTGCATTATAATATTCTCTTACACCTTCATTGGGAAAGACTTGTCTTGAGCCTTCAACGTAAGCTCCATCTATACTGTTTTTATTTTCAGGTATTATAATGGTCGAAAAGTATTTGTTTTTTAGAGCAAACCAATCTACTCTTCCTCTGAATTCCTTAACCGTTTTTTCTTCTGCGGATGTTGCATCTATATCAACGGCTTCTTCTCCATAATAAAAGATTGCCTTGCTGTAGTTTGCTTCATCAACCGAATTTTCTTCTACAAATCGAATTCCATTATTCCAAACAAGATCAAATGTGTTATTGCTTATAAGATTATTTAATCCTATAAAACCTATGTCACTTTTAATAAAATACTTGTTGCCGTAAAACAAATATGATTTAGTAATTGATCTGTTTTCATCAACAGAAAAAGTAAAGTCTATTCTAACCGAGTCTTGTTCTGATAAATTGTGCCTGTATTTTTTCTGTTCATAATTAAAATTTAAAGAGCTGGTATTTACGGCTTTACCTTCTGTAGAAACAAAAGCAACATCATAACTGTTGCCCAAAGAATAATTAATAAGCTGAACTAGATTTTGTGTTTGTGCTTCGCCGTTTTCTTTGCCAGCAGAGTACCAATTATTAAATTTTTTCAAGAAAACTTTATTAAAGTTGCCACCCCTGGTAGAGAGCTCAAAAATAGCAACATCATTTTCAATAACTATTATTTCTTCGGGTTTTTCATCCCCCGAGAATAAGGATTCTCCTACTATTTCTTTATCAATCTCTTCGGGTGCTTGTTCTTTCTCGGAAGTGTCGGTGGTTTTGTTCCCGTCTGGTTTATCTTGTTGAACTAATGTAGTGTCTTGTTGTTGTGTTTTTTGCGGAGCCTGGCTGGGATCTGGCGCAGTTAAATAAAGCCATATTAAAAGTATCGCTCCGATAAGTACAAAAGCTAAAATAGTTTGTTTATCCATTTAGAAACCTTGTTATAAATTCAGATCGTTCGGATCGAAAAATTTTCCGACGTGTTGAAATGCTGATTCTTTGAATAAAAGAAATTAAGTCAAATTTCATTTTTAATGATACTAAGCAAATCTAACACAGGTGTTAATATGTAATGAAGTTTTAATTGCTTGTTTTTATTTTCATTCAAGTAATTTGCTGAAAAAATTATTCTTAATAAAATTTTGTCCTCATTAATTTTAGAAATTAAGGATTCTTTATTAAGTCTGTATGATTCTTTAATCAGCCTTTTAACCCTGTTTCGCCATACCGCGTTACCAGCTTTTTTTGATATAGCTATGGCTATCTTTACCCTCGGATTATCAACTTCTCGATCGCATAAAAATATTGCTTTTAATTTTTTATCCGTAGAATAAATTGTTTTTCCAAGCACATATATACGATTGAATTCTTTCTTGCTTTTAATTCTTTCCACGCCGGAAAGTAAATACTTTTTCAATTCAATAACTATTCATCACTCACTGTTAATTTTTTTCTCCCTTTTGCGCGTCTGCTTGCAAGCACTTTTCTTCCGTTTTTAGTTTTCATTCTTTCACGAAATCCGTGCTTATTTTTTCTTTTTCTGTTGCTTGGTTGATACGTTCTTTTCACTTTTTACTCCTAATTATCATATAAAGTCTGCAAATATATCGCTTGACTTAAAAACTTACAACATTTTAAGAGGTCTATTTGCTTTGAATGTCTGAAGTAATGAATAAATCGCATAATTTGTTAAGAATTAATTTGCGGAGTTGGTCTTATCTTTCTATTTTTTGGTCAGTACTAATTGGCAATAACGATGTTGATAACTTGTGTAAAAGCTGGCTTTGTGAAAACGTTTCACAAATTTCCTCCTAATATCTAGGAGGGAAATTTTACATGCAAATGTTTATCCGCATGAGACCGATTCTCTTAACTGCTTAGTTTTGTTGCTGTTACCGGCTTTTACGTGATGTTAACAACTTGTTGGTAAAATGTTATTCGTTATTTTAATTTATTAAAATTTTAATTTTTAATTAAACTATTTCTTATAAAGCCTGTGGATAACTTAAAATTAGCTCAAGATCAAATTTATAAAGAAAATACTACTAATAACTCTACTTTGGTATGGAAAAATTGCCTATCCAAAATAAAAGAGAACGTTACTTTAATGACCTACAATACCTGGTTTTTGCCAATTCGTCCTGTGGAGGTCATTGATTCTACCCTTAAAGTTCAATTACCAAGTCAGTTTTTTTGGGAGTGGCTTGATGAGCACTATAGCTTATTAATTCACAAAGTTTTAGCCGACGTTCTTGGACCAGGATCAAAACTTGCGTATATAATTAGTGACGACAACTCAGAGATAGATGATAATAAAGCAGGAAATATAAAAATTATTAAAACTGTAGCGACCGCAATCAAAACCTCTGAGCCGAAAAAGAATAATTTTGATCCTCATTTAAATTCAAGATATAGATTTGACAATTTTATAAAAGGCGAAGGAAATGAACTTGCCCGAGCGGCTGCGGGAGCCATAAGTGATAATCCCGGGGGTACTTCTTTTAATCCTTTTATCGTTTATGGTGGCGTTGGTCTTGGAAAAACACACTTAATTCAAGCTATTGGTAACAACATTTTAGAAAATTTTCCTGATAAAAAAGTTATTTACTTGTCATCAGACAGTTTTACGGTTGAGTTTGTTGAGTCTATTCAATCAAATAAAATAAATGAATTTTCTGGTTTTTATCGAGGTATGGATGTTCTTATAATTGATGACATCCAATTTCTTATTGGTAAGGAAAAGACTCAGGATCTTTTCTTTCATATTTTTAACACCCTTCATCAATCAAAAAAACAGATTATTCTATCATCTGATAAAGCGCCAAAGGACTTAAAGGGATTGGATGAAAGACTTATCTCCCGCTTTCAATGGGGCCTTCAGGCCGATATTCAGCCCCCGGCTTTTGAAACCAGAATAGCAATTCTGAAAAAGAAAACAGAAGATTATGGAATGACTATCTCTCCCGAAATTATTGAATATGTAGCTTATCATATTACTTCTAACATACGTGAACTTGAGGGCTGCCTTATAAAACTGCTTGCCAATGCTTCTCTCAATTCAAAGGAAATCACTTTAGATCTCGCAAAAAAAATTGTTAAGGAAGTTGCGACAGAAAGAAAAAATAATTTAACTGTCACGATAGACGAAATAACTAAAATTGTGTGCGAACATCTTGGCGTTGCTGAAAATAAGGTGCGTGAGAAGACACGTAAAAAGGAAGTGGTTTTAGCCAGGCAAATATCTATGTATATCGCTAGCAAAATGACAAAGTCCTCGCTAAAAACTATCGGTTTGCATTTTGGAGGAAGAGATCATTCTACCGTAATACACGCATGTTCCACAATAGAACATTTTATTAGTAATGATATTATCATAAAAGAGATGGTTGAAAATTTAAAAAGTAAGATAGAATTAAGTTCCTCATAGGAAATTTTAACCGATCTCTATATTAAATGTGTTGATAATATGTGTGTTAGTTGTTAATGTTTTGTTGAAAATATTAAAGTTATTCACAGTTTGCTTTGGAACCCGGGCTTTTTAACTTAATATCCACATCTTCGGTATGATTATTGGTATATTACTGTTGCTAATTAAACGGTTTACGGGGTTATAAACATATTAACAGCGTTATAATTCTTATTAATATTTTAAAATATATTTAATATTAATTATATGATTGTAGATAAATACAATTTGATTATTAAAGTTAAAAAATCTAATTTCACTGGTAATAAAATCAACAAATATTATGTGAGGACTAAAATGAATAAAAAGCTAACTTTCTTAATAGCCTTTTTAGCCTTGGTTTCTTTGAGCTTCATTAGCTGTTCTGAATCATTTGAAAACGAGTTTAAAATAGTTAACAATTCTCAGGCACCTCTAGAGTTATTATTCGGATCTAAAACTTACAATGTTGCACCCGGAGAAACATTGGTATTAAATGATTTTACTACTGAGAGCAGTTATGCTTACGAATGTAGATTTCCCGCAACCTACAATGTTTCAGGAGCAGTATCAGGAGAGATTTCCTTTATTGATGAAGAAGCAGATGATAATAGAACAGTAGCATTGAAAGCAATGTTATATGTGGTTTCAGTAGACGCGGATATTGAAGTTTACCTAACGGTTGAAAATCTAACAGGAGTAGTAGATCCATTAGTTGGTCCATAAAAGATTTTACAGGAATTTACCATAGGAGTTAGAGTCTAAAATTTACTCTAACTCCTTTTTCTTACCTAAATTTTATTTCAATTCAAATTGAGATTCCCCTCTATTTTTACTATTTTACTACGTTTCAAAAGGAGAAATTTTTATCATGGAATTCAAGATCAACAGTAAGGTCTTAGAAAAACTTTTATCTAAAATTATTCCGGCAGTTCCATCTAGAACACCGATGCCCATCCTCGAAAACTTTCTATTTGAAATTAAAGATGGTGCACTAACTGTTTGTGCAACTGATCTTGAAATAGCCTTGAGATCATCACTAAATGTTGCTGCTAATGAAAATATTAAAATGGTTATACCAGCAAGGCTACTATACGATATTATAAGATCTCTTGATGATACTCAAATAACATTTGAAACCGAACCAAACTCAAAATTAAAACTCACTACTGATAATGGTGTTTATAACTTAAGTTATTCTCCTAGCGAAGACTTTCCCGAAATTCCAGAAGTATCACGAGAAAAAGAAATATCTATCAGTGGAATAGATCTAAAAAAAGCTTTTGATCAAACTGCATTTGCGATGAGTAAAGAAGATATGCGTCCAGCAATGACAGGGACACTTTTAGAATTTACTGCGGAGGGATTAAAATTTATTACAACCGACGGACATAGGTTAGTAAAGTATATTAATAAATCAATTAAGTCATCAGTATCGGAACAATATATTTTACCAGAAAGAGCCATATCTGTTTTATCTAAACAATTAGGCGAGGGAGATGTTAAGATTTATTTAAGCAAAACACACGCATCATTTATTCTTAGCGACGGAGAGTTTATAACAAGACTGATTGGTGAAAAATATCCAGCATATAGTAGTGTTATTCCTCTTGAGAACGAGAATCTTCTCATAGTAGGCAAGACGCAATTACAATCGACAATTAAAAGAATGCTTTTATTCTCTGCTTCGACATCTAAACAAGTCAAGTTTTCTATTAGTAAAAGTAACTTATTGGTAAGCGCCGAAGATGTAGATCATGGTTCAGATGCTAAAGAAAATGTTCTGTGTGAGTATAATGGCGATGAAATGAATATCGGGTTTAACACTTCATATGTTAACGATATTCTTACACATCTTAATAGCGAAAAGATTACATTTAAACTTCACTCACCGACAAAAGCTAGTATAGTTGAGCCTAATGAAATCGATGAGAACGAAGAACTGATGATGTTATTAATGCCAGTGCGATTAAATAATTAGTATGATTCTTTCCTCTGTTTCGTTAAAAGACTTCAGAAGTCATATAAATACTTCTATAAAATTCAGCAACGGATTAAACTATATTGTTGGCGGTAACGGACAAGGCAAAACAAGTGTCTTGGAATCAATTTATTATTTATGCACCTCCAAAAGCAATATTTCCAGGTCTGATAACGAAGTGGTCAGATTCGATCAGAATGAATTTGAAATTAAAGGATGGTTTCAAGACCTAACAGAAGATGCTGTAAAACTGGTCTATTCGTTTCCCGAAAACAAAAAATATTATTACCTTAATGAGAAATTGGTTGGCAGAATCGCAGAAGTAATTGGCAGATTCCCAGTTGTTATTCTTACGCCCTCAGATCATGCGATTACTCAAGGAGCGCCTTCCGAAAGAAGGAAACTAATAGATTCAATTATTTCACAATCAAGCAACAATTATCTTTTAAACCTGCTTGATTATAATAAAACGCTCAGGCAACGATCTTCTTTATTAACCAGGTTAAAAGAATATCATTACTCGGCTGACTTTAAAGAGCTTGACTCATGGACAGAAAGATTAATTAAAACTGGTTCCCAAATTATTACATACAGAAAAAAGTTTATCAAAGAGTATAACACCTATGTTAGAGATTCTTTTTTCCAAATAATGAATAACGAGGAAATTCCTTCAATAAGATATTCTTATCTGGAAAATTATTATGGAGATACTGTTAACGAAAGATTTGAGTTGTTGGTGAAAGAAAAAAAAGACGAAGAGCTCAGAAGATGCGTAAATCTTGTCGGCCCGCACAGAGATGATTTAATTTTTGAAATAAATGATTTAAATCTTAAAACATTTGGTTCACAAGGACAAAACAAAACATTTCAAACAGCATTAAGATTTGCAGAGTTTTTTTATTTAAAAGATGTTACCAACAAAACGCCAATTTTTTTACTTGATGATGTCTTCGGTGAACTCGATGCATTTCGGTCTGTAAAAATTAGTGAATATCTTAGGAGTGTTGGGCAAGCATTTATAACCATAACAGATTTTGCCAACTTTTCTTTTTTGTCAAAAGGTGAAAACGATTCTTTGATTAGACTTCAAAATGGAAAGATTAGTTATGCCTGACAGATTCAGAAGTCTGAAAGATGCTTTTAACCGGGAACCCGGGTTAAAAAAAATAAGAGAGGTAGTAAAAAACAACGATATAGTAAACGACTTTAAAGACATTTTCCCGGATCTAGAAAAAATAGTTGCCTCGGTTAAATCGAGTAAAAGCACATTGATTATTAAAGTCGAAAATCCAGCCTGGAGACAGGAATTAAAGAACAAGGAAGAAAGCATAATAAATAAAATAAATTCTTTCTATAAAGAAGATAGAATTAAACAAATTAGATTTACACATTGAGGAATTAATAATAACGTATGGCAAAGAATAATAATAAAAACAACGGCAACGACTATAGCGCAAAAAATATAAATGTACTAAAAGGACTAGAGGCAGTTAGGAAACGTCCAGCGATGTACATCGGTGATGTTAGTTCACGAGGACTTCATCATCTTATTAATGAAGTTGTAGATAACAGTATTGATGAAGCACTCGCAGGATTTAATGATCGGGTGATTGTAACGCTACACAAAGATGACAGCGTGTCTGTTGAAGATAAAGGAAGAGGAATTCCAATTGATATTCATCCAATAGAAAAAAAATCCGCACTTGAAGTTGTAATGACAGTTCTTCACGCCGGCGGAAAGTTTGATAAAAACTCTTATAAAGTATCAGGCGGTTTGCACGGTGTTGGAGTTTCTGTCGTTAATGCTCTTTCAGAGTGGATGAGAGCCGAAGTTAAGAGAGATGGTAAAACATATTTCCAGGAATATAGAAAAGGAATTCCGGTTGAAAAGGTTAAACAAATAGGGACATATAAGGGAGACCAAACAGGAACAAAAATATCCTTTCTACCCGACAACTCAATTTTCAGGGTTACAAAATTTAATTTCGAAACGGTTGCGGAACGATTACGCGAGCTGGCATATCTGAATAAAGATGTAACAATGATTTTGAAAGGCGAAGAAGAAAAACTTGAAGAATCTTTCAGATTTAAAGGCGGACTAGTAGATTTTGTTAAGTATCTTGATGAACAACGCACGCCCCTTCATAAACCGGTTTATATTGAGGGTGAAAGAGACAACACTCCCGTTGAAATCGCTTTGGAATACAGCGACTCTTATTCAGAAAATGTTCATACGTATGTTAATAACATAAACACAATTGAGGGTGGAACACATCTTGTCGGTTTCCGAACAGCTCTTACAAGAACGTTTAACAGTTATGCCTATAAAAACGGACTGATTAAAGAGAATAGTAAAATTACACTATCGGGTGATGACTTTAGAGAAGGTTTGACGGCGGTTATATCGGTTAAGGTTATGGAGCCCCAGTTTGAAGGACAAACAAAAACAAAGTTAGGTAACAGCGAAGTTAAATCAATTGTAGAAACAATAGTTGGTGAAAAACTGTCTGAATACTTAGAAGAAAACCCATCTGTTGGTAAAAAAGTAATTGAAAAATGCATGCGTGCCGCAGAAGCAAGAGAGGCAGCCCGAAAAGTACGCGATCTTATAAGAAGAAAAAACGCCCTCGACTCCATGCATCTTCCTGGTAAGCTGGCAGACTGCTCAATTAATGATCCTGAACATTGTGAAATTTATATTGTTGAGGGTGACTCGGCCGGTGGTTCAGCAAAACAAGGAAGAGATAGAAGGTTTCAGGCCATTCTTCCAATTAAAGGAAAAATTTTAAATGTTGAAAAAGCTAAGCTGAATAAAATTCTTGAGAATCAGGAAATTCAAGCGATGATATCTGCAATAGGTGCGGGAATTGGCGAAGATTTTAACCCAACAAAAACACGTTATGGAAAAATAATTTTAATGACTGATGCCGATATTGACGGCAGTCATATAAGAACACTTCTTCTTACGTTTTTCTACAGGCATATGAAAGAATTAATTCTTGCCGGTAAAGTTTATATTGCACAGCCGCCGCTATATAAAATTAAAAAAGGGAAAGAAGAGGTCTATGCCTTTGATGATGAGGAAAGAGATCAACTGTTAAAAAAATTTAGAGCCGATGGCAGGGGGAAAGAGAAAGAAAAAGACCAAGAAAACATGGAAGAAGTGGAGACCGAAGGACAGGTAAAAGGAGTAAATATTTCGCGTTATAAAGGCCTGGGAGAAATGAATCCCGAGCAGCTTTGGTCAACCACAATGAATCCCGAGACAAGAACCATTCTTCAGGTAAATTTAGAAAGCGCTGCTTCAGCAGATAAAATATTTGAAACACTTATGGGCGATGCAGTTGAACCAAGAAGAAACTTTATTGAAAAGCATGCTAAATATGCCAAGTTAGATGTTTAATTCATAAAATGAATATTAACACCATATGTCAGCAAGAAAATAATTTGGTGACTATATATATATGAAAAATCTAATTATTGCCCTTTCCGGCATTGGTGATGCGCTAATGTTCACACCCGCATTGCGATTACTAAGGAAAGCCCGCCCAAACGCACAAATAGATGCATTAGTTATGTTCCGCGGTGTTAAAGATCTCTGTGAATCAAACCCAAACATTGATAAGGTTATTTATTTCGATTTTATAAAAGAAGGCTTTATCAACTCACTGAGATTTATTTTATCATTAAGGGGAAAGTATAACACAACCATTAGTATTTATCCATCAAACAGGAAAGAATATAACATTATTAATTGTCTTCTTGGTGCGGAGAAGAGGGTTGGCGTTGAATATCTTAGAAGAAACAAAACAAATCTTGGGTGGCTAAATAATATAACCATCAAAGAAAACGATTCGCTTCATAATGTTCAGGAAAATATTAAGCTGGTCGAGAAGTTATTAAAACGAGAACTCAAGGAAGAGCCGAGCCTTCAAATACATCTTACAGAAAGGGACAAAGCATTTGCAGAAGAGTATTTAAAGGGAAAAAATATCAGTGAAAAAGATTTGGTGATTGGTTTTCACCCCGGATGTGCAACACTAAAGAATCATATTAAAAGGAGATGGGAGCCCGAAAAGTTTGCATCCTTTGCCCAAAAACTTATTGAAAACCACTCGGCCAGAATATTAATTTTTGGCGGACCGGAGGAAGACGAATTAAAAGAAAACATTTTTAATCAAATTAATTCGGATAAGGCTCTCATTGTTAATGCCCCATACTTAATGAAAAGTGTGTCAATCATGAAAAGATGTAATCTTTTTGTTAGTAATGATTCAAGCTTAATGCACTTTGCCTCTGCACTTGGTTTAAAGGTTGTTTCTATCATCGGACCAACAAATCCAAATTACATACATCCATGGAAAACAGAGCACAGAATAGTCTCCTTAAATCTTGATTGTTCTCCATGCTTCTTCTATTCTCCAAAACCACTTTCCTGTTCACGAACTGACGTTAAGTTTAAATGCATACAAGAGCTTGATGTAGAAATGGTTTATGCTTCAATTAAAAAGTTTATTTAGTAAAATTCAAAGCAACAACCTTTGAACAGTTAACAAGATCTTGAAATCCAAAACCTTTAAATATTTATTACCAATACCTGCCGTTATATTCTGGGGAGCCTCTTTTATAGCGACAAAATATCTTCTCGATTACATATCTCCTGAAACAATTATCTCGATGCGGTTAATTCTGGCGATAACTCTCTTACTACCTATTGCACTTTATACGAAGAGAAGCTTTTTAATAAAATTAAAAAGCCATCTTTATATTTTATTGTTAGCAGCAATTGGTGTCTTCCATTTGTGGATTCAGGTAACAGGAATGAGGTTTACAACTGCAGCAAATACAGGGTGGATAATAGGAACAGCGCCGGTTTTCATTGGAGTACTCGGATTTATTTTCTTTAAGGAAAAACTTAGCCCCCTTAATGTATTTGGAATATTAGTCGCTATGTTCGGTTTGTTGTTGTTGGTAGGAAAGGGAAATCCATTAAACATAAGTTTCTTTGAACACAAAGGCGATCTATTAATTCTAGCCAGTGCTTTTACATGGGGAATATATTCTATTGTTAATAAAAAAATATCCCTCGAATATTCTCCACTAATGACAATTCTTTATCTTTTCATTATGATGGCGGTCATCATAGTTCCGTTTAATTTAAATGAATCCTCAGTAGAATCCGTAATTAATTTAAGTGTTGTTGGGTGGATTTCAATTTTATTTTTAGGCCTATTCTGTTCTGGTGTTTCGTATGTTATTTGGGCTTATGCGTTAAGGGAGCTTGAAACAACCAAAGTTGGAGCGTATTTATATTTTGAACCGCTCATTACTGTAATTACCGCATGGTTAATGTTGAAAGAAGAAATCACACTAATTATGATATTGAGTGGAACAATAATTACCGCGGGGGTAATATTTGTAAACAAAAAGTAATAATGTTTGTAATTTAGTAAAGTAACTCTGTTAAAATAAATGTTTTGTTACGGCAGCTATTTAAAACAATCATTTAAAGGAAAAAGTATGAAAAAGTTCTTTTTACTTTCGGTTCTATTCTCTTTAATTGCAACTCCGGTAAAGTCTCAAAATATTGAGGACGTAAAAATAAAAATTGACGAAAGGAACAAGTATTACACAAAAGCAATCCTGGAAAACGATGTGGAAGCAATGCTGGGAATGTATACTGACAATATTTTGTCTCTTCCAAGTTATCAACCAATAATAAGGGGCATTGCGGCAGTAAGGGCGATAAGCGAAGAACAACAAGAAACCGGCTGGAGAACAATTCATTTTGTTCTTAATACAACAGATATAATTCCAGCAGGCAATTATGTTATTGAAGTCGGAAATTATGATATGATAATGAGCCCGCCGGATTCAGAGGAAGAATGGCCGGATAACGGCAAATATATTACAGTTTGGGAAGTGCAGGACGATGGATCATTAAAGATAAGGATGGAAACATGGAATACAGACATTAATCCATGGGTAAATATGAACGAGTAACCGACGCTTGAAAAAAGCCCTGATGAATTTTGATTTTCTAAATGAAAGAAGTAAAAATTTGGCAATTTTTATGATATTTTATGTTGATAAATCTTCATAACCTTCTAATATTATTGGTGTATGATTAACAAAAACTTTGTAAACATAATTCAATTATTTTTTTATGGACATTACATCAATAGGCGAAATTCTATTCGACATATTTCCCTCCCATAAAAAGCTCGGCGGTGCCCCGCTAAACTTTATATATCATATAAAAAAAATTACCGGCGGAGGAAACATTATCAGCAGAGTTGGAAAAGATGTGCTTGGGACAAAAGCCTTGGCTGAAACTCAGAAGCTTAAGATTTCAACGCAATATATTCAGCAGGATAAAATCCACCCGACAGGTATTGCTAATATTGAAATGAACGAAGATAAAGAACCAGCGTTTACAATAGATACCGACCGGGCATTTGATTTTATCCAACAAACAGACGAAGCAGAAGATTTAATTAATCTTGATACCGACATTTTGTATTTTGGAACATTAGGCCAAAGAAATAAAACCTCCAGAGAAACCATTCAATCATATTTTAACCGGGGCATAAAATATTTTTGTGATTTAAATCTTCGTCAAAATTTTTATTCCGAAGAAATAATACGTAGTTCTCTTAAAACCGCTGATATAATTAAAGTAAACCATAACGAACTTAACATCATTAATGATCTTCTTTTTCAAACAGAGTATAATACTGAACGAGTTGCTCTTGAACTAATGGAGCAATTTAAAATTAATCTTCTTGCAGTAACTCGCGGAAAAGACGGAGCAACGCTTTTTGAAAATGGGAAAAGGAGTGATTTCTCTCCTAAAGATTCTGATATATTTGATACAACCGGAGCGGGAGACGCTTTTTCTGCAGTGCTTTGCATCGGATTTATGCAGGGCTGGGATCTTATGCAGATTAATAAACAAGCAAATGATTTCGCGTGTGAGGTTTGTAAGGTAGAAGGAGCCCTTCCAAAGAGTGACAGAATTTATGAGGATTTGATAAGTCTGGCTAACGGGTTTTAATTATACAGTATATTTTTTTATTATTTCTTCGGGAAGCCTAACAGGCTTTCCGGAACTAAGAGAAATCATAGTGTAAACGAGATATCCTTCTGCCGCAACTTTTTGATTGTCTTTCTTTGCAATCCAGAAATTAACAACAACCTGTGCGCCGCTGTAAGATTTAAGTTGGGTTTTCACAACTATTTTATCTCCCAAAGTTAAGGCTCTCTTAAACTCGATGTGCGCTGTACTTGCAACCCAATTATATCCAAGGGAATGAAATTCTTCCATCGGCACCTTATAATTGTTAATCATCTGATCGTATCGCGCAGCCTGAACATAATCCAAATATTTTGTATTGTGAACATGATTGTTCAGATCAATATCATCGGGCCTAATAGTTATTTCAGTTTCAAATGTTGAATACATAAAAATATATCAGAGCAACAGATTGAATGCAACCCTGACCTTAAATAAAAACTTAATTTTATTTATAAAAGATCACCACCCTCTTCTCCGTTGCCATTTGTATTGCCATTGCCATTAATCTCATCGTCTTCAGGAATTACCCGTGCAATATCTGCAATAGAATCGCCTTCATTTAGCCGGATTACTCTAACACCCTGGGTGTTTCTACCCATAACGCGAAGATTTTTAATGCTTTGTCTTATTACCATTCCTTGTGTTGAGATAATTACAAGCTCATCGCGATCAATAACTTCCATAAGCGCAATCAGCTTGCCGACTTTATCAGTGGTTTTAACAGTTATAACACCTTTGCCGCCGCGTTTTGTAATTCTGTAATCATTTATATCGGAGCGTTTACCGAATCCTTTTTCTGTTACAACAAGAACGGTGGTTTTATCGTTTCTAATTACAAGTAAGCCAACAACGCGATCGCCTTTCCCGAGCCTAACTCCGCGCACTCCCGTTGCTGTTCTTCCCATATTGCGCACGTCTTTTTCGTTAAAGCGAATTGCAAAACCGTTGCTTGTTCCAATTACAATATCATTTTTTCCATCTGTCATCTTAACTTCAATTAGTTTGTCACCGGCAGCAAGATTGATTGCGTTTATTCCGCCTTTGCGAACATTACCATAAGCAGAAAGCACTGTTTTCTTTATCGTGCCTTTTTCTGTTGCCATAATAAGATATTGATCTTCTCGGAATTCCTTAACTGCAACAAACGCTGTTATGTTGTCGTCTTTGTCTTTATCAAGAAGATTGACAATTGATCTTCCCTTTGCAGTTCTTCCGCTTTCGGGAAGTTCGTGAACCTTTAACCAGTAGCACCTGCCTTTATCCGTAAAGAATAAAATATATTGATGCGTTGAGGCAACAAACATATGTTCAATAAAGTCATCTTCTTTAGTTCCTGCACCCGTTACGCCTTTACCGCCGCGTCCCTGTCGTCTGTATCCGCTAACAGGAAAACGTTTAATAAATCCACCATGTGATATTGTTACAACAACATCTTCTTCGGCAATAATATCTTCTAAAGAAAACTCTTTATAATCTTTTATGATTTCAGTTCTGCGCTCATCTCCATATTTTTCTTTAAGTACAAGAAGCTCGTCTTTAATGATTTTTTTCCTTGTTCTTTCGTTGTCAAGAATTCCCCGAAGTCTTTCAATCAGCTTTATTGTTTCTTTATATTCGTCTTCAATTTTCTTGCGTTCCAATCCAGTTAAGCGCTGCAACCTCATATCCAAAATCGCTTTTGCCTGTATCTCACTTAACTTGAATTTTTTCATCAAGTTATTCTTAGCAGTCTCAGTATCTTTAGATTTTTTAATTGTCTCGATTACTTCATCAATATTATCAAGAGCAATTATATATCCTTCTAAAATATGGGCCCGTCTTTCAGCAGCGTCTAATTCATACTTAGTTCTGCGGATAAGCACTTTCATTCTATGATCTAAAAAGTGCTTAATCATTTCTTGGACGTTAAGTACTTTAGGAGCACCATTAACAAGTGCAAGCATGATAACGCCAAACGTAACTTGCATTTGTGTGTGCTTAAATAATTGATTAAGAACAACGGCCGGTTGTGCATCACGTTTCAACTCAATCACGACACGCATTCCATCTCGGTCAGACTCATCTCTTATGTTTGATATCTCAGTTATCTTTCCTTCGCGAACAAGGTCTGCAATTTTTTCAATCAAGGTGGCTTTGTTAACCTGGTAAGGAATTTCGGTGATAATGATATTTTCTCTGTCGTTCTTTAATGTTTCAATGTTGGCTTTTGCACGAATAACAACCCGTCCCCTGCCTGTAAGTAAAGCATCTTTAACGCCCTCGTATCCATAGATAATTCCGCCTGTCGGAAAATCCGGAGCCTTAACATGTTTCATCAAATCTGCAGCGGTTGCTTTAGGATTTTCAATCAAAGTAACACAACCATCAATCACTTCACTAATATTATGCGGTGGAATATTTGTTGCCATTCCAACGGCAATTCCGCTTGCGCCGTTTATTAAAAGGTTGGGAAGATAAGAAGGCATTACTGTTGGTTCTTGCAGCGACTCATCGAAGTTATTACCGAAGTCAACCGTATTCTTATCCAGATCGCGAAGCATTTCATCGGCAATACGCGCCAGGCGAGCTTCTGTGTAACGCATAGCCGCAGGTGAATCACCATCTACTGATCCAAAGTTGCCCTGTCCATTTACTAAAGGATAACGCAGAGAAAATTCCTGCACCATTCTAACCATAGAGTCATATATGGCACTATCGCCATGCGGATGATATTTACCAAGCACCTCACCCACAATACGGGCAGATTTTTTATAAGGTTTGTTATACGCAAGTCCAAGCTCGTGCATTCCGAAAAGAATTCTGCGGTGAACGGGCTTTAATCCATCTCGCACATCCGGAAGTGCGCGCGCAACAATAACACTCATTGCATAATCAATGTAAGAGGATTTCATTTCCTCTTCTAAAGTAACAGGAACAACTTTTTCAAATATTGTGGTCATAATTTTCTAATTAAATTTTTACAACAATTATTTCTAATCTCCACTTGCTCGAGAAGTATCTTTTCCTGCAGCAAGCTGCTGGTATCTTTCTATGTTTGTTCTTACACTTGGATCGTTAGGGTATAATGAGCCAAGACGTTGCCAAACCTCGATCAACTTGTTATAATTTTTTTGTGACTCATAAATTTCAATTAGCAGTCTATATGGATTATAATAAGATTGAGTATCGTTCGGGTCTTTTTCAAGTTTCTCCCATGCAAAAACTTCGACTTCTTTAGCAATCTTGTTAAACTGTTCTATACTACCAGCACGTTGATATAGGGTTCCGACCTCATAAAGCAATCCAAAATCCATTTCTATATTCCAGCGAGGTATTTTCTCTTCCATCGCATCTAGTGTTTTAATTACGAGGTCATTTTGCCCGGTGTTAAGATAATACAAAGTTATTCGTAGAAATGCATTTCTGTAATTCATTGTCATTCTTTTATGAGTATCATCAAGAAAGATGGATGGATCATTCAGTCCGCGGAATTTAAAACCAGGTTGAAAGTCTCTACTGAAACTTTGATTTTCATTTAACTGTGCCTGTAAAATAGTTGGTTCAATAAACTCTATTCCCGGCCTTCTTTTTTCAGGTACAAATCTGAAAGCCATACCTTCCATTCGTAAATAATCATGCATTCCAATTTTGCTATCATCTGCACAGGTTACTGCGAAATAAATAGGTCGCTGCCAATTATTTGCTTCAATTATTTCTCTAACCAGCAAGTCCTGAACACGAACAGCCTGTACGTTACCAAAGTTAAGAGAAGGATTCATCATCCAGGATATTTTTCCTTCCTGAATAACGGAGGAATCGCTTATGTTTAGTTCTTGCCGTAAATCGCTCATTTGCTGAAGCTGAGCATCAGTCGGAGCAGGAATGGTTATTTGCTGTGGTGTCCAGGCAATCGGCCTGATCTGGGCAATTTGAACATCATTAAGACGTATGTTAACGGCTCCGCTTTCATACGGGTCATTATATTTTAATTGCCGAATATACCAGTCAGTATTAAGAAGACTAAGATTAACAACCTTAACATCTCTTCTTACGCTCTCAACATCTTGCAAATACCAGAGGGGGAAAGTATCATTGTCGCCGTTAGTAAATAACACGGCGTTCGGCGCACAGCTTTGAAGGAGATTATACGAATAATCCCATGGGACCCAATTATTTGATCTATCGTGGGTGTAATAATTTGCCTGAAGCATTCGCAAAGGAATTAAAACAATTCCTGCGGCAAGAATTCCGTAAACGACCGCTTTACGAAGAGCATCACCACTTAGTTTTGTAATAGCCAAATCGATAAGTGCGCGGATACCAAGCGCTATCCAAACCGCATAAACAAAAAATGCCCCAACATAAAAATAATCTCTTTCTCTTGGCTGTGGCTGCTGTTGATTCTGATAGAATGCCGTTAAGTATCCCATAAGAATAAACATTATCATAAACACAGAAGCCATTTTCCAGTCTTTTCTGAAATGAAAATAAATTCCAAGCAAACCGATTAAAAACGGAATACCAAATAATGAATCCTTAACATCTCCGGCAAAGTTAACGCCAATAATTTTACCAAAAACATTTCCCACTCCATTAAATGGCGCAACATTAGCCCCTTGTTCTTGTACCCACCCCTCTCTACCGGCAAAATTCCACAAAAGATAACGCGTCATCATATGATTCATTTGATACGAATAGAAGAAATCAAGATCTGAAGAGTAGTTGGTAAAGACACCTTGTTGATGCGGCTCAGTAGCAAACCTTCTTTTAAATGTTGGAAAGTCACCGTACTGTTCACGATTTAAATATTTAACAAGTTCTGTGAAATCATTCGGTTCATTTTCATTCATTGGTGGATTTTGATTAGAGCGGATGATAACCATTGCAAATGTAGTGAACCCGAGCAGGATAAAAATTGCGGACATAAATGCAAGATGTAAAGTCGGCTTTTTTTCTTTTATCGCATATCTTACTCCCAGACCAAGCAACCCGAATATTGCAAACAAAATTACAATTTCTATTACGATATTATCCCCGCCAATTGCAACCATG
Source organism: uncultured Ignavibacteriaceae bacterium (assembly GCA_963804005.1). Taxonomy (GTDB): domain Bacteria; phylum Bacteroidota; class Ignavibacteria; order Ignavibacteriales; family Ignavibacteriaceae; genus JAGXRK01. The sequence continues at coordinate 43,127 of CAWDOP010000011.1, read as the reverse complement.
AACGCAGGAACGTATTTTACAACTCCGGGATAAACAGCGTACAAAGCAAGACCACCAATTATAAGCGGGACATAAAAAGAATTCCTGGTAAAAAGCTTTTTCCAGAAAATAGCCATTATAACTGCGCTTAAACCGGCAAGAATAATTTTAAACTTGATATCGAATTCTTGGTATTCTTCCGGCGAAGGAGGAGATAGAGATTTTTCACCTGCCCACCACACCACAGCAACAAGAAGAATAATAGCAACATGAGCCAAAAAGATATAAGCAGTTTTCTTTAATGCACCGTCATCTTCAAGATATTTTCTAAACATAACAATCATGACAACGGGAACTATTGCAATAACACTCATAAGGTGTACGCCGGTTGATAAACCAATCAGGTAAGCAATCATCAACAAATATTTTTCACTGTCTTTTGCATCAGCACGCTCATTCCACCGCATAACAAGATAAACAACAGCGGCAAACAGGAATGTGCTAAAAGCGTATACCTCAGCCTCAACACCGTTAAACCAAAAAGTATCGCTAAAAGAGAAAGCAAGCGCACCAATAGCAGCAGAAGTATAAGTAGCTAAAGCCTCGAATAAATTTTCCGGCTTTTTCCCTTTGTAATTATTGATAAGTTTAACAGCAACAAGGTAGAGCAGAAGAACAGAAAGCGCACTTGAAATAACTGAAATAAGATTCATTTTGAATCCAACATTATCGCCAAGCGGTAATTGAGCAAATATATTTCCTAATAGAAGAAAGAACGGTGTTCCCGGCGGATGTGGAACCTGCAGATAATGCGCGGCAGCAATAAACTCACCACAATCCCAGAAAGAAACTGAGGGTTGAACAGTTAGATAGAATACTATAAGTGAAACGAAAAAAACAATCGCTGCAAATACTTTATGAACCAATCTTAAATTCATTATTACCTCAATAGTAAAACAAGAGTCAAAAAATAGCTTAATGGATTATTATCAAGCAATGTTAAAATGAATTATAACCTTGAAGGGAAATAGTCATTCGTCGCTTTTCTTGAAGAAATGATCATACTTAGATTTATCAATAGTTTGATGATATTTATCGTATAATTCTTTTAGTCTGCTCATAGAAACCGAATCAAAATCCTCATCATCTTTTTGTCTTTTTACAAACATTTTATACTCTTCTAGTTCTCTAGAAACCATCTTGCTAAGATATTTTTTTAAACCGTCGATTAATTTCTGTTGATCGCGGAAAGACATTTTTTACTCACATAAAAAGTTAATTTTAATAGCGTAAAATAATGATTCTCATAGTAGTATTGAAATAAAATTTTGTTGGGAAACGGATTGTTTTTCTTCTAAAACTGCAACGAGATAAAGGCGAAAAAGCTTATTCAAGTTGCGATTTATAGAAGAATCCCCACTCATTTAAACCTTCAATTATTGGCAATATGGTTTTGCCAAGTTCAGTTAAAGAGTATTCAACTTTTGGCGGAACAACAGGATAAACTTTTCTCTTTATAATTCCGCTTTCTTCAAGTTCGCGAAGTTGTTGCGTAAGCATTTTGTGAGTGACGTTTTGAAGGGACTTTCTCAGCTCGCCATATCTTGCCGAGTTATTTTTAAGTTGCCAGAGGATAGGGATTTTCCACTTACCGCCAATAATATCTAAAGAAAACTCAACTGAATTATTAAAAGCTCTATTGTTTAATGCTGTTTTTGACACGTTTTGCCAATGCTTTCTTTAAAGATAGTATATAAATCAAATGTCCATATATGTTTAAATAGCATATAAAAATAAACTCACACAAAAATTATTCAATAATTGATAAAAAACAAAATTGCAAAGTAAAACAGCTTAATTTTTTTCAAGAAGTACAATCTCCAACACTTAACGTATGGTGCAATTCTCATCAAAGTTTACATAAAAAACATAGAGCAAATGAAGAGATTAGTGGCTGGGCATATGTAATGTTTGAGCTAAGATAATTTATTCACTCCTTGAAATTTCCCTCTCAGTACCATACGTAAAAATTTGCTTCATTACTATCGCACTATCGGCTATAACAAATTTTATCCTGAAGTAATCTACTCCTTCAACGATAAAGTAATTATCAGAAATTGGAATTAATTGTATAACCGGTCTTTCTTCATATTGATAATACAATTTATTGTCCTTGTAAATAATTTTAATCTTATCATAATTACCGACAAATTTTTTAATTATATTATTATCAACATTGTCATAACTGGCACCAAGTCCATCTAACGCCCATTGATACTTGTCCAAAGCGGCCCTGTCATCGGTTATACTTATAAGCTTTTCTAAAGCCATTAAATGTGCTGTCTTTTTCGCATCTTTTGTTTCAACTTCAATATCAGGGGTTATCCCAACGCCCTCCCAAACTTCAGGATTACTTGAGTATATTGTTTTCCAACTAGGAATTTGCAAAACAAAATTCTCGTTTAATGCAATATGATCGACAGGGTTTTCAGCGCCCTTGGTTTTTTTGCCAACTATCGTGACATTCTTATTAAAATATTTTAGACGAGAAGTGAAAGCCTCAGCGGCAGAAGCTGTGGCCGGCGAGGTTAAAATATAAATTGGAATGCTGGTGAGTTTCTGACCGGGAATATAATTTGGTACTATTGCAGAATAATAAGAGCTGTCCAATGTGGATCTGCTTATTTTTAGGAGCAGAGGCTCACTCGTATCAATTAAGTAACCAAGCAAATAGTTCACCATTTCATCCCAACCACCACCATTTTGTCGCAGATCGATTATTAAAGCATTGCAATTTGAAAAATAATTCATAGCAATATCCGCTAATTTTCCTGCATAATTGGTTGCAAAAAATACACTAAGGTTAAGGTAACCTATGTTTCCATCAAGTATGCTTAACTCCTTAAAACCATAGTTGTTCCAAACCTCTATTTTTGCCTCTTCATCAGTGTAGATCGAGCCGTCAGATACGGATTCTTCAAGCAATGCTTTTGCTAAATCAGGATTGTATATAAGGTCGAGATGTTTATCATTGCTAAAATCCTCAAGATGATTCGTAACCTGAGTGGCAAATTCAATTGGTGAGTTGTACTCATTATAAAATCCGTTAGAAATTTGTTTTCGCAGCCCGATTACTGTTTTTTCTGAAACTTCAGGAAAGGGGTAAATTTTTTCTAAGTTATAAATTAAGCCACTTAAGACACCGCCTTTTTCTTCTTCGGTTAAATTTTGTGCAGATATCTGTATGGTTAGGATCGTTAAGAGTGGAATTAAAAATTTTTTGACTTTTTCTCTCATAGTATATTTGGTCCTACATTATTTACGTCCTACCGCTTGTTGTGTGGCGTTTCCTTTAATCTTTTTAAAGGCCTAGAGAAAGCAATAAAACACAAGAACTAATAAATTTTTTCGATAACAAGCAGAAAATTGATTTTATCAGTAAGCCCATAAATTTGAAAGAAGGATGTTCTTTTGATATTTGGGATTATTGATACCACATCACCCTCTAACTTATTCAAAAATTGCTCTAATTTGTCCTGGTCATTTTCCATTTTAACTTCTAACCGATGTACTTTGTATTTCATATTACACCTTTTATAAAATATTAGCCAATTCAATTATTTATTTAAGAGATGCCTGAACGCGCTCTAAGTTTGCCTTATAAATGGCAAGATTTTGACTCCCGACCTTTTCGCCTTTTTCAACGGCAATACTGTAATTCTTCGCAGCCAGTTTTAACTCACCTGATTGTTCATAAGCATCTCCCAGACTGTCATAGACGTTGTCAGAATTCGGGTAAATTTTAACATTGGCTTGAAAAACCTCAATGGATTTTACATACTCTTCGTTACCCAGAAGCTGATATCCGAGGCGGTTCAATAAAAATTCCGGGGGATGAACAGTAAAACCAAATTTTTCGGTCAGGGAACGATAGTGATTTAAAATGGAGACTAAATCATTTGCTTTGTCAGCAGGAATTTGCCATCCTGAAAAAATAAACTCAAGACCTTCGTAAATAGTTTTGTGGGGAATAGAGCCATGATTTTCCAGTTTCATTATTATGTATTTCCATTCTAATCCCGGGGCATTTATCTCTTTTAAGATCGAAGTAAACTTATCCATACTTTCAACATAAGCCGGCTCATCACCGAGGGTTAAATAGAGTATTTTTTTATCAACAGACTTTTTTGTGAGCAGCTCGAGAGCTTTCTTAATTACAGTGCCTTCATCATATTGCAGATATGGACTGGCGGCAATATATGCGTTAAAAAGGGTTGGGCGGGTAACAAATGTATAGACAGAAAACATTCCTGTTAACGAATGACCGAATAAAATACGGTATTGCTGTGTGCGGTATTTAGTATCAACGACTGGAATGAGTTCATTCTGCATAAAGTTTAAAAAATTATCGGCCCCGCCGGCATTTACTCTCCCCTTTTCCACCGTTGGAGTAAAATCTCGAATGCGTGCAATGTTGGGAATTGCCACAACAATAGTTTGGGGCATTAATCCATTTGCTGAAAGAAACTGTACAACACCACTGCCGTGATGGAAATGCTCGGCGCCATCCAATAAATAAAGTACGGGGTATTCGTTTTCCGACTCAAAATATCCTTCTGGAAGATAAACAAATACATTGCGGTCTTCACCCAAAGCGTTAGATTTGATTTTTAGGGTATGTCCTAGAGCAATTCTTTCTACAGCTTCCTGTGCATTCACCACATTGGCCGTCAAAAAGAACAAAATGGTTACGATAATTATTCTACTCCGTGTCATTATTCGATCCTTTCTTGCTGGTAGGCGGAAACACAAATATTTTTGTCGATAATTATATCCATTAATGCAAGAATGTACAAATAGTTAATTGATGAGAGGTATATATAAGTGTCGAGCGGCTGATTTATCCACATCTTTTATACAGGATCAATCAAAAACATAGTTTTTGTGAAAGGAGGCTACCCCTTTTTTTCTCTGGCCAATTTATAAAGCTCTAAATATTTTTCTGCAGATTTTTTCCAGCTGCAATCCAATTTCATTCCGTTGAGTTGTATTTTCTGCCAAACATCTTTTTGCTTGAAAGTATTTGCTGCACGTTCAACAGATTTGTATAGCGCATAACTAGAGTAATCATAAAAAGAAAAACCATTACCGTGATCAAAACCGTGATGCTTTTCTTCATCCCAGTCCTTAACTGTATCAGCAAGTCCGCCGGTTTTTCTAACTATTGGTACTGTTCCATACTTTAAGCCGTAGATTTGATTTAATCCGCACGGCTCATAACGTGAAGGCATTAAAAACATATCGGCCCCGGCTTCAATAAGATGAGATAATTCATTGCTAAAACCAATGTATGTGCCGACTTTGTTCGGAAAACTTTTTGCAAGACTTCTGAAAAGATTTTCATATCTTTCTTCGCCGCTCCCAAGTATCAGCCACCGGGCATCAAGCTTTAAGAGATCATCAAGTGCATCCGCAAAGATGTCAAAACCTTTTTGCTGTACCATTCGTGATATCATTCCGATAAGTGGAACCTTTTCATCAAAAGGCATATTGAAGTGTTCTAAAAGGAATTTTTTATTCTTCAGCTTACCGCTTAAATCTTTACTCGAATAACTAAACGGAAGAAAACGATCTACTTCTGGGCTCCACTCGCTATAATCAACGCCGTTTAATATTCCGTAAACATCTGGTTTGCGTGTCCGTAGAGTATCGTGTAAACCTGCGGCGTATTCTTCAGTTAAAATTTCATGCGAGTATTTGTTGCTTACGGTATTTATCAGATCGGCAAAGACAATTCCAGTTTTCATAAAGGAAACGGTGTCTTTGAATTCAACGGGACCATCCGGATAGAACAGATCACTACGAATCTCCGCGGCAAGCAAGGTTGATTTAGGGAATCTTCCCTGGTAGCCGATGTTGTGAATTGTAAACAGTGTTGCTGTCTTATCGAAAAGTTTGTCCCAGCTATAATTATCTTTTATGTAAAGTGGAATTAATCCTGCTTGCCAGTCATTACATTGAATAACATCGGGCGCCCAGCGGAATCGCTGTAAAGTTTCAATAACTCCTTTGCTGAAAAGGATGAATCTTTCGTCTTCGTCTAGATCGTTAGTGTAGATTCCTCCACGGTTAAAGTAATGCGGACAACCAATAAAGTTTACTTCAACGTTTGAGTTTGGCAGCTTCGCCTGATGCAGATGAACCGAGTGAACAACACCGTTAACACGAATTTGTATTTCGCCAACATCCCAGTTATAACGTAATCCGTGAGTTGATTCATCGATTAATGAGTATTTGGGTAAAAATACTTTCACCTCACAGCCTAGCTTTTCTAAGGCCTTAGGAAGTGCGCCGGTAACATCGGCAAGTCCGCCGGTTTTTGCATACGGAACGCACTCTGTTGAAACAAATGCTATTTTCATAATTAAATCTTACTTGTTGTAATCCTAAACTTGCCAGCATTCTATATAGCTGGTCGAGGTTGCGGATAAATTATAAAACGATGTGTCACATTTCGTCTGACTTAGCGTGCCAGGGAAAAGGTTAAATCCACAAATAATTGTATTTTCTGATGTGAATAATAAGGGATAATAGATTAATTTTCACCAACAACTAGGAAAAAGTTGAAACTATCGTCGAATCTTAAAAATAAACTTTGAATTTCAAAATTTTTTTCTTCGATGTTCACATATAAATAAAACGGAGTTAGTATGAAAAAAGCAATTAATGATTTATTCGTTTATGTAAGCGGCAATGAAAAAAGTAAGCCAATTATTTTTGTTCACGGCTTTCCTTATGATCATACAATGTGGAAAGAACAAATTGCGGAGTTTAGCAAGGATTATTTTTGTGTTTCTTACGACATAAGAGGATTAGGAAACTCACCGGCAGTAAATGGACAATTTACAATGGAATCTTTTGTTGACGATCTCGAAATTATTATAGACGAATTGAAGCTTGATAAACCTGTGCTTTGCGGTTTGTCAATGGGCGGATATATTTCTCTAAGAGCACTGGAAAGAATGCCGGAGAAGTTTTCGTCCGCAATATTGTGTGATACACGATCAGAAGCCGATAATAATGAAGGAAAACTTAAGCGTGCTGCCGGAATTAAAAGAATAAATTCAGAAGGGCTTGCGCCATTTGCACGTGACTTTGTCACAAATTGTTTCGGAGATGATTTTAAGAAAAACAGAAAAAAAGAACTCGAAAAGATCATCGAAAAATCATCGGGATTCGATCCGGTTGGAGTTAAAGGAGGCTTGCTTGCAATGTTAAGCAGAACAGATACAACGGCAAACTTGGGAAAGATAACAATTCCAACTTTACTTATATGCGGCGAACAAGATACCTTAACGCCGCCTTCGGTTATGCGCGAGATGTTTCATAAAATCAATAAAGCAGAGTTTGTTGAAATCAGTAATGCAGGACATATGACACCAATTGAAAATCCAACAGACGTGAATTCGGCTATCGAATCTTTTCTTAAAAAAGTTACAAAATAATTGTTATGCTTGCGTTTGATAAGATTAGAGTTAAGATATGTTGCATCTCTTCTGTTGAAGAAGCAAATCTGGCAATTAAATATGGTGCCTCTGCGCTTGGACTTGTTAGTAATATGCCAAGCGGACCTGGAGTAATAGACGAAGATTTAATTACGGAAATAGTAAAGATAACTCCTCCTCCGGTTGCAACTTTTCTCTTAACCAGCGAAAGCAGAGCCGATAAAATTATTACCCAACAAAGAAAAACAAATGTAAACACTTTGCAACTTGTTGATTTCGTTCCTTATGATGAACTGAAAAAACTGCGAAATAAATTGCCAACGGTTAAACTCGTGCAGGTAATTCATGTTCTGAATGAACGATCAATTGAGGAAGCCAAATCGGTTGAGCAATATGTTGATGCTTTGCTGCTGGACTCAGGAAATCCAAATCTTGATGAAAAAGTTTTAGGTGGTACCGGAAAGCAGCATAATTGGGATATAAGTAAGAAGATCAGAGAAGAAGTTAATACTCCTTTGTTTCTTGCGGGAGGACTGAATCCGCAAAATGTACATGAAGCAATAGAAAAAATTGGACCGTTTGGAATAGATGTTTGCAGCGGAGTTAGAACAAACGGTAAACTTGATGAAGAAAAATTAAAATCATTCTTTAGTGGAATCTTCTTAAAAAGAAGGTGTTAGTAAATGAATAAAGAAAAAGCCCAATTATTAATCGCGGAACTTTTTACCAAAATAGTTCAGAAAAACAAAAAAATACACAATGCATATTTGTTAATCCATGCTGAAAAGCTCGGCATTCATATGAATGTTGCAGAAGGTTCAACTGGCAATATGCCAGCTAATGCACAGCAACCTTATTTTATTGCCAGTATAGGTAAGTCGTTTACATCTGTTCTTCTTGGCATTTTGGTTGAAAAGAAAATGATATCTTACGAAGATACAATCACTCAGTTTTTGGAGAATAATCTATCGAACAACTTACATATCTGTAAGGGGAAGGATTATACAAACGAAATAAAGATTAAACATTTATTGAATCATACATCAGGTTTGCATGACTATTTCGATGATAAACCGAAACAAGGTAAGCCGATGATTGATATAATTTTTGATGAACCATCCCGTTTCTGGACTCCACAGGAAACGATTCAATGGTCTAAAGAGCATTTGCAATCACATTTCCCTCCCGGAAAAGGATTTCATTATTCAGATACAGGATATCATGTTTTAGGATTAATTATTGAAAAAATAACATCAAGACCTTTTCATGAAGCGCTTCAACATTACATTTTTCAGCCTCTTCAAATGAATCATTCGTATTTAGCTCATTATTCTGAATCAATGGTAAAAAACAATTACCCTGTGGCTGATTTATATGCAGGTAATAAAAATGTGACACAATACCGCAGCCTCAGCATAGATTACGCTGGTGGTGGAATAGTGACTACATCTGAAGATCTGCTAAAATTTATGAAAGCATTAGTATCACATGAGATTATTCGGGAAGATACTTTTGAGAAAATGAAAAATTGGGCGAAATTTTCTATAGGGATTGATTATGGCTACGGATTAATGAATTTCCGAACAATTCCTCTTTTAATGCCAAAAAAATATAATGTGTGGGGAAATGCCGGCTCAATAGGATCTTTTATGTTTTATCATCCGGCAATGGATATTTACTTAATTGGAAATTTAAATCAGTTTCGCTTCCACAGTAAAGGAATCAGGTTAATGTTTAAAATGATTGATATACTTTCAAAATGTGATAGCAATTAGGTGGTTTGCTTGGGGAAATATACTTCAAATAACAGTGAATGCTCGGCAAACTCTATACTCCAACCAATTGCTCCCTTCTGTCGAAACCTCGGGGATCCACACACTATTTACAGCAGTTACAAGTTTTAATTCAGTATGGAAATGATGAAAGCAATAATAGTTACAAAACCCGGCGGCTCCGATCAATTAAAGTTGAGCGAATGGCGAAAACCTGAATGCGGTGAAAACGAAATTCTTGTTAAGGTAAAAGCAACGGCATTAAACAGAGCGGATATTCTTCAAAGGGAAGGAAAATATCCTCCGCCCGTTGGTGCAAGTCCCATACTTGGCTTAGAATTATCCGGAGTTGTTGAAGAAGTAGGCACCAAAGTTTTTAAATGGAAAAAAGGCGATAGCGTTTTCGGATTGATTCCCGGCGGAGGTTATGCAGAATATGCGGTTATTCACGAAAATATGGCAACGGAAATTCCCGGTAATCTTTCATTTGAAGAAGCCGCAGCAATACCTGAGGTTTTTCTTACTGCATATCAATCACTTATCTGGCTGGGAGAATTGAGGGCTGGTGAATTTGTTTTAATTCACGCTGGCGCAAGCGGAGTCGGCACGGCAGCAATCCAACTAGCAAGAGAAATCGGCGCAAAAATTATCATTACTGCTTCCGCTGAAAAACATAAAATATGTAAAGAACTTGGCGCAGATTTAACAATTGATTATAAGTCTCAAAACTTTAAAGATGAAGTTTTAAAATTTACAAATAACTATGGCACGGACGTTATAATCGACTTTATCGGCGGACCATATTTTAAGCATAACATCGAATCTTTAACAAGAAACGGAAGATTAATTCAGCTTGCAACACTTGGCGGCAGCAAAGTTGAAGATTTTGATATGCGTCAGATCTTAGTTAAACGGTTAAAAATAATTGGCTCAACACTTCGGTCGCGTTCTCTTGATTATCAAATCCAGCTAACTAAAGAGTTTAAAGACTTTGCTTTTGAAAAAATCAGGAAGGGAGTTATCAAACCGGTAATTGATAAAGTTTATAATTGGCAGGATGTTGCTGAAGCTCATAAGAGAATGGAAGAAAATAAAAATATCGGAAAGATAGTATTAAAAATAAGTGGTTAGCTGAAGGCTGTTTATACCGTATAATTTTAAAGAATTCAGTAGTAGCTTACAGCAAGCTCTACCTAATCATTCCATACATTTTATTCTTAGCTGTCATTTTTAAAAAATATCTTAAACGCTGATTAAGAATATCCGGTCGTTTCCGTGCTGCTTCTATCCACCCAATACGGATGCGTTTATATGATGCTGGAAATTTCTGAAAGTTCTTCCAAATATTTTTATCCTGTTTAAGTGCTTTTAGTATATCCGGCGCAACGCTAAACTTTTCATCTTCGGAAAAATCAGTAAATACATGATTTATTGCACCGAGTCCTACAGCAGTCATTTTCTTTTGTTTTACTAGGCGCCGTATTCTTTCTTTATTCATATCAGAAAGCTGACTATTCTTTTTACGAGGAGTAAATCTTTGTGCAAATTTTTCACCATCGATTTTTTTAACAATGCTGTCTATCCAGCCATAACATAAAGCCTCCTCTACCGCATCATTATAAGGAATTCTGGGCTTACCGGTGTGTTTTTTATAGTAGATTAACCAGATTTCCTTTTCTGTTTTATGATTCTTTTTAAACCAGGAGCGAAGTTCTTTCCTGTTTGCAAGGCAGAGAGTTTTTGTTATATCCATGGTCTATTTGGCCGAAGAGTAAAAATTATTTAACTCTCTTATATTCGGAAGTAAACCCATCATATACATTATCCGCAAGTGCAAGATTTTATTCTATTAGTGAATAAATTAATGTTTGATTAAGGGTGCTTTGACCGCACCCGTATTATTAAAAGTCTATCCAATAAGAAAACTTAACCAGGAACACATTATCAGAATCCGCATTAATGAGATTGCTAAAATCATTCTTGAAATTAAATTCACCGGGATTTTCAAAATTCATTCTGCTGTTTGTCCAGGCAAAATAAAACACAGAACCGGGTAAAACTTCCCACCTTAAAACCAGATTACCGCGCAGGGATTTGAAATTAAAATCCGGATTATCAAAACTAAATGTCTCGGCTGGTCCCCCCGCATCAGGATCGACTGTGTATGTCTCTGTCTCCGCATCATAACTTATCTGTGTGCCCTCACTACCGTACTGCGTTTCCTCAAGTGTCGGCGGATTAGTTATCTCTTTAAACTTTTCATAATCACCAACAGCTAATAGCGGCTGGACATATAGTTGTAAACTAAGTGTTGGTGTAAAAATCCAATTTAACCGAATGTTAGCGGATAAGATTTTTTGATTTAAATCAGCGAATACATATCTGGCGCTGTATGTGTTTATAGCGTATTGATCTGCAAAATTTCCCACCCATTGATATGAAGTGAAGTTTGTAGAGTACTCAGGACCAAACTTAAAACTTATTTGTGAACTTGGCTTCCATTCAAACCCTAGTTCAACCCAAAAATCAGTACTTCCAATTTCATTTTGCCAATATCCTACACCAGGCGAAACAATTATTTTTTCCCGGCTGTCTGTGTATGCACTGATATTAAAAGAATAATTTGGTGGAATATTAAGTTTTGGTCCGCCCCGAGTTAATGTTTTGGAAACAGAGTTGAAAGTATTGGAAACACTGGCATTAATTCCCCAATAGTTTAAAAACTCAGCAGATGAAGTTAAATAGAACCCGCTTCTTTCAATATTATCTTCATAATCAGAAGTTCTGCTATATCCTAGATAAACACTTTTTCTTCTAAAAATCTTATCGGGTTCAAACCATCTGTAACCGGTTACCAAATGACCATTAATTCTATCTGCCATCCATTGAGATCCGAGATCGTTGTATTCAAATCCGGGAGAGACTGTCCCGAGCGCAGCATTGATATAGAAATTTCCCTTTTGCTTATTTAGCATCACCCTTGAAAATATTCCGGCTATTGAAGTTCTATTACTGTCGAGCGGCATGTAAGTCTTGTCTGGTCTTTGCATGTATCGATAAGGCTGTTTTTGTAATCTTAAAAGATAATCTTTTGATCCTTGAGTGTAAGAACCGATGACCGAACCTGTAATAACATAAGTTTCATCTTTATCTAAAAATGTCCAGCCGTCTGCACCAAAAGTATAGGCCTGATCGCTTAATCGACGTTTAAGATTTTCATTATTAAGATCTCTGTTTACGGAGGTAAAAATCACACCTATTGCCTGCTTACCCGAATTAAATTCTTTTTGCGATCTAAATACTCCATAATGTGTAAACGGTTCAACTTGTTCATCAACCCTTCCCCCCTCCTCTGGTTGTATAGTTGCGTATGTTCTTTCGGTAACGGAACTAAGTGCGCCAATGGTCCATGATTCATCTATCTTCCCGGTTAACTTTGCTGCGCCAAGAATTCTTGTCTCAGACGGGTAGTCAACATAACCTTGTGTGGTAACATTTCCCTGCGGTGGTCTGCCGATTCTCCTTGAATAAAATAATTCAGGATTACTAAAATTAAATCCCCAATTATTATTGGCTCCGCCGTATCCGAACATAAAAATATTTGATCCTTCAATAAAAAATGGTCTTTTTTCCTCATAGAATGTTTCAAATGCAGAAAGATTTAGAATAGCAGGATCAACTTCCACTTGTCCAAAATCCGGATTGAATGTTGCATCCACATTTAAATTACTGCCCAGACTAAATTTTAAATCTGCTCCCAGTGAAGTTTTATACTGATTTAATTTATAGAATGGATCGTTCTCATCGTGAACAAGATATTGAGCCTTCTGAACAAAATAAGGAAGAAGTTCAAAACGCTGCTTCGGTTTTATCCCGTCTAATCCTTCAAGATCTGCAAATTTAGAAACAAAGCCGCTCTCATTTTTAGGGACCATAACATAAAAGGACATTTCGTGCCGGCGTTTTATGTCTCTATTAAAATTCACTCCCCAAACCATCTTCTCGGATTCTTTAAATCTTAATTGCGTAAAAGGAACTCTGATTTCTACATTCCAGCCATTTTCATCAATAGTAGTTTTATTCTCCCAAATCCCATCCCAGGAATTATCATCCCAATCATCATTAAACAATGTTCCATCAGCCATTGAACCACCCGCGTTTACAGCAAAATAATAACCTGTTCTGTCGTCGTTATAGGTGTCTAAGTAGACGAACAACCAATCTGACTCAATAACATTATCACGACGCATCAATGTTGCATCAATTGAATCAGGATTGGAGTCAGAGAATCTTCCGCTGAAATAAATATTATGATCGTCATAAGAAACCCAGACTTCTGATTTTTCTGAGGCAGGTTTTCCTTCGTCAGGATCTTTTTGAGTAAATGTTGTTACCGCCATGTTTAAATACACCGGCTCACTTAAAACACCGTCAATTACAAGAGATTCAGTGAGTCTGTATGATTTTATTGTTTGAGTTGAATCGTTTTTGGCAGTAATAAGCGAGGAAGATTGAATGAGTAATGACAGGATCAGAAAATAAAAACACTTCATGGTTTCCTCGAATTATTTAGATACTATTTTCAGATTAGACTTAATTCTAAAGTTAAAAGTTGTTCCAATTAAAATTAAGCTTCCAAAATCAATCTATTTTACTATTTAATAGTAATTGAATATTGGGTGTTTAAGACGATGATTTTTATAAATGGTAATGATATATGATAAACGGCACATAATAATTTTTAAGAAAACCATTCGATTTGTGCAGCAAAAACCGTTCTTGAAATTTTGATGTTTATTCCTTCGATGATATCAACCCCGTTCTTTACTGAACGGCAAATCTCTACTTCGTCATCATAAAAACTTTCTGATAGAAATGAAGCAGCCATACTTCTTATTAGATTGTTTTTATGGTGTTCGGTGGAGTAACTATCCAAAATCATCTCAATATATCTTGTATTATTAACATGTTTATTAACATCAATGTCTGTATAGCGAAATTTTTTAATTAACAGTGTTTCTTTTTTATCACCGGAAAATATCTTCTCGGGAAATTCATTAAGCGCAATATCATCGGGTTGATAGTTTATTTCTTGCGGTAAGTTTTTTGTGTCTGTAATCCGTTTTGTTTTTATATTTATAGGCAGCCAGGCCGTTGTTGCTTTTACTAACACACGATCGTCTTCATCTCTTATCAAAAAATCTCTCATAGAATAAAGCTTGTGTTTGCATTTAGGCCATGTTTTTAGAATGATGTTATCCCCGAAGGAAGGATAATGATCTATTTCCAGCCTGATCCATGAAAGAACCCAGGCGAGATCGTGTTTAAGAAGATGTAAATAGCCGAGCTGCAGAGAATCGGCATGAACAGAAGCAACATCCTGTAAAAAATTTAAAATTGAATTAATTTTCAATCGGTTGTTGAAATCAACATCATAAGCGCGAATGGTTTTTGTTTCTTCGTAAAAGTTGTTCAATGTTTTATCCTTTACTTTCTGTGTCCGAGCTTTTTAGTGGCGAGCAATTATAATTATTGTAAAATTTTACCAGCAATTAATGGTGCAGCTAAATTATTTATCAGAACAAAAAGCCATAGTCTTCCTTTAAAAACATTATAATCAGCAAGGAGTTTTTTCCACGGATGTTTCATTACATAGTGTCCAAATACAAATTCAAACAGAACAGTTAAAACTATCCAGTACAAACCTATAATTAAAAGAATTGATATGTCTGTAATTGAATTTAACTTTATATAAAAGCAAATAACGAGAAACTGCATTAAGATAAAAGTAATTGTGCTGATTACGTGTGCTTTTTGCTCTCCTACTTTTGGCAAAATAACTTTCTGACGAAAAGCCCCATTAATAATTGCAAGTACAACTAATATACACCACGGAATGAGCGCATTTATCAAAATCATAATATTCATCGGCGGGAATCGTTTTAATTATTCTGCTTTGTTAAAACAAAGGGCGACAAGTTATATCGCCCTTAGGTTAAATACATTATGCTTAGGATCACTTATCTTTATTTATGGCTTCCCCTAAAGATTCGATCTGATCACTTCCATTTGGTATTTGAATGCTTGAACCATTAAAGTCCTCTCCTATTTGCTCGGATCTTCCTCCAAGATGTTTTGCCAGAAACAGATCTGTTACCGCAAAGAAGGAAAGGCTATTTTCTGGACGTGCAAAACCATGTCCTTCATCCGGGAAAAGAACATAGGTAACAGGAATGTTTTTCTCCTGCATGGCTTTAACGATCTGATCAGATTCTGTCTGTTTAACACGCGGATCGTTCGCTCCCTGCCCTATGAGTAAAGGTCTTTTAATATTATCAACTTTAAACAATGGAGAAATAGATTCAAGGAATTCTTTTCCTTCTTCAGTGCGGTTATCGCCCATGCGCGTTGCGAACATTTCTATCAATGGTGCCCAGTAAGGTGGAATAGTTTCCAGCAAAGTATTTAGATTTGATGGACCTACAATATCAACTCCGCAAGCAAATTCATCTGGTGTAAATGTTAATCCAACCAGAGTTGCATATCCGCCATAGCTGCCACCCATTATTGCAACTTTTTCTTTATCAGCGACCCCTTCTTCAACAGCCCAATTAACAGCGTCTAATAAGTCATCATGCATTTTGCCTGCCCACTCTTTATTTCCAGCATTAATAAAATCCTTTCCGAATCCGGATGAACCGCGGAAGTTAACACTTAGAACAGCGTATCCCCGGTTAGATAGCCATTGGTGAATTGGATTATAACCCCATCCGTCGCGAGCCCAGGGTCCGCCGTGAACAAGTAAAATCATTGGTAACGGCTTATTGGGACGAGCATCGTTATCGGGATCAGTCCAAAGAGGAAGTGTTAAATAACTAACGAGATTTAAGTTGTCTCTGGATTTAATTACAACAGGATTAATATATGATAGCTGTAATCCTTCCAGAGCTTTTCTGTTGGTGAACATAAAAGTTGCTTTTTTATTTGAACGATCGTAGAGATAATATTTGACGGGACCGTTGTCTACTGTAAATGCAACTGTCCACATATTATCATCAAGTGTTCGGCCAGTAACGTTTACTTCAGCGTTTTCAAGAGTTTTAAGATAATCAAGATCAGCCTTAATGGATTCATCCAGTATTGTCCATTCGGTTTTTTCGTAATTGCTGGCAGCGGCCTCAATTACTTTTTTAACAGAATGCATCATTATACGGCTTATATCTGCTCTGGAATTTTCATAAATAATTTTTTTCTCACCGGTTTCAAGATTATTGGATATTAATGCCGCTGTATTTCTTCCGCGGCTGTCAATCATATAAAGAATTTTACCCGTCTCATCGAATGTAACAGGAGCTGTTGTCATCATATCTTCCATTGGAATTTTATCAAATGATTTCCAACCGCCGCTACCATCGGGAACAAACATTTCGTTGCCGCCATCGGGAGTCATCTTCATAGCATATCTCACAACGTAATCATCATCGGTTTGAAAGCTCATAAATTGATCGTTTTGCTGGGCAATAGTCATTTGTCCACTAAGTATGTTTATTCTGTAAATATCGTGGTACTGTGGATTTCTTGTGTTAAGCCCGATAAGGATTTCGTCGGGAAATCTATAACTTACTTCCTGAATTTGTGTGGTCGGTCTGAGTTTCTTTCCATTAGGCAAAGTCACAGGCTTTCCATCGGGGCCAAGAATTTCCTCAAATGGTGTAAGGTTCTTGTCTTCTTTTGTTTCGATATTAACTGCATGGAGCTGCCAGTTTTCATCTCCGCCTAAGTCCTGTAAATATAAAATGCGGTCGTTTGTATAAGCCCAAAAGTAAATTCTTATTCCGCGAAGAGTATCGTTTGTTACTGCAACAGCGCTTGAAGGATCATCTTTTGGTGCAACCCATACGTTTAATACTCCGTTTACAGGGGCTAAATAGCTGATATGTTTCCCATCGGGACTTATATTAAGAGACGCTTTATCAGGATTACCAAACAAAACGTTTCTTGGAATTAATTCTGCTTCTTTCATTTCGGTTTTACACCCTTGGAATAAAATCGAGATAATTGGCAGAAGCAAAAAAATGAATGTTTTTTTCATGATTTTCTCCTTGAATTAAAAAATAGTTATGAGAACTGCTTAAAACTAAGAAAGTTACAGTGTAGAATTCAAAGCATAAATTAATAATTCTGTGATTAAATAAAATCCCATTCTGCGGCAGGTTTGCCAAACCAAACCCAAGTGATAAAATCAACCATTGGGGGTTCTCCACCAAGCTCACGAAAGCGAGCATTAATTTGTGCGCGATGATAAGTGCTGTGTGAAGCAACCTGCAACATAGTTTCTTCTAAAGTAGCAGGAACAATTTTTTGCCCAATTCTTCTTTCTAAAAATTTTGACCATGGGATATCAACAGTTTTTTTCACATCATTACCATGGGATGAAGCCAAAAAAACATCAAGCATTGTTTGATAATCACAGCCCCACTTTGCAATAGATTTGAGATCTGTAAATTCTTCAGGTTTGGGGATATCAAGCTGCTGGTCATTCCAGATATAATAAAACGCATATTGAACCTGGTGAAGATGGTAAAGTAATTTCTTTATTCTTTCGTCTTTTTCCGAAGCAGAAACACTTAAAACTTTTTTCCACACTTCGGCATCTGCCCATTTCATATGTTGTAATAACAGGCTTATTTCTGATGGCTGCATAAAATTTCCTCAGCAGGTTTTATTAAAAATGTTTTTATCAAATTAGTTTCGTGATCTCATTAATTCATACACTCTTGAAGAAAGTTCTTTGAACTTTGGAAGAGCATCATTTTCTCCAAGCGGCATAAAACAGGCAATTATATATTTAATTTTTCCATCGTCAACAATACCAACATCATTTGTCCAATATGAAAACCATCCGGTTTTATTATAATACATAGCATTTAAAGGAAGTCCCGCCGCAATTTTTGATTTATCTAATTGACTACCCAGCAGAGCCTTCATCTGCATACTTACCCAGGGATTGACAAGTTTATTTGTGTAAATCCTGTACATAAGGTCAGCGGCGTGCAGGGCGCAGGTTTCTGTTCCTCGGACATTCTCATACCCCGGATCTTCAAAAGCTCTTTTCAAAAACTTTCTGGTTACCTCACTTCCATACCACCCATAATAGTGTAGGAGAGAATCTATATTTGGTCTTCCTGCAACGTCAATTAAACAATTGGCGGAAGCATTATCACTTCGGGTAATCATTAGATCGAGAAGATAATGTATGGTAACAGTATCAGATTCTTTTAAAAGGGGCCGCGGATCAGATTTTATACCTTTTGATCTGTCAACGGCATTATGTCCGCTCACAATATGTTCGTCATATAAAGAATACTTACTTTGTGAAACCTGGTTTAATATTTCAGCGGCAACATACATTTTATAAACAGATGCGGGATAAATGAAATTATCATAATTCACTCCCCCAAGTACGGGCTGATCCCCCGTTAAATCAATGACTGCAAACGAAATTTGTTCTATACCATCTTCACCAACATCAAAGTTTTTTTCAAGTTCAAGCTCAAGGATGATGTTGTATAAATCTTGTGAAAAGCTCTCTTCGACCTTATAATAAGACGGAACTTCAATGGTTTGAGAAAGGAGAAAGCTATTAATTAAAAAGATAAGCAAAGATATTATTTTCATAGCGGGAGAATCTTTTATGTTAAAATTGTTTTGATAATTATCTTTATAAAAGAACATGGATAAAATAACCAAACCATGAACATTTATTAACAACCATACAAAAGATGGTGCTTAATTATTTGCCCTGAATTATATAAAACATATTAGATTGCAGATTAGTCTAATAGATTGTATCTCAAAAAACTCATTTAAAGGCAACAACATAAATACTTGATTCTTTTTTCTCTCAACTAACAAATACGAAGGAGACATATTGAAAAAAGAATCAGTCACACTCCGCATCATTCTTGTTGCAGGGCTTATCATCGCATTATTAATTCCATTATGGATGATTCAATCTCTCATCTATGAAAGACAGGCTTACAGAAATGAAGCCGTAAAAGAAATAAGCAAAAGCTGGGCGGGTCCACAAACAATCGCCGGACCAATAATAACTGTAGTAACCAAACATGAAAAAACAAATAAAGGCGGGAATAAAGTGGAATCGAGAAGAAGAAGCTTTTATTTGCCCGAAAATTTATCTATAGAAGCGAAGGTCATTCCTGAAAAAAGATACCGCGGAATTTACTCTGCAATTGTCTATAAATCCGACTTGATTATTAAAGGAAACTTTGATCTCCAAACGATGAAAGACAAACTTTATGATCCAAACCTTGAAGAAGTTTATTTGTCCTTCAACGTAGATGATCCAAAAGGAATTCAGCAAAATATTGTTCTTAAGTGGGATGATGTTGTGCAGCGCATTGATCCCGGCCTGAAAGAGAAAAACATTTTTACGAATGGGTTTCATTCAGTGATAGCAATTAACAAAGACAAGCCACTCGGTTCATTTGAAATCAACCTTTCATTAAACGGTGTTGATGATCTTAATTTTGTTCCCATGGGGAAAAGTACAGAAGTGAACGTTACGTCAACGTGGAGTAATCCGGCATTTATTGGAAATTTTCTTCCTGCAGAAAGAAATATCAGTGATAAAGGTTTTACTGCTTCGTGGAACGTGAATCACTTTAACAGAGAGTTCCCGCAGGAATGGAATCAAACAACGCAAAATATATTTAATGATAAATTCGGTCTAAAGTTTTACATTCCCGCCGATGAATACCAACAGGCAATGCGATCTTCAAAATATGGTTTGCTTATTATCATATTAACCTTTGTAAGTTTTTTCTTTGTTGAAGTTTTCAGCGGGAAAGCCATTCACCCGATTCAATATATGTTAATTGGATTGGCACTAATAATTTTCTATTCATTACTGTTGTCTTTGTCTGAATATATTCGCTTTCAATATTCATATTTAATATCGGGTGTTCTTGTGATAAGTCTTATCGGTTTTTATACTCAGAGCATATTTAGAAGCCGTAAAATATTTTTATCAATTACTGCGATGCTGACATCATTTTATGGATTTGTTTATGTTCTGCTGCAGCTGCAGGATTACTCGTTGCTGCTTGGTAACATCGCCCTGTTTCTAATTCTTGCCGCAATAATGTTTTTTACAAGAAAAATAAATTGGTTTGAAGTGCTGAAAGGACAAACAACCACCGAAACAAATTAATAGTTGGGGCTTTTTCCAAAGCCCCAGATATTTTCACAAAACTAAAAACCGCAGTAGAAATCCCCAAAGATTTAGAGAAAATTTTATTTTCCGCACCAAGAATCCAGTATCAATTATCTACTTAGTAAACACCAGCACAACTCTTTCGGCAACATTGGGCTTAATTTAATCTCCATTCACAGAGCTACCTGCAAAAAGAAGGAGGAAAATTTATGTCTAAGAAAGTCCCTTTTTCTTCCTCTCCAGCTCCTCCCATCTTATATAAAGTATCTTCACCTTTTCTTTTGCTTTATCAAGCTGAAGATTAAGTTGATTTGTTTGAGCTGCATACTTTTCATAAAATTCCGGCGAGGCAAATATTTTTTCAATTCTCTCAACTTCTGATTCAGCCTCAATTATTTTTTCTTCAATCGATTCGAACTCAAGAGAATCCTTATAGCTTAATTTTTTTTGTTTTGGCTTAATCCGTAAGTCTTCTTTTTTCTGTTTTGGTTTTGACAGTTCTTCTTCTCTGACCCGCCGACTTCTTTTTTCTCTATAATAATCATAGTCACCTTCGCTGTAATAAATTTCTCCATTACCTTCTAAAGCAAGTATGCCGTTGCACACACGGTTGAGAAAATATCTGTCGTGACTAACAACTATAACACATCCTTCAAAAGCCATTAATGCCTCTTCAAGAATTCTCAATGTTGGAAGATCAAGGTCATTAGTCGGTTCATCAAGCATAAGAAAATTCCCGCCGGCACACAAAATTTTGGCAAGTGTTAGCCTGCTTTTTTCTCCGCCTGAAAGCCTGCTTACTTGTGTATTTATTCTGTCGTCGGTAAAAAGGAACCTTCTTAAGT
Source organism: uncultured Ignavibacteriaceae bacterium (assembly GCA_963804005.1). Taxonomy (GTDB): domain Bacteria; phylum Bacteroidota; class Ignavibacteria; order Ignavibacteriales; family Ignavibacteriaceae; genus JAGXRK01. Next base: position 21,790 of record CAWDOP010000011.1, on the reverse strand, counting down.
ATGTCCAGATACTTAATTGATATTTGCCGAATTTGATTGTTTCACTTCCTTCACCAATTGCATTAATAACAGAGTCCTCGTCATTCAATAAAAGCCTTGCCTGATCGACATAATTAAACTGGGTGGTTTCACCAACTTCAATTTTTCCTTTAGATGGACTTAATACCCCTAAAATTATTTTGAGAAGAGTTGTCTTTCCTGTACCATTTTGCCCAACAACCCCGATTTTCTTTCCTGCCTCAAAAATAAAATCAAATTTTTCGAAAAGAATTTTCCCGCCAAGCTGAATCCCGACATTCTTTAATTTAACAACTTTCTTTCCTAACCGTTCAGCAGGCGGAATGATAAGTTCAACATTCAACTCAACATCATCATTCGATTGTGAAGACACGTCATAAAAATTATCAAGCCTGCTTTTCGATTTTGTTCTTCTGGCTTTTGGTCCACGCCTCACCCATTCAAGTTCGCGTTTCAAAAACATTTGTCTCTTACGTTCTTCAACTTCTTTAATTACCTGACGTTCGGTTTTATTGATAAGATATTCTGTATAATTTCCCTGGTGTGAATAGAAAGTGCCTGATGCCAATTCAACTATTCTGTTTGCAATTCTATCAAGGAAATAACGGTCGTGAGTTACAAAGATACATGTGCCATTGTACCCGGCAAGAAAATTTTCGAGCCATTCGATAGCTTTTGTATCAAGATGATTTGTCGGTTCATCAAGTATCAACAGGTCGGGTTTAGATATCAATGCCTGGCAGAGTGCAACACGCCGCTTTTCTCCACCAGAAAGCGTTGTAATGTTTCTAGTTGCCTCAGGTGCATTTAATGCCTGGATAAGAGAATTAATTCGTTTATCAAGATTCCACGAGTCCATTTGCAAAATCATCACTTCAAGATGATGTTTGTTGGGAGCGTCAAATGGAGCGCTCTCGTATTCTTTAATTAAATTTGTTTCAGCTAGTGCCCCTGAAAGAATATTTTCATAAACGTTTAATGATTCATCCAAATAAAATTCCTGCCGCAGAAATCCGGTAACGAGATTTTTTTTCTTCGCTACTTCACCTGAATCCGGAGCCATTAACCCCGAAATAATTTTTAGAAATGTAGATTTCCCGGCACCGTTTTTTCCCACTAAGCCGATACGGTCTCCCTCGTGAACACTTAATGAAGCTTTATCAAGAATGATCTGTTCGCCGAAGTGAACTTCTAATTCCAATGCGGTTAAAATAACAGGAGTAACATTATCCGGCATACGTTCTAATAATTCCGATAATAAATTGAGGAGCAAATATACTGTAAGCGTTATAAGCAAGCATCAATATAATTTATTTGAGATAGCATTATATAACTTTAATTTAACATAGAATTGTTAGGAGAATAAAAAGTTATTCAATTTACTCAAATAGGATATTGATTAATGAATAAAATTAAACACACTGATGTGAAAACCGGCGCGCATGTTAAAATAGTAATTAAAGAAGATCAACGAACAGGTGCACTTACCGAAGGATTTGTAAAAGATATCCTTACTAAATCTCCCAAGCACCCACACGGAATAAAGGTTCGACTTGAGACGGGTGAAGTTGGACGTGTTAAGGAAATACTTGAATAGAATTTTATATTTGCGTTGATGATGAAATAGAGGTAATCAACATTAGTTCGCATCAAATTCTAAGACTATTTTAGTACCATTTGATCCATCAAATGAAATTGTTCCATCCAGTTGTTTAGTCAACATTTCAACCAAAGTAAGTCCAAAGCCTGTTGAATTTTTAAAATCAGTTTCTTTAGGCAGGCCATTCCCATTATCCTGAATAGTAAGTAAGATTTTATTAGAATTGTTTTCAAGAACCACGTTTATTATGCCCGAATTCCTGCCCGTGAATGCATATTTCATTATATTGGTAAGTAATTCATTAAGTATCAATCCAAGGCTGGAAAGTTTTTTAGGATCGATATTACACTCATCTATTGTAATGTTGAGTTTTACTATTGATCTGTTTGAGAAAATGGAAATAATTTTTTCAACTAACAGCGGAAGATAATTTTTCGTCGATACCCCTGAATAATTCCCGGAAATAAACAATTCTTCATACAAAGCCATCATTGCCAGGACTCTATTTGCAGTATCATCCAATGCTTTTTTCCCTTCCGGATCGGTTAACGATTCTGCTTGCAAAACAATAAGTCCATAAATATTGCTCATATTGTTTTTTATTCTATGGTGAACTTCCTTAAGAATAAGCTCTTTTTCTTTAAGCAGCTGTCTGATTTTCTTTTCAGCATTTCTTCTTTCAATAAAAATTGATCCGATACCGCTAACTCCAAGAAGCATTAAAATTGAAAGTATCAAGCCGATAATTTCGTTTGTCAGATCAAATGAGTAACCCGTATTAGATATTGTTGAAAACAAGGGAATTGCCCTTCGGAAGCTCATTAGGACCAGAGCGATAGAAATAAAAGTCCAGGAAAATTTAAAGCCGGTATATTTAATTAAGTATAGAGCATAAGCAGCAGCAGAAAGCTGAAACAGAATTGAGAATATTAATATAATGATTAAGAAGGATTCCATATATTATTAAATAACTTTATATCATGATAAACTATATAAAAATATATACACCAATAATTCCTAATATTTACCAGTGCAAACTTCAAAAAAGAAAATGAATATCCTATTGATTATAAAGCAATTTATTATTGCTCAGAAATAATACTATCTTGTAACCAACATACTAAAACAGCTTTAAACCAAACAGGATATTGATTAATGAATGAAATTAAACGCGCAGATATTAAGATAGGTATGCAAGTAAAAATAGTAATGAAAGATGACCAGCGCACAGGCAAGCTTACCGAAGGTGTTGTTAAAGACATTCTGACCTGCCTTGCCGGCAGGCAGGCAAAATCCCCGAAGCATCCGCACGGAACAAAGGTAAGACTTGAGACAGGAGAAGTAGGGCGGGTTAAAGAAATACTGGAATAAAATTTTTATTTACTTATAACTGTCTTTTCTGTTTTTTATTTCTTTCATTGCAGACTTAAAAAACTTTCCCCACTTTTTATCCTTCTGTCTTTTTTCAACGTAAGACATTTCGTTGTATTGAGATTCTTTATAGAGCTTTAAGAAATTTTCATATCTCTCTTCAGAAATCTCTCCGCGTTCCAACGCTTCAAGCACCGCACAACCAACCTCAACGGTGTGAGTACAATCTTTGTATCGACACTTTGATGACAACTCATCAATTTCATTGAATGTACTGCCGATACCAGATTCATTAGAAAGTATACCAAGTTCACGCATACCCGGGTTATCAATAATAATAGCTCCGTTTTCCAGAACGATAAGCTCGCGACGAGTGGTGGTGTGTTTTCCTCTTCCGTCTTTCTCTCTTATTGGCTGCGTTTTGTAAAGTTCCTGATGAATTAAATTATTAAGCAAAGTTGTTTTACCAACTCCGGATGAACCTAGCAGGCAGTAAGTTTTAAATGGATCAAAGAAGAGTTTTAATATTTTCAACATCGCTTAAGCTGTTGTTGCTGAAAGATGAGATTTTTATATCAGGTAAAATATTCACGGATTTGATTTTTCTTTTCTTCTATTTCATCTTCGCTTATAAGATCGCTTTTACTTAAGAAGTATAAGCAGGAGTTATTTTGCCTCTCATTTATCATTACGAGGTAACGTTCAAGTCTTCGTAAATTGAAATTGGAATCGAGCGACTGCATAATTATTGCAGTATCTATGTTTGCTGCAATTAATTGATAATCAACTTTTTTACCTGATGCTTTTCTTTTTAGTAATGATTTTACGCGGAAGAATATCGTGAATAATTGCCAGCGAGTCATCATCAAATAATTGTGCATAAACCCAATCGCCGACAGCAGGCAGATCAAGCGAGTCCTCGGAGTTAAATAAAAACTTTCCCGTCAATTCTGCATAAATATCTTTTACGCCGTTTGAGACAACAAAGCTGTTTTTGTTTACACTTATTACTCTTACAATTTTAAAGTCGGAGTTTTGGGATAAATCAATTTTATCTTTAAACCAATTATCGAAGCCGAGTTTTTCAATGTTATTCATATTTCTTATTACTTAGCTGAATTGCAAAGTACAGCCCAAATTAATAGTTAATAAATAAGTTTGGTTGAGTCATTGGTGAGATTTTTTCATTCATTTACTATATCAAAATATTCATCGAAATTGTCTAATTCTATCCTCTGAATGAGAATTTCAGAAAATCCCATTGGAAAAAAAGCGTGAAGTTTATCTTGTTGACAGAAATATTTTATAATACCAAAGCCGGCGTCTACTGTCTCAAATATTTTTTCGGTTAGTAATTTCCCCAAAAATTTCATATCAAGTTTCTTAGAATCAACCGAAGTTTTTGGATGTATAATGTCATTTCTAACTTCTTCTAAAGTTTTAAAGTTTTTCCAAATTTTCAATTTCTTGGGACTATCGATACCCATAATCAATGGAAGTATCTCGCCAATCTTTTCGGTTGTATTCATCCATCGCTCAATATTTTGTTTGTTCCAAATCTCAGTTACATTTTTGTTGTTCTTTTTTTCGATTTTGTAATCGTTTGGGATCGCTATATTAGCAAATGCTTCGACAGCCGTGTAAATAGAAATTATAGAAATTTGAATTCTTTCGAAATAGTCAAACAGCAACGTATTTTCATCTTTCGTAAAATCCACATTCTTATTTTGATCAAGCTTCGAGTGAAGACTTCTATTAAAAATATCCTTTGCGCTTTTTAATTCCCTTTTTGCAATATTAGCAAATAAAGAAACGATATTTGGTTTGAAAAATGTAATATCAATCCCACTTATTTTTACTTCTTCAGAAGGTTGGAGTATAAGTGAGGAGTTATTTATTTTATTTATTACATTAATAGGTCGAATCATCCTCATATCATTAAAACCATCACTGTCTTTAAATGTGGTGCCCCTTCTAAAATAATCCATTTAAACACCTAACAATTATTTGTTCACAAATACATAGTGATAGAAATTAATTTTCTAAACCAAACTTTAGAATTCTTTCAAAAGAAAACAACGGGAAGTTGAGAAATAACTCAAATAAAGTATGTTGCGTCCAAGAGCTGTTTAATCCGGCGGAGTGCAGAGGTAATTTTATATTCAGTTAATTTTTAATACTGATGAAAAGCTAAAAGCCAATTTTGGACCATCACCAGCCTTAAATCCGACTGCCTCTGCTTTGCTTATTGTTGAAGCAAACTCTTTTTTCGAGACGTGAAATAATTTTGGCTCAACAATTAAGAACTCCCCGTTCTCAAGCAAAATATTTTTTAGTGTCGCAAAAAATTTATCTTTATCGGGAACTTCGTGAACCATATAAAATGCAAGAATAAAATCTACTTTCTCCGGTACAACGATTTTGTCCTTCTCACATTTTATTGGTTGTATTATCTTTTCAAGAGGTGTCCCGTAAATTTTATTACGAAGCTTTTGCAGCATTCCTTCCTGTAAATCGACAGAATATACTTTCCCGCCTGCACCAACCATTTTCGCTAACTCAACAGAAAAAAATCCGGGACCACATCCAACATCAAGAACTTTCATTCCTTCTTTAACATAAGGAGAAAGTATTTTTTGCGGATTTTGTAACCAGCCTCTGATTTTACTGTCAAGTGAATTTGCCAGCTCAACGGGGCAAAGCCGATTTCTATCATTATTCATATTATACTCAATTTTGTTAATCCGTTGCTGAGAAATTAATTTTCTTCATCAAACCTCATCATTCTATCCAAAGAAAACAACGGGAGGAATTATTTAATGATATTTTTTCTTCCGGTTAAATACAAACTTTTTGTTTTGTTCCCAAGCAGCTTTGATTCTTCGATCGAAAAACCTGCAGATTCCATCAGAAAACCAAGACTATCGGGCGAAAACCTATGGGTATGCTTGGGTGGTTTACCCCAAACTTTAATAAATCTAAAACCTAATTTTATGATTTCGAAAGGTTTCATACCATAGTTTGTAAAACTTGTTATTATCAGCACCCCCTCATCTTTTAAAACCCGGAAACATTCTCGAAGAACTTTTGAAGGATCTTCAACAACATGAATCAAGTTGGCCATAAAAACGGTATCGAATTTCTCTGATTCAAAAGATGTGCTGTAGCAATTCTCTTTTTGGAATGTTATATGGTTGATGCTGCTTAGTCGTTTTTTTGCCTTCTCTAATAGTTCCTCTGACAAATCAGTTGCAAAGACATGACCAGAGCTTTTAGCAATCGCTTCTGTGAAACAGCCTGTGCCACACCCTAATTCTAAAACCTCTCCCAGACCGGTCAACTTGTTTATGACTATTTTAACTTCACCCAAAAAGTCTTTCCCAACAACGTATTCCTGATTTTTATCATAGGTTGCGCTAAGCCGGCTCCAGTATTTTTCTCTTATTTCATCTGCCATTTGTTTTTTCCCGTTCTATATTTTTTACGCATAACTAATAAGTAAAATTTTAATGTAGTCTGCTCTGAAGGTAATCATCAATGTTGCTATCATTTATTATATCGTAGGAAATTGATTGAGCCTTAGCCCGCCTGTTCATAATTCCTAATACAAACGATTTTTTATACTCTTCAATTGCTTTAGCATTTTTCCATTGATAAATACCCTGCCAGTAACCTGACCTCCAATCTATCATCCATAATTTATCTCTGAATCCAGGGAACCCGGAGCAATAATAACAATCGGTATTCTTACAGCATAATCTTACATGTCTTGTGTTGTGACTAAACTTCTCAAACTGAAATCGCACAATAAATATAGAGCCGGTTTCTGCTTGTGAATAACCTATTTGATTTAAGACGCATATGTAAAGCCTGAAAATTTTGAACATTCTGTTTCGTCATCCCATGCTGTACAATCTTGCTATATATATAATTAGAGAGGAATCTTAATTCTCGCTGTAAGCAGTAAAATATACTGATTTGAATAATGAAGACAAGACTGACATATTGCTTCTCCTGTTTTTTTTACAAACCTAGGGATTTTCATTATTGCTTACTGAAAAGTAGAAATTAATTTCCAGACTGGGCTTCCCCAATTCTTTCCAAAGAAAACAACGAATGAATAGTTTAAGAAAAAAACCGCAGAAGTATTTCCTGCGGTTTAACAAATTTTATATTGTCACACTTGACTCGCTCAGTGTGACAATTTATCATCGAACCTTTATCATTTATCATTCTTCGAAGAAGCATAAAGTTCACTTGCCTCGGTTAACATTTTATTTAATCTGTTTACAAGCTTATGCGGATCATCAAGATTTCCTTCAAGCAGCAATGCCGATTCATAAAGCTGCTCGGTTGTATCCACGATGAATTGATCGCTTGAGTCTTTCTTAAACACATTCAATAAATTTCTAATGAGCTTGTGGTCTTTATTTATTTCCATCAGTCTTTTCTGTGCCGGAAGAGTCATTCCCTGGTTAGACATTTTAAGAATCTTCTGCATTGTTGATGACATTGTATCATCGGGATTTATTAAGCAAGAGGGACTTCCCTTCAGTCGGGTTGATTCTTTCACTTCTGTAACTTTGTCTCCAAGAATATCTTTCATTCTGGAAAGCAAAGAATCGAAATGTTTTTCATCTTCTTTGGTTAGAATTTCTGCAGAGTCTTCTTTCTTTTCAACATCTTCAAGCTTATCAAGTTCTTTTAACTCAGCACCATCAACAGATTTGAATTCAAAATCTTTATGCTTGCGAATTGATGTAACAACAAATTCATCAACCGGATCATATAGATAAAGTACTTCCAGGCCCTTTGCTTTAAATATTTCAAGATGCGGATTTAAATCAATCGCTTCCCTGCTTGCACCTAACGCATAATAAATTTCCTTCTGATCTTTCTTTAGCCTCGAAGTATATTCTTCCAGAGAGACAAGTTCCTTTTCGTCCTTACTTGCTGATGAATTAAATCTTATTAACTGCTGATATTTATCTGCATTTGTAAAATCCATATAGCCAAGTTTAAAAATCTTTCCATGCTCTTTCCAGAACTCAGCATATCTTTCTGGTGCATCCTTCGCAATTTTGGTTAGATGAGAAAGAACATTACTTGTTACACTGCCTGAAATTTTTGTGAAGATTATATTTTCCTGCAATGTTTCGCGGGAGATGTTCAGCGGAAGATCTTCAGAATCGACCACACCCTTGACAAAGCTTAAATATTCGGGCAGCAAATCTTTATTTTGATGCTGGATCAAAACTCTTCGTACGTATAAATCTAATCCGTAATCATCACGATTAAAGCGCCAGTATTCATAACTTTTTTTAGGAATGAAAAGCAATGTATTGAACTGAATAGGCGCATCTACTGAAGTATGGATTGTTTCAAATGGAACTTCGTTATCGTAAGTTAAAAACTTGTAGAACTCATCATATTGCTCTTTCTTAATTGACGATTTGGGTTCACGCCAGACAGCGGCAATAGTGTTTACTTTATCTTTTTCCAGGTAAATTGGGGAAGAAATAAAATTAGAATGTTTTTTAATTATTCCCTCTAAACGATATTTATCTGCAAATTCTTTTGCATCATCCTTAAGGTGAATTTCAATTGTTGTCCCGCGGTTTATTTTTTCATCAATATCAGAGACTTCATAATCACCGGCTCCATCGGATTTCCATTCAACGGCAGACTCATCTTTCTTAAAAGATTTTGTTTTGAGAACAACTTCTTTTGCCACCATAAAAACCGAATAAAAACCAATACCGAACCTTCCGATTATATTGTTAACAGCTTCTTTGCTTTCTGAAAGTTGTTTTAAGAATTCTTCTGAACCGGATTTTGCAATTGTCCCGATGTTTGCAATTAGTTCATCGCGGGTCATCCCAATTCCAGTATCTGATATCGTTATGATATTTTTCTTTTCATCAAACCCGATTTTAATTTCAAGCGGCAAATCCTTATCGGCAAAATCAGTTCCTTTAGTAGACTCGAATCTTAATTTATCTAGCGCATCCGAAGAGTTGGAAATCAACTCACGCAGAAATATTTCTCTGCTTGTGTAAAGCGAATGGACTAAAATATCCAGCAGTTTTTTAGTTTCTGCTTTAAATTCAATTTTTTGTTTATGAGTTTCGGTCATTGTTTCTCCTTATAATTTTCTATGTGTTATTTTCACCCCTCGATTGCATTGTTACCCGCGATGACCAAATTGTCATTCCTGCGAAAGCAGGAATCCATTAGTAATAAATTAGATTCCGCATCAAGTGCGGAATGACACCAAAGCATTATTCGGACCGTAATGTTTTAAGTTTATTAAATAATTCTTTCTCTTCTTTACTCAGTCCCTTAGGAATTGTAACAAGTATCTTTACAAACAAATCTCCTCGACCTGAATCATTATTCATCCCAAGATTTTTCAATCTTAAAGTTTTTCCTGATTCTGTTCCCTCAGGAATTGAAATGCTAATTGTTTTTCCATCCAAAGTTTTGATATTTTCTTTCCCACCGAGCACAGCAGTAAACAGATCAACATCCAGATTATAGTATAAATCATTTTCTTTTATTTCATAAAATGGATGACGAAGTATGTGAAGGTTTAAATATAAATCGCCTTTTTCCCCGCCTGTACTTTTAGATCTTCCCAATCCTTTTAAGCGAAGTTTTTGTCCGTCTTTTGTCCCCGGACTAATTTTTATTTTTAATTTCTTTCCATCAATGTTAATTTGTCTTTCGCTTCCGTTAAACACATCTTCAAGCGTAACATTCATGTTTGCTTCAACATCAATAGCTGTTTTCTGTTGTTGGGTTCTTCCGCCAAATCCTCTTCCACTACCGCCAAAAAAAGATTCAAAGAAATCTGAAAAGCCACCATCCATGTCTCCGAAAATATCACCAAGGTTTCCAGAAAATTCATAAGTTGTTCCATCACCTCTTTGTGCACCGCCGAACTGAGAAAAGAAATCATCAAATCCGCCGCCCGAATGCTGATACTGTTTCCAGTTGGCGCCGAGCGTATCATACTTCTTTCTTTTATCCGGATCACTCAAAACTTCATTAGCTTCAGTGATCGCTTTAAATTTATCTTCGGCAGCTTTGTTGTTGGGATTCCGGTCAGGATGATATTTCATTGCTAGCTTTCGATAAGCTTTTTTGATTTCATCCCGCGATGCAGACTTATCAACACCGAGTATGTTATAGTAATCTTTAAATTCCATTTTTAGGCATCACATATAATCGCTTATGCAAATTTAAACAAAAGAAAAGGGTAACCATTAAGTTACCCTTCTATATTCTCACCATCTACTCTGAATTATTTCACCTTGATCTCAATTTCTTTTGGTTTTGCTTCTTCAGCTTTTGGGATAGTTATGGTTAACTGTCCATTGTCAAAGTCAGCATTTATTTTTTCGGCCTGAATTAATTCAGGAAGATTAAATGATCTGAAATATTTGCCGTAAGATTTTTCGATGCGATGGCACTTTGCATCTTTAGTTTCAGATTCCTGAGCTCTTTCTCCGCTGATGTTTAGTCTTCCATTTGTGAACGAAATTTTGACATCTTCTTTTTTAATTCCGGGTAAGTCAACCTTCAAAGTGAAGTTGTCATTGTTTTCGTAGATGTCTGTTAGCGGCATCCATACAGCGTTCTCATATTCAGCATCAACTTCTTTGCTTTTAGAAATGCCAAATCGGTTTTCAAGTGAGTTAAACATTTTGTTAAACTCTCTTTCGAAATCAAAAAGATCTCTAACCGGGTTGAATTTTACTAGTGTCATTGTATCCTCTCCTTTTATATTTGTTGTTTTTAAATTTTTATTTTGTATCTGTCTGTTTATTTCAATCAGCGTGCCGATTGTCGAGACCACCCGTAACACATTGTAATATAATAACTTACGGGAATATGTGATCATTCTTTGGTTTGTGACAATATGGCGCACATATGTCAATAATTCTAATTATTGCACATAGTAGACACAATAATCTGCCATAACTACAATTTTGTTAGTTTGGGTAAAACAGTGGCAATCTAATCTTTTAGGGCATATAATTGGTAAACCTTTTACAATTAGTTATTTTTGCATCCTTAAAATGAGCGATTATTCCAAGTGAAAGAAGATACAATAATAGCACTCGCAACGCCCGCAGGGGTTGGAGCAATTTCGGTAATACGGATCAGCGGTCCACACGCTTTTTCTATTTCGGATAAATTTTTTAGAGGGAAAAGCAATATATCGGAAGCAACGTCCCACACTATTCATTATGGAGATATTTTCAACTTAGACGATGTTCACATAGATGACGTTTTGATATCTGTTTTCAGGGCTCCAAACTCATATACCGGAGAGGACAGTGTTGAAATAAGTTCACATGGAAATCCACTAATCATCCAAAAGATTATTGAATTATTTATTAATGATGAAAATGTCAGGTTAGCTGAACCCGGTGAATTTACAAAAAGAGCTTTTCTTAACAATCGTATTGATTTAACAAAAGCCGAAGCAGTTGCAGATATAATAAGCTCCAGGACAGAAGCATCTTTCCGTGGTGCGAGAAATCAACTAGATGGCTTATTATCTAAAAAAGTGACCGAATTACGTGAAAAATTGATAAATTCCTCATCTTTTATTGAGTTAGAACTGGATTTTGCTGAGGAAGATATTGAATTAGTAAATAAGGATGAGCTGCTGAAAAGAACAGAATCTATAATCATAGAAATAGATACTCTTTTAGAATCATATTCCTTCGGGAGAATTATAAGAGATGGCGTTAACGTTGCAATTGTAGGTAAGCCAAATGTGGGGAAGTCATCATTATTAAATTACATTCTAAAAGAATCCAGGGCTATTGTTAGTGAAATTCCCGGAACTACCAGGGATGTGATCCGTGAAGAAGTATCAATTGATGGAATTTTATGCCGGTTGTTTGATACCGCCGGAATCAGAATTTCTGAGGATTTCCTCGAAAAAGAAGGAGTTCTAAGAAGCCAGGAAACAGTAAGAAATGCAGATGTTATCATTTTTTTAGAAGATGTTCAACAGGGAGAGTCCAAAGAGCTTTTTACAGATTTATTGAACCTAACTAGTCAGGATAAGATCCTCCGGGTTATAAACAAAATTGATTTGAACGAAAACTATCCTGGAAACGCCGAGGTTAAAATATCAGCAAAAACAGGGCAGGGAATTGATCAACTATTTAAAGCCCTGAAGGAAAAGGCAATCGGAACAGAAAACTATACTGAAAAGACAGCCGTTGTTACCAATCTAAGGCACCACAACTGCCTTAAGAGGTCTAGGGAAAATTTGATAAATGCCAGGGAATCAATTTTGAAGAAAATGAGTGGCGAATTCATTTCCGTAGATCTAAGAAACGCCGAGATGAATCTTGCCGAAATTATTGGAGAGGTTACTTCAGACGATATTCTAAATAACATTTTTATGAAATTTTGCATAGGAAAGTAATGCTTTAGTTTCACGTGAAACGGAATTATTTCGTAATTGGCAAATATTCTTGTTTCACGTGAAAACAAAAAAGCTAAAAAAATGAAGAATTTTGATATTCTTGTAGTTGGCGGCGGACATGCCGGAATTGAAGCGGCTTCTGCTGGCGCACGAATGGGATGTTCCGTGGGTCTCATCACCATGGACAAATACGCGCTTGGAAGAATGTCTTGTAATCCGGCAATTGGCGGAACTGCAAAAGGTCATTTAGTCCGCGAAATAGATGCTCTTGGTGGAATTATGGGGCAAATTGCAGATCGGACGGGAATTCAATTCAGAATGTTAAATCGTTCTAAAGGTCCCGCTGTTTGGTCTTCCCGTTGTCAATCTGATAGAGAATTATATTCTAAGGAAGCATATCGTGTAATCGCATCTACCGGGAATATTGAAATTGTTGAGGCATCGGCAACTGAAATTCTAGCTGATAATGGGAAAGTTATAGGTATACGAACTGCGAGTGGGGAAGAGATTCTTTGCAAAGCTTTGATTCTGTCCTCGGGAACTTTTTTAAATGCTTTGATGCACACAGGCTTGAATAAAACCAGCGGCGGAAGATTTGGTGAGCCACCTGCAACCGGAATAACCGAGTCACTAGCTAAACTTGGATTTGAATACGGAAGACTTAAAACAGGAACCCCACCACGCCTGAAAAAGGATTCTATCAATTGGGATATTCTGGAAGAACAGCCAGGAGATGAAAATCCACAGCCATTTTCTCATCAAACAGATCTTTCTCAGTTTCCTTTTCTTCCTCAAGTAAGTTGCCACATTACTTATACGGATCAAACGGTGCACAAAATCTTAGAGAAAGGATTTGCAGAATCACCTTTGTTTACAGGCGTGATAAAGGGTGTCGGTCCTCGCTATTGTCCATCGATTGAAGATAAGATTGTTCGCTTTGCGGATAAAGATCACCACCAGCTTTTTCTTGAACCGGAAGGTTTAGATTCTGATCAGATTTATCTTAATGGATTTTCATCTTCTTTAGCTGCCGAAATTCAGCTTGAAGCTCTTCATAAAATTGTGGGATTAGAAGAAGTTGAAATGGTTCGTCCCGCTTATGCTGTTGAATATGATTTCTTTCCTCCTCATCAAGTTGATTTAACTTTAGAAACGAAATTAATTAAAGGCTTATACTTCGCCGGGCAAATAAATGGAACTTCCGGATATGAAGAAGCTGCCGCTCAAGGTTTGGTTGCTGGTATAAATGCCGCACTAAAGATTCAAGGCAAACCAGAATTTGTGTTAAAGAGAAGCGAAGCTTATATCGGAGTTATGATAGATGATCTTGTTAATAAATCAACCGATGAACCATATAGAATGTTTACATCACGTGCCGAACACAGATTACTTCTGCGACAAGATAATGCCGATAGAAGATTAATGAAATATGGTTTTGAGCTTGGCTTGATAGGTTCAGAATTAGTCAATGCGGTGATCAGCAGGGAAGAATTAATTAACAAAAGTATCCTGTTCTGTAGCAACACAAAACTTCATGCCAGAGATATCAATGTGTTTTTGGAATCAATCGGATCTTCACAAATTGATTCAACAGAAACAATCTCAAGGCTTTGTAAGCGACCGGAACTAAATCTTCAACAGATTTTATCTTTGAATGGATATGCAGAGAATTTTTTGATACAGAATCTACTTGCAGATCAGGCAGCTTTAGAGCAAGTAGAAATTGAATTGAAATATGAGGGTTATATTCAACGTCAACATGAAACCGTTAGTCGGTTTGAAAGATATGAAGAAACCAAGATTCCCTCGACATTGAATTATTTGAATTTAAAGCAATTGTCGGCCGAAGGAAGAGAAAAACTTCATAAAGTTAAGCCCCGTTCTATAGGGCAAGCATCACGTATCTCGGGTGTTACGCCTTCAGATATTTCTGTTTTATTGGTATATTTAAAAAACTAATTTTTAAGGACTTGCATGCCGTCCTCTAAGCAGGAACTCTACCTTAAAGAACTACAAAACCTTTGTTGGGAAAACGGATTTAACCCTGAGCCGATGCGAACAGAACGGCTCGCCTTCTTTGCACAGCTTGTTACTGATAAAAATGAATCAGTAAATCTTATTTCAAGAAGAGATGTTAATTCTATAATTGAAAATCATGTTTTTATCTCTGCATACATTTCTCAATATATTCCGGATAAAGCAATAAAATTTCTTGATATAGGAACCGGTGGAGGTTTTCCGGGTATTCCGCTTGCAATTATGCGTCCTGATATGCGCGGTGTTCTTGCCGATTCAACAGGAAAGAAAACAGAAGCTGTTAAAGAGTTTATTGATAAACTCAAACTCAGCAATGTGGTTGCGGAAAACAACAGGGTTGAAAGTCCTGAGTTTATTGAACAACACAAAGACACGTTTGATCTTATAGTTAGCCGCGGAACCGTTCCGCTAATTATACTCTTTCGTTATTCTCTGCCGCTGGTTAAAGATAAAGCATACATAATGGCAATGAAGGGCGGAAATCTGGATGAAGAGTTCAAGAAAGCCGAGATCAAATACAAATCCTTTATAAAGAAGTCAACCATTTATGAACTCCACTACAAACCAACCAACATCCGTAACAAAAAAGGTAAGAGGTTGGTGCTGATTGAATTGAATAAGTAGTAATATTAATCCCCCGATGTTTTATTTTCTTAACCTTGGTATTTGGTGAACAGGTTACTGACTTTCGTTATTCTTTTAACATTACATTTTGTCGGATTCGCTCAAACTTCCCCTGAAACCGATAACGACTTTGAGAAATTCTTTAAAGTCGGTGGGGATATTATTACCCAACCCGCAAAATTCACTTCAGAAGATTGGATAAAAGTCTCTACAACTCTTGGTATTACAGGTCTTGCAACTCTTATCGATAAGGAAATAAAAGAGTTTTCTAAATCCAATCGAAGTCAATTTTTAAATAATCTTTTCTCTATCGACAAATATTATCACATTGAAGGTATGGCAATCAGCATTGCTGTTATTTACGGTTATGGTGCTTTAAATAATAACGACAAGATGAAGAACCTTGGTTTAAGATTAACAGAAGCTACGGTGTATTCAGGGATAATAGATTTAGCAGCAAAGGTTATTATTGGAAGAAGCAGACCAACCAATATTGATGACCAATATGTTTTTCAACCATTCAGTTTCTCATTCGAAAACACTGCATTACCTTCGGGACATACAACTCTGTCCTTTGCATATTCTACAGTAATGGCAAACGAATACAATAATTTTTTCTGGAAATTTGGATGGTATTCACTTGCAGGATTAGTCGGCTATGCAAGAATTTATAACAACCAACACTGGTTTTCTGATGTGTTTCTTGGTGCAGCACTTGGATATTTCATTGGTGAATTTGTTATTAACCATAAATCGAACCAGAAAATTCAGAGTGATAAAATTGCTGTTCCACAACCAGTTATATCTTTTAAAATTCCGCTTTGATTATAAATGACAAAGGAAACTTTAACAAACACCATTCTTTCGGTTGATTCTTTCGATAAGATCATCGACAAATTATCGGATTCTGTTGAAAAAGATTTTCCCATATACATTAGTCCGCTTTATGGCTGCACAAAAAGTTTCTTTGTAAAAAGATTATTTGAAAAAGAAAAAATAATTCTTGTTCTTACTCCGGATGAAAAATCTGCTGCCGAATTTAATGTTGAGTTGAATGTTCTCGGGTTATCCAAAGATGTACTTCTAGTTGATGAAATAAAACCGGAACTTCTCCAGGAAAAACTGACAGAAATAAATGCTCGTCAAAAATTTATTCTTATATCAACGTATGAAATTCTTTCCTGTTTATTGCCCGATAGAGATAAAGTTGAACAGAAAACGACAAAAATCCAGGTTGGCGGAGATCTATCCTACGATGATTTAGTTGAATACTTGAATCTTCTCATTTATACAAAAGACAAATTTGTTGAAGCTCCGGGATACTATTCACAGCGCGGGTCAATAATTGATTTCTGGTCATACAGCGAAAAAAATCCAGTTCGTATAGAGTTCGATGGCGATTTTCTTGAATCAATAAGATACTTTGATCCGGAAAGTCAGAGATCAATTGATAAAGTTGATTTAGTAACTTTAGCCGCACAAATACAGCCGGAACTTTTATCAGAAAAACACTCAGCGATTTTTGATTATTTATTAAATCCCTGCATTATTGCTTCGTCGTATGATTTGAAACAATTACCCGATGAGCAAATTAATCCATTTTTAGAGCAGGATTTTCAAAAGAAAGAGAAATCGTTTCTAGGTTCAGATGACGAACCAGAGATCCCCGAAATTGATAATTTTCAGGTGCCCGTTGAAAATGAAAAGGATAGCTCTGGCGATATCGATTACATAAATAAATTTAAAGTTAAATGGATTATTGAGGAAGAAATTTTATCAAACAATAATCGGATAGAGCTTGGCTTCACACCGGCACCAACTATAAATTCTAATTATGAGGTTTTGTTTAATACTCTTTCCGGATATACAGCACAGAGTTTTTCTATTGTAATAACTGTTGAAAACGAGCTTCAGGAAACTCGTCTTCGTGATTTACTTTCTGAGTATAAAGAAGAACTTGCAGATATGATTCAATCGGGCAAGATTAGAATCGCGACACTAGCCGTCAAAGAAGGCTTCATTGATAAAAACGATAAACTTCTTATGCTCACTGATTACCAGATATTCAACAAACCATATAGAACAAAAATTTCGGCATCCCGAAAGTTTAAAAGAGCAAAATCAAAAACATTTTCTTCAATTAAAAAAGGTGATTTTGTTGTTCACGAAGATTATGGAATAGGGAAGTATGTTGGCTTAGAGACTATTAAGATAGGCGAAACCAACCAGGAATCAATGAAGATTCTTTATGCTGAGGGCGGAGTTGTTTATGTAAATCTCAATTATCTTGGACTAGTAAAGAAATATTCGTCGAACGAGAATCTTGTTCCAACACTTTCAACTCTTGGAACCGGTGAGTGGCAAAACAAAAAAGCCAAAACAAAAAAGAAAATAAAAGAAGCTGCCCGTGAATTGATTGAGCTTTATGCGAAACGAAAAGCTTCGAGTGGATTTCAGTTCAGCAATGACACGGTTTGGCAGAAAGAGCTTGAGGCATCATTCTTTTACGAAGATACTCAAGATCAGGCAAAAGCAACAGATGATGTTAAGCTCGATATGGAAGCTGAAAATCCAATGGACCGGTTAGTCTGCGGCGATGTGGGTTTCGGCAAAACGGAAGTTGCCGTTCGTGCCGCATTTAAAGCAGTGCAGGACGGAAAACAGGTTGCCGTTCTTGTTCCAACTACAATTCTTGCGGAACAGCATTACAATACATTTACTGACAGGCTAACTCAATTTCCGGTAAGAGTTGCAGCACTTTCAAGATTTCAAACAAGGAAGGAACAAAGCGAAATTGTTAAAAAGCTTGATGAGGGTCAGGTTGATGTCCTTATTGGAACTCATAGAATACTTTCTAAAGATATACGCTTCAAAGATATTGGTCTGCTTATAATAGATGAAGAGCATCGTTTCGGTGTAAAATCTAAGGAGAAATTAAAATCATTAAAAGTTAATGTTGATACACTTACTCTTACAGCAACACCAATTCCAAGAACTTTAAATATGTCTTTACTCGGTGCTCGTGATCTTTCAATAATTGCAACACCGCCGCTAAACCGGCAGCCGATTTATACAAAGGTTTCAACTTTTGATATTGGCAAAATGAGAGAATGGATTCTAAATGAATTGAAACGAGGCGGGCAGGTTTATGTTGTCCACGACAGAGTCCACTCAATAGACAGACTTGCGGGATACATTCGCAAATACATTCCAGAAGTTAAACTTGCAGTTGCCCATGGACAAATGAAACCTTCACAGCTTGAAGATGTAATACACGGATTTCTCAATAAAAAATATGATGTTCTTCTTTCAACCAAAATTATTGAGTCGGGAATAGATATTCCAAATGTTAACACAATAATTGTTAATCGTGCTGATAGATTCGGACTTGCAGAGCTTCATCAATTACGTGGGCGTGTTGGAAGATCTGACAGGCAAGCCTACGCATATTTTATTGTTCCTTCAATGAGTGGAATAACAAAGAAAGCTTTGCGACGACTTCAGGCTATTGAAGAGTTTACAGAAATAGGTGCGGGTTTTAATCTATCTATGCGCGATCTCGAAATCCGTGGTGCAGGAAATTTGCTGGGAACAGAACAAACCGGATTTATAAATGATGTTGGTTTCGATCTTTATGTAAAGATGATTAATCAGGCTGTCGAAGAATTAAAATACCAGGAATTTCAGGAAGTGTTTAAATCGTTACCAAAGCAAAAAGAACGAACCGAACCTACGGTTGATACTTTCTTCGATATTGGTATTCCCGATAGCTATGTTCCCGAACAGGCAGAACGATTAAACTATTACACAGAACTATATTCAATTGAAAATCTTAATGAAATAAATGAAATTATTGCTGAGTTGAAAGATCGCTTCGGACCGCTGCCGTCCATAGTGCAACATCTAATTGAAATAGCAAGGTTGCGATTTTATGCTTCTTACGCCTTGTTTGAAAGAGTTATTATACAAAGGAAAAATATTTTTATTATTCTTCCGCGCGGTGAAAAAGAAGATTACTACAAACATCAATTCATAGAGTTGATGAGATTTATTATGGATAATTATAAAGATACAATCAGATTTTCACAGCAAAAAGAAGTAATGAAGCTTTCTATTCCTAATAAATTTGAGACACCTGAAAAGACTATGAATTTTCTGCAAGGATTTTGTGAGAAAGTGGCAGAACTTTTGACAAAAGTATAATGATCCAGTTACAATAAACTAAAAAGGAAGAGAAGTGAAAATAAAAGCAATAATTACAGGTTCAACCGGAATGGTTGGAGAAGGTGTTCTGCATGAATGCCTTCTGCATCCTGATGTAGAATCAGTATTGGTGATAACCCGTAATCCTTGCGGGGTAAAACACGAAAAGATAAAGGAAATTATCCACAAAGATTTTTTTGATTTATCCTCAATTGAAGAGCAACTTATAGGATATAACGCTTGCTACTTCTGTGCGGGAGTTTCATCAATGGGTAAAACGGAAGAAGAATACAGACGAATCACTTATGATTTAACCATGAATCTTGCGAACATATTATTGAAGCTAAATCCCGATTTAACTTTTTGTTATGTGTCCGGTGTTGGGACTGACAGTAGTGAAAAAGGAAGAAGTATGTGGGCACGCATAAAAGGAAAAACAGAAAATGAGTTGTTGAAACTTCCTTTCAAAGAAGCGTATATGTTCAGACCAGGATATATTCAGCCAACAAAAGGATTAAATAATTCCTATAAGGTTTATAAAGTACTAGCGCCATTATATCCTTTATGGAAGATTATTTTTCCTAAACACGTGGTTTCTTTAAAAGAAATAGGCCTTGCAATGATTAACGTCACATTACAAGGCTCAGGGAAGAAAATATTAGAGTGTACTGATATCGTGAATTTATCAAAATAGACTTAGTTTATTTCATAATCTACAACTCTGCGTTCGTAACGAACTTCGCTAAGCCATTTTTTTATGTCCTCGTGATCTGGATGAATTTGATATTGATGCAATGCTTCTTTGCTTTCAAACTCAGAATGCAAAACAACATCACAGGAATCTTTTTCATTACTGAAATCAAATCCAACCTCTACTTTTTGCAAACCGTCAACTTTACCTTGCATTGCAAGAAGTTTTTCTTTTAAAATTTGTGCATTGGTTTGCTTATTATTTCCATGTGCGCTTTCATTTAAGCGCCAGAGAACAATGTGTTTAATCATAAAATTTTTCTCAATTGAATAATGCTGCAATAGTAATTAATTATTTTGTATTTGTCAGCTTAGGAAGAAGGAACTTTATATTAGTTAGCAAAGAAAGGGGGAGGCTTATTCAAACAAACCTCCCCATTAAAGGATTATTGATTTACTTTCGCATTATTACCCAGATTTCCATCGGTATTTTTTAATAATAGTTGTCCCTTTATGAGCTATCGGATCCGGGTTACCATCGGGGTCATTAATTACATATCCATCGTAGCTAACATTTCCATTTGTGATTAAGAACAGACCACTAACATGCGGAGCAGACATAGACGTTCCGCTCATTGTGGCATACCCACCATTTTTATATGTAGAATAAACATAAACTCCAGGTGCGCAAAAATCGATAGGTGGGTTACCGTAGTTAGAGAAATAAGCCCAAACATCATATTTATCACAGGCAGAAACAGTATAAATATTTTCACCGTTTACTCTGGCAGGAGAATAATTGTTTGCATCTTTACGTGAATTTCCGGCAGCAAGCGAAACGTATATTCCGGCATCGCCAAGGTTTATTACCGCCAAATCTACCGGTTCATAAATGCTGCCACCAAGACTTAGATTAGCCACATCACCTGGCTCTGCAGTTGAAGCAACGTAATCTATGCCGGCAATAATAACAGACCAGGGTCCAAAACCTCTTCTATCAAGAACCTTGACAGGAACCACTTCCGCACCTGCAGCTACGCCAACAACTCCAATGGTATCATCTTTAGCCGCAACAATCCCGGCACAATGACTGCCATGACCATTGTCGTCTTCGGGCGGAATGCTTTCATCAAACATATTTTTGCCCAAGGTTTGATTTACATTAAGATCCGGATGATCAAGGTCAATTCCTGTATCAATAATCCATGCTTCGTTGGTGCCCGTATAAACTACGGGTCCTCCAACACGCAATATTCCATAAGGAATGGTTTGTGGTGGGGGCAGTACAGGATCTGGGACTGGGCTTTTCAAGCACAACAACTTTGTCATGATACACTTTTATACCTGGTTGTTTCCTAAGAATATCAGCTTCTGATTCAGTTAAATTAATTGCGAATCCTTCAATTGCAGAAGCATATATATAAAGTAGTTTTGGTTCCTCAACATTTAAATTTTTCAGCATATAATAAGCTTTATTTGATACTCGTTCCAGGTTGACTTGATATTCGGCGCCTCTTGATTTAATTCCTACAGCGTCTTGTTCAAACAAAACAATATACTGACCGGAAATAATATCTCCGGATTTATAGAGTGTATATTCATCCGTAGACGGAGTGATAATATTATTGTCATCTTTTTCTATCAACAAGTGCGAGGAGAATAACAGCAGAGATTAATAAAAGTATTTTTTCATACTAGCTCCCTTTTTGTAAAATGATAGTGAGTTTTATAGGTTGACCCCATTAAATCTTAACGTTATACATTGTCCTTAATAAACACTTTTGCCGGAGGCT
>CAWDOP010000010.1:0-173032 GCA_963804005.1 uncultured Ignavibacteriaceae bacterium | reverse complement strand
ATACAAATTAAAAATTGAAATAAGAAATACCGGAAAGTTAAACGATGGTCAATTACGATCATCGAGGGGGTTCGGAATTGCAAACACAAAACACAGATTAAATTTGCTGTTCGGAGAAGAAGCATCTTTCTCAATAAAAAATGAAAATGAATCAACAGTTCTTTGTGAAATAATAATTCCTATAGGAGAAATAAAAAGATGAAAGCTTTAATTGTTGATGATGAAAGATTAGCTCGTGCAGAGTTAAGAAGAATGCTGACTCCATTCGGTGAAATCGAAGTTGTGGGTGAAGCAGTGAATGCCGAAGAAGCAAAAGCAAAAATTGATGATCTCAACCCAGATCTTGTTTTTCTTGACATTCAAATGCCGGGCAAAACCGGATTTGAACTTCTTGAGGAGTTAGACAGTGTTCCTAAAATTGTATTTACAACAGCGTATGATGAATATGCGTTAAAAGCATTTGAGTATAATGCCCTTGATTATTTATTAAAACCAATCGAACCAAAAAGACTTGAAGAAACGATAAGAAAATTAGTTCAACCGAAAGTTCCCGAAATTGTTAAGCATACCGGAACACAAACACTTACAGATCAAGATCAGGTTTTTGTGAAAGATGGTGAGCGCTGCTGGTTTGTTAAGCTTGAAAAAGTCCGCTTTCTTGAATCAGAAGGAAATTATGTGAGACTTTATTTTGATGAAAACAAACCTCTTATTCTCAGAACACTTAATTATCTGGATGAACGATTAGATAATAAAACTTTTTTCCGTGCGAACAGGAAACACATCATCAATTTAAAATGGGTTGACTCAATTGAACCATGGCTAAACGGCGGACTTCTTGTAAAACTAAAAGGTGGCGGAAAGATTGAGGTCTCAAGAAGACAAGCAGTGAAGTTTAAAGAAATGCTTAGTCTGTAAAGCAATAGAACGCGGATGACGCAGATTACGCGGATTTAAACGGATCAGCGCCAGATTTATCTGAGTGTCATTTTCTTAGTTTAAAAGCTCCCATGCTAATCCAAAACGGATTGATCCTCCAGGCATTGGATAAAATGTAGTAATGTAATATTCGTTGCCGAGTAAATTCTCCCATGTAAAATATAATATTGCAGCTTTTCTAATCTCACCGGAAAGAATAAAATCAAGTTTGTTCGAAGGATCAACGGCAAGCAACCCATATTGTTCAGTTAAAGAATTTATATTTCCTGTATAAGTGAATCTAAATCCGGTTTTAAGATTAAGATTATCTTGAAACAAATTTCCACGGAAATATAATCCGCCGATAAATCTAAAATCCGGGACGCTATATAAATCTCCTTTATTTGCAAAGTAAGCTGAGGTTTGAGTTTCCAATTGAAGATACCAGTAGATTATGTTAGCAGATAATCCTAGTCCGTTTATATTTCCTATCTCATAAAGATTAGGTGAGATTGTAGGAACTCCGGTTCCTAAAAAAATATTTGCGTTATCTCTTCTGAAATATTTAACATCTGCAAAAATATTTTCTGTTTTATATCTTAAACCAGTTTCAAAAGTCGTTGTCCTATCATCTTCAAAAAATGTTTTATCGAACATTGAGTAACCGACATATAATAAAATATCTTCAATTGGTTTATAAGTCACATCAGCACCAACACCCGAAGAGACAATATCACTACCAGGACTATTATATTCCCGATAAGCATTGCTTATCTTAAAAAATACAGACGGTTTTACTTTTTCGATTACGTCAGCAGAAACAGATCCGGCAACTGAATAAAACTTGTTAAAATATTTTGAATAACCAGTTATGGTTTCTGTCCCCGTATTGTAACGATACCAATTTTCCAGAGTGTTTCTTTCATAATTACCCGCAAGATAAAAGTAAAATATTGAACGCTTAAAAGTTTGATTAATATTAATTCCAAAAGTGGTATTATCAAATTCCGTATTGAAAGTGTCGTTAGTCTTTGATTCTTGAAATTGCTGATATAACGTAAACTCTGTTCTGGAGTCTTCACTTTGAATGGCATTTAATCGCAAAGAGGTGAAATGAAGCAAGTCATTCTGTATTAAAAAAGGACAACTAACCGGTGCGAAATCGGGATCGTAGAGTAAACCATCCAATTGCATACCAAGTGCAAAGATGCTATCTCTATCAACTCCGCCCCATAATCCGGTTTTCTTATCAGCATAATTATATGTTGCTGTAAGATAAAGAGAGTTGGAGAAGAAATATTTTGCCTTTACTTTCGCCTGCCAGGTAGAAAAAGCTGTGTTGGCATATAAACTGTCATACTTTCTGTTTGTTACATCAAATGAAAGAAGAAAATTTTTGCTGAATGCAGCATTAAAACTTCCATCAACCATTGCTTCACCATCCGGTCCCTGGTAGTATTTTATTCTTGAAAAAGGCTGCTCCGGGATAAAATCTCTTGTTATAAAATTTACTGCAACCGGATTATTTGCCGGACCGTATAAAAATCCTTTTGGTGAAGGAATTATTTCGATCGTTTCAATATCTTCACTTTGAATTAAATTTAAGTCGAGTCCGTTTGATCTTCTGTCATTTATTAATATGCCGTCAAGCATATAACCAATCCCCGTATGTCCTACGCCATAAATAAATGTTTCATTGGGCTGACCGGGAAATCCGAAATCTTTTATAAAATTAAATTGAAATGGTTCGAAAAGATCTCCGGTATATCTATAATCATTTCTTAAGTAGATATCTCTTTCAACTTCAAAACTGTTTTCAGAAAGATTCTTCGGGAAGACAATAACCGAATCTAAAACCTGCAAAGAATCTTTTAAAATTAGTGAATCGTTAACAGCAATAGAATCACTTACAAAAAGCGAATCTGTTACAACGGCAGTTGTATCGGTAATCTCCTGTGAATAAAGCAGAAAAGAAGCTGAAATAATAACAATAGTGGTTTTGATGAACATCAGAGAATGAAAGTTTCCTTTATAATTACGTTGCCAAAATAAATAATAAACAAGAAAGCATCAAAGAGATAAAGACTAAGTAAAAAATGGCATTAACACTATTCGAGTTGTTGCCGGTTTTAGGGATTGGTTTTCACACCTATCTGTAGGGATTGAAACCCATATGATTAGAACATTTTTATCCGCAGATTATTTCATTTGTACAAATAAAGTATTATTTTCCCGATGTAATTACTCAACAATTAAATTAAGGAGAGAACATCATGGCAGTCAAACCTATGACCAAAGGTCAGATCCTCGATCATCTTTCAAAAAAAACCGGCACAACAAAAAAATTAGCCGGCGAATTTTTGAATGAACTCGTTGCTCTTTCATACAAAGAAGCAAAGAAATCTTTTACACTCCCCGGACTCGGAAAACTTGTTGTTGTTAACAGAAAGAAAAGAATGGGAAGAAATCCTGCTACAGGCCAAACAATGGTAATTCCTGCAAAGAGAGTTCTGAAATTCAGAATTGCAAAAGCAGCTAAGGACTCAGCTTTATAAGGCTTGGTATTTGTGTTTTGTGAGGGCGAAGGTGATTATCTTCGCCTTTTTTATTTTTAAAATACATTGTTAAAAACTGCACTATAAACCTCTTGTTTACTCCCCATCTTTCAAGTCATTTTAGTAAATTTGCTCATCAATATTTAAGCCCTTGAACGCTATTTTCAGTCACAAAACAATACAATCTCAAATCTTTCCCCTTCTTTTATTAACTTCGCTAAAGTAAAAATTAAATTATGGAGACAATTTGCCTAGACAGACCATCAATTTCGGAATGATATTTATTATGCTCGGATTATATGCCTACTTCGGTATTAGTAGTGAAAGTATAACTGCACTAATTCCGGCTTTCTTAGGTGTGCCCATGCTTATACTTGGATGGGTTGCACAGAACGAAAAACACCTTAAACTAGCTATGCATAGTGCTGCTGTGTTAGCTTTTCTGGGATTTGTAGGAACTGTGAGCGGATTATTTAAATTTTTCCGCATGCTTGGCGGAGAAGAGTTTGAAAGATTATCTGCAATTATTATTCAGGCAATAATGGCGGTTCTTTGTCTTGTGTTCTTAATTCTTGCTGTTAAGTCTTTTATTGATGCAAGAAAAAACAAATAAAATACTCTTTGAAGTAAGAGAGGATAAATTCCAAATAACAAAAATCATATTCCAAACAAATTCTAGTCATCTAATTCAAAAAACTTAGAAATTTGATTTTTGGTAATTTATTTCAACCTGCTTAAGATATTTGAATTAAATAAAGGTAGAAGATGAAAATTAAAGTCCCGTTATTACTCTTATCACTACTGTTTTTATTTTCCTGCGGTGAAAAGAAAACAGTCGGAGAATTGGAAACACAAATGAATTCAATAGCAGAATCGTATGTAAAGCTTGTACTAAAGATCGGTCAATACGATCCTGATTTTGTTGATGCATACTTCGGTCCAGAAGAATGGAAGCCCAAAGAAGAAATTGCCGAATCAGAATCAACAGTTCTTGAAGATTTGAATAACGAAGTTGACAGGCTGTTAAATGAACTCGAGCAGCTTGCTCAATACAAAGCTGATAAACTTCTGACCTTGAGATACCGTTATCTTTATAAGCAATTACTTGCTGCTAAAACAAGAATAATGATGCTTAAAGGAATTCAGTTTCCATTTAATCAGGAAACCAATGCTCTATACGATGTTGAGGTTCCATCCTATACAAATGAATATTTCCAGAATATTATTGATGAGCTTGATAAAATTCTTCCCGGCAAAGGCACTGTGGATGATAGACTGTTAAAATTTAAGAATGATTTTATTATCCCAAAAGAAAAGATCAATGCGGTCTTTCAAGCAGCAATTGAAGAGTGCAGAAAAAGAACTCTTCAGGAAATAAAACTACCTGATAATGAAAACTTTACTGTTGAGTATGTTACAAACAAACCATGGGGTGCTTACAATTGGTATAAAGGAAACAGCTTCAGCCTGATTCAGGTAAATGTTGATTTGCCGGTTTATATTGACAGGGCAATTGATCTTGCCGCTCATGAAGGTTATCCCGGTCATCACGTTTACAACGCTCTACTTGAAAATAAACTTGCTAGAAAAAAAGACTGGGTTGAATTTACAGTTTATGCTCTATTTAGTCCTCAATCTTTAATTGCCGAAGGTACAGCAAACTATGGTATTGAGGTTGCTTTCCCCGGCAATTCACGAATAGAGTTTGAAAAGGAAATTCTGTTTCCATTAGCTGGATTAAATCCGGATAACACAGAGCTATATTACAAAGTGCTTGAACTCCAGAATAAACTAAATTATACATCAACAGAAGCAGCAAGAAATTATCTGGATGGTAAATGGACCAAAGACGAAACGGTTGCATGGCTTCAGCGTTACGGCTTAAGATCAGAAGAGAATGCAGAAAGAAACATCACATTTTTCGATAAGTATAGATCTTATATTATTAATTACAGTTATGGATTGGATTTGGTAAGATCATATGTTGAACGAAACGGCGGAACAGCGGACAGCCCTGTTAAACGATGGAGATTGTTTGAAGATTTATTATCAAAGCCTTATACACCAGCTTCGCTGCAGTAGAGAGATATTTTATAAAAACCCCGGACTTGATCCGAGGTCTTTTGATTAAACAGAAGAAATCCTGAAATAAATTCAGGATTTTTATTATCACATCGAAGCAACTGCTTCTACATCGGCAGCTTCTTTTGGAATTGGTCTTCCCAAAACTCTGTATCCCAACTCGGTAACAAGAATATTATCTTCTATTCTTATTCCACCAAAGTTTCTATACTCTTCAACACGATCGTAGTTGATAAACTTTTTATGAAGCTTCTTTGCTTTCCATTGATCAATTAATTCAGGAATAAAATAAATTCCCGGTTCGCATGTAAATACAAATCCAGGCTGAAGTTCTTTCGCCAACCTTAAATAAGCCAATCCAAACTGATCACTTCGTTTGGTTTTATAATCATAACCAACGAGTGCTTCACCCAGCCCCTCCATATCGTGAACATCGAGACCCATCATATGTCCTAATCCGTGCGGGAAGAACAACGCATGAGCACCGGCTTTAACAGCATCAACAAGATTGCCTTTTATTAAACCAAGCTGCGATAACCCAGCGGCAATAATTTTTGCAGCGGTAAGATGAACATCTTTGTGTTTAACACCCGGACGAATCATATTTATTGCGTTCTTTTGTGCAGTAAGAACTATTTCATAAATATCTTTTTGCTTTGATGAAAATTTACCGCCGACAGGAGTTGTTCTGGTAATATCACTGGCATAATGAAGAAGAGATTCTGCCCCGGCATCACAAACGAGAAGATCACCCTGACTTAAAGTATTACCGTAAAAATGATTGTGAAGAGTTTGTCCGTTTTTAGAAACTATAGAAGGAAACGAAACACCATTACCAAGTGCAAGAGCAATTCCTTCAATAGCACCTGCGATATCACGCTCTACAACACCGGGTTTTGCCATTTGCATTGCACGTGTATGCATTGCAAATGCAATCTCTAATGAATATTCTATCTCGGTGATTTCTTCCGGAGCTTTTATTGAACGTTGTTCAATAACCACCTGAATTAATTTTTTTGAAGCACGGTTGTTTATTCTCTTTACCGGGATATCTAAGAAATCAGAAAGCTTAATTAATTGATCGCCCCGATATATTGGCAGGTAATGAAATTTTCTATTCTTTTTTATTTGTACCTTTATATACTTTCCGAAATTGTTTATCGGCTCAGAATTGTTAATTCCAACTCTTTCAGCAAGTTCAGAAATTTTTGGCTGAGGACCTGTCCAAATGATATCTTCAATTCCAAATTCATGTCCGAATAAAATTTCTTTATTCTCATCAATGTCAATTACACCAATCAAGTTTGGCACATCCTGTCCGAAGTAATAAAGGAAAGTACTGTCCTGTCTGAAATGATAGGTGTTTGCAGGATAATTCATTGCGGCTTCATCATTTCCCGGAAAGAGTAAAATACCGGACTTAAAATTCTTCTTTAATTCTTCTCTTCTTTGGATGTAAATGTTTTTATCAAACATAATGTCTCCCGATAATAGGATTTATAGAAATTACTTGTTGTAAAATTAGAGAATAAAAAAGAGGATTTAAAGCAAAGGTTCTAAATGATTATTTCTTTTTAATTATCATTATCGTGAAAAAAACCGCCGCCTGAAGTAATATTATTGTTGCGCCACTAGGAACGTCCAGATAATAAGATATCCAGAGTCCAACTAAAGCAGTTACAATTCCAATGATTATAGAAACCAAAGTCATCGAACTGAAACTTTTATTCAGCAATCTGGATGCAGCAGGTGGAATAACAAGGAAAGCGGCAATTAAAACAATACCGACAACTTTGATTGATACAACAATCGTAACCGCTATAAGAATTGTTAAAAGATAATCGTCAAACTGAACGGGTATGCGGTCTGATTGCGCAAGTTCCCGGTCAAAAGATGAATAAGCCCATCGCTTCCAGAACGGGAAAAGAAGTATGGTAATAATTATTAGTATGATTGGAACAATAATATCTGCCGTAGTAACAGAAAGAATTGATCCGAATAAATAAGTAAAGGCATCGCTTGTATACTGACGTTTGAGAAAAATAAAAATTATTCCAAGTGCCATAGAAACAGAAAAGAAAATTCCAATTGTAGTATCACCGCCGAGATTGGTCTTATCTTTAACCCAGGTTATTCCAACTGCAACAAGCACTGTGAAAGGGACTGCAGTCCATAAAGGTTCCGAGTTGAGAAGAATACCGAGAGCAACTCCGCCAAATGCAGCGTGAGCGAGTCCGCTTCCTAAAAAACCAAGTCCGCGCTGAACAATAAAAACACCGTAATAACTTGCAAGAAAACCCACAAGTATTCCCGCAACAAGTGCGCGCTGCATAAATGGGAGTGAAAGTATTTCAAACATTGTTATTATTTGTTTTCATTAAGCGAAATATCTGACGTTGAATGTCGAGATAATTGCAAAACTATTGATTTCATTTAAACTTATTTTTGTGAACGTGACCAATATGACCAAACGCAATCCTTAAATTGTTTTCGCTTAAGGCTTCTGCCGGTTTACCAAAACTAACCTGCTTTCTGTTTAATAATAAAACAAGATCAGAATGATGATGCGCAACATGCCAATCGTGTGTTATCATTAATATTGTCGCTTCTGCTTTTTCCTGGTAAGCTTCCAACAGAATGTAAAGATCTGCTTCACCTATGGCATCTATTCCTGTTGCCGGTTCATCGAGCACAATTAGCTTTGGTGAACGGACAATGCTTCTGGCAAGACAAACTCTCTGAAGTTCACCACCTGACAGTTCCGATAAAGAACGCTCCGCGAGATTATCAGCCTTAACCATTGCCAGTGCTTCTAAAGATTTTTCTCTTTCATCTCCTTTTACACTCCACGGCCATCGTCTTGTTAATCCCGACGTCACAAGCTCTATTGCAAGTGCGGGAAAATTCCTGTCCATTGTTTTTATCTGCGGTACATAGCCAATTAGAGCGGGATCGACTTTATCCGGCGTATTACCAAAGAT
Source organism: uncultured Ignavibacteriaceae bacterium (assembly GCA_963804005.1). Lineage (GTDB taxonomy): Bacteria > Bacteroidota > Ignavibacteria > Ignavibacteriales > Ignavibacteriaceae > JAGXRK01. Next base: position 164,496 of record CAWDOP010000010.1, on the reverse strand, counting down.
TAATATTTTACCCTTTTCATATCTGATTAACCCCAGAAGTATTTTCATCAAAGTGGACTTACCGGCACCGTTGGGTCCAACAATCGATACAAAAGAATTGTCGGAGATAGACATGTTAATATCTTCAAGGACTTTTATATCACCGTAACTAAAGAATAAATTTTGTATTTCTATTGATGCAGGATTCATTGAAGCGCTTTTTTAATGATGCCTAAATTATGCAAAATAATTTCTTCATACATCATTCTGCCCAGTACTCCGCCAATCGGATCAAGCTCATATTCACGTATCCCTGTTGATTCGGCCAAGACTTTCGCGGGTTTATTGCTGTGCTGCTTATGCGTGAAGATAGCCTTTACATTCTGCTTTTTTACAAGTTCCATCAATTGTTTAATATCTTTTGGTGTTGAATGATAACCCGGGGCGATTTCAATCGAGCCGACAACATTGAAGTTATATCGGCTAAAAAAATAACTATAAAAAGGATGGGCAGTAAAAACATTTCTGAATTTTATGTCGGCAGTTTCGTTTCTTAGCTTTTCATCAAGTTCCGTAAGTTTGATTAAAAACTTTTCTGCATTGTTTTTAAAATATTCTTCATTGTCAGGATCAATTTTAATTAATTCATCAATAAGAAAAGGCAGTATTGCTTTTATGGTAACCGGGTCAACCCAAAAGTGCGGATCGATTCCCAGTGATTCTTCATCTTCACCGTAATGATGGTGATCATTAAAATAATTATGTACTTTAATTTCGATCAAATATTCTGCAGGAACCAGTTTCAGCATTTCAATTTTATTTTTTACGTCAATTTTCGAGGCCCACCCGTCCAATGCTTCAGAGCCGTAAAAAAAAGCAGATGAACGTTGAATGGTTTTAAAATCTGAAGGAAGCATCTCGTAAGTATGAGGATCGGCACCGGCAGGAAGTATCGATTTTATTTCAATCCTATCGCCTGTTATTTCCTGTAGAATTGCTTTGAATGGATAAATGGTGGTAACAATTTCTGCTTTCTTCTTTTCGACCGAACATCCAGTTGGTATAATTATAAAAAAAATTAGAGCAGCATAAATGAATTTCATTTTTTCTTTGTCTTTGACTTTATTTTCTTCGGTTTTCTAGAAAAATAATATAAACCCATTATTATAAAAGGAATGCTGAGCAGTTGTCCCATATTTAAAGTCATTCCCGCTTCAAAAGCAGACTGATCTTCTTTAATGAACTCAACAAAAAACCTGAATCCGAAAATCAGCATTAAAAACAATCCAAACATAAAACCTTGTTTTAAGTTTTTATTTTGCTTCATATAAACAAAATAAAGGACGCCAAATGAAATGAAGTAGGCAATGGATTCATACAATTGTGCAGGATGACGCGGAATACCATCAACGCTTGCAAAAATAAATGCCCAAGGAACATCTGTTTGCATACCGATTATTTCCGAGTTAAATAAATTTCCGAGTCTTATTAAGGCACCGCCAAGCGCAACGACAATAACTAATCTGTCCAAAACCCATAGCATACTTTGATCTTTTTTCTTTTTTGAAAAAAGATATAGGGCGATAAGAATTCCAATCGCAGCGCCGTGACTGGCAAGTCCGCCCTCCCAGACCTTTACCATTTCAAACGGATTTGACAAGTAATAAGAAGGGTCATAAAACAAGCAATGACCGAGACGCGCACCAATTACGGTTCCGAGAATTACATAAATGGATAATTGTTCTAAATCAGTTTGCGGTTTCTTTTCAAGCTTATAAACACGGGTAAGAATTATGAATCCGAAAACAAATGCAAGCGCAAATAAAAGTCCGTACCATCTTAATGATAACGGACCAATTTTAGCAATCTCACGACTTACTTCCCACGTAATATATCCAAAAATCAAAATTATGTTTTGAATTACAGCAATCATTACTCAGATTTCTTTTTAGTTCTTTTGGTTTTTGCTTTTGTTTTTCCCTGTTCAGCCTCTTTCTCAAGCGCAAGGACTTCATCAAATGTAAATGATGAAGGCTCTCGGTCTTTTGGAATCTTTATGTTTTTCTTTCCAGCTTTTAAGTATGGTCCCCATCTTCCGTTAAGAATCTGGTAATCAGGATTTTCTTCAAATATCTTAATCGTTTTTTCATCATCCGCAATTCGTTTTACCCCGATCACCTCAATCGCTTCATCAAGTGAAATAGTATGAGGATCGTAATCTTTTTTCAGGGAATAGAATTTACTTTTATGTTTTATATACGGTCCGAACCTTCCTATTGCAGCAGTAACTTCTGCACTTTCAAATTCACCAAGCGTCCTTGGCAATTTAAACAATTCAAGCGCTACATCAATGGTGATTGATTCAAGCTTCTGATCTTTTCTTAGTCCAGCATATTCTGGTTTTGATTCGGGATCCTTTAGATCTGTAAGTTGTGCAACCGGACCAAATCTTGCCATTCTCACAGAAATTTGTTTTCCTGTGTTAGGATCAACGCCAAGAATTCTTTCACCCGAAACCCGCTCACTTTTTTCTAACGTTTCTTCAACATTTTTATGGAAAGGATTATAAAATTCATCGAGCATTTCATGGTAATCAATTTTACCAAGAGCAACATCGTCAAGTTCTTCTTCAACGTGAGCAGTGAATTTATAATCAAGTATTATAGGAAAGTTCAGCATAAGAAAATCATTTACAATCATTGCAATATCATTTGGAAAAAGTTTTCCCTTATCAACACCGATTTTCTCAGTTCGCTTTTGCTTTTTGATTTGACCTGAAGGAACGAGTGAAAGCAACCTGTATTCTCTCTCCGTACCACTGCGTTCTTCTTTATGAACATATCCTCGTTTTTGAATAGTGCTTATTGTGGGTGCATACGTTGATGGTCTTCCTATTCCAAGCTCTTCAAGTTTTTTAACCAGACTCGCTTCAGTATATCTTGCGGACGGGCGTGTAAATCTTTCTGTTGCAAAAATTTCTTTCATCTGAAGCAGCTGTCCTTCTTTAAGCGGAGGTAAAATATCCGAATATCCGTTTTCTCCGTTTTCATCATCAGTATCTTCAAGATAGACTTTCAGAAAACCGTCAAATTTAATTACTTCACCTTTTGCAGTTAGAGTTTCGTCGGTAGTTGAAATGTTTATCTTAGCAATTGTGCGTTCTAGCTCTGCATCACTCATCTGCGAAGCAATTGCACGCTGCCATATTAATTCATAAAGAGCTTTTTCATCTTTTATTCCGTCAATAGTTTCCACACTGAAATCAGTAGGACGAATTGCTTCGTGCGCTTCCTGCGCAATTGCCGATTTTGTTTTGAACTGTCTCTTATGCCAATACTGCTTGCCGTAATCATTATGAATTGCCTGCTTTGCGGCATCAAGAGCAAACTCTGATAAGTTAACAGAATCGGTTCTCATATACGAAATTTTTCCAGCCTCATATAATCTTTGCGCGACCATCATAGTTTTGGATACAGAAAATCTCAACTTTCTGCTTGCTTCCTGCTGCAAAGTTGAAGTTGTAAAAGGTGGGGCGGGAGTTTTCTTAAAAGGTTTTTTCTCAACATTTTCAACCCTAAACTTTGCATTACTGCACTTGTTTAAAAAGTTCTCAACATCTTTTTCTGTTTTAAGATATCCCGGAAGTTCTGCTTTTAATTCATTCTTCTTCCCGTTTTCATCCTCAACAATAAACTGTGCAATAACTTTGAAACGTGACTCGGGGACAAATGTATCAATTTCTCTTTCGCGTTCAACGATTAATCTGACTGCAACAGATTGAACTCTTCCTGCCGAAAGTTTTGATTTTATTTTTCTCCAGAGCACCGCCGATAATTCAAACCCAACTAAACGATCAAGAATTCTTCTTGCCTGCTGTGCATTAACAAGATTCATATCAATGGTTCTTGGATTAGCAATTGATTCCAGCACAGCATTTTTTGTTATTTCGTTGAATACAATTCGTTTGATCTTATCTTCGGGAAGTTCAAGAGCTTCTTTCAAATGCCAGGATATCGCTTCACCTTCACGGTCTTCGTCAGTCGCAAGCCAGATAGTCTGAGCTTTTTGTGTGATCTTCTTTAATTCTTTTACAACGTTCTTTTTATCTTCGGGAATTTTATAGACCGGCGTGAAATTATTTTCAATATCAACACCCTTATTTTTTTTTACAAGATCCCGAATATGTCCGTAGCTTGATGTAACTAAAAAGTCTTTACCAAGATAACTTTCAATAGTCTTAGCTTTAGCCGGGGATTCAACAATTACTATATTTTTTGACATAATTCCTTGATTTTCGTACAGTTTTTAAAAAAGCGCCTGCAAATTAACCTAATCTTCAGTTAAAACACAAAGTCAATAAGAATGGATGTTAGATGCTGTGATTTAAACTAAGTAGCAGAAGTCATCATAGGTAAAGATTTTCGCCTTTGCCTTTTATCTTGATCTTTTCTAAATTTAAGCGCACTTAAATATATATTATACCGGGCTTAAATGAAAAATATTTCAAAAGAAGATTACCTGAGCGCAATTTACAAATTCAGGAATGAAGATGGTGAAATCAAACCGAATCTAATTGCCGATACTTTGGACATCTCAAATGCGGCTGTTACAGATATGCTCCGCAAGCTTTCGATCGATGGTTTAGTCGTTTACAAAAAGTATAAAGGTATAAAGCTTACTGTTGAAGGCGAAAACTACGCAAAGAATATGGTAAGACGTCACAGAATATGGGAGACTTTTCTTAACCGGATTCTTGGACTGCCGTGGGATAAAGTCCATGATGAAGCCGAAAAACTTGAACATTCTTCATCTGATGAGTTGATAAATAGAATTGAAGAATATCTGGATTATCCAGAAACAGATCCGCACGGCTATCCGATTCCAAATAGAAAAGGAAAACTGCCAAAGCATAAAATTGCGGTTGCAATTTCTGAACTGAACAAAAATGAAAAAGCGGAAGTTATTCGCGTTAATGATACAAACAGCAGACTATTAAGTTACCTTTCTAAAATCGGCATTGACCTTGGAAAAGAAATTAGCATAAAAGATGTACTGGATTTTGATGGCTCAATGCTTCTGAAAATAAATAACAAAGAAGTAAACATTAGCAAAGCCATTGCATCAAATATTTTTGTTGAAAAGATTGTTAGATGAGATGAAGATATGAATGAACCATTAATACTTTTAATAATCGGATTTATCGTGGTGATTTTTTTCCTCATTCTATTCTATCCTGAAAAGGGAATAGTGGCCATTTGGAAAAAATCGAACTATGCAAGCAAAAAAGTCTTAATTGAAGACGCTCTAAAGTATTTATACAACTGTGAATACAATAACATCAACTGCACTTTAACCGGAATTGCGGGCAATCTTTCTATTTCATCGGATGAATCAGCAGATATTATTTCAAGATTGGAATCAATGGGAATGGTAACTGCTCATCTGGATGCACTTTTGCTTACTTCGGAAGGAAGGTCTTATGCATTACGAGTAATTCGTATTCATCGTCTATGGGAAAAATATCTTGCCGATGAAACAAGCGTTCATGAAACCGAGTGGCATCAGAAAGCCGAAGAAGTAGAACATCTATTAACGCCGGAACAGGCAGATCAGTTAGCCGCACAAATTGGTAATCCTGTTTTTGATCCGCATGGTGATCCGATTCCATCTTCATCAGGAAATATTCCCGAGAAAAGGGGAAAGCTTTTAACCGAAATGAAGCCCGGTGAATTTGCAACAATTATTCACGTTGAAGATGAACCGCCTTCAATTTATAGTCAGATTGTTGCAGAAGGACTTTATCCCGGAATGCAGATACGAATGCTTGAAGTATCAGATAAACGAATTAAGTTCATTGCGAACGGCGAGGAATGTATCCTTTCACCTTTGATTACACAAAGCATAACTGTTGGGATGATAGAATTTGAAAAACCTGTTGAGGGAAAATTCAGATCGTTATCGGAATTAAAGATTGGTGAAAAAGGAAAAATATTTGGGATTGCAAAATCATTAAGAGGTCAGCAGCGCAGAAGATTGATGGATCTCGGTGTGGTCCCAGGAACAGAAGTTGAAGTTGAAATGAAGGGTTTATGGGATGATCCCGTTGCTTATCGCATTCGTGGTGCAACTATCGCACTTAGGAAAAATCAAACCGATAAAATTTATTTAATTAATGATTAAAGTTGAATTATGAGTGGTGTTGATTTAAATAACTGTGCTAATTGTCCGGTTCACAATCTCGGCAATCTTAAAAAGCTGGGAATAAACATGAACAACATTGATTATGTCGTTGCACTTGCAGGAAATCCCAATACCGGAAAAAGCACTGTGTTTAACTACTTAACCGGATTAAGACAACATACAGGCAACTGGCCCGGTAAAACTGTTACACGTGCAGAAGGTGGATTTGAGTACAATCAGAAGAAATTTAAAATTGTTGATCTTCCCGGAACTTATTCACTTTTATCAACAAGCACAGATGAAGAAGTTGCGCGTGATTTTATTTTGTTCGGTCAACCAGATGTTACAGTTATTGTTGTTGATGCAACAAGAGTTGAAAGAAATTTAAACCTGGTTCTGCAAATTTTAGAAATAACTGATCGTGCTGTCGTTTGTCTTAACTTAATGGATGAAGCTAAGCGCAATGGAATTAAAGTTGATGAAAGATCTTTATCAAAAGAGCTTGGTATTCCGGTCGTCCCTTCCGCTGCAAGACAGGGTGAAGGAATGAATGAATTATTAAATATGCTTTTTGAAGTTGCATCTGGAAAATACATTTGCAAACCAAACAGAATTAAAACTTCATCCAAGGAATTGAATTTTGCTGTTGAAAAATTAAGCAAAGAAATTGCAGAAGAATTTCCTAATCTTCCCAATACTCGTTGGGCAGCACTGAGATTACTTGAGGGTGATCAAAGCATAATTGATGCAATTCGGAGTGGGGATTTGGGAAATTTGAAAAAGAATGTCATACTGAATGATACCGTGGTTGACAAAAGCAAAGAAGATGAACAATAACATAAGACGAGAATCAATACTTGCAACAGCGAACAATCTTCGCTGGGAAGTCGGTGAAAATCTCCACGATACGTTGATGGAGTCTATATACGAGAATGCAACATCAATTGCCAATAAAGCGGTTGTATATCCCGATAAAAAACCCGCCTTCAGTCTTGATAGAACATTAGACAGGATTCTTACAAGCAAGTATCTCGGTTTCCCCATTATGTTTTTAATCCTTGGAGGTGTTTTCTGGTTAACAATTGAAGGAGCAAATCTTCCTTCAGGATTGCTGACATCTTTGCTGGTTGATACGATTCATCCGGCATTAAAAAGTTTTGCAGCATCAATCGGAACACCATTTTGGATTGACGGACTTCTTCTGGACGGGGCTTATCTTGCTATGGCCTGGGTTGTAAGTGTTATGCTTCCACCAATGGCTATCTTCTTTCCTGTTTTTAGTTTGCTTGAAGATTTTGGTTATCTGCCTCGTGTAGCATTTAATATGGATCCGCTTTACAAAAGAGTAGGGGCTCATGGAAAGCAGGCACTTACAATGGCAATGGGGTTCGGATGCAATGCGGCGGGAGTAATTGCAACACGTGTTATCGATTCGCCAAGAGAGAGACTGCTTGCAATCATAACAAACAATTTTTCTTTGTGTAACGGAAGATGGCCCACTCAAATTTTAATTGCTACAATTTTCATCGGTAGTGCTGCTCCGGCTTACCTGGCGGGATTAGTATCAGCAGCGGCTGTGGTATTTATTGCAGTTCTCGGCATAGCACTAAGCTTAATTGTTTCCTGGACATTATCCAAAACAATGTTAAAGGGGGAAGCTTCGGCATTCAGTCTTGAACTTCCATCTTATCGTCCGCCAAGAATAATGCAAACACTTTATACATCGTTAATTGACAGAACAATTTTCGTTTTGTGGCGCGCAATTGTTTTTGCAGTTCCTGCAGGAATGGTTATCTGGCTGGTATCAAATATATCTGTTGATGGAGTTTCTGTCGCAAATCATTTTATTAGTTGGGTTAATCCTGCTGCCTTTATTTTTGGATTAAACGGAGTGATACTGCTTGCTTACATCATTGCAATTCCTGCGAACGAAATTGTTATTCCAACCGTGTTGATGTTGACAGTTGCAAATCTTGGACTAGCTGGAGTGGGTGCAGGAAGCGGCGTAATGTTCGAACTTGAAGCAGTTTCAGATACTGCTAATATTCTTTATTCAGGCGGGTGGACACTATTAACAGGAATTAACTTAATGTTGTTTAGTTTACTTCATAATCCTTGCTCTACAACTATTTATACAATATATAAAGAAACAAAAAGTATGAAGTGGACGATGGTTTCTACTTTTCTTCCTATTATTATGGGGTTAGCTGTTACGTTTTTTGTAACGCAGATTTGGAGAATTATTGCCAATTGATTTTATTTATAAATAATTGAAAGAGAAATTTCATGCCGAAAAATAAACTTCGACTTCTATCCTGGAATGTTAATGGCATCCGTGCAGTTTATAAAAAAGGATTTGTTGATTGGTTTTTGAAAGAAAACCCCGATATACTTTGCCTGCAGGAAACGAAAGCACATCCGGATCAATTAACAGATGACTTGCTTACCATAAACGGATACAAATCTTATTTTTCTTCATCAATAGTTAAGAGGGGCTACAGCGGAGTTGCTATTTACACTAAACAAGAACCGGTTAAAGTTGAACATGGATTTGACATTCCTAAGTTTGATGATGAGGGAAGAATAATCATTGCAGAGTATAAAAGGTTTGTTTTAATAAATATTTATTATCCGAACGGCAAAGCAAGCGAAGAACGTCTTCAATATAAAATGGATTTCTATGATGCGTTTCTTGATTATGCCAACGACTTAAAGTCAAAAGGCAAAAAGATTGTTATCTGCGGAGATGTGAACACAGCACACAAAGAAATTGATCTTGCCCGTCCGAAAGAAAATTCAAAAACCTCCGGCTTTCTTCCTATGGAAAGAGACTGGATGGATAAATTCTTTTCTCATGGTTATGTCGATACATTCAGAATGTTTAATGATGAACCCGAACAATATTCCTGGTGGGATATGGTAACTCGGGCCAGAGACAGAAATGTTGGTTGGAGAATCGATTATTTCTTTGTATCTGAAAATTTGAAAAAGAATATTAAAAACGCTTATATACTTCAGGAGGTTATGGGATCTGATCACTGTCCGGTTGGTGTTGAGCTGGAAGTTTAAAGTTTTAAATATTGATTTTTTATAAAGCAAGGAAAGAAAATTTTCTAGTAGGAAATGAAGCTAATATAATTAGATACACAGGAATTGCATGGTCCATTGGACGAGTTCATAACCCTGCCTGGACGGAAAGACGAGTTTTGGGAAAATAAAGTATATGAATCGCAACGGTGCTGCGCGTAAATTTGAGGTTAATTATTATATAAATAAGTACTTAGCCTTATATAACCGGGAAATATTAACTGTTTTAAAGGGTAAAAATCACACAACAAATCTCAAATCGATACAATTCTTTAATAAAAACTCCTTATTTTGGACAAATTTCGTAATATTTCAAGCGGCATTTAAGTTGGTAAAGTTGATAGCATTAACTAATAAATAGGAAGCTCCAGGTTTATTGAAATCTTGGTACTGGAAATAATATGACAAACGGATCGCAAAAAATCCAAATAATATTTACAATTAAATTTACAGTATTTTTTGTCCTTCTAGCCGGCGCAATATACTTTCATACTACGTTTAAATCAGAGACGGAAGCACACGAAAAATTCAGAGAAAAAGCAGAGACTATTGCACATTATCTTAGCCACAATCCAGAAATTTTCTGGCAATCCAAAATCTCAGAAAAATCGACTCTTAGTGAATTATTAGAAATTAATAAAGCTTCGTATCTGGTTGTTGAAAATGCTTCGGGAGAAAGTTTTGACGGAATAAATATGCAAGAAGCGGAAACCAGTTATTATCTTGTGAATGATGCGGAGGAAAGTATTTCGTCAAATCAGAAAATTTACCGCACATCCGTTCCGGTTTTTGTTCGTACTATAGATATTGGGAAAATTTATATCGGATTTAATTCGGAAGAAATCGTCAAAAAACTTTTTGGTAAAAAAATATATGCAGGTTTCTTTAGCTTTTTAATAGCACTAATTGGGACATTATTTTCATATATTTTGAGCAGTATGTCTCTTCGTCCTTTAACTCAAGTATTCTATCGTTTGGATAGAAAACTTAAAATAAAAAGTAACGAACAGAAGACAGAAACCAACAAAGACGGAATCTCTTCATTGGCTGACAGAATAGACATAGTTCTTAACGAACTTGATAAATCATCCTCGCAGGTTGAAGTACTGAATAAAAAGGTACATGATTTTATTAAAAGCAAACTCAGTGAACTTACCGAAGAAATTGACTACAGAAAGAAAGCTGAATATTCGTTGATCAAAAGTGAAGAACAATTCAGGATACTTTTTGAAAACGCACCTATCGGAATGGTTATGCTTACTCCCGGAAATCAGATTATGAAGACAAATAAATCATTTTGTAAAATGGTTGGTTATCAATCTGCTGAACTGATTGACATGCATATCCGCAGTCTTCTCGGAAAAGACAAAATCGATTTTTTTACAGAACACAAAGAAAACAGACAAGAGTTTGAAGCTTCTGATATTACTTCTGAGAAAGTATTAGTAAGAAGAAGTGGGTCAGAGGTAAGTGTGATTGTTAAATCAGTGCCGATATTTGATTCTCAAAAAAAGGTTAAACATTATTTAATTCAGGTGCTTGATATATCGCAAATCAAAAAGATCCAGAAAGAGCTGATAAGTACTTTAGAAAAAGCGAAGGAATCGGATCGATTAAAAAGTGCTTTCCTTGCTCAAATGTCTCATGAAATAAGAACTCCGCTTAATGTGATTTTAACCTCTGTTCCTTTAATAGTAGATGAGATAGATCATGGGGATAAAGAATTGATGCTAATTCTTAACTCTGTTAAAAGCGCAGGAAAACGTTTGCAGAGAACTATTGATATGATTCTTAGTATGTCTTCGGTTCAAAGCGGTAACTATAAATCGGATTATGAAAACTTTGACATTGTTTGCGAATTAAAAACTATGGTTAACGAATTCCGCTCACTGGCGGAAGAAAAAGGTTTACAATTAAGATTTCTTAAGCATTGTGAAAACGTTAATATTATTGTGGATAAATATACTGTCTGTCAGATATTTCAGAATCTTATTAACAATGCAATCAAATATACACCCAAAGGATTTGTTGAGGTCGCAGTTATTGAAACATATAATAAATTAAAAGTAGAAATAAGAGATAGCGGAATTGGTATGAGTCCGCAGTACCTGAAAAATTTATTCATTCCTTTTTCACAGGAAGATGCCGGTCATAAACGTGAATATGAAGGAAACGGACTTGGGCTTGCTCTTGTGAAGAAGTATGCAGAAATTAACAGCGCAAATATTGAAGTTGAAAGTGAAAAGAATATTGGTTCGGTTTTTACAGTTACTTTTGATAAGGAGCTTGATCTGTCATCACTAAGTAGCCTAGGGAATAAAAAAAGTGAGCTGAGATCTTAAACTATTTCCTCTGGGGGTTTTACTTTCTTAAAGATTTATTGATCATAAAATATCCTGCCATAAAATCTTATATTTGTAACAATTCAAATTAATCTTCATTATTATTTTTTAGATTTTTTAAGATTTGCTACGTTTTATGCTATTACCAGAAGACGATATAAATAAGGAATTAAAGGACGAAACCAAAGTAAGTCTAAAGTATGCGAAAGAACATACAAAATTAGATGAAATTAAAAGATGGATTCCGTCTATAATTATTTTACCAATTTCGGTTTATTGGATAATAAACAGAGGAGAATACGGTCTGCTTGATAACATTGATCTTGTTATTCATGAAGCCGGTCATCTTTTTTTTAAATTTTTCGGAAGGTTTATTTATACTCTCGGCGGAACTTTGATGCAGATAATTCTTCCTTCAGTCATCGCATGGTATTTTTACAGAAGTCATTACCGCACAGGAATGCAATTTTCATTTTTATGGCTTGGGCAAAATCTTATCAATATTTCGGTTTATGCAGCTGATGCGCAGGCACGAAAACTTCCCTTACTTGGTGGGAATAAAGTTTATCACGATTGGTATTATATGCTCAGTGAGCTTGGTGTTTTACAGTATGATCATTTGGTCGGATACTTTTTTTTCGGAACAGCAATTCTAATATTTATAATCACCATTTTAATGCCTCTCATTACTCAGGATTGAATTATATGTTAGTGTACAAAATTTTTAACCTTGAAAGAAATTGTTAATGAAATTACATATCACTTTATTCATTAGTCTTTTTTGTAGTAATACATTCGGTCAAACCGATACAGTTAAAACTTATTTTGAAAATGGTCAGGTCGAATCCGTCATATTGTATTCAAATGGCGTCCGCGAAGGCGAAGCTAAGTTTTATGATCAAGATGGAAATACTAAAGAAGAAAGAAATTATGTGAATGATAAAGTTGACGGATTAGTAAGATTGTACTATTCGAACGGAAATCTTAAGGAATTGTATAATATTGAAAATGGAAAACGCGAAGGACCCGTTTCTATGTTTGATTCTTCGGGAAATTACATTGAAGATATAATTTTTGAAAATGGAGTAAGAATCGGACAGGAGTTTCTGCTTGTCGGGGAATACCGTGAAGAAGATTATCAAAAATATTTAGCCGAATGGAAACAACGTCAACTGCAAAAAACAAGTAAGGAAAACGAACTTTCTTTACCGCCTAAAGAAGAAGAAAAAATTAATTATGAAGATGATCCTGCTTATTATCTGAATGTTGAAGTAATGCCCGAACCGATTGGTGGGATGAACTCTATTTACAGACGTCTTTCATACTCAAGAGAAGCACGTGATAGAAAAATAGAAGGCACAGTAAAGATTCATGCTTTCATTGAAACTTCAGGTGAAGTATCCTCGGCAGAGGTCGTTGAAAGCGTTCATCCATTGCTTGATGAATCGGCAAGACTTGCAGTTTATTATTCACGTTTTAAACCCGGTTTGCAAAGAGGAAAGCCGATTAAAGTTCAGATGATCATTCCGGTTGAGTTTAAACTTGAAGATAAATAAATAAGTTAAAATTTATAATGGACGCACAAGAATTTTTCTTTCAATTTTATATTGATTTACCGCGGCAAGGTCCGGGCGATAATCAATCAACAACAAAAGCCTTCAACTCAATTCCGCATATAAAGGAAATCAAATCGTTATTGGATATTGGCTGCGGAACAGGGATGCAAACAATTCAGTTGGCAAAACTAATGGATGGAAGAATTACTGCCGTTGATTTTTATAAACCATATTTAGATAAACTGGAATTAACTGCAAAGAAAGAGAAACTTCAGGAAAAAATTTCAACATCTGTTCAGTTGATGGAAGACCTGGAGTTTGATGATAATAGTTTTGATATAATCTGGTCAGAAGGTTCAATTTATATTATTGGACTAGAAAAAGGATTGAATGAATGGAAAAGGTTCTTGAAACCAAATGGATATCTTGTCTGCTCACACATTTGCTGGCTGAAGAAAGACATACCGGAAGAGTTAAAAGAGTGTTGGAAAATTGCTTATCCGGAAATAACAGATGTTGATAGCAATATTGATATTATTGTTCGAAACGGATATAAAGTTATTAACCATTTTACCTTACCGGAATCAAGCTGGTGGGATAATTACTACAACCCGCTTTTAAAAAAGCTAGAATCGCTTGATAAAAAATATATAAATGATCCCGGCCTTTCACCAATAATAAAAGAAGCAGCAGACGAAATTAAATTATTCAGAAAATATTCTGCTTATTATGGATATGAGTTTTTTATTGTACAGAAATCCTGAAACGCAATATTTTTTACTTTGGGTTAGAAATACTCATCCATTCACAATGCGCACTTCACCAAACTGTGAAAACAATTCATTTGGATAAGCAAGATTTTCATCCGCAAGTATCTTTATCACACAGGATCTTTCGTTAAAAAATTATATGCTAATTTCAATTCCTATTGACAAATAATATTTCTATTTTGGCAACCGGAGTAAAATATTTTACTCACAAATCAAAGTTAAAACTATTGTAATAAAAATGTAGAAAATAGTCTTCTAATTATGGAATTTCCTATGCTAAGCAGATTGCTACAACCAGAAATTCAGTCTCTTATTGCGGAGAGACAGCTTGGTGTTCTCAAGGAAATTCTTACCGAATGGACTCCCGCCGATATTGCAGACCTTATCGTTGAACTACCCGAAAATGAGCAAGTAATAGTATTCAGACTTCTTCATAATGAACTTGCTGCAGATACTTTTGAGCATCTTGATTTCGATACACAGGAATTGTTAATAAAAGCTATGGGTAAAGAAGAAGTTGCTGCAATATTGAACGAAATGTCTCCCGATGATAGAACAGCACTTTTTGAAGAAATGCCAAGCTCTGCTGCAAAACAGTTGATTCAACTTCTTTCTCACGAAGAAAGAACAATTGCAAATGCTTTGCTCGGCTATCCGGAAAACAGTGTCGGCAGATTGATGACACCGGATTATATAGCTGTTAAGCCGGATATGACGGTTCAACAGGTTTTAGATTATATAAGAATTCATGGAGAGGATAAAGAAACTCTTAACATAGTTTACATTATTGATGAAAAGGGAAAGTTAATTGATGATGTTAAAATAAGAGAGTTTTTGCTTGCCCCATTGGTCTCTCCTGTTCGTGAATTGATGATAGAAAACTTTGTAGCATTAAACGTTAATGCTGATCAGGAAGAAGCAGTCGAACTGTTTAAAAAATATGATAGAGTTGCACTTCCGGTTGTTGATAAATTGGGAATACTTTTGGGAATAGTAACTGTGGACGACGTTCTTGATGTTGCCGAAGAAGAAGCAACCGAAGATATTCACAAACTTTCTGCTATTGAAGCTCTTGACGAACCGTATCCCGATTTACCCGTTCTGGCAATAATTAAAAAGAGAGTTCCCTGGCTTTCATTACTTCTGATCGGTCAATCTCTAACTGCTGTTGCAATGGGATTTTTTGAGGGGGAATTATTGAAAGTTGCGGCCCTCGCATTATTTGTTCCGATGCTTATTTCTAGCGGAGGTAATTCCGGTTCACAGGCAGCAACCCTTGTAGTGCGTGCGATGGCACTTGGCGAAATTAGACTTGTCGATTGGTGGCATATCATGCGAAGAGAAATTTTTTCCGGATTAGCCATGGGATTGGTTCTTGGTTTAATAGGGTTCTGTCAGGTTATAGTGATTGCACAATTTTCAACAGCCATAGAATCTTATTTATCCTTAATCGCCTTAACTGTTGGTATTTCTTTAGTCGGAATTGTGCTTTGGGGAAATATCGCTGGTTCAATGCTTCCGTTTATTCTTAAAAAATTTGGTATAGATCCCGCGGCCTCATCTGCCCCACTCGTTTCAACATTAGTAGATGTTACTGGACTGATAATTTATTTTACGGTAGCTCTCTTAATTTTAAGCGGAAAACTACTTTAATTACCTCGTAACCTTTGCAATAATCTTTTTATATTTGTGTTATTATTAATTAAAAACAGGATTTCTTGTGAAAGGAATTATTCTTGCCGGAGGTTCCGGTTCGCGCCTTTATCCAATAACAAAAGTTTACAGCAAGCAATTATCACTTATTTACGATAAACCGCTTATCTATTATCCCTTATCTATTCTTATGCTTGGTGGAATAAAAGATGTTCTAATAATTTCTAATGAAGAAACTATTCCGCTATATAAACAGTTATTCAATAATGGTTCACAAATTGGATTGAACATTCAATACAAAGTTCAAAAAGCTCCAAACGGAATTGCGGAAGCATTTATTCTCGGTGAAGAATTTATCGGCGATGACAAGGTAACACTAATTCTTGGCGATAACATTTTTTATGGTAATCTTCAATTTTTTTATGATGCTATGAAATTGGAGAATGGTGCTGTAATATTTGGTTATCAGGTTAATGATCCTGAAAGGTATGGTATTGTTGAATTTGATCAGAATGGCAAAGCAATTTCTATTGAAGAAAAACCATCCAAGCCAAAATCAAATTATGCGGTGCCGGGATTATATATTTATGATGATAAAGTTGTTAATATTTCTAAAAATCTTAAACCTTCCGCAAGAGGTGAATTGGAAATTACGGATGTAAATAAAACATACCTTGCCAATGATGAATTATATGTTGAAAAAATTGGAAGAGGCGTAGCATGGCTTGATACAGGAACGCCCGAAGCTTTACTGCAAGCGTCAACCTTTTTTGGAGTTATCGAAGACAGGCAGGGTTTAAA
This sequence comes from uncultured Ignavibacteriaceae bacterium, assembly GCA_963804005.1. Lineage (GTDB taxonomy): Bacteria > Bacteroidota > Ignavibacteria > Ignavibacteriales > Ignavibacteriaceae > JAGXRK01. The sequence goes on along the minus strand of CAWDOP010000010.1, from coordinate 148,128 downwards.
GGTAGCTTGCGTTGAGGAAATTGCTGTTAATAAAGGATTTATAAACAAGAATCAGTTCAGAAAACTTCTTGATTCAATTCCAAACTCAATGTATAGAGACTATTTAGAAAAAATTTATAAAGAAAGTTAATCACTACGCGACCATGGAAACAGAAAAAACTAAAATTCAGGGGCTGCTTCTAATTAAACCCAAAGTTTTTGGCGACAGCAGAGGATATTTTTTCGAATCTTTTAATAAGCAGATATACGAAGACTTAGGACTTAATTTAAATTTTGTTCAGGATAATATTTCCAAATCTATAAAATCTACTATTAGAGGATTACATTATCAGATTGGCGAAAAAGCACAAGGCAAACTTTGTCAGGTTATTTCGGGCAGAGTTTTAGACGTAGCAGTTGATATAAGATTTGATTCGCCTACCTTTGGCAAATATTATGCGGCAGAATTGTCCGAGGAAAATCATTTGCAGCTTTGGATTCCTCCCGGATTTGCTCATGGTTTTTCAGTGCTTTCCGATGAGGCAATCTTTTCTTATAAATGCACTCAGTTTTATAGCAAAGAACATGAAAGAGCGATTATCTACAATGATCCCGATTTAAACATTGATTGGCTGATTGAAACTCCAATTGTTTCTGAAAAAGATTTGCAAGCAAAAAAGTTCAAAGAGATTGACAAGGACTTTGTTTATCAGACTGATTTATAATTTTAAAAATTCTAATTTAACATTTCTCAAAGGATATCTATGAAAGTACCATTATTAGACCTTAAGCCGCAATATCAATCATTAAAGAAAGAGCTGGATGAAGCAATAATCAAAGTTGCCGAGTCACAGTACTTTATTCTTGGTCCAGAAGTAAAAAAAATGGAAGATGCCTGTGCCAAATATCTGGGGGCAAAACATGCAATTGGCGTATCATCGGGTACCGATGCTCTGCTTCTTGCTTTAATGGTACTAGATATTCAGCCGGGAGATGAAGTAATCGTTCCCACATATTCATTTTTCGCAACAGCCGGAGTCGTGTCAAGATTAAATGCTGTTCCTGTTCTAACTGATTGCGATCCTGTTACTTTTAATATTGATGTTGATGACTTTAAAAGAAAAATCACCTCTAAAACAAAAGCAGTAATTCCCGTTCATCTATACGGACAAAGTGCGGAGATGGATGAAATTATGAAGCTTGCCAAAGAAAATAATCTATATGTAGTTGAAGACGCAGCACAAGCAATCGGGACACAATATAAAGACGGAAGATTTGTCGGCACAATTGGTGACATTGGATGCTTTTCATTTTTCCCGAGTAAAAACTTAGGTTGTTTCGGCGATGGCGGTTTAGTGACCACAAATGATGATGAGCTTGCAAAAAAAATAATTATAAAAAGAGTTCATGGCGGTGAACCCAAGTATTATCATAAAGTTATTGGCGGAAATTTCAGATTAGATGCTATTCAGGCAGTAGTAATCAACGTAAAGCTTCCCCACTTAGATTCCTGGTCGAAGAAGAGAAGGAAGAATGCCGCAAAATATAATGAACAGTTTATTGCTGCCGGGTTAGCCGAAGAAACAGGTAAAACAAAATTTGACTCAAAGAATAAAGTTCTTCTTCCCAAAGCAGTTTATGAAAATCTTTCATCAACAGTATTAAATTATCATATTTATAATCAATACATAATCCGTGTTGAAAAGCGTGATGATTTAAGAGAATTCTTAACAAAGAATGAAATAGCAACAGAAATTTATTATCCTGTTCCATTTCATCTTCAGGAATGTTTTGCCAATCTTAATGGTAAAAAAGGAGATTTCCCGAATTCGGAGTTTGCGGCAGATACATCTATTGCATTACCAATTTATCCCGAACTTAGCGATGATCAGATAAAATATGTTGTTAGTAAAACAGCAGAATTTTTTAAGAACAAATAATGTTGTTAGCGAATAAATTAATTCTAAAAATAAATGATGCCTCAGAAAAAAGCACCACTCATCGCATTAGAAATTGAGGAGTTAGATTTTTAATTTTCACTTTATTATGGTTTGTAAGAATGAGTAACAATTCAAAAAATAAAAAGATATATCTTGCCGGACACCAAGGAATGGTTGGCTCTGCAATTACAAGAGAATTGCAAAAGAAAAATTACAACAATCTTTTACTAAGAGAATTGGATAGACTTGATCTCAGGGACCAATCGGAGGTTAATAACTTATTTAAATCTGAAAAACCTGAAATTGTTATAATTGCTGCAGCAAAAGTTGGTGGGATTTTGGCAAATAACACTTTCCGTGCTGAGTTTATTTATGATAATTTGATGATAGAAGCTAATATTATTCACGCTTCATACGAGAACAAAGTTGAAAAACTTATTTTTCTCGGAAGCTCATGTATTTATCCTAAACTAGCGCCGCAACCGCTTAAAGAGGAATATCTTCTATCGGACTATCTTGAATATACGAATGAACCATATGCCGTTGCTAAGATTGCCGGAATAAAATTATGTGAAAGCTATTACAGGCAATACGGTTCAAAATTTTATTCTGTAATGCCAACCAATATGTATGGACCGAATGATAATTTTAATTTAGAAACTTCTCATGTGCTTCCCGCTTTGATTCGAAAGTTTCATGAAGCTAAAGAAACAAGTTCCGACTCTGTTATATTGTGGGGTTCGGGAAAACCTATGCGTGAATTTTTATTTGTTGAAGATTTTGCCGATTCATTGATTTTTCTCATGGAGAATATCGAGGCTAAAGATATTTATGAAATGGGAATAACTCATTTAAATATTGGAACCGGAAAGGATATTACAATTAACGATCTTGCTTATATGATTGCTGATGTTGTTGGCTTTAAGGGCAAAATTAAATATGATTCTACAAAACCAGATGGTACACCAAGAAAATTGTTGGATGTTACAAGGATTAATTCTCTCGGTTGGAAATACAAAACTGAATTAAAAAATGGTATTACTAAAGCATACGAACATTTTAGAATAAATAATTAGGATTTTAATCATTTATGAAAAAAGCATTAATTACCGGAATAACCGGACAGGACGGAAGTTATATTACAGAAATACTTCTTGAAAAAGGATATGAAGTTCACGGTATTATCAGAAGAAGCAGCTCATTCAATACTGGAAGAATCGATCACCTCTATGAAAATCCCGAAGTACTGAATAAAAAATTATTTCTTCATTACGGAGATCTGGTTGATACAAGCAATTTGAATCGATTACTTGAAAAAATTCAACCGGATGAGATATATAATTTAGCGGCACAGAGTCACGTTAAAGTATCGTTTGAAATTCCCGACTACACCGCACAGGTAGATGCACTCGGCACATTAAGATTTCTTGATGCGATAAGAGAAGTTGGTTTACGGCAGGTAAAATTTTACCAGGCATCCACAAGTGAGCTTTTTGGGAAAGTTCGGGAAGTTCCGCAGACGGAAAAAACTCCTTTCTACCCTCGTTCACCTTATGGAGTTGCTAAACTTTACGGCTATTGGATAATTGTAAACTACCGCGAAGCCTATAATATTTTTGCAAGTAACGGTATATTGTTTAATCACGAATCGCCAAGAAGAGGAGAAACTTTTGTTACAAGGAAAATAACGAGAGCGGCAGCGCGTATTGCAGCAGGGCTTCAGACAAGTCTTTCGCTTGGAAACTTAAATGCCAAACGAGATTGGGGTTATGCGCCTGAATATTGCGAGGGAATGTGGAGAATTCTTCAACACAATATAGCAGAGGATTTCGTTCTTGCAACTGGCGAATCAAGAACAGTTAGGGAATTTGTAGCTCATTCCTTTAATCATCTAGGAGTTGAACTTGAATGGAAGGACGAAGGTGTTAATGAAAAAGGATTTATTAAAAAGATAGATTTTGAAAGAGCAAAATCATTGATTGATTATACTTCAAACAAAAAAATGTATAAATTTGATTTTAGTTCGCACTTGAAACCCGGACAGGAAATTGTAACTGTAAATCCAAATTATTATCGTCCTACAGAAGTAGATTTGCTGATTGGTGATCCAACAAAAGCAGAAAAGTTGCTTGGTTGGAAAGCAAAAACAAAATTTGAAGATCTTGTTCAGATAATGATAAAGTCTGATATGGATAAGGTTTTGAGAAGAGGATATTAGACGTAAAGTGCCTTTCACAAAATAGATAAGTAAATGCGAATGTTGATTGATCAGATAAATTTATAATGATTATAATAATCAGCGTACACTTGGTTTAAATTAAAATACCGGAGGTTAAAAATGTTCGACCCGAAATATCAATTCACATGTGTTAAGAGATTTCTGAAATACGTTAAGTATGATACGCAATCAGATGAAGAGACGACTTCATTTCCATCAACAGAGAAGCAGAAAATTCTTTCTAAAGATCTTGCTGAAGAATTAAAGCAGATGGGCTTGATTGATGCCCATATGGATGACTGGGGATATGTAATGGCAACTCTTCCAGCTAATACTGATAAGAAAGTTGATCCAATAGCGTTTATTGCACACGTGGATACGTCTCCGGCAGTAACAGGGGCAAATGTAAACCCTTTCATCCGGAGAAACTATCAGGGTGGTGATATTCCGCTTGAGAACGGCGGATTGGTTATTAAAGAAAGTGAAAATCCTGATTTAAAGAATATGATCGGGTTTGATATAATTACCAGTGATGGCAGCACACTTCTTGGCGCAGATAATAAAGCCGGTGTTGCTGAAATAATGGATGCGATAAATTATTTATTAACTCACCCGGAAATAAAGCATGGTGTCATTAAAGTGTGTTTTACTCCGGATGAAGAAGTTGGACGGGGGACAGAAAAAATTGATCTTAAAAAACTTGGAGCAAAATTTGCTTACACCGTGGATGGCTCAAGTCGTGGTGAAATTGAAACAGAAACTTTTTCTGCTGATGCGGTTGTCATAAAATTCTTCGGGAAGAATATTCATCCCGGTTATGCAAAAGAAATTATGATCAACTCAATTAAAATGGCATCGGCTTTTATAGATAGCCTTCCAAAAGATACTCTTTCTCCTGAAACAACAGAAAAAAGAGAAGGTTATGTACACTGTACAAGCATAAATGGAAATGAAGAATTAACAACATTAAAATTTATTATTCGTGATTTTGAAACTCCCAAGCTTAAAGAGTATGAAGAGATTCTTAAAAAACTTGCTGAAGATACTGTGGCAAAGTTCCCTGGTGCAAGAATGGAGTTCCAGGTAATTGAACAATACCGAAACATGATTGAAGTATTAAAAAATCATTCTCAAGTTATGGAATACGCCGTTGAAGCAATGAAAAGATTAAGCATTGAACCGATAATGCAACCAATCCGCGGTGGAACGGATGGATCAAGATTATCTTTTATGGGATTACCTACTCCAAATATTTTTGCAGGCGAACATAGCTTCCATTCACAAGTTGAATGGGTCGCTGTTCAGGATATGCAGGAAGCAGTCAAGTTAATCGTGGAAATTGCAAAGGTTTGGGAAGAGAAAGCATAATACAATAGCACACGGATGACGCTGATTAAACGGATTTTCACGGATTCGATCAATGTAAACCTGCGTTATCTGTGTTATCCGCATTCTATCCTAAAAATATTATGGCAATAGACACACACAAACCCGAGTTAATGGCCCCCGCCGGTGACTGGACAATGCTGCGCGCGGCTATTAAAGCCGGTGCTGATGCTGTTTATTTTGGTTTGGATAAATTAAATATGCGTACGAAGGCTTCTAACTTCTCTATTGATGAGCTTAGCGAAGTAGTATCTTTATGTAAAGAGAATAATGTTAAGACTTATCTTACACTAAATACAATCGTTTTTGAAGAAGAAATATCTGAAGTGGAAGAGATTATTATTGCAGCAAAGAAAAACGGAGTGGATAGAATTATCTGCTCCGATCTTGCGGTAGCTGATTTATGTTATAAACATAATTTCCCTTTTTGCATTTCTACGCAAAGCTCAATTTCAAATTCACTTGCCGCAGATGTTTATAAAAGACTCGGTGCTGTAAGAATTGTACTTGCACGAGAATGTTCTCTTGAAGAAATAAAAAAAATTAGAACAAATACGGATCTTGAAATTGAAGCCTTTATCCACGGCGCTATGTGCATAGCAGTTAGCGGAAGATGTTTTATGAGCCATCATCTTTTTGGACAAAGTGCAAACCGTGGGGAATGTGTTCAGCCTTGCAGGCGAGAGTATGAAGTATATGATACCGCCACAGATAAATCTATACTCATTGGCGAAGATTATGTCTTATCTCCTAATGACTTATGCACAATAGAATTTATCGATCAGTTAATCGAAGCAGGAATAGATTCATTTAAGATTGAGGGAAGAAAACGCGCACCGGAATACGTTTCAAAAACGGTTTCGGTTTACAGAAAAGCAATTGATCTTTACTTCGAGGGCAAACTAACAGTTGCAAAGAAACAAGAATTTTTATCTGAACTGGAAACAGTGTACAACCGTGGATTTTCTTCGGGATTTTATTTTGGTGTTCCTTCTTCCAATGAATATGCCGGAGTTAATGGTAGCAAAGCGACAACACGAAAAGTTTATGTGGGAAAAATTATTAATTACTATAAAGAACCAAAGGTTGCTCATATTTTGCTTGAGTCTGGAAAAATTAATGTTAATGACCAAGTTATTATTATGGGAGAGACAACCGGAGTTATCGAAATTATAATGAAAGAATTTTATGTAAATGACACTCTTTCTGAGCATGCGACAAAAGGAGATGAAGTCACATTCGAATCATCTACACTATTAAGGCGAAACGACAAAGTTTACAAAATTGAAAGTATGGTTGACCATTGATCCCAAAGGTTATGGGTGACAAGATTAAGGATAAAAACCAATCAACCACAATACCAAATAGATTTAAATCACTTGTGTTCCCACGATAGTATATTAACAACAATTAAAGAACTAATTACATGACAATATTTGAGATTGTCTTATTTTTAACTAGCGGCACAATTTTGTTGTTTGTCGGGGCAGAAGGATTAATAAGAGGAAGCTCATCATTAGCGCTTCGTGTTGGTATCACTCCGCTTGTAGTAGGATTAACGGTAGTTGCATTCGGAACGAGCAGTCCGGAACTAGTAGTTTGTTTAAAGGCTGCACTTGAAGGAAACGGAGATATTTCCCTCGGAAATGTTATCGGTTCAAACATTGCTAACATAACTCTGGTGCTTGGAACAGCGGCATTGATAAGACCGATGAAAGTCCAGGCTCAGGTTGTAAGACGCGAAATTCCGACAATGATAGTCGTAAGCTTATTATTAGTTCTGTTTCTGATTAACAATGAGATAAATAGAATTGAAGGCATAATATTTTTTATTGGAATATTAATTTATACGGTTATTAGCGTTTACCTTTCAAGAAAAGAAAAAAGCAAAGAAGTTAAAAACAAGTTTACTGAACGTATTACTAAAAAGCCGTTAAAAATCCAGCTTGCAATCTTTTTTGTTATTGCCGGATTAGCCTTTCTGATTTTTGGTGCCAGCCTATTTGTTGAAGGTGCCGTTGCAATTGCAAAAAATTTCGACATTAGCCAGGCGGTAATTGGTTTAACTGTAGTAGCACTAGGAACTAGTCTGCCGGAATTAGTTACTGCCGCTGTTGCATCGATTAAGAATGAAGCCGATATAGCCATTGGTAACGTTGTTGGCTCTAATGTTTATAATATACTTTTAATACTTGGAATTACAGCTATGATTATTCCTGTTAGTGCTTCAGGGATAACAATGGTTGATCTTGGAGTAATGATTATTACTGCAGTTATACTTCTTCCGTTAAGCAGAACAGGATTTATCTTAAAAAGATGGGAAGGGGTACTGTTGCTTGTCGGCTATGTGATTTATATCTATTACCTCCTACCAAAATAAAAAAGGTAAAATCATAATTGAACTTTAAAATCACACTAGCTTCTTTCATATAAATACTATCTGAACAATAATGAATACCGGAAGCAGCACTATTAATGAAAACTTAAACATGTAGCTAAAGAAATTCGGCATTGCGATATTGTTTTCTTCCGCAACCGCTTTCACCATAAAGTTTGGACCGTTTCCAATGTAAGTCATACTTCCAAAGAAAACAGCACCTGTGCAAATTGCTTTTAATAATACTTCAGGAATTCCGGCAATTAAAGTTCCAGATGTTTCCCCTAACCCTAAGGCAAGCGAGTGAAATGTAACTGCAGTAGGAGTGTTATCCAGAAAACTGCTTAATAATCCTGTAAAATAATAAAACTGTGTCGCTGACTGAACTCCAAGCTGTTTTGAATTTGCTTCAAGATATAACAAAGCTGGGACCATTGTTATAAAAATTCCAAGGAATAAATAAGCTACTTCTTTTATTGGTTCCCAAGTAAAATTATTGGATGTTCGCAAAAGTCTTGGCGTGAATTGAAGCGATAAAAATGCCATTAATAAAATCACAATCTCTCTGATAAATTTGAAATAATGATTTGTTTTTATGAATGGTAAATATTGTTCGTTTAAAAATGCCACGGCAAGAACAACCCCGAAAAGAAAAATAAAATTTCTTTTTCCCTGAATTTTGATTGGCTTTATGTTTGTCTCATCTCTAAGTATCGCTTTTGGAGGTTCCTTTTTGTAAAAATATAAATCTGTAATAAAATAGATAATAAGAAGTAAAAAGTTTGTTAATAGCCATTCAGGAAATAGTTTTAGGAACCACTCGAACGGTGCACTTCTGAGATACATCATAAATAATGGTGGATCGCCAAGCGGAGTTAATAATCCGCCGCAGTTGGCAACTATTCCTATAAAAAATAAAATTGTATGGACCTTAAAAGTTCGTTCTTTATTAGTTTGAATAACAGGACGAATAAGTAGCATTGCCGCACCTGTTGTTCCCATAAATGAAGCAAGCACAGCACCTATTCCTAAAAACAAAGTATTTATTTTGGGTTTCGCTGTAATATCTCCTGTAAGAAGTATTCCACCGGTTATAGTGAACAATGATCCAAGAAGAATTATAAAAGGGACATAATCGAATAGAATTGTATGATATAATTCTATCACCAAATTGTTTAAAAGCAAATAAACTATAACTGGAGCACTAAGCATAAGTGCAATTGTCAGTTTGTTTCTATTCTTTTCCCAATAATGATTCCACTTTAAAGGAAATACTGCAATTGCTGTCAGCATTAATATGAATGGTAAAATACTTAATAGAGAAATATTGTGAATCTGATTTTCCATAGACTATTTTGTTTCGTAAAATATTCGAATGTGAATAGCAATTGACATAAACAGCCGGTTAGACTTTTGATAGAGATTGATCGGTAGAAATTCTGTAAGCATATATTATTTATAATTTGTATGAAACTTATGAAAAAGGATAATAAAAAAGACATCGATTATGGGCGATGTAATAAAAAATAACCTCATGACATTTTTTGATAAGCAGAATTAAAATGGTTATTTTTAGCCCTGTTTAAGCAAAACAAATACAAATTCAGGTAAAATAATTTTATGAGATTAAGCAAATATTTTGTTCCTACACTTAAAGAAGTTCCAAATGATGCTGTTGTAACAAGTCACATTCTTATGTTACGATCAGGAATGATTAGAATGCTTTCGGCTGGAATTTATTCGTTCCTTCCCTTAGGCTATATAGTTGTCAGGAAGGTTTCTGAAATTATCCGTGAAGAGATGAATACAATAGGCGGTCAGGAATTTCATCTCCCCGCACTTAATCCTAGAGAAATATGGGAAGAAACAAATCGTATTGAAGCTTTTGGCGATACACTTTTTCACATTAAAAATCGTGATTATGTTTTAGCGCCTACTCACGAAGAAATAATGACTTTCCATGCACGCAATGTTGTTAAATCTTATAAAGATATGCCGCAGATATGGTATCAGATTCAAACTAAATTCAGAAATGAACCAAGGCCAAGAAGCGGTGTTATTCGCGGCAGACAATTTTTAATGAAAGACGCTTATTCGTTTGATATCAGCTGGGAAGCACTTGATAAATCTTATGAGCTTCACGATAAAGCATACCGAAATATATTTGACCGATGCGGATTAAAATATTTTGTTGTTGGTGCATCAAGTGGTGCCATGGGTGGAACTGGCTCAGAAGAATTTATGGTTAAATCTTCTGCAGGTGAAGATACTGTTGCGTATTGCGAATCATGTGGTTATGCCGCGAACGTTGAAGTAGCAGCATCGAGAGTAGATGTAATTAAACGCAATAATGAAAGTAAAAATATTTATGAGATCAGCACTCCTGATGTAAAGAGCATTGACGAATTATGTGAGTTTTTAAAAACCCGCCTGCCGGACGGGCAGGTTGATGAAACACAATGTGCAAAATCCAGAGTTTATATTCACAATGGTTCGGCTGTTCTAATTCTTATGCAGGGCAATGATGAAGTAAATGAATCGAAGCTCGAAAAAGTTTTAGGAGGGAATGTTCGTCCTGCTCATTCTGAAGAACTATTGGAAATCACAGGAGCAGATGCCGGCTCAATTGGGCCTGTTGGATTTAAGGGCAGAATAATTTCTGATCTAAAATTAAAAGACAGGAATAATTTGTTCAGCGGGGCAAATAAAAATGATCATCACATCGGAGGCATAGATTTTCTCCGCGATGTGAAAAATAACGAGTATGCTGATTTGCGCATTGTGCAGTCGGGAGAAGGCTGTTTGAATTGTGATAAGAACCTGGAAGTATTTTCTACAATTGAACTCGGACATATATTCAAGCTTGGCACAAAATATTCCGAATCAATGGGCGCTCTGTTTATTGACGAGAAAGGCGAAGAGAATCCGATAATTATGGGGAGTTACGGAATAGGTGTTGAGCGTGTAATGGCTTGTTTTATTGAGCAGAATAATGATGACAAGGGAATTGTTTGGAATAAAACTCTTGCCCCGTTTGATGTTCACCTAATTGCTTTGAATTCGAAAAATGATCTTGTTTCAAGCACCTCTGAAAAAATTTACTCTGAATTAAAATCAAAAAATTTAGAAGTATTATTTGATGACAGAGATGCAGCAGCAGGATTCAAATTCAATGATGCAGATCTTCTTGGTATGCCGATACAGATTGTAATTGGTGAAAAGAAACTAAAAGAAAATAAATGTGAAGTTAAAATCAGAAAAACAGGCGAACGATTTGATATTGAGTTGAGTGAGTTGAATGATAAAATAAAAGAATTGCTCGACAGTATCGTTTAATATTTGTAGAGACGCATCACGATTCGTCTCCACAGTTCTTTATTTAATTTTCCTAATTCCCATCTTTATCCTCTCAAATTTCTCCTTGTCCACAAAAACTTCTGAAAATATTTCTTTAATTATCTTTTCATCTATTTTATCAAAGCTGTTTTTATCCGGAGTTATACAGAAACCTGCAATGTCTACCGAAGCAGGACTAAGTAATATTTTGTCAGCACCTTTACGGAAATAATGAGCAGGTCTGTGTTTTTCCCTGATAAAAATTGCTAACTGCCATCCAAACTCCTCATCATAGCCGGAAATAATATTGAGCATAGATTCAGGCTCAGATGGATTTTCTTCGTTCAATAGTTTCAAAATTTTATTAAACTGACGTACCATTAAATCAAAATCTAAAGATTCCATTGTGATGAATTTTCTAAATCCGTCATCAACCCCGGTGACGAGAATATTTTCTTCATCAATCAATGCTTCACCAAGTTCATTTTTAACGAGATGAAATTCGTCATCAAGAGGCATAAATCCTTTAGTGCCAGCTTGAAAATGCAAATGATCGGGAGCAGACGCGCCACATTTGGGTCCGTTATAAACAACCGAGTAGTGTTTTGATAAGTCCTTACTGAAGTTTAATAAAAATTGGAAAGTATCTGATATTCTTTGCGGTTGATGTTTTAAGTGTGATAACGTTAAGTGCTCTGGAAATATGGGAAAAGGATTAACCAAAACAATGTATTCATTTTTGTAAATAATTCCCTTTTGTTCCTCTGGCAAATTCTTAACGCATAAAAAACATTTTCTTTCATTGATAGATTTTTCATCAACCTTTGCCGAAGTTGAAATCATTCTACCCGGATTGAACTGTACTTTTATTTTATAAGTACCGAAACGGAAAGATTTAACCATTACATCTTTTCGCATATTATAATTATCACGGTTTAGCTTCCATGTTTCATACTGCTGAGCAAAAAGCAGTTTTACAGCTTGTGCATAATCGTTAACACTTAATGCGTCATTTATTTTATTTATGTTTAAGAATTTTTCTTCCATTAGCAGGCCGGGTCAATAAGTTTAAAATTTCTGTTCAGCTTTGAATATAATTTTTGAAATCGACAATACGTAGTAGCTGGACTTTAATATTTTTCTTCTCCTCCTAAGTCAATCATTGATTCTTCTACTTACTATCCTTTCTAATCTTAGTTACATTAATAAATCTTTTTTAGTTGTGCGCTTTTAAAGTAATGAATTACAATTTCATCAAACTGGTAGCCTTGTTCAGCCATAACTGCGGAACCTATTTGACAAAGCCCAACTCCATGTCCCCAACCAGCTCCAGATATAATAAATTTTTCAGGAATACCGTTTTTATCTCCGCGTTTTTCAAAGACTATTGCAGAACTGTAAAGATGAGTTTTTGAGAGCACTCTTCTTATTTCTAACTCTTTACCCATAATAAGAGTTTTTTTTGTGCCGACTATTTTAAGTTTTATTAGTCTTGAAGAAAAACCCCTTTCAACAGGTATCAAATCCATTATAGACCCGAAATCTATTCCGGATTTTTCACGAATAAGCTGGGAAATTTCCTCCTGAGTATATTCAATTTTCCAGCGATAAAAATCTTTTGTTTCCTGATCATAATCTAAAAGTATCTGATTAAGAATTTTAACATCGTTAGTATTGCAGAAAGCCGGAGGATTTCCCTTGATCCACTTAACGGCATTATCCTCAAATGAAAAATCAGTTTTATAGTTGTCAACCTCATATTTATAATCAAAGACAGCCGATAAAGATTTGTATTTAACCGGTTCCCAAACATTTTCAAACGATTCAGATATTCCTCCGCAAGATTTGGAAAAACGTGCATCAAGAATTTTATCCTCACTTATCAGAACAATTCCAGACGTTTCCTCAACTGCTTTTTTTGCAATTGCAGTTGTAACTTTAGTAACTCCCTGATATCGCTGACAATGATCATCGGCGCACACATCAAACAGTTCGTGATCTTCTCGGTCGTACCATTTTATGAATTCTTTATCATTAGAAAAAGTGGATTGATATTTTAATTTTTTCTGACGCAAGTATTTTGATTTTTCTATTTGAGCAAGCATCCAGCTTCTTGAAACAACTGCAGTTGCCTTTAACATTTCCAGTGAACTCTTGGCGCTCATTTCAGATGAGATCACGCTTGTAAGATATTTTTCAATCGGAACAATATTGATAGCAATTATTGTGTTTTTATCTGCAATGAGTTTTAGTGTATGAGTAAATCGTTGTTTTTCTTTTCTTTCCCAATGAAATTTTACACCAATAATAACACCTTTGATGAGAAACGATTCAGAAATTGGTTCACTCGGTTCGAAAATAATTTCATTAATAGCCTCCAGATTATCGGTTTCACCCTTTAATATAATTCTATTATCTAGAGCTTCGGCGGTAAACCTTCCGCTAAAAGTTTTATTAAAACCGTAAATACTGAATTCACCATAAAGTTCGAAGCTTATGACTTTATTGGTAAGTATTCCTACGGAAATCAAGGGTTCGGTATCGGGAATCATAATCTTTGCAATATTATTGAATGAAAAATTTTTCTATATCAAAAATACTTAATCCTGTAATTAAAATCGTTCCATTATGGTAATTGGTAAAATTGAATCAATCTATTTAATTTGTATTAGAGTAATATAGAATAAATATGCAGAAAGAAAACATAACTATAATTAGCTTTCCGATAGACCTTGGAGCAGGCAGAAGAGGAGTGGATATGAGTCCTTCTGCTTTGATTGCTTCAAGTATAGGGCAGAGGATTTTGTGACACCATCTAAAAAAGTTCTGATTATCTTAATTTTATTTGTATGGGTGTCGGTTTTACTTAGTTTGTTCGGAGTCGTAGATCTGGACTATTCAGAAATAATCGCTTACACCTTACTTATTCTTGGCATAACAGTTTTTTATCCTTCCTTCAACAAAAAAGACAAACTGGGAATATTTTTTGGGTCAACAATCTTTTTAATAGGAATGACTTTTTTCACAACAAGTTATTTTGAAATTGGTGACACTTCTCAAATACTTATTCCTTCAATTGTGCTGATAACAGCGATTTCATCTTTAATGATGTTTTTAGTTGATACTTCTGATAAAAAATTTCTTTACATGGGATTGTTAATTTGTGCCGTGGGGATTTTTACTGTAATTGATAGAGGAAACCCGGAAATCCTCTCTTACATTATATCGATAAAAAATCTTACAGGAAAGTTTTGGATTATAGTCCTGCTAGTGATTGTAACGATCTTTGTTCTGAGTAAAGAAAGAAAAAAAGATCAGCAGTGATAAGTGGGCGATTAGCATAAGGTTCTGAAAAACAGATGTGGTAACAAAGATATAACGGACATTATGTTATAAATTATTTTTCCGAAAAATTTTACACCCCAAAACTGGTATTACCAATATCTTCTAAAAGAAATGATCCCTGCTCTCTTTTTAAATCTTTAACTTCGTTTTTCAATTTATCAATATCCGAAGAGAGTTTTAAGTAAACAAAAGTGATTGCCGCCAACAAAAGAATGTAAAGAATAATATCAATAATCAATCCCGTAGAAATTTTGTTTTTTGGCTTTTGTGGTTCTATAAATTTTTCTCGTTTAAGAGGAATCTCTTCAACAGTAGCTTTGCGCTTGGCTTTTTCTTCAATCATCTGTCTAAATTTAGATTGAATAGCCGGTTGGACTGGCGGAATTTTTTTTGCTTCCGGTTTAGGTTCTGTTTTTTCTTCAGGAACAACTTGAGGAGGCTCAAGTACTTCCTCAATTTTCTCATCTACTTCTAATAATTGAACATCTAAATCGGCTAAATCTAAATCAATATTATCTTCACTTTGATTATTATCTATCTGTGCTTTTTCTTCAGAAATCGGTGGTTCGGGAACAGTGAGTTCATCAACCTCCGGAGATTTAATTTCGAAGCCAGGTCCTGAAATTGGCAACTCTTCAATTGAATCACTTTGTGCATCAAGTGGAATTTCTTCAGATGTTGAATCAATAACCTCAGGTTGTGGCACTTCCTCAAATACATCAGCTAAGCTTTCTTCTTCTTTCGGATCAACAGGAACAACCTGATCACCCATAATAGTTGTTTCCGGATAAATAATATCACTATCCGATTGATCTATTCCTTCCCCTAAACTCATTTTCTCTTTTTGTTCTTCTATTGCATCATAAATTCTTTTGGCTACTTTATCTTTAAGGACAATATCAGGAACTTCAATTTCAAGAATTATAGGCAGGAGAGAACATAAATTTTGTAGTTCACCAAATTCCTTCCAGGGAAAAACACCGCCCATATTTAGAAATTCGTTCAGCTCTTTGTGTTCGTTATTATCCAGACTGCCCAATGCTTTAGCCTGAATCCTTTCTGCTGCTGTATCTTTATCCATCATAATGAGCTGCCCCTAATAAGATTTTTAAGGTTATTTATAGCAATTCTTATTTTAGTTTTTACGGTTTGAACGGGAATTTTTAACCGTTCGGCTATTTCCGTTTCGGACATTCCTTCATAATAGGCAAGATTAATAACATATCTTTGTGCATCAGTTAAAGTATGAAACGCTTTGTCAATGTTACTTCTTATTTCAAGAGCAGTATTTAAATCCAGCGGGTCAATTTCTTTTGAAAGCAAGGGAATAATTTTTTCATCCTCATAGGTGTCGCTATATTCTATAGTCATCTGTCCATACATTCTTTTTTTTGAATCAACCGCTTTGTTTCTTGCCAGCATGATCAGCCATGAGTAAACGTTTTCCGTTGACATATCGAACATATAATATTTCTTCCAAATAATCAGAAAAATATCTGCAAGAACCTCTTCGGCAACGCCTCTTGAACGAACAATTTTGTGTATGAGAGTATAAAGTACAGGCGAATATCTGTCATACAGAAGTTCTAACGACTTTGAATCTTTGGCGGCAATTTTTTGCATTAATTCAAAATCTGTGAGTTCTATTTCGGTTGACATAACATTCCAGTATTATTTTGTCCGAAAACTAAGTTAACTGCCTCAAATAATCAATTGTTTTGCGAACTTTCAAACCAATTTTCATTCAACCATTAAATACTTAGTCTGAGTTAAACAATCATATTTTTTTGAGGGAAGTGGGGAACAGTTGGGAAAAATAGAAGTGATGCAAGGTTTCTGTGGTTGTTTGCTGATAATTTCGTGTTTCAAGCTTATATTGTATTTTTTTATCTTTACACACTTAATTAATTAATGAGGCTGACCAAAAATTAATTTTGTCATTTCGACAGCAGAGAAAAACCTTTGATTTTTTAAAGATTTCTCGATAGTCCTTCAGCTGACGAAATCCTTCGAAATGACATTCCTGATTTTTAGGTTAACTTCCTGATAAAATCACGAAAGAATTATGACTTCACATAAAATAAGACAACAGTTTTTAGATTTTTTCAAAAATAAAAAACATAAAATAGTTCATTCGGCTCCTGTAGTTCCATTTGATGATCCCACTTTACTTTTTACAAATGCCGGTATGAACCAGTTTAAAGATGTATTCCTCGGGAAAGGTTCAAGAGAATATAAACGCGCCGCTGATACTCAAAAGTGTATTCGTGTTTCCGGTAAACATAATGACCTGGAAGAGGTAGGTTATGATACTTATCATCACACTTTTTTTGAGATGCTTGGTAACTGGTCATTTGGAGACTATTACAAAGCAGAAGCCATTGAATGGGCCTGGGAATTATTAACAAAGGTGTGGAAACTTCCGAAAGAAAGATTGTGGGCAACTGTTTATAAAGATGATAATGAAGCTTTTGAATTATGGAATACAAAAACAGATATAAATTCAAAGCACATTTTAAAATTTGGCGAGAAAGATAATTTCTGGGAAATGGGAGAAACCGGTCCGTGCGGTCCCTGTTCAGAAATACATATAAGCGTTGGTGATGATTATGATAATCCGGCTCTAGTAAATGCTGGCGTTCCGGAATGTATAGAAATATGGAACCTTGTTTTTATTCAGTATAATCGTGATGAAAACGGAACGCTCCACGAACTTCCCGCAAAGCACGTTGATACTGGAATGGGTTTTGAACGCGTATGTGCTATCCTGCAAAAGAAAACCTCAAACTATGATACGGATGTTTTCACTCCATTGATTAAAGAAGTAGCAAAGCTGAGCAAAGTTAAATATGAAAAAGAGGAAGACAGAATACCAATGCGCGTAATTGCAGATCATATTCGTGCGTTAACATTTGCAATTGCCGATGGCGCGGTTCCCGGTAACGATGGAAGGGGTTACGTTCTTCGCAGAATATTAAGACGCGCTGCTCGTTACGGAAGAAAATTAAATCTCCGCGAACCTTTTCTCTATAAGCTTGTTGATGTTCTTTCTGAAACAATGAGTGATGTTTTCCCCGAAGTGAAAGAAAAGAAAGATTATGTTAAAAAAGTAATCAAGGCAGAAGAAGAAAGTTTTAATGCAACTCTAGATCGCGGTATAGAATTGTTTAATCAAATGATCGTGAATCTTTTTGAGATTAGCATTGCCCAACAAACAAAATACATCTTTAACTTCATACGGGATAAAGAAAGTACAGATTTTGTTATTGAGGTTTTGGAAAGGTCGAAAAACCAGGAGAATGATCTGCGAAAGAAACTGGCGGCGGGTAAGTGGCTAGAAGATAATGAACTTTCAGGCAAGCAAGTTCAGAGAACTAAACTTAGCGAGTGGACCGCAGACTTAACAAAAAAGTATATAGCTAAAGAATTACGCTTAAGCGGAGAGCAAATATTTAAACTTTATGATACATTCGGTTTTCCTGTTGATCTTACAAATGTTATGGCTCGTGAAATTGGAATGGCAATTGATGTAGATGGTTTCAACAAATTGATGAATGAACAGAAGGAACGATCAAGAAATGTCGTAGTAAGACCAGGAACAGGTGAACTCAAGTTTACTGGTTATCCGCCCGAAATTTCTATCAAAAAAATTAATGGAAGAACAAAATTCACTGGTTATGATGAAATGAAATCTGAAGCAACTGTTATAGATTTGAAAAGAGACAAACAAAATGATTTAGTGATATTGGATAAATCCCCATTTTATGTTGAATCGGGTGGTCAAACAGACGACACCGGATCATTAATATTGAATGATAATGTTTTTAATGTGACTGACGTTTTCAAAGTTGACAATCAGATTATTCACATTATTGATAATGATGAAAAAGGAATTATCGAGCCTGGGATTGAATTGATTGCAGAAGTAGATTCAATACGACGGTGGGATATAATGAGAAATCATTCCGCAACTCATTTTCTGCACAAAGCACTGCGAATGGTTCTCGGAACTCACGTTCAACAGGCCGGTTCTTATGTCGGTCCGGATAGATTACGTTTTGACTTTTCACATTATGCAAAACTTACCGCAAAGGAAATTTTTGAAATTGAAACTATCGTTAATGAACAGCTAAGAAGAAATTTACAGATGATACATCATCGCGATACTCCATTTGAAGAAGCGAAAAAAATGGGTGCTCTTATGTTTTTTGGTGATAAGTACGGCGATAAAGTAAATGTTGTTCAGTTCGGTGATTTTACAATGGAATTTTGCGGCGGAACACATGTTAAAAATTCTTCTGAAATAGGACTGTTTAAAATTATTAGTGAAGCATCAATCGCAAGTGGAGTAAGAAGAATTGAGGCTGTTACAGGAGCCGGAGTAGAAAAGTATATTCATGATCAGATTGAACAAGTAAAACAATCAGAACAACGTGTTGAAGAGCTTCTTGATATTAAAAAGAAACTTGAAAAAGAAATTGCTGAACTTAGAATAAATGAAAAACTCGAACAGCTTGATCATATTCTTTCAATTCATTCCGATGCAAAAGGAATATTTGTTTATAAAGGAAGAGTACACGCAGACAGTATGGATGAATTAAAATCATTTGGTGATGAACTGCGTAATAAAATAAAAAGCGGAGTTGGAGTTTTAATCTCACAAATTGATGATAAGGTTGGTATTGTTGCAGTTGTATCCGATGATTTAATAAAAGAGAAAAAACTCAGTGCAGGCAAAATAGTTGGTGAACTAGCAAAATTAGTTGGCGGCGGCGGCGGCGGTCGTTCGCATCTGGCAACTGCAGGTGGGAAGGATGTTTCGGGGATTCCTTCAGCATTAAGTAAAGTTGAAAAAATTGTTGGTGGTTTTTTGTAGAGCACTTAACCACTAAGACACTTAGAGCACAAAGGAACACTTAGAAATGCATATAACAAAAAGTTATATAAATAATCTTGCTTATAAAATTGTTGGCTGTGCAATTGAAGTGCATAAACACTTAGGACCCGGACTTTTAGAATCTGTTTATGAAGCTTGTTTCGTAGATGAACTAAAATCTCAAGGATTTAATGTTCAAAGACAAGTTACAGTTCCCATTATTTATAAGGGAAAAGATCTAGGGACAAATCTTGTTTTAGATTTATTGGTAAATGATTTGATAATTGTAGAATTAAAAGCTGTTGAAGCGATTATTCCGGTTTATAAAGCTCAGTTACTCTCTTATCTCAAACTAACCGGAAAACCAAAAGGATTATTAATTAACTTTCATTGTGAAAATATTAAAGATCACTTAGTTCCACTTGTAACAGATAAATTTGCACAACTTCACGAATCTTAGTGAAACTAAGTGTTCTTAGTGTCTTAGTGGTAAAAAAGAATTAGTCAATGTCAAAATCTAAAGTCAAATATATTTGTTCAAATTGCGGTTACGAATCGGTACGATGGCTTGGCAAGTGTCCCGGATGTGATAACTGGAACACTTTCACGGAAGAATTAGTTGAAACCGGAAGAAGAAAATCAACCAAGGTTCCACAGAAAGTAACATTTCACAAGATAAGTGAAATAACTGCAACAGAAGAAGATAGAATAAAAACCGGAATAACCGAATTTGATCGTGTGCTTGGCGGCGGACTTATGCCCGGCAGTGTAATTCTTCTCGGTGGCGATCCCGGAATAGGTAAATCAACTCTTGCCATGCAGGCAGCAGCAAACATTAAAGATAAAATTCTATATGTAACAGGCGAAGAGTCTGAAAAACAAATCAAGCTTCGTTCGTCGCGACTAAAAATTAAATCCGATGAGTATTATGTTCTTGCAGAAACAGAGCTTGGACAAATCATAGCATCCATAAATAATCTTTCTCCCGCCGTTGTAATTATAGATTCTATTCAAACAATGTACAGAGGTGAATTAGAAAATTCACCGGGCACAATAACACAAGTCCGTGAATGTACATCTTTGTTGATGGAAGAAGCAAAGAAAAATCACTATAGTATAATAATCATTGGTCATGTTACTAAAGAAGGAATGATTGCAGGACCAAAACTGCTTGAACATATTGTTGATACGGTAATTCAATTTGAAGGTGAATCAAATCATTCGTTTAGAATTTTGCGTGCACAGAAGAATAGATTTGGAAGCACTAATGAAATCGGTGTTTTTGAAATGTGTGAAGATGGTCTTCGTGAAGTAAAAAATCCAAGCGAATTATTTTTGAGTGAAAGAGAAAAACAAACTCCCGGTTCTGTTATCACATCCAGCATGGAGGGAACAAGACCAATTCTTTTAGAAGTTCAGGCACTGGTTACTCCTTCGAACTATGGCTATCCGCAAAGAGTAACAACAGGATTCGATCAACGAAGATTATCAATACTGCTTGCTGTACTTGAAAAAAGAGCAAACATCAGAGTATCTGCTGCAAATGTTTTTTTGAACATTGCAGGCGGTATGCGTGTTCAGGAGCCTGCCGTTGATCTTGCTGTATGTATAAGTACTGCTTCAAGTTTATCGGATAAGGTTGTTGACAATCAAACAGTTGTAATCGGCGAAGTCGGGTTAGGCGGAGAGATAAGAAGTGTTGGTAATATTGAGAAAAGAATACAGGAGGCAGAAAAATTAGGATTTACTAATGCCATAGTTCCTGCAGGAAATGAAAAAGGATTAAAGCTATCAAATAAAATAAAAGTTACCTTCGTTGAAAATTTGCATCAGGTAATAAAACTTTTATTGAATTAAACATATATAGCCTGAAACTAAAATTTTAAATTATAATTCGTTTCAGCACAGATTAAAATTATTAATTTTTCATCATTTCAGCTTGTAATTCTGCAATAACTCATCTAATCAAACTATTCTTCATTTCGATAAGATTTCACTTTTTCACCGGAAATTATTGTAAAAACTCTTCCAAATCTCTCAAATGTAGATGAAAAAAGGGCTTTTCAGCTTAAAATAACATAAAATTTTAGAAAAATTATTTGTTTCTAAAATTAATATTTCTATCTTTCTGCGCGTTGAAAGACGCATTTTTGTTCAATTAATTAAAGGTTCGTTTTGTGAGTACTAAACTTTTCGTTGGTAGTCTTCCTTGGTCTTTAAGCGACGAAGAACTTCAGGCAGCTTTTGCTCCGCATGGAAATGTTCTTTCCGCTAATGTTGTGACCGATAAGGAAACCCGCAGATCCAGAGGATTCGGATTCGTTGAATTTGAAAATGAATCTGAAGCGACTGCAGCCATCCAGGCATTAAATGGTTCTGATCTCAAAGGCCGCAACATCATCGTTAGCGAAGCAAAGCCTAAAAAGTAAGAGTTTTTAGTGACCTGTTCTTTAAGCGCTCCTTTGTGAGCGCTTTTTTATTATCTGAACTATTCATCTATAAACCTCTACTGATATTTGATGAACATCCCTGGTTGGGGAATGATTCAAAAGCAACACATTACAATTTAACCGTTACCATAACCGCTCATCCTAAAATATGATTTTCTCTCGCGTTCACTATTTATTTTTATGACAGAAATTTTAAGGAAATTTAGTAATGAAACTATATTTACTTTTTCTTTTAATGGTCCAGTTAATTTTTGCATCTGAAAATCCAAATCAGGGCAAAGTTCTTTATCTAAAAAAAGTTGATATTGAAATAAATGTTGATGGGACAATAGATGATATATGGAATGAAGCAGATTCAACAAATGATTTCTTTCAGCTTTCTCCGTACTATGACCAACCAGTATCGCAACAGACAACTGCAAAAGTTCTCACCACCGAAGATGCTCTATACTGCCTGATAATTAGTTATGATCATAAAACAAATATTCAAACAACAACGGGTGTATTGGATCAGTTTGGGGGCGATGTTGTATCATTTATGATTGATACATTTGGCGATAAACAATCAGCATATAAATTTGCTGTTTCTGCCGGATGTGTCAGAATGGATTGCCGCCTACTTGATGATGCAAGAAACAGAGATTACAGTTGGGATGGAATTTGGTTTGCCGGCTCTAAAGTATATGACTGGGGCTATGTTGTTGAAATGAAAATTCCCTATAAATCAATTAAGTATGATAAGAGTTTAACAGAATGGGGACTGGATTTTGACAGATGGATTCCTGTAGCTCAAGAAGACCAATACTGGTGTAGGTATGAGCAAAGCGAAGGTCAAAGAATTTCTAAATTTGGTAAACTTATCTTTAAAGATTTCAATCCAACAGTAACGGGACTTAATCTTGAAATATATCCTGTCGCTTTATCAAAAATAAAATATATCGGAGATAACAAATATGATTTTGATCCTGAAGCCGGGCTTGATATTTTTTTCAATCCTTCACAGCAATTAACTTATCAGCTTACTGCAAATCCGGATTTTGCACAAATTGAAGCCGATCCGTTTTCGTTCAATATAAGTCGGTATGAATCTTACTTTAGCGAAAGAAGACCGTTCTTTACTGAAGGTAATGAAATCTTTATGCCTTCTGGAAGACAAAGTAACACCGGCTTTTATAGGCCGCTCGAACTCTTTTATTCCAGAAGAATCGGAAAGTTGCTGCCAGATGGGCAGGAAGTCCCTCTTGTTTTGGGAACTAAAGCTTTCGGCAGAATTAATGAATGGGAATACGGAGGTTTTCTTGCTCTCACAGGAAAAGTTGATTATCTGGATGAGGATGATAGTTTGCAAACAGAGGACAGAGCGATTTTCGGTTCTGCAAGGGTTAAAAAACAAATTTTTGATAATTCCTCGGTCGGTGTACTATTCGTCGGAAAACAAACACAGGATAATACTTACGGTGTAATTGATATTGACGGTGCATTCAGAGAATCTAATTGGCAGCTTGCATACCAGTTTGCCAGATCAATTGAAAATTCAGAAGGAGATTTTGCCGGTTCAGCCGGGTTAACTTTATCAACAGATAAATGGCTTTCTTACGCACGAACCCGTGCAGTCGGGAAAAATTTTGATGTTCAACAAGTCGGTTTTGTTCCATGGACAGGTACATTTGAATTTGTTTCTATCAATGGACCTATCTGGTATTATGATGAAGGTTATATAAGACAAATACTGATGTACACCGGTCCGATAATTTATTATGAGGATGCTGATCTTTTTACTGATTACGGCTGGTTGTTTGGTTTTAATATGCAGCTAAGAGATAACTGGGGATATGAAACAAACCTCATATTAACAAAAAGCAAAGACGAAGGAGTCCAGTACACATCTTATGAGATCTCTTTAAGTTCATGGTATAACATTTCCCCCAAATGGAATGGCAATCTCTACGGCGGTTATACAAAGACGTATAATTTTTCAAGAGATTATCTTGCTTACTATTCTTGGCTCGGCTTGCAGGGAAGCTGGCGGGTGATTGATGAATTTCAGATAGGAACAAGTTACGATATGTTTATTGAATTTGATCCCGATCGTGAAATTGAAGACATTACTTTTAATGCTCGTCCTTATTTTTCTCTAACTCCAATTAATGATCTTAATATCAGGATGTACGTTGATAATGTTTTTGTTCGGTCTTCCGACAAAATGGAAAGAGTTATTGTCGGATTTTTATTTTCCTGGAATTTTTTACCAAAAAGCTGGATATACTTTGCCTACAATGAGTTTAGAGATCGCAGTGATGAGTATGATATTAATAATAATATTCTTCCAAACAGAATGCATGTAACGGATAGGGCAGGAGTGTTTAAAGTGAAGTATCTTTATTACTTTTAGCCAGGATAAAAGAAAAAAGATCAAAGTAAAAAAACAAAATTTTCAATTAAAAACATTGGAGACTATTTCAAAGAAGCCAACATACGTTCCAACAACGCTCCCTAGACTTGTAAGTATAAATACTAAAAATACTTTTAATAATTTGTTCTTCCACCACTGAGATAGTTTATTAAAATCAGTCGTTACCGTTTGAAATTCTTTAACTAGAGGCGGTTGAAAGTAAGCTTGTATAAATGCTGCAACGTATCCTGCTCCAATAACAGGAGTTAGGCTGGTAAATGGTGCGGCAAAGAATGAAATTAAAATCGTAAAAGGATGAGCAACAGCAATAATAGCACCCAGCGCACTTGGAATTCCATTTGCTAAAAACCAGAATAATGCATTATCACCGGCTTCTGTCAATCCTTTGTTTAAACCAATGTAGAAAATGGAGCCAACAATAATTATTGGAATTCCCCAGCCAATGATTTTAAGAACCGGGGAAGCTGGAGGAATTTTTTCTATTTCTTCAAGATTAAAAGATTGATCTTCTTTCAGATAATTTATTATTCCATTCACGTGTCCGGCACCGACTACCGATACAATTTTTTTCCCTTTTGCAAGTTTCATTTTCTCGGCAATGTAAATATCGCGCTCATCAATAAGAACTTGTTTAAGAACGGGCATTACTTTACCGAGTTCTCCCATCATTTCGGAAAGAACATCTTTGCTTCTAAGCTCAGCTAACTTCTCTTCAGTGATTTCCTGATCTTCAAACAATCCGGCTAATCCACCGGTCATGAATTTTATTTTTTGCCAAAAACTCATGGAACGCCAGGCCCGACGAAGAGTTATTCTTACTTCACGATCGCAAAGTTCAATTGGAATATTAAATTCGGCGGCAGTCTTAGTTGCTTCTAGAAGTTCTGTACCCGGAGTTACTCCAAGTTTTTCACCAAGCTTTTTTTGATATGATGCAAGAACAAGATTAATTATCAAGGTGCTTAGTTGTTTTTCTCTAATGATGGTTTTTAGATCAAGATTTTCCCATCTGTTTTTTTCTGATAAAGCTTTAAACCTTTTTTCATCAAGTTCAACACATACGATATCAGGACGTTCTTCTTCAATTATTTTTTTTACAAGATCAGCAGATTGACGGGAGATGTGTGCCGTTCCAACAATAATAAATTGTTTATCAGCTAACTCAATAATCTGAACATCTTCGCCGTATTTTTCAGCAAAAACATCACTTTTTGTATCCAATAGAAATCTCGTAACAAATTTATCATTAAAAATTAACCCGCAAATTTAAGAAAATCTGTGTTCATTATTAATCTTTGTAAAATCACAAAGAATATTGTTCGCAACCTTGCATTATTTATTAAGTAAAGTTATGTTAAGAATAATATTTAGCAGGACAAATATATTATGAAGAATCTCAGCTTTTTTTTAATAATGTTTTTGTGTTCTCAGTTGTTTGGACAAGAGAATCCCGGCGACGAAATAAATAATCTGAAAGTGTCGATAAATGGAACATTTAAGAACATAATGAACAGGCAGTCGGGGGAAAGATTTTCCCCCAATCAAATCTTCAAATCCACATTTGAAATTGGTGAAGTTACTGATGAGCAGAGAAATCTTTATAACTTGAAATTTTATCGAGACGATGATTTACTCTTTACAATGGTAAAAACTCCGGGATCAGATTTTGAAATATCTAACAGTGGCATAATTGTTTTTTATGATCATTCAAAACATTTTATTGGTGAACTGTCATTACACTTTTATTCACCGGATGGGCAAAATCTTTTTTCCGGAACATTTAAAAGAGCTAATGGGTTTTTATTTTCTGAAAGTGGAAACATTTATGCAACAAGAACAACTGAAAAAATAATTACAATAGAGTTCCCACAGATATTTATTAAAGAATATGAAAAAGGTCTTGCTTTTTCATTTGACGAAACAGGAAACTTTATAGCTATAGCTGATGAAGATTTTGTGAGGGTATATCAAAACGGACTATTGAAAAATAAATTTATTTCGAACTTCATGTTCCCAAGACGAATTGCACTTTCAAGCGAAAACGATGTTCTGGTTATTACAGATAAAAGAAATATAAAGGCGTTCTCTTTAAATAATCCCCAATTACTTTTTTCCGATGAGTTGACGGGTGATTTATCATTTAGGGATTTAAAAATCATAGGAGAAAAAATTGCAACGGGAATCCATAAAAAAAACCAGAAGGAATCGCAAGGAGTAATACGTATATATGAAAGCAACGGAAGTAAAGTTCAGAATATTGAAGGAGAAAAAAGAGAATTAACGATTTTTCCCACGACAAATCTTCAAAAGAAAGATAACTCTAGCATTGAACCAATACCATGGCCACACTATCCCTTTGACAGCACGAGAACGATATGGAATCATTATGAGCAACACATGGGCGGTAGCTCGGATTATTCATATCTTCACCAGGGACTGGATTTAATTACGCCAATAGGTGAACCGACTTATGCAGTAAAGAGCGGAATTGTTAAGCTAGTCCTCACTCTTGGAGGAAATATTTATTGGCGTGTTGCGATTAGCGACTCTCAAAATGCCGGTGTATCAGACGGTTGGCTTTATGCACATCTTATTCCCGAAACAATTCAGGTGGAAGTTGGAGATACTGTTCAGCAGCATGATTATCTTGGAGATATTGTAGAATGGACAAGTGAGTGGGGCCATATTCATTTCGTTGAGATTAAAGATTCAGGAATCGTATGGCTTTATACTGATGGTGAATGGGGAATAAATTTTAATCCTATGTTAGCCCTAACTCCGCTTGATGATACCATTTCACCAATTATTGCTGAGGTGTTTCCAGGTTCATTATTTGGATTTTGCACTAACGAAACCAGCAACTATATGAATCCCGATAGCTTATACGGTCAGATAGATATTATAGTACAAATTATTGATGCTTCCGGTGATTCCGAATGGCAACAACCTGGCTATGAAATATATTACTGGATAAAAAGGATAAGTAACAATGAAATTATCCTTGAAAGAAAGCTTGCACATATTCTCAACCATAAATATGAAATGTATAATTCGAATTACTACGAACCGTATGCCACAGTTCTTTATAAGAGAGATGCAACTCTCCCATCACCAAGCTGGATGGATCCGATTCGAGGTTTTTACCATATACTAACCAATAGCGACGGTGATTCCTTGATTGATATTTCCGAAAAAGGTCTTTCTTTTAACACCTCAGATTATTATGATTCGGAATATAGAATTTACGTGGAGGTTTTTGATGAAGAAGGAAATTCTTCTCTCGATAGTATGGATGTATCTTTTAAGAACGGAATTTCTTCTGTTAATTTAAATGAGGAGGGGAACAACTATACTTTTAGATTAGAACAGAATTATCCCAATCCTTTTAACCCGTCAACCAGTATTCAGTATGCATTAGGCAGTAGACACTTTGTAACTTTAAATGTTTATGATGTATTGGGAAATTTAGTAGCGACACTTGTAGATGAGGAAAAACCTGCGGGAAACTATGAGGTTGAGTTTCAATCCTCAGTTGGCAGTCGCACCTCCAAAGGAGTCCCTTCGGGATTTGCAAGTGGGATTTATTTCTACCAGATAAACGCCGGTTCTTTTGTCCAAACAAGAAAAATGATTTTACTGAGGTAAAGTAGAAAGCAGTTTTATTGCTTATCCCCGACAAACCCGCTTAAAAACAGGTGAATCGGGGATCGCAATTATATACGTATAATTTATCCGTTCTTTTTCTGAAAGTCCTTCATAAAAGCTACAAGATCTTCAACGCCTTTTGTTGGAAATGCATTGTAGAGTGATGCTCGTAATCCGCCAACAGAACGATGGCCCTTCAATCCATTAAACCCTGCTTTAGTGGCTTCGTCAATCAGCTTTTTCTCAAGGTCCGGAGTTGTAAGATTAAATGTAACATTCATTAGTGAACGTGAATCTTTTTCAGCGTGACCTTTATAATATCCATTGCTTTGATCAATACAATCATAAAGCAATTGCGCTTTCTTTTTATTTATTTTATACATTTTATCAAGTCCACCATTCTTCAATAAATATCTGCCAACAAGATTGATAATATAAATTCCCCAGGTATTTGGAGTATTAAACATCGAATCATTATCAACATGGGTTTTATAGTTTAACATCGTGTGAAGAGAATCCTGACTTCTTTCAAGCAAGTCCTTTCTCATAATTATTAATGTTACGCCGGAAGGACCAATATTTTTTTGTGCCCCGGCATAGAGCATTCCATATTTCGTCACATCAATTTTTTTGTAAAGAATATCCGAAGATGCGTCGCATACTAATGGAACGGTTCCAACTTCCGGTTCGGTGTGAAACTGTGTCCCGAATATTGTATTATTGGATGTGAAGTGAACATAAGTAGCGTCCGGATCAAGTTTTAGCTCACTTTGTTTTGGAATTCTTTTAAAATATTTTTTATCGCCTTCGGATTCTTCGGTTGTGGCAGCAATGTTTACCGAGCCAACACGTTTTGCTTCTTTAATTGCTTTTTTAGACCAGCTTCCCGTTGAAATGTAATCTGCTTTATTTTTCGGTGGCATTAAGTTTAGGGGAACCATCGAAAATTGTAAACTGGCGCCTCCTTGAAGAAAGAGAATCGCATAATTATCGGGAATATCAAGAAGCTTCTTTAAGTTTTCTTTTGCTTCCTGAAGAATTGCATCGAATGTTTTGGAACGATGGCTTATTTCCATAACTGACATTCCTACTCCGGGGAGCGCAAATAATTCTTTTTGAGCTTCAAGTAATACTTCTTCCGGTAAAACTGCCGGACCAGCACTAAAATTATATATACGTTTTTCCATAATAATATTTCCTTCTATGTTTTCTGCGCGATTTAAATTAAGTGCGTTAGTAATCCATCTCTAAGTTTTGGTTCAAACCATGTTGATTTTGGCGGCATAACTTCACCAGCGTCCGAGATGTTTATAAGATCATTAAGACTAACAGGGTAAAGTGAAAATGCCACTGCAGCTTTACCTGAATCAACAAGTTTCTCAAGTTCCTTTGTTCCGCGTATTCCTCCTATGAAATCTATTCTATTGCTTGTGCGGATATCTTCGATTCCCAAAATTGGTCGGAGTAAAAAATTTTCCAGTATGCTTGCATCAAGTTTTTCGCCAACAGATTTTTCAAGCGATAAACTTGCGAGAATAGAGTCACGTGATTTAAGCAAATACCATTTTTTATCTAGATACAGACAAAAGTTCTTCTGAACTTTTGGTTCTTTCTCTGTAGTTTGAGTTATTTCAAATTTTTCACTTACAGCGTTTAGAAAATCTTCATTGCTTAATCCATTAAGATCAAACACAACTCTATTGTAAGGAAGAATCTTCAACTGATCTTCGGGAAAGAGAACGGCAATAAAATAATTATACTCTTCGTTTCCCTTATGATTCGAATTTGATTTCATCTTTTCTTCTTTAGCGCGAGAAGCACTTTTTGCACGGTGGTGTCCATCTGCAATGTAAAGTTTTTCAATTTTCTTAAACTCATTTATGATCATTTCATTGTATTCATCGGGCATAATCCAAACTGTGTGCTGGATGCCGTCCGGCGCAGTAAAATCATATAACGGTTTAAATGTTTTCATCGTTTTATTTACAAGCTCATTAACTGTTTTAACACCGCGATAAGTTAAAAATACAATTCCTGTTTGTGCTTCGGTAGTAACGATGTGATTCGTTCTGTCATCTTCTTTTACTTTACGAGTTTTTTCGTGTTTTAGAATTATATCTTTGTTATAATCATCAACAGAAAAAGTTGCACAAATTCCCGTTTGTGCTCGTCCATCCATTATCAAGCGATAAAGATAGAAATGAGGTTTTTCATCAATCTTTAAAGGAGCTTGCTTAATTATCTTATCAAGATTTTCTTTTGCTTTTAGATAGACATCTTTTGAATAAACATCTTTAACATCGGGCAAGTCAATTTCTGATCTTGTGATGTGTAGATAACTTAATGGATTTCCTTTGGCAAACTTTTTTGCTTCTTCACGATTAACAACATCGTATGGAACACTTGCAACAAGTTGAGCTTTTTCTTCCGTAGGTCTTAGTGCTTTAAAAGGTCTAATAACAGCCATAAAATCAATCTCCGTTTTTAGAAAATATTATTAAAATTTCACCACTTAAAAATCAGTAAAATAAACTAAATAAGCCAATAAAGATGCTATGTTTTGGCATTAAAACGAGTAAAAACCTTATAGTTTAACAAATCTTCTTAAAGATATCTCTTGCTTAAACTAATTGATTTAAAAACTATTTTAGTCAGTCATTTTATCTTTTGTTATATTATTCACAACTTGATTTGTATGAGAAAAATTTATTTGAATGATAAAAGCCCTTTGTTGTTCTAAACATTTAATATTTAACTATAAATGATCTTTTCCAAACAACGATTGAGTTTAGGTTAATATATGTCGGAATATTTTTTAATAACTTTATCTAGTATAATTATTCTTGGAATAGGTGCGCAATGGCTGGCTTGGCGGCTTAAGTTGCCCTCAATACTACTTCTACTAATATTTGGTTTTATTGCAGGTCCGCTCACGGGCTTTCTAAAACCGGACGAGCTTATGGGGGATATTCTGTTACCAATTGTCTCCATTACTGTTGCACTAATCTTATTTGAAGGAGGACTAACTTTAAAAATCAAAGGCCTGCCTAAAATTGGTAGTGCTTTACTGCTTCTATTAACTGCGGGAGTTTTAATAACCTGGGCTATTGCAGCATCCGCTGCTTATTATATTATTGGACTCAATCTCCAAATTGCCATTCTTTTAGGAGCGATTCTTGTTGTAACCGGTCCCACAGTAATTGGCCCACTTCTTAGGCACATTCGCCCGATAGGGAAAGTAGCAAAAATTTTGAAATGGGAAGGCATTGTTATTGATCCTATTGGTGCATTGCTTGCTCTTCTCGTTTTTGAGGCGATACTTATTGGTGGATTTCAGGAAGCAAGTCTGGTTGTTTTAGTTAGTCTTGGCAAAACTCTTTTGTTTGGAAGTATTGTCGGATTTATGTTCGCCTGGTTTTTAGTCTTGCTTCTTAAGAAGTTTTGGATTCCGGACTTTCTTCAGGAAACCGTTACATTATCGTTAGTCGTTGCTGCCTTCATAACATCTGATGTGTTGCAAGCTGAATCCGGGTTGTTAGCCACAACATTAATGGGCATTGTTATGGCAAATCAAAAATTTGTAACGGTAAAACATATACTGGAGTTTAAAGAAAATCTTAGTGTATTAATTATTTCCTTTTTGTTTATTATTTTGTCAGCACGACTTGACTTCACTGTTTTTCAGAATCTTTCATATACCAGTTTAATATTTTTATCGATCTTAGTATTTATTGCAAGACCGGCTTCTGTTTTCCTGTCAACTATTGGAAGTGGATTTTCCTGGAAAGAAAGAGTGTTCCTTTCATGGATGGCTCCGCGCGGAATTGTTGCCGCCGCAGTTTCTTCCATTTTTGCATTACGCTTGGCAGAAACTAATCTCCCACAAACTGAATTTCTTGTTCCGATTACATTTATTGTGATAGTTGGAACTGTAGCATTATATGGACTAACCGCTGCACCATTGGCGCGCTATTTGAAAGTAGCACAAGCAAATCCGCAAGGAGTATTATTAGTTGGAGCTCATTCCTGGGGTATAAAATTAGCGAAGGTATTAAACGAAAATGAATTTTCAGTTGCCGTAATTGACACAAATCGTGAAAATATTTACAAGGCTAGAATGGCTGAAATTCCCGCCTATCAGGTTAGCGCATTATCCGAACAACTTATTGATGAACTTAGTTTGGACGGAATAGGTAAACTTTTAGCGCTTACTTCCAATGACGAAGCAAACTCACTTGCTTGTTTACACTTGAGAGATTTATTTGATTCAAAAGAAATATATCAACTTAAGCCAGAAGGAAAATTAAAAGGAACTGATCCGTCTTTTTTGCCACAACATTTGCGCGGAAGATATTTGTTTGGTGACAATATCAACTTCAATTATTTAACTAACAAACTAGCCTCCGGTTCAATAATTAAAACCAGTAAGTTAACTGAAGAATTTGATTTTTCTGCCTATCTTAAACATTATGGCAATGAAGTCATTTTGTTGTTTGTCATAACTGAAGATAAACAGTTGAATGTTATAACCGCCGAAAGTGAAAGAACTCCCAAGCCAAATCAGAGCATTATCGCATTAGTGCCCGATGAGGAAAATGATGAATAGTTAAAATATTGCTATAAAGGGCTGATATTTTGTCATTTATGAATTTTAAATATTTTTTTTATTCGAAGTGTTATTTCTGCCATTATTTAAAGTCTAATTGAAAAATGAATAAAACTAATTATCAAAGTCTTAGTGATTTTGATTTAGTAAAAAGATGCCAAGTCGAGTTACCCGATATTGAAACAGCCTTTGAGGAGTTAGTTGATAGGTATAAAAACTATGTTTATCGAATGTCTTATGAAAAGCTGTCAAATCAAATGGATGCTGAAGATGCGGCGCAGGAAGTTTTTATCAGGGTTTATTTTGGAATTAATAATTTTAGACTGGAATCAGAATTAAAAACCTGGCTTATCAGAATTGTTACAAATGTTTGTTTGAGTATGATTTTAACAAGAAAACGAAAATTTTGGAAATACCATGTTTCGGTAGATGGCGATGTTGATATCAATAATATTTATTTGTCAGTATTCTCAAAGTATGATGAGAAATACTTTTGGGGAGTAATAGGCAATACATTAAGAAAATTAAGTTTCCTTTATAGGAAGGTATTCATCTTCAAATATTTCAAGGGATTAAATTTTACAGAAATTGGGAAAAGGATTAACACTACAATTCCGGCTGTAAAAATGAAAATCCAAAGAGCAAAAGAAAAATTTATAACAATACTTAAGAGTTTAAATGACTGATCCCAAAAGAGAATTTAACTTATCATCGGATTTTAATTCAAAATTGAAAAAAAGCATTAAGAGAAATCTGTTATATAAGAACATTTTGACCATAACGCTTCTAGGTATTTTAAAGTCTGCTATGATAATGCTGGATACAGCATTTAGTGTGTTTTCCGTTAATCGGGACAAAACGAAGCAATTTGAAGACCAGTAGTTTTATACAATAAAATTTGAGGAAACTATGCAAGAAATAAATAATTGGCTGAATATATTTATGCAGTCCACACAAGGAGCTTTGGAAATGATAATTAGTTTTGTTCCAAAGTTTTTTGCTTCTCTAATAATTTTAATCGTTGGTTGGATAACTGCAAAGATCATACAAAAGTTGTCAAATAAATTTTTAGACTTAATTGGTATTAATAAACTTTCAACAAAAGCTGGGATAGAAAATTTTCTTATATCATCCGGGTTTCCTGGAAATCTTTCGTGGACATTTTCCCGAATACTTTATTGGACCGTATTGCTGATTTTTATTTTACCAATATCCGATATAATGGGATTACCATTCTTCGCAAATTTGGTAAACACTGCACTTGCCTATATCCCCAATATCTTTTTGGCAATGCTCGTTATTCTTGTTGGTTCCTGGGCAGCAAAAATTTTAAGCGGAATGATTCGTGGAAGTTCTGTTCGGCTTGGCATCGAATATTCAGAACCTCTGGGTACTGTTGTAAATATTGGAGTAATGATTGTAACCTTTATAATTGCTCTTTCACAATTAAAAATCGATGCAACCATCTTAAGTAACATTTTATTAATAGTTGTTAGCGCTTTTGCAATTGGCTTATCAATTGCTTTTGGCTTAGGGGCAAAGGATTTAGTTAGAAATGTTATTTCCGGTGTATATATAAGTAAAACCATTAAGACCGGAAGTACTGTTAGAATAAAAGATATGGTGGGAAAATTGGTTGATGTTGGTCCCGTAATTTCAACTATTGAAGTAGATGATAAGCAAATTAGGGTAAGCAACGGCAGCATTATGGAAATTCTTTAAACTGATTTTATTTTTATAAGCGATAAATATTAATAACAGAGTTTGTTTTTAAGGGCATTTAAAAACAAACTTAAAAATCCACTAAGATTTAGAAAATAAAGACAATAAAATGGAAGAGAACACAAAAGAAAAAATAGAATCAGTTGATAACAAAAAACCAAATAAACTGTTAATATTTATTCTAAAACACAAAACAGTTTTAGGTTTGTTATTGGTAATTCTTGCTTTACTGGTCTATCATATGATTAAGATTAATAATTTAGAGAACGTATTCATAGAACAGACAGAAACACTGAAAATAGAACACGCCCAGCAATTAGATAGCTTGAAGATTGTAAATCTTAAGCAAACTATAAATGTATTTTCCTGGGCTGTGAGAAGCGAAATGAGCAGAAACAACCTGGAGCAGGTAAATCAATTCTTTTTATCTTTTATTAAGGAAAATGATATTCGTGTGATTAGTCTTATAAACCCGGAAAATGCACAGATTTTACTTTCAACTGATAAAAAAAATGAAGGGCAGGAAATTACTGATAAACAAATACTTAATGTAAATGAACTAAAACTGCTCGAAGGTTCTGAAACGCTTCAGGTAGTTGTTCCTATTATGGGACTCAATAAAAAAATAGGAGTGCTTGTTGTAGAGGTTATCAAATAGCGACCAAACCATATTAGCACAAAGAAAATAATTAGTTAGATAATTACTTAACAATAGAATAGAACTATGATGAAAAGAAAAACAAAATATGATATCAACAAAAGCAAGATTATAAGTCTAAAAGTTTTTATACTATTACTTCTTGGTCTTGTAACATTGTATTCATTCGGGTGCTCTGAAATAACAGCCCCGGAAGATGCCTTCCCTCCTGATACTCCCCAAAACTTTACGTTATTAGGTGGCGGGGATGGGCAGGCGTATTTCAGATGGGAAAAAAACATTGAAATCGATTTTAAGGCATATCGCTTATATAGATCTGTTAATAATATGACTTCATTCAACTTGGAGGTGGAAATATATCAAGTTGAATATGTTGACCGCTTTTTAGAATACGATTCAACATATTATTATTTTCTTACTGCAATTGATAATGCGGGAAACGAAAGCTTGCCAACTAATATAATAGATGTGCGTCCTTTGAACATTTCCGCACCGCAGCCGCCTAGCAATGTAAATGTTTCCGGACATAATAATCCATTACAAGGAATTCAAGAAATTAAAATCAGCTGGATTCCGCCTGATATAGGCGACTTGAAAAATTATTTGGTTTATCGGGGTGCTGACTCTTCCTTTATACCGGATGCCTCATCATTTATAGATTCTACGAACATTGCCTTTTATTCAGACAGATTGGTTCAGTTAAATCAAAAATACTTTTATAAAATTATTGCCGTTGATAAAGGACTAATGACAAGTCTTCCGAGTAAACCAGCAAGTGATCTCATTCTATCAAGCCCGTTTTTAATAAGCCCGGCTAATAATACAAAATTCGGAACTCCACGTATCTTCGAATGGCAAAGCGTAACAGATGCGGTTGATTATGTGGTGTATCTTGGCAACGGACCTTTTTCGGATGTTATCTGGTCTTCTGGAAAAATAAAACAAACGGAAATTTTGTATACAGGCCCAACTTTACAATTGGGAAAAGTTTATTATTGGTGGGTTGGTGTTTATAGTAAGGCCAAGGTAAAATTTGAGGATGGCTCTGAAATACCGGCTCAAATAAATTCATACAGTTTAGTAAATAGCTTTTTTGCTGAATAATTCTTTATTAAAGGAGAAATCGAAAAATGAAAAATAAAAATATAATAATTGCATTAGTTTTTACTCTTGTATTTTCAATAAGTCTATTTGCACAAGACGTAAATATTGTGTTGAAGAACAGCAAAGTTATTGTTGGAAGAATTATTGAAGAAAAACCGGATTATATTCTTTTAGAGTACGAGTTGGGTCAGTTGAAAGTTTACAGGGAGAACGTCGAAAGCATTACTTATAATCCATTTATAAAATTTGGTACAGAAGATGAAATGGAAGCGACAAAAACTTCCGTAAATGATTCTCAGAAGGCGTATAAGTTTGTCATAAACGATCCCGTGGTTGTACATTTAAGAAACGGTAATGTTGTTGCCGGACTGCTTTTAGCAAAAAGTTTAAACATGATTATGCTTCAAACAGAATCTGGAAATCTTGCTATACCCAAGAAAGACCTTTATAAAATAGAATATATTTCAAGCGAATATGCGGAAAGAGGCGAAATAGTAATTGCGCATCTCAATAACAATCAAAGATTTGAAGGCAATATTTATTTTGAAGATTCCAAAGAATTAACATTAGATACCGAAATAGGTCGCTTAACATTGCCTAAAAATAAACTGCGCACAATTGAGTACACCGGTGAAACCGGAGTAAGCAAATTGACGATGGCTGATCAATACTCAGGTCTTGCAATAAACCAGCGCTTTTTGTTACCAAGATATGATGTAATTGATATTGGCTATACAACAGAGTTTAGTACTTTATATGGACCCGGTTTTGGATTAGGTTATCAAAGCAGATTTAATATGGCGCAGTTTGAAGGTCTGAATCTTAGTGCCGTTGGCGGCTTATCTTTTAACTACTTTGTACTTAACGAAGATAATATTTTAAGCCAAAATCCCTCACTGCAGGCAACACTTAAAGGCGGTGCATTTGTTACTACTATCGGTGCGGGCGGACAGCTAAACATTTATCCTCAAACAGCTTCATTCTATGATTTTTATATTTCACCTATGCTCGAAGGTCATTTGATTTATACTTCTCTTAAACAGGAATATTCTTCGTTCCCTCAGTTTAATACAAGCGAAACCAAAACTGAATTTAAACTTGGTATAGGTGCACGTTTTGGTGCGGAATTTTTATTCGATTCATTCCGTTTAGGGTTGCAATATAATATGCATTACATTTTTGGCACAGATGGATTTAATCAACTTTCATTAACGTTTGTAAAAACACTTTTTTAATCTAAAAAATGAAAAAGATAATAATATTTATATTGGTTCTTCAAGCAGGGCTTCTCTTTGCACAGCAGGATCTTAGCAGGTTAACCGAGATGCAAAAAATATTTTTTGTATCCGAAGCCTCTGGATTAGCTTCAACAAGCTATAACCCTGCCGCAATGAGTATGAGAGCCGATAACAACGGTGTAATCCTTGGTTATGATTTTGATGAGTTTAAAATTCAGGGGAACTCATCTGTTTTCTTAACCTCGAATAACATTGGTATTTCTTATCAGGATGTTTATAGCATGAATAATGTACGCCTGCAGAATTACTCTGTTAACATAGCAGTTGGTAACGAATATTTCTCGATTGGAACTACTAACCGCTATACTATGGCAAAATATCCGCTTTATAATTTAGATCAGTTTTCTTTTGATGCCGGTATAATCTTAAAACCCGCAAGATTTATCTCATTCGGCTTTTTGGCGAGGAACCTTAGCGAAATAAAACTCGATAGTCTTAATTATGTAAGAAATTATACAGCAGGAATTGGATTCATTTTCTTTGACGAAACTCTTAGACTTTATGCAGATGCTGACTTTAAAGACAACGCAAAATTTGATGATTTATCAGGCACTCTTGGGTTGGTTATTAGCCCTCTTAACTTGTTTGAATTTCGTGGTGGGTTAGTTCTTAATCCTGATGACATTTTAAGTTTAAGAGAAGACAACTTGAATATTACAGAGCTTAGCGACATAATTATAATAAACCTTAAATATGAAGCGTTCATTTCAGCTAGTTTTTTGATCAAGGACACAATAAGGTTAACTGCCGCCACAAGATTTAATGATATGGGCGAACGAACAAGATTTTCTCTTGTATTTGGATTTCCCTTATCTAGAGCAGGTTATTAGAATAATTATAGGCAATCAATAGCATTATATTTGAAAATATAGAACAATCCATCGCGATGAAACTAATTCGCTAAGCGAATTCATTGCTCTTTATCCGGATAGAATTTTACTCTGCAAATTCCTGTATTATTTTATTTGGAGAAGCTTCAACCATTTTTAATATCTCAGTGGTTTTTTCTATTGGCAGCCAATTTATTTTACCAGTTGAGATATCATAAATTGCTCCAACAACTATTACTTTTCCAGAATTAACTAATCTTCTTGTTGAAGCGCTGTGCATAAATAAATCCTCAATGCTTTGCCATATATTTTCTTCAATTGCGTATGGTACAATATCATTTCCGTGAGTGTCTTTGTTTTGTTCAATAGCCTTTTTTACTGCAGGAATAATGTTATCAACAAGAGGCGGAATGTTATACTCTAATTTATGATGCTCTCCGTTAACTGCCTGCGTTACCGCTGTTACGGCTCCGCATTTTGTGTGACCCAGTACAACGAGCACAGGAGTATCTACGTGAACAAGTCCGTATTCTATCGTGCCAATTTCATCGGTGTCTGCAACATTGCCCGCAACTCTTACTACAAAAAGATCCATAACTCCGGCATCAAATAACATTTCTACAGGAACCCTTGAATCAGAGCAAGATAAAATAGTTGCATAAGCATAATTTGCCTGATTTTCTTTTCCTGCTAATTGAAGTCGCGCAGCATCACTATTTGGGAAAACAGATTTTCCACTTGAGAATCTTTCATTTCCTTCTTTAAGCATTTGTATAATTTGATCAGGAGATGGTTTTTCCTTTTTATCATCACCGGCAATAGAGGATTGAAGATAACCCAATGATAAAAAGACGATTAGGATTAGAATTTTTATTGTACTTTTCATTTAAACCTCACTGACTTTTAATAATGTTTATATTTGAAGAAGTAAGAAACTTTTAAGTAAATATTTTTTAAAAGGGATTAACAATTCCTTAAGCAAAAATTAACAAGATAACTCATTCGTCTATTGTGAATGTAGTTTAAGTTATTTTGATTTGCAATGAAATAAGAATAAAATATTTAGTTTGCTATATGAAAAAATATATTCTTTTAATCCTGCTTGTAATTATTCCCTCTTGTTCGCCTGAAATTATAAATCTTAGAACAGCAAAAGATATTGTTAAAGATTATTATGAATCCGGCATGTATGATGAAGAGATGAATGAGGTAGTTAAAGATGCGAAAAGTAAATTTGATAAATTTGATGTAAAAAACAACTCAGTTGTAATTTTTGATGTTGATGATACGGCATTATCAAATTATGAAGTTAGTAAAAGATTAGATTTTGGATACGATAAAAAGATAATTGATGAGTGGGTATTAAGCGCAAAGCTTCCTGAAATCAAACAGACAAAAGAACTTTATGATTATCTTAAATCAAAAAATGTAAAACTTATTTTTCTTACAGGAAGGTTTGTTGAGGAATATGAGGCTACTTATAAAAATCTAATCTCTCAGGGTTACTCAGGATTTGATACTTTAATTGTAAGAAATGAACGGGAAAAGAAAATCAACTCTCAAATATTCAAGTCGGGAGTTAGAGAAAATCTCACCAAAGCAGGATATGATATTATTGGCACAGTTGGCGACCAATGGAATGATCTGGAAGGACCATATACCGGAATACGAATCAAAGTCCCGAATTATCTTTATGAAACAAAATAATACAAGAAAATAGTACACAGATTTAACTGATTGTGCTGATTTACACAGATGTAATCTGTGATAATCTGTTGAATCTGCGTTATCAGCATTCTATTTATCTTATTCTGCACACTTCAATTTTTCTTATATTTACACCTAAATTTTCAATAAAAGAGATATAAATGTCTGCAAAAAGTTTTTCAGATATACCCAAGGCATACGATCCTCTGCAGGTAGAAGACAAGTGGTATAAATACTGGCTCGAAAATGAAATATTTCACTCAGAAATAGATGAAACAAAAAAGCCTTATACAATTGCAATTCCGCCGCCGAACATAACCGGTATGCTTACAATGGGACACGTTCTTAACAACACGTTACAGGATATTTTTATTCGGACAAAACGTATGCAGGGTTATAATGCCTGCTGGGTTCCGGGAACGGATCACGCTTCAATTGCTACTGAAACTAAAGTAACAAAGTTTTTAGATGATAAAGGAATTAAGAAATATGAAATTGGTCGTGATGCATTTTTAGAACACTGCCAGGAATGGAGGAAAGAATACGGCGGAATAATTATTCAGCAGCTAAAAAAACTTGGCGTTAGCTGCGATTGGCGAAGAGAAGTCTTCACAATGGATGATGAATATTATTACGAAGTAATAAAAGCGTTTGTTGATCTTTACAAAGAAGGAAAGATTTATCGCGGCTACAGAATGGTCAATTGGGATCCTGCAAATAAATCTGCCATATCCGACGAAGAAGTTATTTATAAAACTGTAAACGGAAAGCTTTGGTATTTCAAATATCCCGTTGTTAATTCTAGTGAGTATATTGTTGTTGCAACTACACGACCGGAAACAATGCTTGGCGATACAGGCGTTGCCGTTAATCCTAATGATGATCGTTATAAACATTTAATAGGAAAGAAAGTAAAACTTCCTATTGCGGAAAGAGAAATTCCAATTTTTGCAGATGAATATGTTGATATGGAATTTGGTACTGGTGCAGTTAAAGTTACTCCTGCTCACGATGTTAATGATTATAATATGGGAATGCGTCATAAACTTGAGTTTATAAATATCTTTAATGACGCTGCAACGACAAATAATAATGTCCCTAAATGGCTGCGCGGACAGGATCGTTATGAAGTTCGTAAAAAAGTAATTGCAAAGTTTGAAGAACTTGGATTGACGCATAAGATTGAAGATTATCAGAATAAAGTTGGTTACTCTGAACGAGGCAATGTTCCTATCGAGCCATATCTTAGCGAACAATGGTTTATGAAGATGGATGAGCTTGCCAAGCCCGCAATAGATGTTGTGAAAGAAGGAAAGATAAGATTTTATCCGAAGCACTGGGAAAAAACTTATTCTCACTGGATGGAAAATATTAGAGATTGGTGTATCTCACGCCAGCTTTGGTGGGGGCATCGAATTCCAGTTTGGTATCATAAAAAAACAAATGAAATTTATTGTGATGTAAATCCTCCGCAAGACATCGAAAATTGGACGCAGGACGAAGATGTGCTTGATACATGGGCATCAAGCTGGTTGTGGGCGCACGCAATTTTCAGAACAGAAGAGGAAAGAAAATATTATTATCCAACAAACACACTTGTAACAGCACCTGATATAATTTTCTTCTGGGTTGCAAGAATGATTATGGCAGGAATGTATTTTCGGAAGGATATTCCCTTCAGCGATGTTTACTTTACAAGCATTATTCGTGATGTGCAGGGAAGAAAAATGAGCAAATCTCTCGGCAATTCTCCGGATCCTCTTAATGTAATTAAGGATTACGGTGCTGATGCTTTGCGCTTTACCGTTATATATCTTGCTCCACTTGGGCAGGATGTACTTTTCAGTACTGATAAATGTGACCTTGGTAGAAACTTTGCGAATAAAATCTGGAATGCCGGAAGATTTTTGTTAATGAACCTGCCTGACCGGCAGGCAGGTGCTGAAAACATTCCTCTTAATAAAGATTTGATAAATGCTCACACAGATTTTGCTGATGAATGGATAATCTCGCGTCTGAATAAAACGCTTATTCAATTCAACAAAGCGATGGATGAATTTGAGGTGAACAATACAATCAAACTTGTTTACTCGTTTATATGGAATGATTACTGCGACTGGTATGTCGAGATAATAAAGAATAGATTATATGGAGATGATGAAGAAATTAAATCGGCAGTTCTCACACGTGCTATTTCCATATTTGAAGATGCGCTAAAAATACTGCATCCCTTTATGCCTTTTATAACAGAAGAGTTGTGGCAGTTAACCAATGAACGCAAAGATGGTGAAAGCATCTCAACTTCAGATTTTCCCAAAGCAGATGAAAAGATGATAAATGAATCTGCTGAAAAAGAAATGGATTTTGTAAAAGATATAATCACCGCAATAAGAAACATCCGCGGCGAGATGAACATCGCACCATCTAAAAAAGTTCATGCGATGATAAAATCTTCGTCGGTAAAAGGCTATCAGATTGCGTACATTAAAAAGCTCGCAAAAGTTGAAGACATAAAAGTTGATTCGAATATTCAAAAACCAAAAGCCAGCGTATCGGCAGTGTTAAGCAATTGTGAAATATTTATTCCGCTTGAAGGATTGATTGATCTTGAAGTTGAGCGACAAAAAATACAAAAAGAAATAACGCGACTTGAAGGTTCACTTATTGGAATTGAAAAGAAACTTGCTAATGAAAAATTTGTGGCAAACGCTGCACCCGAAGTGGTTGAAAAAGAAAGAGCCAAGCAAAAAGATTGGCTAGAGAATTTGGGTAAGCTTAAAGAGATTATGAATAACTTGAATTAAAAATGTCATTCTGAGCGAAGCGAAGAATCTATAAATTTTGGAACTAGACTCTTCACTTTGTTCAGAGTGACAACGAGAGAAAGGTTATGTAAATGTATCGCAAATTAGAAGACTTTATTAAAGATTGGACTCAAGAATCTGAATCCACGATAAAAGTTTTTAATAAACTTACGGATGAATCATTAACTAAGAAAGTTAATGAAAATGTA
This sequence comes from uncultured Ignavibacteriaceae bacterium, assembly GCA_963804005.1. Taxonomy (GTDB): domain Bacteria; phylum Bacteroidota; class Ignavibacteria; order Ignavibacteriales; family Ignavibacteriaceae; genus JAGXRK01. The sequence goes on along the minus strand of CAWDOP010000010.1, from coordinate 105,225 downwards.
AGAACTGCTGGAAGGCTTGCCTGGCATATTACAACTTCAATGGTACAAATGGGACATCATACTGAATTAACATTTAAATCCGTAAAAGAAAATTCTCCAGTTCCTGCAGCTGCAAAAGAAATTGTTAGTGCCTACAAAAAAGTGTCTGAAAATATTATTACGGAGATCAAGGCAAAGTGGAATGATGAAACTCTTAATCTGGAAGATGATATGTTTGGTGAAAAATGGAAAAGGGGAATGACGCTTGCAATAATTATCTCACATCAAATTCACCATCGTGCGCAGCTTACTGTTGTAATGAGAATGATTGGGTTAAAAGTCCCCGGGATTTATGGTCCATCAAAAGAAGAGTGGATAAGTTATGGAAAGCCTGCACAAGAATAATTTGCAGGTCATTCAGTAATATACATTTTTTAAAATACGGAATGATTTCATTCCAATGCATCAAACCTTATTATTTTTAATACCCAATACAATAATCTATAATCCCAATTGAAGAAGTTTATTCTTTTGTGTATAATAACACTAAAATAAATTTAGAATTCAACAATTTCCTCGAATTTTATTCGATAATTGTTCTGTAACTGGTTTCATCACAAACAGGGACATTATATGAAAAAATTTGACACTGAAGTTCATCTTAGCCGAGAGATGGGTTTGATGGATGCAACTCTTATCGGTGTTGGTGCAATGATTGGTGCCGGAATTTTTGTTCTTACTGGCATCGCAGCCGGAGTAGCGGGTCCGGGATTAATAATTGTATTCTCTCTTAATGGACTTGTTGCTCTCCTTACAGCATTCGCTTATGCTGAGCTTGGGTCCTGCTATCATGATGCTGGTGGCGGCTATCTTTGGGTTAAAGAAGGTCTGCCAAAATGGAATGGATTTATTTCCGGCTGGATGAGCTGGTTTGCGCATGCTGTTGCGTGCAGTCTTTACGCATTAGGATTTGGAGCTTATTTTGATCTGGTCTTACGTGAATTTAATATCATTATGCCGCAATGGGGTTTTTTATCACCTCAAAAAATTCTTGCAGCTGTTACAGCCGTTGTTTTTGCTTACGTAAATTTTCGCGGAGCTTCTGAAACAGGTAAAGTGGGAAACATAGTAACTATTGCTAAAATTATTATACTCTTTATATTCATTGGCTTTGGTTTAAATTTAGTTTTCCATCGACCTGATTGGCAAGATGCTTTTACGCCTTTTCTTCCCAATGGCTGGGGAGGAGTTTTTAAAGCAATGGGATTAACATTTATTGCATTCCAGGGATTTGAAGTTATATCGCAATGTTCTGAAGAAATTAAAAATCCAAAAAAGAATATTCCGAGAGCTGTCTTCCTTTCACTCTTAATCGTAGTTCCAATTTATCTTCTAATTTCTGTTACTGCCTTAGGAGCAGTGAAACCAGAAGGCGGTATAACGCCCTGGGATTATTTGGCATCACACAAAGAAACTGCGCTTGTTGAAGTTGCAAAGACATTTTTTGTGGGTGGTGGAATTATGCTTCTTGTCGGTGGTATCATTTCTACGATGTCAGCTTTGAATGCAACAATTTTTTCATCTTCCCGCGTAGCATTTGCAATGGGGAGAGACAGGAATTTCCCAACATTATTTAGTAAAGTTCATAAGAAAAATTTTACTCCGCACCTTTCAATTATCTTTTCGTTAATCATTGTTGTAATTATGGCTATCTCTTTGCCGATTGAAGATGTTGCAAGTGCTGCTGATCTTATGTTTCTTTTATTATTCCTTCAGGTTAACATTACTCTAATTCGATTAAGGAAGAAAAGACCGGATTTAGATCGCGGTTTTGTTACGCCGTTATTTCCTTATTTATCTATTGTAGGAATTCTATTGTTATTATTCCTTGCCATATATATGTTTAATTACAGCCCTACGGCATGGATAGTTACAATAGTTTGGGTAAGTGTAGGATTAATTACTTATAAATTTTATGCTGCGGATAGAGAAATCGAACATGTAAGAAAAGTTAAATCTTTAGAAAGACTTGAACGAAAAGAATATAGAGTATTGCTCCCCCTAGCAAACAAGAAATCAGTTGCTAGCCTTACACATATTGCAATTGCAGTTGCTAAAAAATCAAATGCCGAAATTCTGTTTTTGAATATTAATGAAGTTCGGGAGAAAAGTCCTTTAGTAACAGAGTTAGGTGATAGAGAAAAGGCTAAGCCGCTTTTTGATACTGCCAATGAAATTGCTGAGGAAGCGGGTATTCCAGCTAGGTCGATTTTAAATGTATCTCATAGAATTTCTCAGGGAATTGTAAACACCGCAGAAGAAGAAGAATGTAATTTTATTGTAGTTGGACGACAAAAAAATCCTGATTTTCTTGAAAGATTTTTTTCATCAGTTATCGATAGTGTTATTCATAAGTTTCCTGGAGAGGTTGCCGTTCTTCATGGCGGATTTGAAAAGGAAAATATAAAAACCATTTTAATACCGTTTACGATTGATATCCATGCAATATTGGCAACCGAAATCGCACCTGCGTTAATTAATTACTTTAATTGTAAACTTAAAATCCTGCTTGTCTACGATCCAGAAACATCAAAGCAGGAAAGAGAAGAAAGGGAATTAAAAGTAAAAGAACTAATTAAGCAAAATTCACTCGATGCAGAAATTATTATTATTAAAGATGCTGATATCGTTAAAGCAATTGTAGATCAATCAAGTAAAGTTGATCTTATGTTAATGGGTGGCAAGACGGGAGATTTTCTTGAATTATTGCTCGGGCGATCACTTGCCCAGGAAATAACAGAACAATCCTCTTGTCCGGTCCTATGGGTAAAAGAGTACGAGGAAAGAGAACCTCTATGGAAACTTTTATTAAAATCACCTAAGCAAATAGGAGTTGACAATGGATAAGAATTTAGAAAGTCCGTTTTTGGACTTTGGAACACAGATAATCAATTACTTGCCAAGCTTGTTAGCAGGATTTGTTTTGTTATTAGTTGGATGGTTTGTTGGCTGGCTTGCAAAGAGGATAACAATTCAATTGCTGATTGTCCTTAGATTTGAAAAACTTTTTATGAGAATGCAATGGAGAAGAGCGCTTTCTAAGGCTGATATCAGGTATGCTGTATTCAATCTAATCGGGAACGTGGTATTTTTTATTGTGTTCCTAATTTTCCTAAATTCAGCTCTTGCGGCGATGAAACTTACAGTGCTTTCAACTTTGATTCAGCAAGGAGTTGTCTTCATTCCAAAACTAATTATCGCTCTTTTAATTATGGGATTGGGTTGGATTATTGCAGCGCGAGTATCAAAGAGTGTTTATAATGCACTGCTTAAAGAAAATTTACCTCACTACTCAATTATTTCCCGCTTTGTAAAATTTGTTGCAGTACTTTTTTTCTCCTCAATGGCTCTGGTTGAAATAGATATTGCACCTCAGATTGTAATTATTGGGTTTACAACTATTATGATTACACTTGGAATAATACTTATTGCTATCACAGTGTTTAGCAGTAAATCTTCGGTAAATAACTTTTTAAATATTGTTGAAAAAAAATAGAGGACGAATAAAACAGATCTGCTTTAATAATAAAACTCAGAAATTACAATTTTGCCTTACCCTCTGTAAGATTATTATAAAACCTCTGTGTTGGATAAGCGAAATCAATATCGTCACATTCTGCAAATTTGTTAAGTATATCTTCCCAAATTTTTTCTTCAATTGATCTTCTTTCTCTTGGATCACACATATATCGCATTGTCAGCATTACTCCGCTGTCTTTTACTGAAGTATAAACAATTGGTGTCAGTTTATTGTAAAATATTAAAAATCTTTTCGCAGCCTCTTTAATTTGTTTTTCTGCTTCCGTACTTAATAATATGCCGTGATGATTTACGATATCAGCTAATATCTTCTTTGCTTTTTTCCAATCACTTTCAAATGTTACCAAAACTGGAATCTCATTCCAGATATATTGAAATTCAGCAGTGTAATTAGCTTGTGGCTCAGTAAAAACTATACCGTTAGGAATATGTATTATTCTGCCGGTGCTTTGTTCTGCATCAACCCAGTTGCCTATTTCCATTATCGAGAACTGGAAGAGTCTGATATCAATTATATCTCCTGCCACTTTCCCTATTTGTATTCTATCCCCAACTTTGAAAGGCTGACGAATCAATATGAATGCCCAAGAAACCATGTTCACCAATGGATCTTTGAGAGCAATTGCAATACCTGCAGATAGCAAACCCAAAAAAGTTCCCATCGAACCGAAAAGTTCTAACCAAACATTCAACAAAAAGATGATTATCAGAAAAACTGCCAGATACAATGATATCTTCTGCCATTGGTAGCGTACTTTTAAATCTACAATTCTATGAATAAATAACTTTTTAAGAAGCCGTTGAATTATCAAAATTACAATAATGACGATGACTGATACTATAATCTTGTATTGAAGATCTGGGGAAAGACCTAAATAATTTTTTAGAAATTCTTGCATAGGAGAATCATTGTTTAATTATAACTTTAAAATTTAACACGATATAATTTATTGTTTTTTAAGAACAACTTCATAAAGATCTTGTCTTCTATCAAACCAATTTAATGTACTGCCTTGCGAGCGATGTCGTTTTAATAGTTCCAAATCAATATCGTGAATAACAACGGTTTCTACATTAGGTGTGCATTCGGCTGCTATTGCATCTCGAGAGAACATAAAATCGGATGGGGTAAAAATGCCTGACTGAGCATATTGAATATCCATGTTTTCAACAAACGGAAGATTTCCAACATTTCCAGCCATAACACCATATACTCCGTTTTCTATACATCTTGCCTGTAAACATTGTCTTACTCTTAAATATCCGTAACGCTCGTCGGTACAGAATGGAACGAAAATTATTTCTGCACCTTTTGAAACGGCAATTCTACTTAACTCAGGAAATTCAACATCATAACAGATTTGAATATTTATTTTTCCTCTGTCTGTTTCAAAAACCTCAATTTTATTTCCCGGCTTTATTCCCCACCATCTTCTTTCGTTTGGAGTTATATGAATTTTATACTGCTTTTCCATCGTCCCGTCTCTTCTAAATAAGTAAGCGATGTTGAATAAATCATCGTCTTCTTTTGTAAAGTGTGAACCGCCAATAATATTAATATTATATTTTATGGATAACTTATTAAACAGCTCTAGATACTGTGGAGTATATTCAGCAAGATGCCTTACAGCAACACCGGGTCTTTCATTTGGAAGAAATGACAATAATTGAAGTGTGAAGATTTCAGGGAATACGACAAAATCACTTTTATATCCCGACGCAACATCTGTAAAGTATTCACATTGTGTTGCATAATCATCGAAACTTTTAATTGGGCGAAGCATATACTGGACTGCACATATTCTAGCTTTTTTAGAGGCTACAATTTTTTTCCCAATTGGAGGTACGTAATCAATATTAGACCATTCTAGCAAAGTAGCAAAACCAGCGGACTCCTGATCACCGGTCATATATGCGGGAATTATTCGTTTTAATACAAATCCATTTGCTAATTGAGCGGTAAGTACAGGATCAACAATTTCTTTGTTGATAACTTTTTCAACATACTCCCTTGCAGACATTTTCTTCTGGTGTTTTAAATAATTTGGAATGCGGCCACCAATAACGATATTCTTTAAATTATATTTTTTTACGATCTCTTTTCTTGCTTCATATAGCCTTCGTGCAAGTTTCATAGAGCGAAAATCAGGGTGCACCATTATTTCAATTCCATATAGTGTTTCTGCATCGGGATCGTGATTTGTTATATAACCAGAATCACTCAGTGTTTTCCAATTATCAGCTTCATCATACAAATCAATATCCATAATTAAACTGCTGGATGACGCTACTAACTTCTTATTTAATACAATGCAAATTTGACCTTCGGGAAAAATTTTTAACTGGCTTTCAATCTGTACCTTCTTCCATGTATGCATACCGGGAAAACATTGTTTTTGTAATTCAATAAGTGCATCAAAATCACTTACTTCTAATTGTCTGACTTTTATTTTTTTCTCAAGAGTTTTTAAATCGATTTTTTTCATAATTAACCTGCTTATTAGATATTAGGGTGACGAGTTTTTATATAAAAAACAATAACGACCAAATAAAATTTGATCGCGCCTATTTATTTTACTTGATAAAATTACTCAATAAAACAATCATTAATGAGGGATTTGCCTGTGTCACTATAAAAACACATGAGTGTCTAAATAGTTTGCCATTCTCTTGTTTTGATTCCGGCTCTCCGTCTGCTGTCTGGGCAGGCAATCCGGAGACCATCTCTTATAATGTTTTTTTAATGATAATCCATTATGCTTCCGCCAATAAATTCCCTTATAACAGAATCGCCGGGGACAGCTGATTCGTCGCTAACCGGAGTAACAGTATGTAAAACATTGTAAACTCGTTCTGATCTTTCAAGTGCGTCAGCCTTAAGCGGATCGCCCTTATATTTTTCTTTCCATCCCTCAAAGAGTTTTAACATTCTGTTTGCATAGATCGGAACTTCGTAAGGCATTCCACTGCTTATCACAAAATCTGCTGTGTTGGAAAAGGGAATAATATTTCTTAACTCACTGCCGCGTACGTAATGCCAGTGTTCCAAAGTTTGCTGCGGATTATAAGCGCGGAAAACTGAATCGCGTAACATTCTTCTGATTAGTCTTAAATCTGTCCAACGTATATATTTCCCATCATTTCCTTTCATCTGAAGTAACGGTTCCAGATATAGTTTAAACTTAACATCCACGGAAATATCCTTGCTAAATGCAGGATAAAGTCCATGTAGACTATCAATTAAAAGTAATTCATCTTTTTCAAGTTTCATTGGAGTTGCATTAAGTTTTCGCTTACCGGTTTTGAAATCATAAAATGGAATTAGCACCTCTTCACCGTTGCTTAATCTTACGAGATGTTCATTAATCAATTCTAAATCCAGGGCTTGTGGCGTTTCAAAATCATAATCGCCAAACTCATCTTTAGGATGAAATTCGAGATCAAAAAAGTAATGATCAACAATAAGAGCTTTAAACCTGAATCCTTTTTTAACAAGTTTTTGTTCAAGTTTTAGCGTTGTGGTTGTCTTGCCTGATGATGATGGCCCGCTTATCATAACCATTCTTAAAGAATCAAGTCTCTCAATAATAAGATTTGCCGCAATTTCAACGTCGTCTTCATATAAACATTCAGATTCGTGAACAATATGTGCAAACTCTCCCTGTGCAATTCTTTCATTAAGATGATTAACTGTGTGAAGATTATGAGAAACTGCCCAGTCAAGATTTCGCCAGATTTTTTGCCATGGGATATTTTCATTAATTTTTGAAGCGTATCTACCTTCAGCCTCTCTTCTTTTTGCTGCTTCTTCTCTATATAAAATATACTCCTTTGCAACTTTGGCGTGTCCGTTTTTAATTAATACTTGTTCAACTATATCCTGAACGTCTTCAATGTGAGGCACACTTCCTTCAGGAAATTTTTGATTTAAAAATTCCACAACTTGTTCTGAAAGTTTTTTTGCAGTTTCTTTATCCCTGCCACCGACAGCAACTGCAGAACGGTATATTGCATTTGCTATACGCTCCTGGTTGAAAGGAACAATTGCGCCGGTTCGCTTAATAACCTGCTTTATATGAGTTTGCATTTTAACTCCTTAATGGGAAGTATGAATATCATCTTATCAAATTTATAAAATATCAGTGAATGGAACATGTACGCATATAAAATTATTTATTGCTTTGTTATGGTTAATATACAAATAACAAATTATTGAGAAGACCAGGAGCAATGTTTTATAAAAGTTAACCTTTAACAAACAGTAATAGCAGGCAGCTGTTCACATAAAAACATTACTATGCTTTATTCTTATTAAAGTATTTGTTTTATTAGTAAAGTGTTTTCCAATTATTAGTGCCATTATGAAATCATTATCGTTATTTAAGCATACTTTTTTAATAGTCCTATTCTTTACAGAATTGGTTTTATCTCAGGGCAAAGTATATCTGGTACTTGGCTCTGATACAGCTATTTGGAGCGGAATGGATGTCTCTAGGTATCACTGTTATTATAATCTTAGTTTATACACTGCACCGAGCAGCAATACTACAGTAGTAATGAGTGAAACGTTTCGCAATCAGATTCTGGACTCCTATGGTAATAAATTAAAAATGACGTGGTGGATGATGGCAGGAAATATTTTTCGTTATGCGACTAATAATAATGTTCCGGTCAGTAACACAATGACTTTATATCTAATGAAGAAATATTTCGGTGATAATATTGAATTATGGGGCGATGAATTGTCCTTACACTATCACACTTTTTTCTGGTCTGATTATGACGGTGACGGAAAATACTGGTGGAATCAGTCAAAAACTTTTTTAGAGTCAAAAGATGATTTTGATTTTACCCTTGCACAATATCTGCTGGAAGAGAATGTTTTTCCCGTTTCCTTTCGCAGCGGTTGGCATTTTATGGATAATGGCTGGCAGAATTATTTAAATGAAATTCTCCCTTACAGCCTGCACAATGATTATCCTGCGAAACGCACAATAGATGAAGAACCTATTGATAATATATTCGACTGGTCTATGTCTTCACCAGAATTTGTTCCTTTTAATCCGGCTCCCGAAAACTATCAGTTGCAAGGAAATAGTAAAAGCTGGAATGTTCGATCTAAGTATATGGGCTCGGTTACCCAACAAATGATGAATGATATTTTTCTTAAAGCAAGCCAGGGCACGGATCAGCTTGCATGTTTTTGGTCGCATTTACCCGAGGCAAACTTTAATGATGAAATTCAAGAAGTCAACATTCTTGCTCATCAGGCAGAGTTGACTTATCCGACTGTTAAATTTCAATATTTGACTGCTATTGAAGCTTATCAACTCTGGCTGGAAAGTAATGATAATATAAAACCGCAGGTTCAGTTAACTGAAGAAGTGAGCGGAGCAGATGTAAAATTTTTAATTACTACAGATGAGCTAATTTTTCAGAAGCAGCCGTTCGTTGCAATTAAAGATAGATATGAAAGATATCTTGTTGCGGAATGTGAGAACATATCGTCAAATACCTGGCGAACAATCAGTTCATTTTCGCTTAATGATCTTGGAAAAGTTGGTGTTGCTGTTACTGATACCGTGGGAAATTTGGCAACATCTTTTATAAAATATCTTCCTGATGATAAATTTATTGATAACAACGATCCACAATACCAGGAAATTGGTGGTACGTTTAATACATCAACAACAAGTGCATGGAATCTTGATTCAAGGTATGCAACTTTAAATCAGAACGATTCTGCAAAAGTGCGCTGGAATTTGGAAACAGAGCAATCAGGATTGTATAACATCTTCATTCAATTTCCCGAAATAAGCAATCAGACTGATTCGATAATTTTTGAAGTCTTTCAAAACGGAACATCCACAGAAAAATTTTCATTCATAAATCCGCAGAATTATAATCAGTGGTTATACGTAAAAACACTGAATCTTAATTTTGGAGAAAATAATTATATAGAAATGTCCGCAAAGAATAACGATTCAATTTCAAAAGTTTTTGTTGCGGATGTATTGAAATCATCAGCGTTTGTAAGAGACAAACAATTGATTCCGGAAATACTTTTTGTCGATATCGGTGAGCTGAGTATAGAAGATAGTTTGTTTTTTGATTTTCAGATAAGTAATGCAGGAATAAATACGCTATCTGTTTCAAATGTTTATTCAAAAGACGGAAGCATTGCAATCGCATCAACTTTTCCTGTGGAAATAGATGGAATGAGTAAAATAAGTTTGCCACTTATTTTCATTCCCGACCAGTTAGGATTTATTGAAGACACAATTATTATTCAGAGTGATGACCCCACAAATCCAATTTGGAAAATTCCTTTTACTGTAAATGTTCTAAATTATTTTACAATCGTTGACAATGATGATCCTGATGGTTATGAGGAAACAGGAAGTTGGAGCCCAAGTGTTGCACAGGCATACGGTCCTTCCAGCCGCTATGCCTATTTACAAAGTATTCCGCCGCGTCCAACGGCAACGTTTACAGTTAATTTAACTAAGAATGGTATTTACGATATTTATGAAATTTTACCTCAAACAACTAACAGTGCCAATAATACACTTTACAAAATCAGTAAAGAAGGGATTGTTATAGATTCTATTTACTTAAATCAGAATGAAGGAAGCGGAAGCTGGAAGAATATTGGCAGATATTATTTTCCTGCTGAAACAGAAATTACAATTAAAGTAATTGATTCAGGTGAAAGCACATTAGGGCCCGTTATCAGAGCTGATGCTTTCAAGATCGCTCTATTTCAGGAAGTAACAAATCTTGATGATCAGGAACTTTCATCGTTGCCCACAGAATTTATACTTGAACAGAACTATCCCAATCCATTTAATCCAATTACTAAGATCAGTTGGCAGTCTCCAGTTGACAGTTGGCAAACATTGAAAGTTTATGATATACTGGGTAATGAAGTTACTACACTTATAAATGAGTTTAAACCAGCGGGTACATATGATGTAGACTTTGAGGGTAATGGATTAAGCTCTGGAATATATTTCTACAAGCTGCAAGCAGGCAATTTTATTTCTGTTAAGAAAATGTTATTGCTCAAATAAGAAAGTTGTAAGGCAGCCTTCGTCTCACCTGAATTTTAGTCAGTTCCCACCACCGGGAAATTCCCGGATTTATTTATATCAGATGAATTCATGTATAGTATTTTGAATGCGTACTTGGTATGTTTATCCCAATTTATTTTCATCCAATTGATCGGAATACTTTTATGAAACACTTTTTGTTACTCTTTCTTTTTGCTGTTGTTTTCAGCTTTCAAATAGCTGCACAAACGAGTGAGAACTATTTGATAAGCATTGATCTTAACGGTGTAAGTGATCTTAATAAAATTGAAAAACTTGATCTTCCTGTTTATCATTTGTTTGATAATGTTCTTATTACTAAGGCAAAAGCAGAAAAAATTCTCAAACTTGATGAGTTAAAAGTCAGTTTCAATGTAATTGATAAAATTCTAAAAGTATCAGATTATTATATAATGTCTCTGCAAAAGAATTCTAAGCAGAACTCTGTTACTGCATTGTCCGATGTGATGTATGTTCATAACGAATCTGCAATTATAAAAAACCCTGCTTCGATTGAAAAACTTCGTTCCGAAGGATTTACCGTTGCACAGATTACTGAAAATCCAATCACTTTTAAGAATGAAAAGATAGTAAACATTAATAATGTTAGCGCAGTTGACACAACTATCGCTAATATTATTTCTAGCGTAAACGTAGATAGTGTCGAGTTCTTTATTCAATCATTGCAGGATTTTCAAACAAGATTTTTGTTAGCCGACACAAGAGATTCTGTCGCAAACTGGATTAAATCGCAGTTCATTCGTTTTGGCTTTACTGATGTAGTTATTGATTCATTTCTCTTTCAGGGAACCTGGCAGAAAAATGTTATTGCTACTTTAACCGGTACAACGATGCCGGAAAAAGTCTATGTGTTTGGCGGACATCACGACTCTTATTCGAGCGGTGATGCCTATACTTTTGCCCCAGGCGCAGATGATAATGCAAGCGGAACGGCAGCGGCGATTGAAATGGCGCGAGTTATTATGAACAGCGGATATCAGCCCGAAGCAACAATTAAGTTCATAACTTTTGGTGCTGAAGAATATGGGTTGTGGGGTAGTAAAGATTATGCTGATTATGCTCTCAGCCAGGGGATGGATATCAGGCTGATGATTAATCATGATATGATAAGTCATACCTATCAACAATTGGCTCAGAGCACTGTTGATATAAATAAATATACAGGTTCTGAGGAATGGGGAAGTCTCGCCTTTGATATGGTAAACCTTTATTCGGTTCTTACTCCTTTATACGGATTTACTAACAGCAGCGGTTCAGACAGTTACTCGTTTTGGCAAAAAGGTTTTCATGCAGTCTATTTTGAAGAAAGAGAATTTAGTCCTTATTACCATTCTCCTCAGGATATAATCACAAATTACAGTATGCCTTATTGTGCTGAAGTTATAAAATCTTCGGGTGCATTATTGCTCACAGCAATTCAGATTCCATCTGAAGTGAAGAATTATTTTATTTATGATATGGGAGATGGATCATCAGTAAGTCTAAGCTGGTTGACAAACACAGAACCTGATCTTGAAACTTACAAAATTTATGTCGGACTGGCATCAGGAATTTACGATCAGTCATTTATGACAACAGATACTTCTTTTATAATCAATAATCTTACTGAAGGAACAAAATATTACATTGCGGTTTCAGCAATTGATTCTGATCAAAACGAAAGCTTTCTGAACGAGAGGAACATTATACCATATTCCATTCCTTTAGCACCTTCTAATTTTACAGTAAAACCCACACCGCAACTTATTAATATGAGCTGGGATAAAAATAAAGAGTTGGATTTAGCAGGGTACAACATTTATCGTTCAGAATCATTGGATGGGAGCTATCTGAGACTAAATAGTACGACTTATGTTGATACTTTTTATCAGGACAATTCTGTTTTGGCAGGACAAAACTATTATTATTTTGTAAAAGCAGTTGATGATCAACTAAATGAAAGCGCAGGAACAGATACTATAAGGTCACGGATTATCTCATTAGACAGAGGAATACTCTTAGTTGATGAAACTAAAGATGGAGACGGTACATTATTGAATCCGTCCGATCAACAAGTAGATGAATTCTATCAGCAAATATTAAGCGGTTTTAATAAAGCTGATTATGATATTTTAAAGGATGGCGCAATTACTCTTTCTGATCTTGGCATATACTCCACAATTATATGGCAGGCAGATGATGATATTAACTTTACAGCTGCACAATCCGCACAGGCAGCTATAATGGAATATTTAAGCTATGGTGGAAATTTTATTTATTCGGGATATAAACCAAGCAAAGCTTTACAGAATAATATTATGGCAGAAGCAGAATATAATCCCGGGATGTTTATTTATGATTATTTAAAAATTAACAGTTCTCTCAATGTTGATTTTTCAAGATTTTTTGGTGCAAATCCTAATGACCCAAGTTACAGTGTCATCTATGTTGATTCATCAAAAACTTCAGAATTACTAGACTATCATCTTCGTGGGATTGAATCCATTTTTCCTAATAGTGAAGGGACTGCCATTTATTTATACGAGACTTATTTTGACACCACAAATAATCTGGGAAAACTTAAGGGAAAACCAGTTGGTGTTGAGTATTTAGGAACAGATCATAAATCAGTTGTGCTTAGTTTTCCGCTCTATTATATGAACTTTGATCAGGCAAAAGCACTGATTGAAAATATTCTAATAAATAAGTTCAAAGAAGTAACGGATGTAAACGAAGAACAGAGCAGTTCTGTCCCAACCGGATTTGCGTTAATACAGAATTATCCTAACCCGTTTAATCCGTCTACAGTTATTAGTTATCAGTTGCCATTTGGCAGCCATACAACATTGAAAGTTTACAATGTTCTTGGAAAAGAAATAGTAACTTTGGTTGATGAAGAAAAACCAGCCGGCATATATGAGGTTGAATTTAATGCAAAAGGGCTTAGTTCCGGAGTGTATTTCTACAAGCTACAAGCAGGTAACTCTGTTGAAACTAAGAAAATGATTTTATTACGATAACTTTAAAAAATCCTCTCCCTTTTGGGAGAGGATGATTTTATTTTAGTTTCTTTTCTATTTCAAACTCCGGTTTAATATCTACTGGAAAAACAGCCAGTTTATTTCTTAATGTCTCGATCGAAGGAGAACTTGCGGCATACTTAGAGATGAGTTCTTTTGCCCCATCATAATTCCCTTCTGCCTGAATCATAAGAACAAGGGTTGCTAATTCTTTTAATGCGGGATAAATCTTTTCAAAATTAACTTTTACTTTTTGAGTCGAATTATCATATGCGTAAGCACCTTTTTCAAGCAGATAATTGTAAATGATTGCATTTCCTCCGCCGTGTGCTTCATTTATTCCGAATCTCATTGAACGAAATGCACCCGCAAGAAAAGTTACCCAAACTTGTTTTTCCATTTCCTTTGGATAAACACCTTTGTCAATCATAAACATATTATTATACATTCCAAGAATATCAGCTTTACATTCTTCAATTGTTGAATAAGTTTCTTTCAGTTCTTTTTTTACCTCTGTTTCTTTTCCATTAATCTCAATAAAACCCGGACCAACACCGTGAGACATTTCATGCATAAGCGTATGGTTGAAGAATGCATCAAATGTAACATACTCAAGTTCAGAAGCATCAAGAACAATTTCCGCAATTGGTTTTAACAGCTTGTTAAATTTTGCTTCGTGAACATTCTTAAGCATTACTTTTTTTGAACCCTTTGCTTTGCGTACTCTTTCATCATTCGGAAGGTTGAATGCAAGTGTTTGAACTCCTGCTTTAGTGTCGCCCGCTGTAAATACTTCATTTGCAACTACTATCGGGGATTCACTTCCACGCTCAAAGTTTTTATGCTTATCAGGAATAGGAAGATTCTTCTCAATAGCAGTTAAATATTTACCAAATGTTTCAAGCTTTTTTGTTTCTTCGGGATCTTTGATAGTAACAAAACTTTCGAATGCAGCTTTATAATTGAATAAACCATCCTCATAAACTTCATAAGGACCAATTACAATTTCTATGTTGTGGTTTTTTAAATCCATCCAATCCATATCACTTTGATAATAATCATTACTTAAAAATGCATCTGCACGTGAGACAAGATATTTTTTGAGCGATGGATTATCTGCATATTCAGCAGCTTCTTTTAATAACATTGAAACTTCTGTGAGTTTATCTTTATAATATTCATTGTAAGGGATAGCAATTAGTTTATCACCATCTCTTCTGATAACAGTAAACTCACTCGTAAACAGTTTCTCATCTTTTGGATTATCTTTTATCCACTTTTCAAATTCATCTTTAGTCATATCTTCAGGATAAAAATTTGCACCGAGCGGTTTTTCATCCTCACCGATAAACGGTTTATCGTGATCGAGTCTGTCGAACGGACCAAACATTATGTTGAAGAGTTCAAGTTTTATTGAAGGTTTAAGTGCCTTATCGGGATAAGAATTATTATTTATTTCAGCTTGCAAATCCGATTTAATCTGATCGTTCTTAGAGTAAACCTGGCTAAGAAAAATTTCGTCAATAATCTTGGATGCATTATAAAGTTTTTCCAGCACCACTCTTTCTCTTTCGCTAAGCAGATTTTCATCATAGTTAATTTCAACCGGAACAAATTTGTTAATCGTTTCCTGAAGCATTTTTATATCCTCCGCATAATTCGTTTGGTCGTCTGATTTTTGGTCAATGCAGCCAGCCAGCGCTATTGTTAAAAAAATCATAAGGAATAGACTTTTCATATACTTACCTCGAAGATTTCTAAATAGAATTATTTGATAAGGAAATATAAAAAGATCACGGCTAAAATTGTGTGGGATTTCCAAGCCCCTTTTTATCAAATTTGTACAGCCGCTCGTCACATATTTTTCAATCAAACGATATTTCTTTTTAAGTTTACATTACAATTGTCTTTTTATACTTATTAGGTGGAGAAATGACCAAACAAAAACAAATTCTTTTTTACGTTCTTGTTACTATTGCTGTAATTACAACCGCATTTCCTCAATCACCGCAGCGCAAAGATGTGCCAGATAAATACAAATGGAACCTGGCAGATATTTATGCTACTACAGCGGATTGGCAGGCGGATATTAAAAAAGTCGAAGGAAGTATAAATGATTTTGCTTCTTATAAAGGAAAGCTTGGTGAAAATTCTCAGACTTTATTGAATGCCTTAGACTCTTACTTCGGAATGTTAAAAACATTTTACAAGGCAGGAACATATGCAGGCAATCTAAGCAATGAAGATGTGCGAATTTCTGAAAATCAGGCTTTGCGTCAACAGTTGTCTTCTGTTGGTACCAAACTTGGTGAAACGGCAGCTTTCTTTGAACCGGAAATTCTTGCTTTCCCAAAAGAAAATATTGAAAAATTTTTCAAAGAGAAACCGGAGCTCAGCACGTATTCAATGTATATTGATAATATTCAGAGATTGCGACCACACACTTTAACAGAAGCAGAAGAAAAAATTCTTGCCAGCTTTGGTTTGATAGCTGGAAATCAAAACAATGTTTACTCAATTTTTGCTGATGGGGAAAAACCAAATCCAAAAATTACACTTTCAAATGGGGAAGAAGTTGAACTAAGTCCTGCCGCATACACAAGAGTCCGAACTGTTGAAAATCGTGAGGACAGAATCAAAGTTTTTGAAACTTTTTTTAACAGCTACGGCGATTTTAAAAATACTCTCGGCGCAAACCTTGTCGGTAAAGTTAAAAAAGACTGGGTTTATGCTAAGAACAGACAATATGCTTCTTCATTGGAATATGCACTGAATGGTGATAATCTTCCACCAACTGTTTATACAACCTTAATTGAACAAGTAAATAAAAGTCTTCTAACACTTCATCGTTTTCTGGATTTAAAGAAACGTATGCTTGGCGTGGATGAACTTCACTATTATGATTTATATACTCCTCTTGTTAAGAAAGTAGATTTGAAATTCACAGTGGAAGAAGGACAACAAGCAATACTTGATGCGCTTAAACCAATGAAGTCTGAATATCTTTCAACAGTCAAAAAATCTTTTGATAACAGGTGGATTGATTTTATTCCAACCGAAGGAAAACGAAGCGGCGCTTATTCAAATGGCAGCGCTTATGATGTTCATCCTTACATTCTGGTGAACTGGAATGATGATTATGAATCTCTCTCTACATTGGCACACGAGCTTGGTCATACAATGCACAGTTTCTATTCAAATGTCAACCAGCCTTTTGCAAAGTCAGATTACGCAACTTTTGTTGCAGAGATTGCTTCTACTATTAACGAAACCTTGCTTAACAATTATATGGTTGCAAATGTAAAAAGCGATGAAGAAAAGCTTTTCCTGCTTGGCAGCTATCTTGATCTTTTAAGAACAACTATTTTCCGTCAGACTTCATTTGCCGAGTTTGAGCTTGAAATACATCAACGTATAGAACAAGGCAAACCATTAACCGGCGACGATCTTTGCAACATTTATTATGACATAGTAAAAAAATATTATGGCCATGACGCAGGATTCTGCGTTGTTGATCCGTACATACAATACGAATGGTCTTACATTCCTCATTTTCTGGGATATACTTATTATGTTTTTCAATATTCAACTTCGCTGATCTATGCAACTGCTTTTGCAGAAAAGATAGTTAACGAAGGGGCTCCTGCCGTAGATAATTTCTATAAAATATTAAATGGCGGCGGCTCTAAGTACGCTGCTGAATTGATTAAAGAGGCAGGAATAGATCCTCTTTCGTCAGAACCATTTGAACTGACAATGAAGAAGATGAATAAAGTAATGGATGAAATAGAGAAGATATTAAATAAATAAATGTCCCACTCCTGACAGGTTATCACAAGGCGATTCATTGAGTCGCCTTTTTTCTTTCTTTCTTTCTTTTATCAGTTCTTACCCTTAGATTTTAATGTGATTAAATTTATAAGTTGATGTTAGAACGGTAGCACAACAAATATTACGAGAAAATATGGGCAGAAAAATAAAATTCCCGTTTAAAGATGCAAAGCAACTCAAACAATAACAACAATAGGCAGAAGAAAATAAAATGCAGTATAAAGTTAAGATTGGCTTTGTTGATAATTAACCTCACCCCTGGCCCCTCTCCTTACTAAGGAGAGGGGCCAGGGGTGAGGTCGACTAACAGCACAAGTTATTTTATGACAATAATATTTAACAAACAATCAGAAAAAACTAAAAGAAGGATTTTAAGAAAAAAGCAAACCAAAGCTGAAGAAATTCTTTGGTCTTATTTGAGAAACAAAAAATTAAATGGACATAAATTCAAACGGCAGTATAGTATAGATATTTATGTGGTAGATTTTTACTGTCCGGAAGTTAAACTATCAATTGAGATTGACGGGGAATATCACGATACAAAAAGTCAAAAGATCTATGATGAAAATCGTAAAGGATATTTTACGGATTGGCAAATAACTGAGATCAGATTTAAGAATGATGAGATAGAAAAAAATATTCAGAAGGTATTAGAAATAATAAATCATAAAATTATTCAATTGAAAAAGATAGAAGTAAAGCAGACTAAATAAATGAAAGCAGTTAAAAGGCCAAATAAAAACTTAATAACCGTCATCTTAATCATAAGCGTACTGATGCAGCTATCTTGCGATACCACCGAACCGCCCGATCCTCCACCGCCAGACTTAAGGAAAATTACTCTTACGTTTGAAAATGCTTCCTGCACAGAAGTTTGGCTAAAGATTAAAGCTGACAGCTTAACACTGCCTACAGAAATTAAATTACTAAAAGACTCTATTGCACAGTATATAATTCTTACCACACAAGACACTGTCCTTTACTTTAACTCACTTTTACCAAACCAGGCATACAATTACCAGGCAGTGCTAAGCACAGACACAACAATAAAAAGTGAAAAGGTAACAGCGCAAACATTAGAACCAACCAGCCACAACTTTACGTGGCAGACCTGGGAGTTTGGGCAGCACAGCAGCAGCGTTCTATATGATGTAGCCATAATAGATGAAAACAACATTTGGGCTGTTGGTGAGATTTATATGAATGATTCGCTGGGTAATCCTGATCCAACATTTTATAATGCTGCTCACTGGGATGGCAATAATTGGGAATTAAAAAGAATCTTGTATCAAGGAAGCATCTGGTCAATTAAAACAATTTATGCGTTTAATGAAAATGACATCTGGTTTTCAGCTTTTGTGAGATATCTAAATGGTCATTTCATTGATTTACCAATCCCAGCAATTTTAATGGGATGGAGTATAAACAAAATCTGGGGCAGTAGCAGTAATGATTTATATGTTGTAGGAAATTCAGGAAACATAGCTCATTACAATGGAACATCCTGGACAAAAATAGAAAGCGGCACGACATTACATTTAACAGATATTTATGGTAACACTGATGGAAATATTTATTCAGCGGGCGTTGATATACCGAATATTAAAGGAGTTGTAGTTAAAAATAGTACAACAAGTATTTGGGATGTGATGATAGAAGGAGAGATAATAGACGAAAGCCAACTTTTTGCAAAATTATTTGGTTCCTTTGGTGCAGTCTGGATTGATGAAATTGGCACTATTTATACAGGTGGTGATTTTCTTTATCAATTTAAAAACAGTAAATGGGATTTTGTTCGGTCATTACCTGAAAATTATTTGGGCGGAGACCAATATTATATTGGATATCTCTATTCAATTAGAGGGAATAAATCAAATGATATAATAGTTGCAGGCGATCGAAATACTCTAAGACATTTTAATGGACTTGATTGGTCAGAAATAGGAATACCTTACAATCCATACAGAAGTATTTTCTGGCGAAGTGTTCGCATAAAAGATAACTTGTCTGTCGCTGTTGGCCATGAAGGAATAAAAGCAAAAATAATAATGCTAAACAGATAGCTACTTTAGTAATTCTAAATAATTAAAAAAAATCACTTTGTCCTGACTTCCACAACCTGTCGGGTACCACTTAGTAATTAGGGCTGCTCTTTCGGCAACTTAAATCTTACTCTTAGCACACCGTCTTCAAAGCTTGCAGATATAATTTTAAAATTTCCAATTTCCTTTGTGTGAGATACGTGAACTCCGCTGCAGGGGCAGGCGTCGTAATTGCCGATTTTAATTATCCGTATTGTCTCTCCTGCATCTTCAGGCAGTTGCGACAGTTTATAATGCTTTAGTGCATCTTCACGTTTAAGAAATTCTTCATAAACAGGAAGGTCCTGTTGTATAATCTCATTTACCTTTTTGTTAATTGTTTCAACTTCTTCTTCGGTGAGATTTCTTTCGAAATGATAATCACACTTAGATTTTTTCTTTTCAATATGGTTGCTGAATGATCTTCCTTTGTTGAACATTCTGACCATTGTCTGGTTAAGAAGGTGTTCCGCAGAGTGCATTTCGGGGTTATAATCTTTATTTGATTTTACTTCGTTCAATTTTGCCTCCGGTAAAAAGTAAAATTATGAGTATGATTAAGAGAAAGGATTAAATCCAGACTCTCACTCATAATCTTACTCTCAAATTACCATTTGTTATAATGAATTTTATCTTGCTTAAATCTGTCTTCGGCGAATACCGTCTCATCCGGATAACCAAGTGAAATTAATGCAACCGGAACAACATTTTCGGGAAGATTAAATTGTTTGGATACATTCTTAACAACATCTTCCATTCCGTGAATTGCAATCCAGCAGGATCCCATTCCCAATGCATGGGCTCCAAGCAAAACATTCTGTATTGCTGCCGAACAATTCTGTATCATCCAGCTTTCACTAGCCTCAATGGTTTTATCGCCGCATACAAGAATTGCATTAGGAGTTTGTCTAAGTAATTCGGCGTGCGGAATTGACTTTATTGTATCAGCAAGAATATTTTTATTGTCAATTACAATGAAATGCCACGCCTGCAAATTCATTGCACTTGGTGCATACATTGCCGATTTAAGAATTATTTCAATTTTATCCTTCTCAATTGACTGATTTTTATATTTTCTTATGCTTCTTCTTGTGAGCAAAGCTTGTATTGTTTCCATTTATTCTCCGTATTTTCAGAAAGTTTACTGCAAATATAGTAAGACTCTGTTTTGGCTTTCGAATATCAAGTTAATATTTTTATCATGCAGTGTAAATTCAAAAGGATTATTTATGAAAGAAAAAAGATTGATGAACAAAAACAGCAAGGCGTTTTATTTTATAATTGGTGCATTAACAGCGGTAATAGTTCTAATTATTACGGGTTCTATATTCT
The DNA here is from genome assembly GCA_963804005.1 of uncultured Ignavibacteriaceae bacterium. Lineage (GTDB taxonomy): Bacteria > Bacteroidota > Ignavibacteria > Ignavibacteriales > Ignavibacteriaceae > JAGXRK01. The sequence goes on along the minus strand of CAWDOP010000010.1, from coordinate 84,291 downwards.
TTGAGAACAATATAAATCTGATAGCCGCAACAGATTTGGTCAGCAAAAATGATTTTCCGCAAGATTACAGGATAATATCTCCGGAAATTCCAAAAGATATTTACTTTGCAGGAGAGCGTGTTCCGCTTGAGAATTTTGAAGTTTATGAAAGAATAGACAGAGAAATGATAGTAAATACTTATTTGCATTCAGCAACAATTCTGGCTTTGAAAAGAGCAAACAGATGGTTTCCCGTTATTGAGCCAATTTTAAAGGATTACAATGTGCCAGATGACTTTAAATATCTTGCTGTTGTAGAAAGTAATCTTGAGAATGTTGTATCTCCAGCCGGAGCAACCGGATTCTGGCAATTTATGAAAGGTGCCGCCGACAAATATGGACTGGAAGTGAACAACGAAATCGATGAAAGGTATCATGTTGAAAAATCTACCGAAGCCGCCTGTAAATATTTGCTTGAGTCCTATGATAAATACGGAAGCTGGACATTGGCTGCCGCTTCATATAATATGGGTGTAAGTGGAGTTGACAATCAGATAGAAAGACAAAAAGCAAATAACTATTACAACCTTGTCTTAAGTTCTGAAACGTCTCGATTTATTGCAAGAATCGTTTCTTTAAAACTGATAATGCAAAATCCGCAGAAGTATGGATTTGACCTGATGGAAATAGATTTATATCTTTCTTTAAAAACTTATGAAGTTAAATTATTGGGTTCGGTAACAGATTTTGCAGATTGGGCGGCAGCTCAGGGAATAAATTACAAAATACTTAAAATGTATAATCCATGGTTAAGAGAAAGTTACCTGACAAACAAAAGCGGAAAAACATATACAATAAAACTTCCTGAAGAGGGAAGCATTCAAATAATTAATTGAAACGTTGAAGTGAATATTGAGGCAATAAGAGAATACTGCTATATTAAAAAAGGAATATCTGAAGATTTTCCTTTTGATGAAGATACTCTTGTAATTAGAGTAATGAATAAAATTTTCCTTTTAGCCTCACTCGAAAAAATTCCGCTTCAGATAAATCTAAAATGTGATCCCGAACGAGCAATAGAATATCGTGAAAGATATGAAGCAGTGCAGCCGGGATATCATATGAATAAATCGCACTGGAACACAGTGATTATGGACGGATCAGTTCCACAAAAGGAATTAAAAGAAATGATAGATCATTCTTATGAATTAGTAGTAATCGGACTTAAAAAATCTGAGAGAGAATCTCTCAATAAAATAAGGTAATAATATGAAAAAGTTTTTAGTTTTTTCATCGCTGCTTCTTCTTTATTCTTCGTTATATTTTATGCTGCACTTGCCCTCATCTTTTGCTGTAAAAACATCAAAGGTGGTTAAGCCTGTTCAAAAGAGAAGAAAGGACAATCGTTGTAAGGCAACTTTAAGTAGCGGTAAGAGATGCAGAAGAAAATCAGACGAGGGAAGCGATTTTTGCTGGCAGCATAATTAGTGATAAGAGGCTGTCATAAAATTATGTTTTACCTGTTTGTCATTCCCACGAAAGTGGGAATCCATTTTGTTTTACGAGTTTTGGATTCCCGTTTTCACGGGAATGACAGGAAAATTGAAACTTTTATGACAACCTCTTAAAATTCTTTCTATTCTTTCCAATCAGGAATTCTGCCCGGTGTCCAGGGCGATTTAAGTTTATCCATTTCATTTTCAAGACTTTTAACATCTATTTCTAACAAATTCCGTAAATCTCGTAAAACAACCTTAAACTCTTCAGCAGCAATCTGATAGTTATTTATATACGATTTAGTTGGAGCTGAAGTTGTCTGCCACATTCCATAAGTTACTTCACTCAATCTTCCGGAAATTGTCGGCTTTGTCGGCTCATTTCTTTTGCTTATTGTTTCGTCATCTACAAGAAGAGTATAGAGCTCCTTGTTCTTCTGAAGAATTATGTCTGCTTTCTCCGTCAATTCTTGTGGTGCGTTTTCAGTTTGACGCAATGCAGTTTTAATAATTTCAATCTTTGTGCTCAAATCATTAACAGATTCAATTGCACCATTTACCGCCCGGCGTAACTCATATACTTTTTTCTGAAATGCAACCAATTGATTTCTATCTTCTACAGGAAGAGTCACGTTATTGAGAACTTTTGCTTCAAATTCAACAGGACCCGCCACATCACTTAAAATTCCGTTGGCAAATACAGACATTGTTACTTTATACTTGCCCGGCATAACAGGAAATCCGCTCGCATTTTCGTCTGATGCCTTTTTAACAGGACTTGTCGATGCATATTTTAAATCCCACGTAAATCTGTTTATGCCCGATTTTACTTCAGTCTTTAATTTGCGGACAACATTTCCTTCTTCATCAGTTATTGTAAAAAGAATATATGGTTTTTCTTCCCTGTCTTCTTTACGCAAATCTTCCCAAGAAGGATTATAAACCGGCCGATTGTTTTTTATAAGTTCTTTCTCTTTTTCTTTTCTTTGAGCTAATAAAGTTTTTGGAGCCTCTTTAATGTAGTATGTAAACGTAGCACCAAATGGTGGATTATCTGCTTTGAAATAAGAAGATCCAAGCGAACCAAAAGTTCCACTTCGTTTAATGAACATCAAAGCATCTTTAACAGGAAAAAGTTTATAATTTTCTTTTTCTAAGGTTTGTTCATTGATATCTCTGAGAGGAGTGTAATTGTCAAGAATGTAAAATCCTCTTCCGAATGTTGCTGCAGCAAGATCATTTTCTCGTTTCTGAATATCAAGATCTCTTACTGCTTGTGTGGGCAAATCACCTTTAAGTTGTATCCAGTTCTTTCCGCCATTTAATGTGAAGAACACACCGTATTCTGTTCCGATGAAAAGCAGATAGGGTTTTATATGATCCTGAGCAATTGAGTAAACAACTTGTGGCTCTTTTAAATCTCCTGCAATATTTTTCCAGCTTTTACCATGATCATTACTTATAAGAATGTTAGGCTTAAAATCTGCACGCTTGTGATTATCAAATGCAGCATAAACAGTATTCGCATCATGAAGTGACGCATATAAACAACTTACATAAGTCATTTCGGCAATACCGGGGAATGATTCAATTTTTTTCCAGCTCTTTCCTCCATTTTCTGTTACCTGGATAAGTCCGTCATCAGTGCCGGCGTAGATCAGACCTTCGACCAATGGAGATTCAGATAATGAAACAATATTTCCATAAAAAGATGTTGAAGCATTTTTTGCAACAGCATCCACACTCCATACTTTATCCATTATTGGAAGTCTGTTTCTGTCTACCTGTCTTGTAAGATCATTACTTATAACCTGCCAGGTGTTCCCTCTGTCATCACTTCTGAAAACTTTATTTGCCGCAGCATATAAACGATTAGCGTGCGGACTAATTATAAGCGGAGTATCCCAATTCCATCTGTAAGGCTGTTCATCTTTTCCTTCCTGTGGTTTGATACTTAACGATTCACCGCTTTGCATATCATAACGTGTCAATCCGCCATACTGCCATTGACAATAGACTATATCGGGATTTTCAGGATCAGTAAGCGCTTCGTATCCATCACCGCCTACAAGCGGAATATAATCGGCATTAACAATTCCTTCTTCATTTATTGTTTGCGATGGAACTATCATACTGTTATTATCCTGTGTTCCGCCCATCACGCGATAGAATGGTTGATAGTTATCAACGCTTACTCTGTAGAATTGTGTGATTGGTAAATTATCTTTGAAATGAAAAGTCTGTGCACCGTCAAAAGTTTCATAAATACCGCCGTCACCGCCAATCAGAAAATGATTTGTATTGTTGGGATTTATCCAGAATGCATGATCATCAACGTGTCTTCCTTTAGTAGATATTCTTGTGAATGTTTTTCCACCGTCAGTTGTTATTGATGAAAAAGTATCAAGTAAGTAAACCTTGTTTACATCAACAGGATCACAAAATGTTTCACTGTAATATTGCGCGCTTACGTTTTTATAATCACTCATTTTTTCCCAGCTTGCTCCACGATTGGTTGTTCTATAAAATCCACTGTTGTCGTAAGCCGCTTCAATTATTGCATAAATATAATCAGGATTAACTGGTGAGATTGCCAGTCCGATTCTACCAACGTCGCCTTCAGGCAGTCCGCTTGTTAATTTATTCCAGGTCTTCCCGGCATCTGTTGATTTATAAATTGCCGATTCAGGACCGCCATTTAATAAAGTCCATACGTGTCTTCTTCTTTGATAAGATGCAGCATAAAGAATATCTGGATTTCGTGGATCCATTACAACATCTGTCACACCGGTATTGGGACTAATGTAAAGAACAGAATCCCAGGTTGTTCCGAAATCGGTAGATTTATATAAACCGCGGTCACCACCAGGACCCCAAAGAGGACCTTGAGAAGCAGCATATATAACTTTTGAATCGCGTGGATCGATCAGAATTTTTGCTATGTGTTCTGACCTTTTTAATCCTATATTCTTAAAACTTTTTCCTCCGTCTTCAGAGCGATAAACACCATCTCCCCATGAAACACTTCTCTGACTGTTATTCTCTCCTGTTCCTACATAAACAACGTGAGGATTATTTGGATCAAGAGTAACACATCCAATTGAGTGCGAACCATATTTATCAAATATAGGTTCCCACGTTGTTCCCGAGTTTATTGTCTTCCAAACATTACCACACGCAACAGCCACATAATATTCGTGAGTGTTAGTCAGATTAACAGCAAAATCAGTAACTCTGCCGGATGTTACTGCTGGTCCGATTGAACGAAACTTCAATCCATTAAATGTGGAAGACTTGTAAGGATTTTTATCTTCCAGACTGTCTTTCTCCTGTGCAACTATAATTAAGGAAAATAGTGATAACAAAAAGAATATGTGAATGCCGGACTTCATAAATGCTCCGTGTAGTTTGTTTAGAGTGAAGTTTTAATATAAAATTTTATAATTGCTATAAAATTAGAGATTTGAGTTTGTTAAACCAATCAAAAAAAGATATCATGTTTAATCCATACCAGTTTTTATTTATTTTGATGCAATCAATTAGGAGTAATTCTGATGTAATTCGATACAAGGTCTAATGTAATTGCCGACCTTGTTAACGACTTCAAAGAAAATGCGCCACACATGATAAACAGACAGACCAAGATATATTAAACAGTACGGTATTAAATTTCCTCGTATTACAAATAAAGAATTAATTGGCAATCCGAATAAAGCATTTAATAAAATTGAAAGTAGCCTAAAAATAATAGAGCAAAATTAAAACTTATATTCTTAACTTTGCACTAAAAAGGAGATATGATGAATATTAAAGACTCGACTTTTCTTGTAACCGGCGGAAGCGCAGGAATCGGTAAAGCAACAGCAAAACTTTTAGTAGAAAAAGGCGGAAGAGTTGCCATAACCGGAAGAGATAAATCTAAACTTGAAAAAGCAGCAAAAGAGATTGGCGCTTATCCAATTCACGCCGATACAGCAATTGAAAGCGATGTGAAAAAAACTTATAAAATGTTTTTAAAAGAATTCGGTAAGTTGAATTGTTTGATAAACAACGCAGGAATAGGTGGCGGATGGAATGAAATCACGCAACTCGATATGAAAGCATTTCACGAAGTATATTCGGTAAATGTTTTTGGCGCCGCTATGATGGCAAATGAAGCAGCAAAGATTTTGAAAAAACAAAACAGCGGTAACATTGTAAACATTGCCTCAACGGCAGGAACAAAAGGTTTTGCTAACGGAACTGTTTACGCATCATCAAAATTTGCTTTGCGTGGAATGACTCAATGCTGGCAGGCAGAATTGAGAAAATACAATGTGCGCGTAATCCTTGTTAATCCGAGTGAGGTTACAACAGCTTTTGGTAATGAAGAAAGAAAAGAAAGACCGGAAGTAAAGAATAAATTAAGACCAATAGAAATTGCACATACTATTGTATCCGCTTTGGAAATGGACGACCGCGGATTTATTCCCGAAGTTACTGTTTGGGCGACAAATCCGTTTTAACTGTATGTGTCATTTCCGCGAAGGCGGGAATCTTTTAAATAAAAAATCAAATTTCGCTTAAAACCAGAATGACAGGAAAAGAAATAAATGATCGAGAAAAAAATTCCTAAATGGCTTAAAATAGCAAGAGAGATTCAGCAGCTTGCACAAACAGGACTTAGCATTTGCAGTTACAGATTATGAGAAGGACAGATATAAAAGATTAACAGAAATAACCTCGGAAATTATTGAGCAGCACACTCAACTTGAGAAGGAATCTGTACAAAAAGTTTTAATGAAGCATCCCGGTTACGCTACTCCTAAAATTGATGTGCGGGCTGCGGTAATTAAAGACAACAAACTTTTACTCGTTCAGGAAAGCACCGATAAACGATGGGCAATGCCTGGCGGCTGGGCTGATGTTGGCGATATTCCATCAGAAGTTGCTATCAAGAGAAACGCAAGAAGAAAGTGGATTTGTTGTAAAACCGATAAAAGTTATTGGCGTTTTTGATGCAAATCGTGTTGAAGGAGAGTTAGAGTTCTTTCATGCATTCAAAATAATTTTTCTTTGTAAGCTGATTGGCGGAGAAGCTCAAACGAGCAGTGAAACTCTAGACGTTCAGTTTTTTTCTTTGGATGATCTTCCGCTGCTCTCACTTAACAGAACAAACACAAAACATATTGAAGAAATAAAACTTCATTTAAATGATCCGGGCAGAAACACATATTTTGATTAATTTATGGGAAGCATCAGAGATTTAAAATATACTACAGCGCACTCCGAAATTTGGGCTGGAGTAGACGCAGAAAAAATTGGTAATATTGGCAGAGTAAGAGTTCATGCAAGACGAGGCTGCTGGATTGCAATTGATTTCTGGTTAGAATTTCATCCTGAAAAGGATTGGGGTGTGTCCGCAATCAGTTATTTAAAATCTGCAAGGGATGATGAAGAATTGCCGGAAGAGATCAGAAATGCGTCAGCACGTCTAACTGAAAAAGTAAATCTAAACTTTAGCGTAAGCAATAATATTGATCCGCTTGAAGATGCTGAAAAAATCATTGAGTATTTTTTAGATAAGAAAAATCTGATGGACAGAAGAAAATAAAGTGAATGAAGACGCAATGCTGAATAAAAGGATGTTGAGAATAATTCTCTGCTTTCTTGAAAACTTCAAATCAAAAATCAAACAACTTATAGAAAAATCTAAAAATGTTTAAGCGCTATTTTCTCCTTGTACTTGTTTTTATTGTTACCGGTTGTGCTTCATTAAGAAATCCCGACCTTGATCGTGCTGATGATGCATTGAGTAATGGTAGTTATCAAACCGCCGTACATTATGCCAACAGTATATTGCAAAGAGATTCATTAAGTGCTGAAGCATTTATAGTAAGAGGTAAAGCATACAGCAAATTAAATGAATCGGAAAAAGCTCTTCGTGATTTCCATTCGGCTGTATCCGCTCAACCGGGATTTGAAGCTTATTACAACAGAGGATTAGAATATTTGAAGAATGAATCATGGTTATTAGCAATTGGAGATTTTGATAAAGCTATTTCATTTGATCATATCAACAGCGAGGCTTACTTCGCACGTGCTTATACAAAATATCTCTTAGATGATCTGAGGTGGTGCAATAAGAGATTATAAAAAAGTAATTGAACTGGATTCAACTTCCTTTAAATCTTACATAAATATTGGAAATGTTTTTGGATCGCTTGGCTATGGTGATCAGGCAATTGAAAATTTTAACAAAGCAATAAGTCTTCAGCCGAATAATCCCGATGGTTATTTTAATCGTGGCAATCAAAAACTTATTATGGATGATCTTGAGGGCGGTATAAAGGATTTAGAACACTCACTGTTAATTGATAAAAGAAATGTCAAAGCGCTTTTTCTTCTTGCCGAACTTAAAATAAAAGCCGGAGAAAATCTTGGCGCTATTGAAATTCTCAACAGAATTTTAAGTATAGAAGAAAATCCGAAAGCATTATTTGCACGTGGAAGTATTTATTTGAAGCTTGAGGATAAGAACAAAGCATGTATTGATTTTAACAGAGCAGGTGAATTGGGTTACTTTGATGCTTATGAAATGATAAACAAATATTGTGTGAAGAAGAAAAAGAAGAAAAAATAAAAAGAAAGACACTCAACAATAAAAAAGCCCCGGCTTGCGGGGCTTAAAAACATCTAAAAAAAGTTAGCCTAGATAAGATTTTAGCTTTGTGCTTCGTTTTGATTGACGAAGATTTCTTAAAGCTTTTTCTTTTATCTGTCTCACTCTTTCTCTGGTAAGATTAAATCTTTCACCAATCTCTTCCAACGTAGCCGAATGATCACCTTCAATTCCAAAGTAAAGTTTGATCACTTCTGCTTCTCTTTCAGAAAGAGTTGAAAGTACATTTGCCACTTCTTTTTTCAGAGATTCGGTCATAAGAGTATTGTCAGGTAACGGCTGTTCTTCGTTTGGAAGAATATCAACCAATGAGTTCTTTCCGTCATCACCTTCTTTTAACGGCGCATCCATAGAGACCTGACGACCTGCAATCTGAAGTGCATAAGCAACCTCATCGGCAGTCATATCAAGTATCAGGGCAAGCTCGTCTGTGGTTGGTTTCCTTTCAAACTCTTGTTCAAGATCTCTGTAAGCTTTGCTGATCTTTGTCAGGTTACCGACTCTATTCAATGGAAGTCTAACCACTCTTGACTGATCTGCAATCGCTTGCATAATAGATTGTCTTACCCACCAAACGGCGTAAGAAATAAATTTAAATCCTCTGGTTTCATCAAACCTTTCAGCGGCTTTAATCAAGCCGATGTTACCCTCATTAATGAGGTCACCTAAAGACAAACCCTGGTTCTGGAATTGTTTTGCAACACTCACAACAAACCTGAGATTGGCTTTAATCAATTGTTCTTGGGCAAGCCTGTCGCCCTTCTTTATTCGAATGGCAAGTTCTATCTCCTGTTGCGGGACTAAGAGACTTACTTTGCCTATTTCCTGCAAATACTGATCGAGGGATTTGCTTTCCCTGTTAGTAAATTGCTTAGTGATTTTCAAATTGAATCACTCCTTTTTTGTTAAATAACGCGGTTTTAAATCTTTCCCGGAATTGAAACCTGCAAATATAACATTCTTTGGGTTAGTAAGTAAGTTAAATTTGATCCCATTCGGAATTATATTTCGAAAATCTCACCGGATTCTGGAAAATTAACGCTTTTGTAACCTGATGAGAATAATTTTTCCATAAAAGGATTCGCCTGATCTTCTTCCCCATGCACTAAAAAGAGATTTTTAAGCTTTTCAGGGGAATTAAATTTCAAATAATCGAGTAATTCCCGTTGATCTGCATGTCCAGAAAAATAATCCATTGTTTTGACTACAGCATGTACCTGAAAGGTTTCACCAAAAATTCGTACCTCTTTATTTCCGTCCATTATTCTGCGGGCAAGGGTATGCTGTGCAGCGTAACCAACAAAAAGAATCAGATTATTGGGATTTCCAATATTATTTCTCAAATGATGTAATATTCTGCCGCCTTCCGCCATTCCGGAGGCAGATATTATTATCATCGGTCCTGATTTTTCATTTAGTTCTTTTGATTCTTCGGTTTTTTTAATGTACTTCAATCTGCTAAAACCAAACGGGTCGTCTCCATCCTGTAAAAATATACGATAAGTTTCTCTATCTAAACATTCAGGATGCGAACGAAAAACATTTGTTGCATTAACGGCTAATGGTGAATCAACATAAATTGGTGCTTCCGGAATTCTATTTTGATCAAAAAGTTTATGAAGCATATAAACAACGGTTTGTGTTCTTCCAACAGCAAAAGCTGGAATAATAATCTTACCGCCTCTTTCAATCACTTCTCTGATTGTTGACGCAAAATCCTCTTCTACTTCTTCAGCAATTGAATGAAAACGATTACCATAGGTGCATTCCATAATTAGAACATCAAGATCGCGTAAAACATCAGGTGAACGAATAACCGGGGCATCAGGTCGTCCGATATCTCCTGAGAAGCCGAATCTGATTTTTCTTCCGTCAGGTTCTTCAATCTCTAAATGTATTCCGGCTGATCCCAGAATATGTCCGGCGTCACGGAAAATTACAGTTATACCCTGAGCAATTTCAATTCGGCGGTTATATTGTACACCAACAAATTGTGTCATTGCCTGTTCAACATCGTCAAGTAAATAAAGCGGCTCAACTGGCAGTTCACCCTTCTTTTTTCTTTTCTTGTTAACCCACTCAATATCTTTTTCCTGCAGATGTGCAGAATCTCTTAGCATTATTTGACATAGATCTACGGTTGCAGAAGTTGCATATATGTTTCCCTTAAATCCGTTTTTTACAAGATTGGGAATGTTTCCGCTATGATCGATGTGTGCGTGTGATAAAAGCATTACGTCTATTTCTTCGGGGTTGAATGTGAAGTTTTTATTTTTATCATAAGTCTCACTTCTTTTTCCCTGGAATAGTCCGCATTCAAGAAGAATTTTTTTGCCATTAATGTGAAGTAAATGTTGTGAGCCTGTAACGGTTCTTGCTCCGCCTATGAATTGTATTTTCATTTTTATTAATCCTTATAAATTAAGTTCTAAACCATTAATTCTTAAAAATTTTGTCTTATCATTTTTTTGATTGAAATTAATAATCAATTGATATATTAACGGGGTTTTTTCTTTTAACATATCAATCGCCTCTGGATGTAGATTTGTTTTATTGAAAGGGACACGCTTAACGTATTCCTGAATATTTCCTGCAGCCCGACCGTATTTGTATTCGTAAGTAAAATTTCTGAGCGAGTCTAATTCTACATTTTCATTTAAGACATTTGGGACAGATACATAAAATTCACTCTTATCAATATTATCGTTATTAAATAAATCATTTTCTTTAAGAAATTCATATAACTCTTTCGCAGTATTTTCCGCAGGATCAACTAAAGTTATTTCTTCGCGCATGACATCTCTATAAACATATTCGCCATTTTCTTTAAAGTCGTATAAATCTTTAAGTTTTTGAGCAAAAATGTTTTTATAGAAAGGATAATGAGTACAGCCAAGGATTATTGTTTTTAATGGTTTAGCAGCCGCAGTGTTTTTTATCTGCTCCAGCAAAGATACAATGTTATAATAAATGTAGTTTTCTATTGAATTCAGTTGGATTTCTGTCGGATTGCTTTTCTCTCCCGAAAATAAAATTTTATTATTATCCCAATCAAAGTTATATTGATTTAAAATATTTTTATCAATCTTTGCCTGATTGGAACTTAGTGAAGGTCCCTTATATTCTTTTCTTACTCCGGAAGCACTTGTGCTGATATAATCTATTACTCCATCAATAGCGCCGGCAAATCCAACTCCCGCTTGCTGAAATGTTTGAATTTCTCCAATATATCCCGACGCGGTTCTATAGGTATTTATTGAATTCACATAACCATTAGATAAAACTGTTCCTTCAGTTGCCATTACTCCGATACTGCAATCTTCATCTTGAGATATATTTTCAAAAGCTCCTTTAACTCCTGCATTAATAACGCCTATAACTTTAATGTCTAAGCTTGCTTTACTGAAAAAGTTTTCTATATCATCTATTCCGTATGCAGTTGCAGTATTACAGGCAATAACTATAGCTTTGACCGGCTGCTTATCTGTTTCATATTCATTTTCGCTGGCTGATTGATAATATTTGTTCCCAAGCAGAAACTGAACGTCCTTAAGAATATGCTCTTTCAATACATCTGTTTTACCGAGAGATGGATAATTGCCATACGGCATATTTGCCTGATCAGCAAGATAAATGAAAAATTCTTTTTCAAAATCTAAAACTCCGTCCGCATTGAAAATCTGACTTTCATTATTAAAGCCGTCATAGTTTACAATTGCATCCATTACTGTTAATCCGCCCGTTCCTGAATCAAAAATACCGATGGGCAGATTTTTATTTTTTGCCGGATAATTTTTAACATCAACATAGAAAAAATTTGAAGTGTCTGATAAAATAACAGCTTCAAGATTGCTCTTTCCCAAATCTGATTGTGGACTACACTGGTTAAGAAACAGAAAAGATAATAGCAGAATAACATGTAAGCTGTTCTTTAGTAATTTCATTTTTACCTCATTTAGAAAAAGCTTAACTGATCTGTTTCTACAATTCCCTCAAAGTTTTTGCCGAGGAGTGCAAGTACAGAATCAGCAATTGGCTTTAGTTGCCTGTCTATATAGTGATTGTAATCAATGTCGTTGTGCTTTAATTGTATTGGTATAGGTCCTCGTTGTGTTATCACATAGAAAACAGTATCCCCGGGTTCCCGCAATAACTTTGCGGCTCTTGCGTGTGGCGGAACATTCTTTACATATTCTTCAACATCTTTTCTTAATCGTTTTTTGTAAACAAGCTTATCGTCAAGCTCACCTTTCTTTAACTTATTCACAACAGAGCGAATCCAATCATCAACCTCTTCATTGTTAAAAATTTTATTGTAAAGTTCTGTTTGAAATTCCTTTGCCAATTTTGTCCAGTCGGAACGGACAAATTCCAAACCAACAAACTCTAATTCTTCCTCACCGTTTTTATTGAGAAGTCCTGCATATCTTTTCTTTGCCCCCACATCACTTCCTCGCGTAGGAGTGATAATAAATTTCCTGTAATATTTTTCAAACTCATTTTCTAGACGTGACTCAATATTATATTTTTTCTTTAGTTCATCTTTCCAATAGTCGTTTAGCAGAGAAGCCAGTTCTTCGCCTGCCTTATGATAATCTAATCCGGGTTCATCAATCAGCATAACAAAAAGAGAATCTGTATCGCCGTAAACTACTTTGTATCCTCTTTTTTCGAGGAACACTTTACTGCCAAGGAGAAGATGCTTGCCAGTACCTGTTATTGCTGTCGGAAGATCAGGATGATAAAACCGGCAGCCGTAAGAGCCCATTACTCCGTAAAAGCTATTCATCAAGATTTTAATAGCCTGCGAAAGTGCTTTATCATTTTTCTTTTTTGCAATTGCTCGTTGCTCCATTAACTGATCAATAAACTCCGGTAGAAAATGTTTTGTTGATGAAAACTTATATCCGTTAGGAGTTGTGATAGTATCTTTTTCCGATAGTAATCTTGAAAGTGGATCAATCTTAAATGTTTGTATGATTGAAGGATACAAACTCTTAAAATCCAGAACAACAACATCATCATAAATTCCGGGAATAGGATCAAGCACATATCCGCCTGCTGCATGTTCTGTAGTTTCAAGATCTTTTACATCAGGTGCAACATATCCTGCACGATGAAGTTTTGGTAAATAGAAATGATCGAATGCGGCTGTCATCATAGCAAGCTGATCCATTAGTAAACCGGAGAGCTGTGAGCGCTTTATGTAAAGCTCAACGATTCCTGTTTTGTTTAAAATTTCCGTAACAAGAACAGCATCCTGAAGATTATATTCTGCAAGTGCGGCTTTGTCTTCTTCAAAAAGCCGTTCAATTTCTTTTACTTTGTTTTCTTCAGGTGTAATTGTTTTTCCCGTGCCGAGCAATTCCTGTGCAACAGTTTCAAGCTTAAAATCTTCAAAGTTAAAAAATGAAGTTCGGAGTGCAGTTGGACCATCTATAATTACTCTTCCTGGCAGTGAAGCAAAGTAACCCCTTGGCTGACGTCTTTTAATCGAAACTCTTCCACCGCTTCTTCCTATATCAAAATTGATATTAAGTTCTTTACATTTATTATCGAGGAAGAGAAGATCAAATCCGATTACATGCCAGCCGATTATTATATCCGGATCAATTATATTGAACCATTCAAAGAATGATTGGAGAAGATTCTTTTCATCCGGATGAAATGACAAATAGTCAGGAAATGTCTTCTGTTGATCTCCAACAATGAAAACTCTCCTGTGTTCATTTTTTCTTCCTGTAATATGAACAGCAATCGAATAAAGATTATTACCCCTTCCCGAAGTTTCTATATCGAGTGATGCAATAACAAATGCCGGATTAACTTCACATGGTTCAATCTTCGGATTAGTAAATCTTGTAACACCGATATTTACTTTTGTTTCTCCGGTTACTCGTGTTTGGGCATTGATTATTCTTTCCATTAAAAATCGTCTTACAGGATCAATATTTGATTCATAAGTTGTAATTCCGATTTCGGTAAGATCTTTAACTGTTTGGCGAAGGTCTTTCATAGTATTGAAGTAAAGAGCATCTACCGAATTGCCGGAAAAGGTTTTCATTTCAACTTCTTTACGAAGAAAGTTTTGTCTTAATCCTGAAAGAATAGAAGAGCGTTCCACAAAGAAAACTGGTTTATTGTTTGTTATGAGAATTTCTGTTGTACCAAGTTCATCCGAAGTTCCGAAAAAACGTAGAATATTTTCATTCTGATAATCAAACCAGTCGCCTGTTAGTAAAAATATTTTAGCTGAAGTTTCTGCCATAATATTGTTTTATAAATCTATGAAAATCTGTTCAATTTACCTGCTATTTCGAATATACAGAATTGTTAAATAATCGTTGTAAAAGTTTTGTCGTTTCTCCCGGAATACCTTTTCCAACAACCCAATCATTTATCTGAATAATGGGAGTTATTTCTGTTATTGTGCCAGTTATAAAAAATTCATTAAAGGTTTTTAACTCGCTAACTTTGATATGATCTTCAACGGTAGGAATATTGTTCCTCTTACTTAATTCAATAACAACTTCTCTTGTTATTCCCTCAAGAATAAGGTTTGAGAGGGGAGCTGTATAAAGAATCCCATTTTTTATGGCAAAGAAGTTTGTATGAGAACCTTCGGTTATTAAGTCATCACGATGAAAAATCGCTTCATACGCTCCTGATTTAACTGCCCTTGTATTAGCCATGACCGAAGGAAGAAGGGAAACAGATTTAATATCACATCTTGTCCAGCGAATATCTTTTTCAAGAATGACTTTCACACCCTTGTTGAGTTGTTCCTCATTGTTATTTAATCGGGACACGGAGACAAAAACAGTTGGAGTAAGATTTCCTTTATAACTGTGTTTTCTTGGAAACTGAACACCACGTGTAATTTGAATGTAAACAGAAAAATCATCAAGAACAATATTATTCATTTCAGCAAGTTGTAATGAGATGGATTCAAACATATTTAAATCATTGAGCTGAATATTTAGTTCAGTCAGACTATGTCTTAATCTTTTTATATGAGATTCAAATCGGAATAATTTTCCATTGTAGGATCGTAAAGCTTCATAAATACCGTCGGCGTATTGAAAGCCGCGATCATAAGGTGAGATTTTCACTTCTTCAATCGGCAAATATCTGTTGTTGAAATAGACGATCATAAATGTGGTTTTATTTTTATCTAAGTATTGTTCACTTTTTTGTTTTATTAAAATTTATCATTCAATTAACTCATCTCCCGTCCCCTTCTCTTATAGAGAAGCGGTGGGTTCTTTAATGCGACAATGATTTTTAAACTAACTACTCGTTTATTTCCAATGAATATTTTTAATTTCCCGAAATAGTAATAACCTCATTTCCCCTTAACCAAAGTACAAGGGAGTTATCAGAGGAATAAAAATTAACAATCCAATCCGCTGTGTTTGATACTGTTAATGCTGTATCGATTGACTTTCCTGGTACAAGAAACAGATCAATTTTACTACCCGGATTTTGACTCATAAAAACACTTCCCCCGTTAATGAGCGCCATTGATATTGCAGACGGACTATCACCATATACGGCATTTGAATCAATTGAAATTGTTGACAAAACTCCCAAAACATCTCCCATTTTCTCGCTTGCTGTTGAATCTTTTATAAAAGATAACATAGTAGTAAAATTAATTGGAGATTCTACCGGACTGCCACCAAAGACAGGAATATAAAACTCATTACTGTTCAGTTGTTTTGATTGGACAACATAAACAAAAGCATTTAATGAGTTCGTGTTAAGCAAATCAATTTCTCCGTTTAGATCAACTTCGCGCCCATAAATTGCAGATAGTTGAGCATCAGCAGAAAAATCCGTTCTCGCTTTTTGAAGAACTTCGTTAAGTCTTTCTTTTGCCGTAATTTTACTGTCCATTACATCATTTATAATACTTTCTTCATCGCAGCTAATTAACAAAAACGAGAAAACGGCTATAATTGTAAAGAATGCTTTTTTCATCTATTTCCCTTTTATTATTCTTGACGATGGTAAACTTAACAAATAAAGTTAATTTTAGCTTTTAATCATTTAATTAAATGTTGCTTAATAAATTTGTTTTAAAACTTATTAATATTAAAAATAAAATCAGGAGAATAAAATGAGTAAAAAGCATAGTGCTGTTTTTGAAGGCATAGATACAATAATTATCAGAGTATCAAATTATCTTCTATCGAAAAAATGGTATGAAGAAAAAATTGGACTAGAAGTGATTTTTGAAGATCATAAATCAAAACTTGTGGCATTTGAAACCGGTTCACCAACAAGCTTAACAATCTGGCAAACTAATGAAAAAGTGAAAGTATTAAGTGAAAGGAATTCGTATCCTGTTTTCCGCACTAGTGATGCAGAAAAAGCATTCGTTGAATTATCAAAAAAAGATGTTAAGACCGAACCATTAATTGAAGCAGAAGGAATTAAGTTTTTCAGATTTTATGATTCCGATGGAAATTTACTGGAAGCTTGTGAAGTTCTAGATGACTGAATAAATAACATTGTCAAAGAAATATTTCATTTACTAATTCTTATTTGTTTGCCTCAATTTGAAAATCAATCTCAAAATAAGCTTTTGTTTTTTAAAAGCTTAATACAAGCAAATAAAAAACATTTATTATAACTGCTTATTTGACTAAAGATCTATCAAAAAGCTCAAAGTCCTTTTGCAAATTTTTGGGAACGATTTTTGCGTAAAAAATCAGGAAGCCCCAATAAATACTTAAAAAGAGAATAATCAATTTACAATAATGACGTTCATAACTGTTGACATTTTAGGCGGATCGATAGGACTAATATCCAGTTTGCTGTTTGGTGTGGTTGTAACTTATGTTTCAATTTTAAAAGCCAGTTCAAACTTAAGGAGAAAACTTATAATTAAGACCGCTTTTATTGTATGGATGGGAGTGGTTTTGCTTTTGGCAATTCCGTTATGGTTTAGTTATAGACAAATCTTTCCTGAGTGGTTGTATTGGACTGGTGTAGGCTCTTTCCTTATGATCTTTATACCCTTTATTAGCAGCTATTACAAAAGAAAAGCAAACTCTTTGACCCGAACAAAGAGTGACTAATCTTCCTTCTTTTCAAACTTAAGCGATACAGAGTTTATGCAGTATCTTAATCCGGTTGGATCAGGTCCGTCATCAAAAATATGACCTAAATGTCCTTCGCATTTTGCACACATTACTTCAGTTCTTACCATTCCATGACTTTTATCTTCTCTATAAATTACTCTGTCTTCAGCTAAGGGAGAAAAATAACTTGGCCAGCCGCAATCGGAATCAAACTTAGTATCAGATTCAAATAAAATATTGCCGCAAGCAGCACATTTGTAAACGCCCTTTTCCTTATGATCATAATATTTTCCGGTGAATGGACGCTCTGTTCCTTTTTGTCGGAGAACATAATATTGATCAGGAGTTAATTCTTTTTTCCATTCCTCTTCAGATTTAACAATTTTATCATTCATATTTTTTCCTTTATTCTTTATGGAATCCTGAAGTATAGATTGATTTAATCTACAAGCATCAACATCCTGGCTTTTACTGAATATTGACCAGAGGCCAAGCACAAAAAGCGGAATAATAATTATACTTATAAATTTTATTGATTTCATTGTAACCTTTAAACGAAAGAAATAAAAATCAGTTCATCCACATATTGTTTAATAACTGCATGATTATCAAGTCTGGTTTTTTGGCACTATTCAGAAGCCAAGCAGAGGAAAAAAAACTATTGTTTAATTGCTCTCATAAAAGGTCGAATCAAATAAATATTTGCGGCAATTCTTCCCAAGACAAAAGATATGGTTGCCGCAATTGCACCAATTGCGGAAAAATATTTTATTGCTATAAATAGTGCAACAATAATAGTGACAAATTCAATTGCGGTTCCCAAAGTGATTGGTTTTGTATCTTTTACACTTACTAATGCACCTCTCTGAAAACATATAAGCACGGTAAGAGCAGGGAAAAACGACATAATCATTAATGGTTCTGAAGCAAGGTCAGCAAGATAATCTGTTAATCCAGAAACGCCCTTAAACCAAAATTCCGAAAGCGGAGTAAAAGCAATAATAATAAGTACCCCTGCGAGAATAGAAGCTAAACGTATTGCAAAAATTTTAAGCTGATCGTATCCTTTCCTCTGATCACCGAGTAAAGCAACAACAACTTCCTGGAATGACAATCCCAATCCTCTGAAAATAAAAACAAAAGAAGTCACAACCGGCATAATAGCAAGAGATTCAATGGATAGTCTGCTCTGTCCAATAAAAAATGTTACAAATGGTTGCACGCCAAGTGTAAGTAATGATGTTAATGCAAGCGGTAAATAAAAACTAAAAATTTGTTTTTGATTTATATCATATTCAGAACTATGAAGTTGTACTCCAGCCCTAATTTGTCTGACGATTTTTGCCGCCATGAATCTTGTTGCAATAGCTTCAAAAATAACAGCTATTGATAATGATGCCGCTCCAACTAAAGCCCCGGGTAAATTAGTTGCGAAGAATAAAATCAATGCCGAAAGTACTATTGTTAGGATCCGGATAGTTGTTCCGTAGGCAACTCTTCTTGTTAAATTATTTCTGATGAGAATTCCCTGATAAAATCTTCTGAACCCTATTGCTCCGGGCCAGGGAATCATAAAAATTAATGCAAAATGCGTAAGATGAGATACTTCTTTTGGCAACCCAACGAGATCTTCTGCTATAAAATAAAATATTGCCGGAATAATCAGGATTATCATTAAAAGGGTTAATAATCCAATAAGAAGCCAATTAAATTTTCTTAGGGAAAAATAGGACTGACTGTTTCTTACTAAAGTTGTTGCCGCGCTTAACATCATTATAACTGGAGCTTCAATTACCAAAGCAAAAGAAAAAGCTACACCATAAGCAGCAAGATTAAATTTGGGATCAGGTAATCTGGCAATGAGTGCAGAAAGAAAAGGTCCTTCAATCGACATCATAAACCATGTTGCCGCCAAAGGTAACCAAAAGTAAAATATTTTTCGCTGAGTAAATTCGGTATCCACTTAATGTATTTTTGCTAGTATCATATACAAACTTATAAAATTGTTTTAAAGAATTTACTATAATGGAATCTGATTAACGAATTAAGTAACTTTAACTTCAGGAGGGCAATAAAATGGAAAAATTATTATTTGTTTTATTGATATCATGTTTTTTAATTGCCGGATGCTCATCCGAGAAGCAGACTGAAATTCCCGAATCAACAAAGTTGGAAATGCGTGAAAATGCCGAGGAATTTATGTCGGGTTTACGTAATATTCTGCTCAACGAAATAAAGAATAACGGTTTCGTCGCTGCTGTCTATGTTTGTTCCGATACTGCGCAGGTTATGACAAATAATTTTGGTGTTGAAAAAGGGGTTTATATTAAGAGAGTTTCATTTAAATACAGGAATGAAATAAATATCCCTGATGAATTTGAAACAGAAGGATTAAAATATTTTGAACAAATCAAAAACGAGGATAAACTCGATTCTCTCTCTGAGTATATTAAGGTTGTAGAAGAAAAGAATATAAATTATTTAAGATATATGAAACCTATTCTTGTTCAACAACCTTGCCTGAATTGCCACGGAATGGAAGAGCAAATTATGCCGGAAGTAAGCGAATTAATAAACAGCAATTATAAAAATGATAAAGCAAAAAATTATCAGGTAGGAGATTTAAGAGGTGCTATTTCAATTCAAAAGGTTTTTTAGCATTTATTATAAGGGGATATGAGATGAAAGAATTAAAGTTATTTGAAATTCCTGCAATCAATTCTATTCAGGAAATGCTTATACTTTCCGCAAAAACTTACGGAGATAAAATTGCTCTGGAAGACTTAAACGAAACACAGATTCAAAAAGTTACTTATAACCAGCTTTTTGAAAATGTAGTTAGGTTCGGTAAAGCTCTTTCAAAACTTGGTTTAAAAGAGCGCGATCATATTGCCGTTATTGGTGAAAACAGAGTTCAGTGGGGTATAACTTATCTTACAGCAATGTGCTTCAACTATGTTATCGTTCCGATTGATAAAAATCTCAGTCATAACGAAATCCTCAACGTCCTTCACGAATCTGACTCAGTTGCTATAGTCTTTTCTGAAACTTACGAATCTATGCTAAAAGAAAAAGGTCAGGCTTTATTAAAGCTTAAGACATATATAAGCATGGATTTACTGAAAGAAGAAAACAGATTCCTTTCGATGACGCAATTAATGAGTAACGAAAGTTCAACCTTAAACACTTTACCGCATATTAAACCTGATGACCTTGCAGAAATAATTTTTACATCCGGTTCGCTTGGCAGAGCAAAGGGTGTTATGCTTAGCCAGCGTAATCTTGCAGCTAATCTGATGGCGATGACAAGTATGATTAAAATGCATAGTGCTGATCGTTTCTTGTCGGTCCTGCCAATTCATCATACTTATGAATGTACTTGTGGATTTCTCTGTCCAGTTTTCACAGGTGGTTCCGTTCATTATGCGCGATCATTAAAGACAGTTGTGGAAGATCTTCAGAAAGTCAAAGCAACAATACTACTTGGTGTTCCACTTCTTTATGATAAAATGTTTAAAAAAATTCATAAAGGAGTTAAAGAGGATAAAGTAAAATCAAAAATAGTTCCGCCATTGCTTAAGATTACGGATTTTATACAAGCGGTTGGTTGGAAAAATGCCAAGAAAAAAATATTTAAAGAGCTTCATGAAAAATTTGGTGGATCAATTAGAATTTTTATTGCCGGCGGTGCTGCTCCTGATCCTATGGTTGCAAAAGGATTAAGAGAATTCGGATTCACTTTCATACAGGGTTATGGATTAACAGAAACAGCTCCAATTCTTGCCTTAAATCGGCTTGATAATTTTAAAGATAATGCCGCCGGAATTCCATTGCCGGGAGTTGAGATAAGAATTAATAATCCGGATGGCGAAGGTATTGGTGAAATCTATACCAAAGGTAAAAATGTAATGCTTGGTTATTATAAAAATCCACGACTTACCGAAGAAGCTTTCGATAACGGCTGGTTCAAAACAGGTGATCTTGGATATATTGATTCAGATGGATTTCTTCATATAAGCGGAAGAATGAAAAATGTGATAATTTCCAAAAGCGGCAAGAACATTTTTCCTGAAGAGGTTGAAGATATTCTAAACAGAAATCCTTTTATACAGGAATGCCTTGTTTACGGTGAAAAAGACGAAAAGCAGGATGAAATTATTGCTGTTCAAATAGTAACTGACGCCGAGGCATTTATTGAATATTCTGAAAAAAATAATATTGCAATAACTCCCGAATTTATTGAAGAAACAATTTCCGAAGCAATAAAACAGACAAATAACGAATTAACAAGCTATAAGCAAATAAGAAAGTTTTATATAAGAGATAAAGAGTTTGAGAAGACAACAACTCAAAAAATTAAAAGATATTTAGTCGGTAAAGAAGAATAATGAATCAAAATAGCATTTAATTATTAACGAGTTATATTTTTAATCTTTTTAAGTTTATTAGTTAAGTGGATAATAGCATAGTTGCTTTTTGAGAGGTAAAATTAGCAATAGCTTCAATAGCGATTGAAAAAGGTTCTTCGGTTAGTTTTCTGTGAAAATATATTTTTTCATTATCTACACTCAAAATGCCATTGCCGGGACAAACATTTTATTTTCCTTAAAACATTCCAACCAATTCCCATCTATTTCTGTACCGAGATAATGTCCCGAAATCTCATTTGTGAAACTTTTCATTTTAGAAATAAAATTTTTTAGTGCTTATTGGCACAAAAATCCTGTTTAAATATTAATTGTTAAAAATTTTTTAAAATAAATTTTCTTTTCCTTCGCTTTATATTAATATTTTTTTAGATTGCGACACGAATTATTTAATTAACGATTTTCATTTTAACCTCCGGATAAATTTTTATAAATGCAGTCATCACGGAATAAACGGAAGCTATCAAGAAAAGCAACAGAACAGAATCCAAATCAACTAAACCTCGATTTTATAAAACAAGAATCAGAAATAGAAATTCATCTCCCCAAGCAAGAAATTAAGTTAGGTCCCGCAGCCATATCTCATACAAGAAGAGCAATGATAACACTTAGTGTTGGATAGATAGTTCGCTTAACCCCAAACCTTAAAAGAAAACAATTAATTGATATTACAATACGTTATTTGCAGCGTTTTGTACAGCGGTTGTTTTTTACCGCAAGGCATAAAAGTATTTAAAACGCATCATACAAAAGATATTTCGCTTGGAATGTTTTTATTGATGACTGCGGGAGTAAGTTTCTAGCTTGTTTATGAGTGGATGGTCTTTTCATTGCAAATAATTATCGCAACTATTCTTACAGTTTCATTGTAACTTTATATTCTTATAGTGCAAATAAGAATGGACTGCGTAAATAGCGAGAAATCAGTTAAGAATAAAGATTAAAGAAAAAAGATCACAAAATTTTGTATAAACTAAACCTTTACTTTTTCAATTATATTTCTTATTGAACTTTCGATCCACTCCTCAAGAGACAAGGTAAAAGAATTTCCACCAATTACCAAAGCTTGGTTCTTGCTGCTGAGGAATATTGTTTCACCTGGCGACGACGCACTCGCATCAGTTTTTGTTTTAAGCCATTCTGCTAACCGATGGAGCCATATATCGCGTTCTTTATCTCTCACCTCATTTTCTAGAATGTAAAGTTCATTTTCTTTAAAAACACAATTTACTTCGTTGAACTTAAATTTTTCACCATCTGCACTAAACTGATTAAAAAGGGATTTCGACAGATAATTAATTCTGTGATCTACTATTGTATCCTGAATATCTAGCCATATTTTGGCAATTGGATCTTTGTCCGTTTTTTCAACCGGAGGGATGATACCTAAACCATATAGATTAAATAATTGCTCAATAAATTGAGATAATTCAAGAAGCTTTTGACTATGTTCTAGAGAATCCCATCTTTTTCTTGCGTTTGTAAGTCTTTTATTTTCAAGTGTACTTAAGTTGTTGTATCCTTC
Organism: uncultured Ignavibacteriaceae bacterium; assembly: GCA_963804005.1. GTDB lineage: Bacteria > Bacteroidota > Ignavibacteria > Ignavibacteriales > Ignavibacteriaceae > JAGXRK01. The sequence continues at coordinate 61,114 of CAWDOP010000010.1, read as the reverse complement.
TTTTACATTTTGAAGGTTAGCCCATTTTTCAAGTGGATTATCTTGGTAGATCCAACAATTGTCCGAAATTTTATACTGAAGTTCTGAACTTAATCCTTCCTTAAAGAAAAAATAGAAATTGGAATCGGTCACGCTGTTAATTTTATATTGAGCATAAACAGATTTAATTAGTTTGCTAGCCTTTACTTCATCATCAATTATTCCTAATGAACCAATAGCTTTGTGAACAATATCTTCCCTTGTATTTCTTATGTAAGATGAATTTTTTGTATCCAGCCAGTTCATAAAACTTAAAGGTGTATCGGCTTTAAAGATTTCACCCAACATATTGGCACAGGAAAGAAGAAGAAATGTCCGCAGATAAGTTACTTCTGAAGATTCGGTCTTTATGTTTATTCTTGTTTTTATATCATCATCTTCAAAAGAAGTTGCTAGCGCAGCTCTCTTTAAAACATAATTCAGTTTTTGCTGAAGAGATTTATCAAGTTTTTCCATTTCAGGAATAAAAAATGAAGATGAACTACTGGTGGAAACCAAATCTGATTTGAATTCCGTTTCGATCGGTATCTTAGTTTCTACCTTGTCAACGACTGCAGTTTCACGCGCTTTTTTATCCTCGCCGTTGCGCGGGATTACCGTATTTTTTCTTGTAAATGATAACGCCATTTTAGTGTTCTTTCCTTGATAAAAATAATATTCACTAGATTTAGACAAATATTATTCCATTTTAACTGAGGCATTATAGAATAAATTGTGCAAAATTATTTTTGATCAGGCAAATTTTGACATATTTTTAGGTAAATTTTACCATGACGGTGTAATGAGCGATAGTTATGAATAGCGCTAATTTGCCGTTCTCTAATCACAAATCTTAATCTGTAGTGATTGATTTGCATCTGAAAATTTTCTGGCGAGAAATGTTATATTGACGCATCATTTTTTTAAAGGATTTATGAACAGGTTTGCTCCCATTTTTGTGATAATTGCTGCAAGTTTGTGGGGAGTGGATGGAATTGTTCTGCGTCCTTCGCTTTTCAGTCTTCCTGTGTCGTTAGTGGTTTTTGTTGAAAGTACGATAGTTGCTTTTCTTCTTTCGCCTTATTTTATCAGACAATTGCCGTCACTAAAAAATTTAAAGAAAAAAGATTGGTTGGCTTTCTTTTTAGTCGCACTTCTTGGTGGTGCGATAGGAACAATGGCAATTACAAAAGCGCTTTTCTATGTAAACTTCGTTAATCTTTCTGTTGTTATTCTGCTTCAAAAATTACAACCGGTTTTTGCTATTACTCTTGCTGCTGTTTTTCTTAAAGAAAAATTACCTGCTCGGTTTTTCTTTTGGGCAGTACTTGCAATCCTTGGAGCTTACTTTATGACGTTCGGTACAAAGCTTCCCGATTTTGAAGCTGGTGATAAAACTACAATTGCCGCTATGTTTGCACTTCTTGCTGCCTTTAGTTTTAGTTCATCAACAGTGCTTAGCAAACGTGCTCTTAGGAATGTTTCTTTCGAGATGGGAACGTATCTCAGATTTCTTTTATCTGCGTTTATTATGTTTGCGCTAGTTATCTCTTTGGGTGATATCCAAAGCATTGCGGCAATTACAACAAAACAAGCAGTCATATTTCTAATCATTGCTTTTACAACGGGCGGAGCAGCAATATTTCTTTACTACTATGGGTTGAAAAGAATTACAGCTTCTGTTGCAGCTATATGTGAACTGGCTTTTCCTTTAACGGCAGTTATACTCGAATATTTTATCAGAGGCAATATCCTTGGTCCGGTTCAGTGGATTGGTGCTATTGTTTTACTTGTTAGTATAATAAAAGTTAGCTTTCAGACAACAGATTTTTTCAGAAAGTATGCCACATAAGCACATAGGAATTATGGCTAAAGGCTGATTTTAGATTGTATTAATTGATTTTATTTATCAAACAAGGGAAGGTGAAAGTGGATTTATCAGAAATGAAAAAAAGGTTTATGGGATTTCAAAAACTTAAAAAATAATTTTGATCTATCTTTTATAAACTTTACTATTTACACAAGACAATCCTCATAATCGGTCTCGTTTTAGATCTTCTTGCAACTTCTTTAAATCCTGCTTTCCTAAAAGCCGAAAATGTTCCCGTCCAAATAAACGGAGGTGCGGCTTTATCTGTTTTCGGTTCAACAGGATAGCCTTCGACTATTTTCGCTTTGTTCTTCTTCGCAAACTTAACCGCGTATTTTATCAATTCAACAGAAACACCTTTTCTTCTGTAATCTTTGTGAACAAAGAAACATACAATAGACCAGACTGGCTTATCATCTACCGGCGCAAGTATTTTTGAATTATCAAGAACGGGATAATTTTCTCTTAATTGAACCGCTATCCATCCAATTGGATTCTTATTATCAAAGGCAATGATTCCCGGAACTACTCCGTTCTTTACAATCTTTTTCATTTCATTCTTTGTTCTGCCGTCCTTGCGTTTTTCATCATATTCTTTTCTTCGCATAAGCCAATACATACACCAGCAACCGGCACAGGCGCCTTTTTCGCCAAAGAGTTTTTCAAAATCTTTCCAGGTTTCTGATGTCAGCGGTTTGAATGAAAGTTTCATAGTTGCCTTAGTCAATTATTTTGCTATAATGTAACATAATTATTATGAATCCTTTTCCAAATTACTTAATCTTACCAAACGTAAAAATTATAAGGTTTTATGGATTCCGGACAGATATTTTTATATATAATAATCGCTTTAGTTGGATTTTATATCGTGAGAAAAGTGCTGCTTTACAGGTCGGTTAAACATTATTCACCTATAGATGCATCATTAAAGATTAAAAAAGAAAGAAACGTTGTTCTTCTTGATGTTAGAACTCCACAGGAAAGAAAAAAGGATTTTATAAAAGGTTCCCATCATATTTCAATGGCGGAACTTTCATCAAAGCAAAACGAATTAAAGAAATTTAAAGATGCAGAAATTATCTGTTATTGCAGAACCGGCAGTAGAAGCATGAGCGCTGCTGCTAAGCTTAAGAAAATGGGATTTAATGCGGCTAATTTAAGCGGAGGAATTATCAGATGGAACGCAGCAGGGTTGAGATGATTTGGAAATGGACAAAAAGAATTCTTCCCGTTGCCTTAGGAGCACTTGGCGGAAATCTTTATTATCATTTTATTGGATGCAATAGAGGATGTGCTATTACCGGTAATCCGTGGTCAAGCACTTTATACGGTGCGGTAATCGGATTGATTTTAACTAACTGGAAAACTAAGTCTAAAATACTTCAACCAAAGGAAGGTGAATAATGAAAAAGAATATGGCTGATATCGACAGAGGAATAAGAATACTTCTTGTTATTGTTATTGCGGTTTTATTTTTAACTAATCAGATAAGCGGAATAGCTGCAATAATACTTGGAATAATTGGCGTTGCGTTTTTATTCAGCGGTGCAACAGGTTTTTGTCCGCTTTATACAATTTTGAAAACGTCAACCCTGAAGAAGAAATAAAAAGAAATAAAAAGGAGAGAAAAGTGCAATACGGATTTTCAAAAACAACAGATTATACTTTTAATCAGGCAATAGAAAAAGTAACGGAAGAACTTAAGAAAGAAGGCTTCGGCGTTCTTACTTCAATTGACTTTAAGGATACATTGAAGAAAAAAATTAATGTTGATTTTAAGAACTACACTATGCTTGGGGCCTGCAATCCGCCGTTAGCACATAAAGCACTTCAAGCTGAAGAAGAAATAGGTTTGCTGCTTCCCTGCAACGTAATTGTTTACGAAAAAGAAAATAAAACTGTTGTATCAATGTTTGATCCTATGTTAATGACCAAAATTGTTGATAATGATAAAATGCTTTCAATTGCATCCGAAGTAAAAGAGAAGCTACAAAGAGTTTTAGCGGCAGTATAATGCTGAACCAATCTGTACGAAGACAAAAAAATTAATAGAAAATTATTTAATGATCAGAAAGGAAAATAAATGACCGAGCAGTTGACAAAAGAAACTTTTTTAGAAAAAGTTTTTGACTATGAAAAAAATCAAGATTGGAAATACGAAGGCGAACTTCCTGCTGTTATAGATTTCTGGGCGCCATGGTGCGGACCTTGTAAAATGGTGGGACCAATCCTTGAAGAATTATCTGAAGAGTACAAAGGAAAAATAAAGGTATATAAAGTTAACACCGATGAAGAGCAGGAACTTGGTTCTGTATTCGGGATAAAGAGTATTCCTTCATTGCTTTTTATTCCTAAAGAAGGACAGCCAAAGATGGCAGTTGGTGCTTTGCCTAAGGAATCGCTTAAGGAAGCAATTGATAAAGAACTACTTACGGCGGCAGCTTAAATTTTAATTCGTAGAAGCCCCCTGAAAAAGCGTATTTTCATTTAATTATGAAAGTGCGCTTTTGTTTTTTACCGCTTCATTCTTCCCTTGAATAGCGATAAGCATTTATTATCTTAGTCATATGAAGATGTATATTCTTTGGTGGATTATATTATTTGCAGTCAGTCTTTCTGCACAGCAAACCGGCGCGGACGATTATAACCGATTTCTGCTTGCACAGAGTTACGAGCAGCAAAATGATTTTGCTAAAGCTCAGAAAATTTATGAAGACCTTTATCAAAAAGATCCCAATAACATTAATTACTTCAATTCGTTAAACAGAGTCTACATTCAGCAAAAAAACTTTGCAGCGTCAATTTTAATAATTGAAAACAGACTAGAAAATCATCCGAAGGACATAAGTTTAATAGGTCAGCTTGGTTCCATGTATTATATGAACGGGAATTATGAAAAAGCCTACATGATTTGGGATGAACCGCTAAAAAATCTAAATGCTGATCAAATGATTTTCAGAATCATTGCTAACTATGCCATCGAACGTCGTGCTTTTGATAAAGCGATTGAAATTCTTGAAAAAGGAAAACCGAAAACAAACGATCCTTTTATCTTTTCAATGGATCTTGCAAATCTTTATTCACTCTCAATGCGATACGATAAAGCAGCAGAAGAGTATTGTTCTATTCTTGAAAAATCACCCACACAGCTTTCAACAATTCAGAGCAGGATATTATCTTATATAAATAAACCCGATGCACTGGAGAATACAATTAAAGTTGTCGAAAAGAAAAGAAACTCTGACATCCACTCAATCCTTTTTCTTTTAGCCAGACTTTATACGGAGCAAAAAGAATTCGAAAAAGCTTTTGAAATTTATTCCGAGCTTGATAACAAGCAGCAATCTAAAGGCGGAGAACTTTACAACTTTGCAGAATTTGTTTTCAGAGAAGGTGAGTTTGAAATTGCATCACCAATATATAAAACAATAATCGAGAGATATCCTGACTCTAAAATTGTATCATCGGCAAAACTAGGATATGCAAAGTCGCAGGAAGCAATTCTGAGAAAAAAGTTTTTATCATCCGTTGATGATTGGAAAACTTATTCGCTTCCCCCGCGTCTCGATTCCAAAACGGTAGAACCCGCAATATCGGCTTTTGACGAAATAACAAAAATTTATTCTCACAGCGAGGTAGCAATTGAATCTTACTTGCGGATGGCTCAGATAAAATTCCGTTTGCAGAACGATATTGCCCAGGCAAAAGAATATCTAGACATTATTATAAAAAATTATCCGATGTCAAGATTTGCAATAGATGCTTATCTTGATTTGGCAGAGATAAATCTTATAGAAGGAAACACTGATCGTTCAAAAGAGTTATACGAGGAAGCACTAAATCTTCGCTCAGGACAAATCGAGAAAAAACATGAAGCTTATTTTCATCTTGCAAAAATAAAAGCATATAAAGGAAATTTTGATGAGGCAAAAAAACACCTTTCTGAAATTCTAAAAAATCTAAAAGATAATTTTGCAAATGATGCAATAGAGTTTTCTCTTCTGATGAACTCTGCAAAGAATGATTCGTCTAATCTTTTACTCTTTAGTGATGCTGAAATATTAGCCGGAAGAATGTTCTTTGAAGAGGCAAAACAAAAATATGATCTGATAGGACAGGATCTGAAAGCTTTTATGTTTAATTCAATCTGCAAACTCAGATCGGCGCAGATGGAAATTGCTTTGAACAATTACGACAGTGCTATTTTAATATTAAATGAAATTTCTGCAGAAAAAGAGAAAAATATTTATTCCGACAAAGCCTTATATTTGCTGGGGAATATTTTTGAATTTGCATTAAAAGAATTTCCGAAAGCAATAGATTGCTATGAAAAGCTTCTGTTGCAGTTTCCCGGATCAATTTATGTCGACAAAGCAAGAGAAAGAATCCTATTTCTGAGAAGTAAAACAAGTTAGAGAATTAGTAATGACAAAAAAACAAGAACAAAAAATAGTAAAATGTTCATTTTGCGGAAGGGATGGCAATGAAGTTGGAAGTATGATTGCCGGACCCGATGTTTATATCTGCGATATATGTATTGCCAGCAGTATAGATATACTTAAAAATAATCTAGCTGCTTTCAACAATGCTAAAAAAGGCAAGTGGACACAACACACACCTCACTCAATAAAAAAATCACTCGACGAATACGTAATTGGTCAGGAAAGAGCAAAGCGGGTTTTATCTGTTGCTGTTTATAATCATTATAAAAGAATAAACTCAAGAAATTCTTTTTTCGAACTTGATGAAGTTGAAATTGAGAAAAGTAATATCTTACTGCTCGGTCCTACCGGAGTAGGGAAAACATTACTTGCTCAAACGCTTGCAAGAATTTTAGATGTTCCATTTGCAATTGCTGATGCGACCACTCTTACAGAAGCCGGTTATGTTGGTGATGATGTGGAAACTGTCTTAGTGCATTTGCTTCAGGCTGCCGATTATAACCTTGAACGTGCACAAAAAGGAATCGTTTACATCGATGAGATAGATAAAATTGCACGTAAGAGTGAAAGCACTTCTATTACAAGAGATGTTTCGGGTGAAGGTGTTCAACAGGCGTTGCTGAAAATTCTTGAAGGAACTATGGCCGGAATTCCTCCCAAAGGCGGAAGGAAACATCCCGAACAAAGTTTGATAAATCTTAATACAAAAAATATTTTGTTCATAGTCGGAGGTGCATTCGAAGGAATTGATAAGGTCGTTGCAAAGAGATTAAATAAAAATAAAATGGGCTTTGGCTCAGACCTTAAAAAAATTGAAACCGAAGATGAATTATTAAGCTTGGTTCAGCCGGAAGATTTATTAAGATTTGGATTAATTCCTGAGTTGATAGGAAGATTACCTGTAATTGCAGCACTTCATTCATTAAGTGAAGAAGCACTAAAAAATATTCTCACAGAACCAAAGAACGCAATACTAAAGCAGTATAAAAAACTTTTTGCAATGGAAGCTGTTGATCTGGAATTCGATCCTTTAGCCATAGATTCTGTTGTGAAAAAAGCGATGGAAAGAAAAACAGGCGCACGTGCACTTCGCTCTATTGTTGAGCAGTATATGCTTGATATAATGTTTGATCTTCCCGAGAAAAAGAATGTTGATAAATGCATAATTACTCGCGATGTAATTGAAAATGGAAGCGAACCACTATTTATTGAAACGGACGCAAAATCTGCGTAGATAAAATATTATTGCATAGGGACTTATTGATTATCGAATTAGTTTTTACGTCAATAAGTCCCATTTTTATTTAGTACAATCAAATGAAAAAAACATTCCTCATAATTATTCTTGCTTCGTCTTTGTTTGCACAAAACAAAATTCTTATACCCATGGATTTTCAGCAAACAGAACATCTTAAAGCTTACGGTATCACTTTCAGAAGCTTGATGGAGGGTTATAAAGCTGACTGGCTGTTGAACTATCGAGGTGGTTCATTCCTTTTAGATCATTCAGAAAAAATTCTTTCCGAATGCCTGGTCGAAGCAGTTCAATTTGAACAAATATCTTTGTCTCAGGCAACGCAAATTTATGCTGAAGTTCAGAGTGAAGATAATAATATGGATGTGGTAAGATTAGAAAAAGCACCTAAAATTGCGGTTTATGTTCCGCCGGGATTTGTTCCGTGGGATGATGCTGTAACCCTTGTTCTTGAATATGCAAAAGTTCCATACGATAAAATCTGGAATGATGAGGTCCTTAAGGGATATTTATCAAAGTATGACTGGCTTCATCTTCATCACGAAGATTTTACAGGACAGTATGGAAAGTTTTATGCAAGCTTCAGTAATGCACAATGGTATATTGATCAGCAAATTATGTATGAACAGAATGCAAAGAAAAACGGATTTCAAAAAGTCTCCGAAATGATGAAAACTGTAGCAAGGGAAATTAAAAGCTATGTTGGTCAAGGCGGATTTCTTTTTGCAATGTGTTCTGCAACAGATTCTTATGATATTGCTCTTGCTGCTGAAGATGTTGATATTTGTGCACCAATGTTTGATGGTGATGCTGCTGATCCGAATGCACAGGAGAAATTAGATTTTTCCAGAACACTTGCATTCCACAATTTCAAGCTGGAAACAAATCCTTATGTTTATGAATACAGTAATATAGATATTCAACCAGAAGAAATAGGTTCTTTGAATAATGATTATTTTACTTTATTTGAATTTTCAGCAAAGTATGATCCTGTTCCTACGATGTTAACTCAAAATCATACTAATGTTATTCACGGATTTATGGGACAGTCTACAATGTTCCGCAGAAGCACCATAAAAAATTCAGTTATATCGCTTGCAGAGCGACAAGAAACAGATCAGGTAAAATATATTAATGGAAATTTTGGCAGAGGATTTTTTACTTTTTACGGTGGACATGATCCCGAAGATTATCAACACGCAGTCGGCGATCCACCTACAGATTTAACCTTATATAAAACCTCGCCCGGATACAGATTAATTTTAAATAATATTTTATTTCCCGCAGCAACGAAGAAAAAGCAAAAAACATGAAAACAGTAAAACTAAAAAACAGCAGTAAAGAAATGCCAATTGGTAAAATAGTTTGTGTCGGCAGGAATTATGTCGAGCACATTAAAGAGCTTGGAAATGAGCAGCATGAAAAACCCGTAATATTTCTTAAAACAACAAGCTCAGTTATTTATTCTGGCGATAAAATAATTTATCCATCTTTTTCAAATGATATGCATCATGAAACAGAACTTGTTCTGCTCATAGGAGTAAAAGTAAAAAATGCAACTGAAACAGAAGCACAAAAAGCTATTGCCGGTTACGGAATCGGTTTAGATATGACTCTTCGAGATGTTCAAAATGAGTTAAAGAAAAAAGGTCATCCCTGGACGATTGCCAAATGTTTTGACACTTCAACAGTACTATCTGATTTTATTTCTTCAGAAGATTATAAATTAAATCTTACTGAAACAATTACACTTAAAGTAAACGGTGAGATCAGACAAAATGATCAGTTGAGCAAAATGATCTTCAATCCAACTCAAATAGTTGAGTACATTTCTTCTTTGATGACGCTTGAACCTGGAGACTTAATTTTTACCGGAACGCCAAAAGGTGTAAGCAAAGTTAATAAAGGTGATAAACTTGAGGCTGAAATTGAGGGAATAGCAAAACTAGTTTGTGAAGTAAAATAAAATACTTTGCGTTTATTTATTCAGGTTTGCAAGAGCCTTTTTGATCAGATCTTCCAAAGCGTAATTTGAATTTTCAATCAATAGTTCCCGTACAACTTTTTCCGCAACTTTAACATTGTAACCAAGTGTTGTTAAAGCAGAAATTGCTTCGCTCTTAATACTTGGTTGTACTGTGGTAAACTCTCCGGCAGAAATGCCTTCAATTTTTGATCTTAATTCAAGAACTAATCTTTCTGCAGTTTTTCTTCCTATTCCGGGAACCGCGGTTATTCGGGCTATATTTCCTTCTTCTATTGCTTCTTTTAATGATTCAACAGAAATGCCGGATAAAAGTCCAAGTGCTATTTTAGGGCCAATACCACTTATTGAAATTAGCAGTTCAAACATTTCTTTTTCAGACTCGGTGAAAAATCCGTAAAGTGAAATTGAATCTTCTTTAACGTGAGTATGAATAAAAAGAGAAACATCTTCTTTATCAACTATCTTTTCAAAAGTGTTGATAGAAATGCCAACTTTATAACCAACTCCGTTTATATCTAAAATGATCTGAGTTGGTTTTGAAGAAATTATTTTACCTTTAAGATAACCGATCATAATAATTAGGGAAGAACCCTTTCCGGATACGCTTCGACAAACGCTTTCCAACTTTTAGTTTTTATTGATGGAGTTTTCATTCTAAAAGCATGACACAACGCAGTTGCAAGTGCATCGCTTTCATCAAGCTTCATTTTTGATGATTGTAAATTAAGCAAAGTTTTAATCATAAAACTAACCTGCTCCTTTGAAGCCGCACCTTTTCCAACAACTGATTTTTTAATTTCTCTTGGTGAGTATTCGCTAACAGGTAAGCCGCTATGAACAGCAGCAAGAATTGAAACGCCCCGTGCATAACCAATCTTCATAGCGGATTGAACATTCTTTCCGTAAAAAGCAGTTTCAATTGCAAACTCATTCGGTTTGAATAATTTTATTATTCGGTCGAGCTCATCATAAATAACTTCAAGCCTCTGAGGAATAGGTTTAGGAGAGGGAAGTTTTATAATACCGCTTGAAATTCTTGCAAAAGAACTTCCCGATTGTTTGATAATTCCGTATCCCGTAATAGTAGTTCCGGGATCAACTCCGAGTATAATCATTTAATTAGTTTAAGATCATAATTTAGAATTAAAGATTAGTCTTTATTCTATTATATCAGCATTGGAATAAACATTCTGAACATCATCACAGTCTTCTAGTGATTCTAAAAGCCTCATTACTTTTTCAGCATCTTCGCCTTTTACTTCTATCAAATTTTTTGCAACCCATTGAAGCGAAGCATTCTCAATTTCCAATCCTTTTTCAGCTAACGCTTTTCTTACAGTTTCAAAAAATTCTATGGATGTACTAACTTCAAAAAAATCTTCTTCAGTTTGTAAATCATCTGCACCGGCTTCAATGATAATATTCATTATATCATCTTCGGTTTTACCTTGCTTTGGTAAAGTCACAATCCCTTTTCTGTCGAACATCCAAGCGACAGAACCACTTTCACCAAGACTACCGCCATTTTTACTAAAGTGATGTCTTACTTCCGCAACGGTTCTGTTTTTATTATCAGTTGCAACTTCAACAAGAACTGCAACACCGGCAGTTCCGTATCCTTCATAAGTAAATTCGTGATAAGTAACTCCTTCAAGTTCACCGGTAGCTTTTTTTATTGCACGATCAATATTATCCTGCGGCATATTTTGTGCTTTTGCATTGTCAACAGCTAATCTAAGTCGTGGATTACCGGCAAGATCACCGCCGCCATGTCTGGCAGCAATAGTAATTTCTTTTATAAGCTTCGTAAAAATCTTTCCTCTTTTTGCATCGATGGCTGCTTTTTTACGTTTAATAGTTGCCCATTTGGAGTGGCCGGACATTTTATTAGCTCCTAATTAATTTCTTCTATATTACTTGGTTTAACATCTTTTAATCTAAACTGAGGAAAAGTTCTTCCGTCTTTTACTGTCTTATCAATTGTAAAAACAATATCGAGCTTTACATTCTTGCTCTTTATCAAATCAAAATATTCTGATAAATTAAACCCAATCGTATCAAACACTTTATCAGATCCATTTTGTTTAAATGTAGCGATAATATGATTATTACCAACTATTCTTGGTGAATTAATTACCTCAACTTCTTCAGCAAGAAAAACGGCACGCATATTTCCCGGTCCGAATGGTGAAAATTCATCAAGTATTTTTATAAACTTAGGAGTTATTTCAGAGAATCTTACTTTTGAGTCAATAATTACTTCGGGAAAAAGATCCTCTTCAGAAATCGATTCTTTTACAATCTGATTAAACTTATCTTTAAAATCATCTAACTTATCAATTTCTAATGCCAGTCCGGCTGCCGCTTGATGACCGCCGAAGTGTATTAGCATATCTTCACACTTCTGAAGAGCTTCGTAAATATTAAAATTAGTAATACTTCTTGCAGAACCTTTTGCAACACCATCGATTGTAGTAAGCATGATTGTGGGGCGGTAATATTTCTCTACAAGTCTCGATGCAACAATTCCAATTACTCCTGGATGCCATTCTTCCTGATGAAGTACAATTGCCAGCTCATTATCCAAATCAATTGAATTTTCAACCAGCTGAAGTGCTGCATCAAAAGTATCTACATCAATTTTTCTTCTTTCATAGTTTTCAGTTTCCAAAACCTGTGCAAGCTCATTAGCTTCCTGCTGGTTATCGGCAATTAATAGATTTACAGCTCTATGTGCATCACCTAATCTTCCAACAGCATTAATTCTTGGTGCAAGTGTGAACACAATTTGTCCGGAAGTTAAATTTCCTAAATGCAAACTGCTCGATTCAATTAATGCAAGAATGCCTGGGCGAGGATTTGTATTTATCTGATTCATTCCTTCTCTAACAAGAATTCTGTTCTCATCAACAAGAGGAACAATATCTGCAGCACCGGCAAGAGACACAAGATCAAAATATTTATTTGTCATTTCGCGTCTGCCGATTCTTTCACAAATACCCTGAGCAAGTTTTAGTGCAACACCAGCGCCTGATAAATATTTGTATGGATAATTACAATTTGGTTTGAGAGGATCCAGGACAGCAACAGCAGGCGGTAACTGATCTTTTGGCTGATGATGATCGCAAATTATAATATCCATCCCTATCTGATTTGCATAATAGGTTTCTTCTATAGCAGTAATTCCACAGTCAACTGTAATAATAAGAGAAGCTCCATTAGCTTTTATTACATCAATACCTTCTTTGGAAAGTCCGTAACCTTCTGTTAATCTTTTGGGGATATAAAAATCAACATTTGCATCGAGTTCTTTAAGGAAGAGATATAAAAGGGCAGTTGCACAGGTTCCGTCAACATCATAATCCCCGTAAATACATATAAGCTGATTTTCAGTAAGAGCCTGTATGACACGGCTGGTTGCATCTTCCATACCGTCCATTAAAAAGGGATTGTGAAGAGAATCAAGGGAAGGTCGGAAAAATGACCTGGCTTCTGAAAAGTTGTTGATGTTACGTAAAACTAAAAGCCTTGCCAAAACTTCTGAAATGTTTAGGGAATCTGCTAAGGCTTTTACAGAGTACGTATCTTCAATTTCTCTTATAGTCCAGCGTTTCTTCAACATAAGAATTATAAGCCCAAATTACAGCACTGCTATTTCGAAGAACACACCATATAACTTAATCCTGTAAGCCGAATTCTGTAACCCCGACAAGTCGGGGCGGCAACCATTTATCTTGTCACGCTATTACTAACATGATCTAGCGGTCTACCCGAAGGTAACGCAGAGCGAACAACCCTGTTCCGAAATATTTCGGAATGACCTTCATACTTGACCTTGCTTCGAGTGTGGTTTGCCATGCCTCCGATGTTACCAATGGAGCGGTGAGCTCTTACCTCGCCATTTCACCCTTACCCCGACAATAACAGCCTAACGGCAGTTAAATCGTGGCGGTATATTTTCTGTGGCACTATCAGTTGTCCCGATAGATCGGAACACCCGGGAGTTACCCGGCACCCTGTTCTGTGAAGTTCGGACTTTCCTCCCCCCGATAGATCGGAGAGCGGCTGCCCGGATTAAATTATATGATTATTCTTTTATAAAATGGAGACAAATTAATTTTTTAACTAATTCACTCCTGTCAATTACAAATTAAACTAAAATATTAAATATAAAGATGTAAAAGTTTCTTGTTGCGAATATAATAAATTATGGACGTAGAATCATCAGAAAAGAGAGAATTACAAATTTAGTTTTTGAATAAAACCGGGGACATAGAAAGGAAAAATTTTCTCCATTTTACTGCTGCAAAATCCTAAGTGTTTATGGATTTGCAGCGGTCTAAGATTTAATTTTAATCTTATTCTTGCGAATCAGCAATTTCTTGTGAAACAAGAATTCTACCACAGTACTCGCAGAAGAAAAGCTTATTATTTCTTCTTATTTCAAGCTGACGCTGAGAAGGAACGATATTGTGGCAACCCGAGCAAGCAGACCGTTTTATTGTAACTACTGCCTTGCCTTTTTTAGCCTTTCTGATTCTCATATAAACGGAAACATCGGCTTTCTTAACCTGTCCTTCAACTTTTTTTCTTTCTGCTTGAAGTTTTAATTCTTCTCTTTCGTTTGCCTTGATGATTTCTTTCAAATCAGCTTCTTTTTCTTTAAGTCCTTTTTGCAGCTCATCTAGTGCTGGCAAACTTTCTTCAATCTGTTGTGACAAAGATTTACTTAAATCTACCAAAGCTTCGTTCTCAGCTTCCATTTTGGTTATTTGTTCTTCAGTATGATCGATTTCTTTTGTGAGGGCATCATACTCTTTGTTATTTCTTACCTGGTATAATTGAGCTTTAAATCTTTTCTGATTTTCAAGAAGACGTTCCATTTCTTTTTCGTTTGATTCTCTTTTTTCAACTGATTCTTTCTGTTGTTTCTCTTTACTCTGGATATCTTCTTTCATTTCAGTGATTTTGCTTTCGAGGTCTTTAACAGTATTGGGTAAGTCGCCGCGAAGTTCTTCCAGCACATCAAGCTGATCATCAATAAATTGAAGTTGATAAAGTGTCTTTAATCTATTTAACAATTTGTTTCTACTCCTTAGATATTATAAAATTTAATGGGATTTGTAGTTCCCTTATACTTAAAAACCTTATTTTGTTTATTTGATAAAAATTTCTTTAATTTTTTTTCGACTTCATCCAGGGAAAATATCTCTGTCTCGTAATGACCTGCATCAATTAATAAAATTTCATGCTGTGCCTCATCAAAGGTGTGATATTTTACATCAGCCGTTATAAAAGCATCAGCTTTTTTCTTAATAGCTGTTGAGAGTAAATCGCTTCCTGATCCCCCGCAAACAGCAACTTTTTTAATTTTATTGTTTTTCCCTTTTGTGTATCTGAAGTTTTTTATCTTTAATGATTTATACACATAGCCTAAAAAATCTTTTTCGTTCATTGGTTGTTCCAGATATCCAAGAACACCCATTCCGTAATTAATATTTTCATTTGCAAGAGGATAAAGATCATAAGCAACTTCTTCATAAGGGTGAGCAGTAATCATTGCTGAAATAATTTTTGAAGAGTTGAATGAATCTATTAAAACCTCGAGCTTAACTTCATCTACATATTCAAGATTTGTTTTTTTGCCCAGCATTGGATCAGATTTTGCCGAGCCTTTGAAAGTTCCTGTTCCAATAGTTCTAAAACTGCAGTGAGTATATTCCCCGATTACTCCACCACCGGCATTATGAATAGCCTGAGCAACCTCATTAATATGTGTGAAAGGAACAAAAACCGAAAGCTTGAATTGGTTTGAGGATAAGTTCTGAAGAAAAGAAGAATTTTTTAGATTAAGTTTTTCTGCAAGCTTAAAGCTTACTCCATCTTTTGTAAAATCTAAGTTTGTGTGTGCTGAGTAAAGAGTGATGTTATGCTTAAGAAGTTTTTCTATTATTCTGGAGGTTTTGTCGGACTGTGTATCTATCTTTTTAAGTGGTCGAAAGAGCAGCGGATGATGACTAATAATAAGGCTGCAATTTTTCTTGACTGCTTCATCCACCACCTTATCGTTTAAGTCGAGGCAGAGCAGAATGTTTTTTAACACATTGTCTGCAGAGCCTACCTGTAATCCGACATTATCTTTATCCCAGGCAATGCCTTTGGGCGCCCAGTCTTCGATGAATCTAAATATTTCGTAACATTTCATAAAATTGACAAAAAAAAGCACCCCGGGTTTACCGGGGTGCATTCTCAAAAAATCAAGACCTTAAGCTGTTTTTAATCTTTATTTCCGTTTGCTCAAGGAGAAGTAACTTTTCTTTTTCTTTCTTATAACCGTTCATATTAAGTAACTAAATATAAATTATCTTCTTTAAATAAACAATTTTTAATTGTGTTTTGTCTCAATCCAGCGATTATCCTCTTTAATTAGCTCAATTAATGCGTTTACAGCTTCTTTTGCGGGTACATTTCGGCGCACAATGTCCTTTTCTCTGTAAAGGGTTATTTTATCTACACCAGAACCAACATAACCATAATCAGCATCTGCCATTTCTCCGGGTCCGTTTACAATACAACCCATCACGGCTATCTTAACTCCCTTAAGATGTTCGGTTTGTTGGCGGATTTTTTCTGTTGTTTCTTGAAGATCAAATAAAGTTCTTCCACAGGATGGACAAGCGATATATTCTGTTTTAGATATTCTGACTCTTGCAGCCTGTAATATTCCAAACAATGTCCTGTTGATAATTTTTTCTAAAGATTCTTTTTTGTTGATAAAACTTCTTACATAAGTATTTTGAGTTGGGGGATTTTCCTTAATACTTTGAACGGAAATCCAAACGCCATCTCCAAATCCATCAATCAACAAGCCGCCAAGGTCTGTTGATGCATATAATCTTAATTGATCAAAACTTACATCAGAATAATCTCTTCTTATTATAACGGGATTCTCAATCTGCTTTTCCAATAATTCAAAAAATGCTCTTCGCTGTTCTGCCATTCCGTGAAGATTATTCGTCTCTAAAACTAAGACAACAGTTTTATCTGATTTTAATTTGTAGTAAAGTTCCTCATTCAAATCCCCAATTCTAATACTCAAAAAGTTGAGTTCATCAGATAATTTAATATTGTTAAGATATTCATCAACATTGAGTATCGGATAACTGTTATTATTGTTCTCTAGACTTTTCCAGATGTTATAATCATAAACAGCCTTTAAACCATTGGGACAATTGACTGGTAAGATTTTATTGCCGAGATAAATCAAATCAGCAGCACTATCTGTGAGATTCCATTTATCAGTTTGCTCATTGTATGAAAAACCAATATCATTTAAATCTATATAATTAAGAACGCCACGCTTTGAATAATCTGCTACAACACGCGGAACCTTACTTTCGCCAATTCCTAAAACCTCAAAGGAGTTTCTTTTGTTGTAAACAAAAGGATCAATTGGTGAATCATCAATTGGTTTTATCGGATTGTGTTTTTCTCTTTCTTCGTATCTTTTTGCGAGCGCAATTGCAACGGGAACTTCAAATTCAGGATCTTCGGTTAATGACACTCTTATTGTATCGCCAATTCCATCTTCAAGCAATGTTCCAATTCCAACGGCTGATTTAATTCTGCCGTCTTCGCCACCGCCAGCTTCGGTTACACCAAGATGAAGAGGATAGTTCATTTTCTCATCTTCCATCTTTCTGATTAAAAGTCTGTAAGCCTGAACCATCACTTTGGGATTACTTGCTTTCATCGAAAGAACAATGTTATGATAATTATTATCCTCACAAATTCTTAAAAACTCTAAAGCAGATTCAACCATTCCAAGAGGAGTATCGCCGTAACGACTCATTATTCTATCAGATAAGGAACCGTGATTTGTTCCTATTCGCATTGCGGTTCCATATTCCTTACAAATTTTAACGAGGGGAGTGAATTTTTCTCTAATTCGATTCAGCTCAGCTTCATATTGAGTATCAGTGTATTCAGCGATATCAAATCTTTTTTTATCAGCATAATTGCCAGGATTTATTCTTACTTTTTCAACAATTCTTGCAGCAAGTTCTGCAGCATTTGGAGTGAAATGAATATCTGCAATAAGAGGAACATTATATCCATGTGCCCGTAGTTCTTTTTTTATATTTTCAAGATTCTGTGCTTCATTAATGCTTGGGGCAGTTATTCTTACATATTCGCATCCTGCTTCAACCATACGTATTGTTTGTTCAACAGTAGCCTTGGTATCCATTGTATTAGTTATAGTCATTGACTGAATACGGATAGGATTATTTCCACCAAGCGGAATATCTCCTATATAAACTTCTCTGGTTTTATATCGTGAATATTGGGTTAGACTATTACAATATTTTTTAAGATTATTTATTGCTTCCGTCATGCTTATTTATTGTTTTTTGTAATCTTTAAATGTTAAAAATCAGTTTTTCGTTCCATAACTAAAAAGTTAAGATTCCGCACAAAATATAAAAATATTATTCACCACTCTGAAAGAATAAAATATTACTCATTTTGATTCTTATTATATTTGGATATGAGAATCCCTGAATCAAAAATAGAAGAGATAAGAAACGCCGCAAATGTTGTGGATATTATCTCGGAATATGTTCCCCTAAGAAAAAGAGGAAAGAACTACATTGGACTTTGCCCGTTCCATTCAGAAAAAACGCCTTCCTTTACTGTTAGTGATGAAAAACAAATTTTCCACTGCTTTGGCTGTCACACCGGTGGAAATGTTTTCAAGTTCATTATGGATTATAAAAAAATCTCTTTTATTGAATCAATACAGGAATTAGCCGAACAGGTAGGAATAAATCTCGAGTATGAAGAAAGTGGGAGTCCCGAAAAGCAAAGTGAACAGGAAGAGTTATACGACATTAATACGGAAGCAGCAAGATACTTCTCCAACAATTTGCTGAACGATTCCGAAGGTGAAATTGCCAGACAATATTTTCTGAACAGAAATATAAAACCGCAAACACTAAGAGCATTCGGACTTGGTTATGCACTCAACGGCTGGGAAAATCTTATTAATTACCTCAAACAAAAAAATATCGATCTGGAAAAAGCTCTGCAGCTTGGATTAATCGGACGAAATAATGATGGAAGAGTTTTTGATAAATTAGCAGGAAGAATAATCTTTCCAATTTTTTCTCCAAATGGAAGAGTTGTTGCCTTTGCCGGAAGAATTTTAGGCAAAGATGCAAAAGCCGCAAAGTATATAAACTCACCCGAGTCTATTATCTACGTTAAAGGAAGAATTTTATATGGTCTTTCGCATGCTAAAGATGAAATACGCAGACTTAACAAAGCAATTATTGTTGAAGGTTATATGGATTTGATTTCGCTTTATCAGAGCGGAATTAAAAATGTTGTTGCGGTATCAGGCACTGCTTTAACAGATGATCAGACACAGTTGCTTTCACGTTATACAAAAAATGTTGTTCTGATTTTTGATGCCGATGTTGCAGGTATTAAAGCTTCTATGCGAAGTATAGAAATATTGTTAAAGAAAGATTTTGATATTAAAATTGCTACACTTCCCAAGGGTGAGGATCCTGATTCTTACGTTCATAAATACGGCAAAGATGAATTTGAGGAAATTATTAAGAACTCAGAAAATTTTCTGGAATATCAAACAGCATATTACGAAAGCCAGGGAATGTTTGATGACTCAACCACAACTGTTGAAGCGATAAGGGAACTCGTAAAACCTGTTGCCCTTATAGATGACGAACTCAAACGAAATATTTTAATTAAAACCATTTCACGCAAATTTAATCTGAGAGAAAAGCTTATTGAATTAGAATTAATTCAGGCAATCTCAGTTCTTAAAAAACAAACTCAGACAAAAATCAATCAGGTTAGAGACAAGGACACTTTACCAAAAGATATTCTGTTTGATCACAATAAGAAAACAGTATCTTCAGTTATTTATAATATTGAAAAAGAGTTTATCAAGCTTCTCTTTGAGGGGGATAATAGAATTTTGGAACTTATTCTTCATTACATCAATCCCGAAGATTTTATAATAGAAGTAAATGAAAAGATTTTCGAACGGATAAAAGAAATTCACAATGAAGGCGGTGATTTGAAGGCGGCCAATCTTTTTACACAATTCGATGATGAGAACATTCAGACATATCTGCGGGAAATAACAATTGATGAACATTCTATTAGTCCAAACTGGGATGAATACACAATGAACAAGATAAGAGAAAAAAGTTCACAGATATTCGTAAAAGATCTTATAGTTAAGCTCAAGCAGTTACAAATTGATCATAAAATTTCTGAAAATCGGAACCTTATTGAAAATGCAGATTCCGAAGAAGAAAGTTTGCAGCTGTTAAAATTAAATAACGAACTAGAAACAGAGAAACGAAGAATAAAAGAAGATTTGAGCGTCGAGTAATTTTTAGTTTTGATCTCGATAAACTAGATGGGCAGACACCTACAATTTAGTATTTAACTAATCTAATGAACCAAATTATATCTTGAGACTGCAAAAAATTTGTAAAATCAAACAATAAATAAGCCGCTCTCGCGGCTTAATCCCCCAGAACTATATATTTTTTAATGAATTTCCTAAATTTATAAACCTAATAGCACAAAAAATCTTACTATCGGAAAATCAGGCGTAAAAAAAATAAAAATTTTTCCTATGTTTGATAATTAAATCTCAAACATGGAATTATTAAACACTCTAAAAATACTTGCTTCTGATGAAGCAGTAAGTCAGAAACTTCTAAATCAGCTGATTGAAAAAACATACCAATTGGCTGTCGCAAATATTAATTATCATCATAAAAAGGTTTATAAATTAATTCAAAAAGATATTTATTCGGTTGATAGTATAGCAATTGATGCGATTACACCTCTTTTTGTGAAAGATCAGAAAAGTCAAAACATTTCCTTAGTAAATACATTTAATAACTGGAACCCGAAAATTGCAACGGAAGATGCAACATTATTTTTCCTTACAAAAGTTACATCAGGGAGAGTTGAGCAGCATATTTTCAGATTGTTACGTGAGTCCGACCCGTTTTTTTCTAAAATTTTGGATTCTGTTAATTATTTGATAAAAACAGGAGATTTCAAAAAGATGAGTTATTCGGGAAAATCATTTATTGTTGATAAGTGTTCAGATGAAATAGATGGAAATACTATTAAGAAAGAAGAATTTGAAGACATTTCAATCTCTTATTTTTCTGAAAAGAAAAAATTATTAGGGAACCTGTTTGACTATTTAAAAAATGAAACCGCATATTTCCCGGCAATTCCATTAAATGAACTGGTTATCAGACTAAAGCAAATCAATTTTGCAGACCACATTGTGCCTAATTCAACCGAAGATTTATCAACACAATATGACTTAATACAGTTTGTTGAAAATGGATTAAACGTTGCTATTGAAAAACTTCATTCATCATATTTACACAAAAGAAAACTCAGTAATTCTGAAGTAGAATATTTTGAAAAAGTTCTGAAGGATATGTCTAAAGATTTATTGGATGGAGGCATAAATCCTGGAATGTATGAATATTTTACTGTCCATATGAAAGATCTTAAAAAGGAATTTTATTTAAATAATTATCATAATATTATTGAATATTTAGTAAAAGTTATGAAAACGACCATTTGGGAACAGATGCAGAGCAAGAAATAATTACGTTTCCGAATAAACCGTTTTTTTTTCTATTAGATATTTGAATTTGTTAGAAAGTTTATTTTTAAACCTATGATTACAGAAAAAGACATATTTGATTTCGTGTTTTTCCCACAAAAGCTTTCTGAAAAAAAGCGAGATAGAATATTAAAGTCATCAGATTTTGATGATTTGATTCATTATTACTCCGAGCTGAAAGTGAATATTAATGAGCCAATAACTGAGACTGTTCGAAAAAAGTTATCAGAAAAAATTAATCTTTACAAAGTCCAAAAGTTTTTTCGCTTGAAGGTGGTTGAAGAGCCCAACTCACGTAAAACAAATGAATTCCTTGTATTAGCTGCTGCTTCTGTACCTGAAGAACCCAAAATAACAACACAAACATTTATTGATGAACAGAATCATTTTCTTGTTCGCGTAATAAAAACTCAGGATAATACGCGCATCTTTGCTTTTTCTACTGATGATAAAGAATTAAAAAACATAAAACTAAAAGTTCTTCCTTCTGGCAAAGAATTTTTTATGCCGGACAATTCTTTTCCTTTTGAAATAAAAGAAAATCTTCTGATTGAGGAAATACAAATCGAGTGCACATAAATCAGATTTTCCTTTATTCCATTCTTTATTTAATTTCGACTAAAAATTTTTTCTTTTATAAATTTATTTTAAAATGAACTACCGACAAGCAAAAAACGGAAAGCTAATGATAGAAATACTTCCGGATAGATGTGACTTCTGTGGTTGCTGTGTTGGTGTTTGTCCAGAAGATGCAATTGAATTAAAAGAAGCGGAAATATTAATAGTTGATGTGCGATGTACAAATTGTGCAAAGTGCGTATGGAGTTGTCCAATTGAAGTTATTCGGTTTAATAATGAAGGATTGCCTGTTAAATGAGTCTTCAGTTCTCAGTCTCCAGTCTTCAATAAATATAATTGAGGAGAAATCATTAAGTGAGCACATTTAGAGATCTAAAAGTTTATCAGAAGGCGTTAAGCTTTCGATGGGAATTTTCAAGCTATCAAAATCTTTTTCCGAAGAAGAAAAATATGGATTAATATCCCAAATTAGAAGATCGTCACGGTCTGTATGTTCGTCGATAGCAGAAGCTTATCGGAAAAAAAAATATCCCGCGCATTTTGTTTCTAAGATCACGGATGCAGATATGGAAAACAGCGAAACCCAAGTATGGTTAGACTTTTCTTTGAGTTGTAAGTATATAAGTGCAGAGGTTTATAAAGAATACCTGGAAAGATCCGAAGAAATCGGAAAAATGTTAAATCATATGATTGAAAATCCGGATAAATATAAATGATGATATAACTTTATTTAAATATTGTAGACTGCCCACTGAAGACTGTGGACTTTATATATAAAATTGAAAACTAAAATTATTGAAACCAGAATATGACATAATAATCGTTGGTGCCGGACCTGCTGGTTCAATGGCTGCGAGGTTTGCTGCCGAGCAAGGTGTTTCTGTCTTGATGCTTGAGAAAGACAGGGACGTTGGTTATCCGGTTCGTTGCGGCGAAGCAATAAGTAAGGCAGGTATTGAAGAATTTATTGCTCCTGATGAAAAATGGATTGCGGCAAAGATCAGTAAATTTTCATTAAGTGCACCTGATGGAAGTGAAGTTATAATTGATTTCGGTGAAGCGGGATATGTTCTTGAACGAAAAATATTTGACTACGAATTAGCACGAACTGCTGCTGATGCCGGAGCAGAAATTCTTACTCGTGCTTATGTTAATGATTTATTGTTTGATGACGGAAAAGTAAGCGGTGTTAAATACGAATATCAGGGCGAACAAAAGGAAGTTAAAGCTAAAGTTGTAATTGCTGCTGATGGTGTTGAATCGCGCGTAGGTCGTTGGGCCGGACTACAAACACACATCGATATTCATGATATGGAAAGCGCAGTTCAGATTACTGCCGCAAACATTCCTATTGATCAGAAAACTCTCTACTTTTACTTCGGAAAAGATGTTGCACCAAACGGTTATTTCTGGGTTTTTCCTAAAGGAAACAACAAAGCAAATATCGGATTAGGAGTTAGTGGAATTATAGGAAAGAAAAAATCCGCACAATCTTTTCTTAATGATTTTATGAAAAAGCATTATCCTGATGCACCAGTGTTAACAAAGATTGCTGGTGGTGTTCCTTGTTCAATCACACTTGGTAAAATTTCAGCTCCGGGAATTATGCTTGTTGGTGATGCGGCGCGACAGGTTAATCCGTTAAGCGGCGGAGGAATTGCAAGTGGAATGATTGGTGGAAAAATTGCCGGAACAATTGCGGGTGAAGCTGTCAAGCTGAATAAGCTTGATCATATCTTAACCTACGATAAAGCCTGGCATGATCGACTAGGTAAACGACACGAAATATATAACCGGATTAAAGAAGGCATCTACAATTTTTCCGATGATGAATTTAACAGCATTGCTCACTCAGTTCTTAAAATTCCAATTGAGAAGAGAACACTGGGGAAAGTTTTTACAACAGCTTTAATGAACAATCCAACCCTGCTCCTCGATATTGCAAAAGTGTTTGTAATATAATAATGCCGTGGGAAGAGATATTATCGGAATATAAATTAAGCCAATGCGCTTTCGTGACCGGAATCTTTCACATAGAGACACGATGATTTTGTAAGTTCAGAAGCTTCTCGCATAAAATCAAACGGCAGATCTTTACCAATGCCAAAAATATTAATATCTGCTCTTGGACAGTTTTCCAAAGCCTCTTTGAAATTTCCTGTGATAATATGAAATTCTGTTAAAGATGGTAACCTTGATTGGTCACTTAGTCTTTCTAAAAAATTCTGCAGATTCTTTTTCTCTTCCTTATTCTTTGCGACAGTAACAAGATTGATTTTTCCATTCCAATTTAATTGTATTTGGAGTGTAACAAGCATAGCAAGGTGCCAGTTAGGACTTTTATCTCTAAGCCAGATATTGATATCTTTTTGCATTCCAAACGCAATACGGTTGTGCTGCTTTAATATCATTACGCCCATATCGTGGTTATATGAATAATCTGTCAGGTTACTAATCACGTTATTTTTTGAATCATCATTGCCAAGAGTTAAGAAAAGAGTATTCGGTCTGAAGGCACCACCTTGCAATGTCTGAATTACATGCTTTGCTCCGTGAAGAAATTTATCATCCTCAATTATAGTAGAGTTAACTAATATTTTTTCCTTCTTTAGCGGCTCCATTAATTCATCAAGAGCTGACTTGGTTTCACCATTTATCTCACTTTTAACCGAGAACGCAAAAATGCTTCCCGAGGGATAACAGATATTTCTGATAAAGAGTAAGGGCCCGCCCCAAATTTTAGGATCTTCTATTGGAATTAATAAATCTGGTTTCCAGGCAATTTGATGACGCGGAAATTTTGCCGCTACTCTTGATGCTTTTTCAGCCAGGACGAGAAACATTCCACCCCTGATATCTCCCCAATCAGCAGACAATCCTTTTTTAGTTAGCCAGATATAAAGTAATACGATTATTATTATTGCCACAATGCTGAAAATTGGATTTATCAGGAACATAATGAAGATGCATCCGGCGGCACCCAAAAAAGAAACAAACTGGGGAATCTTAAATGTTGGTCTGAAGCTGATTATCTTCATACTTTGCTGTAAGAAAACAACCAGGTTTAACATTCCGTAAGTAATTAAAAAGAACAATGTTATTAGTGTTGCAAGAGCATTTAAACTTCCGAAGATGAGAGCAACGAGAATGATAGCACCGGTAAATAAAAATGCATTCCTTGGTTCATTCTTTTTTGTTTTTGCGACAAAGATCTTATGAAAAGGAACTGTTTTCTGTTCAGCAAGAGCCTGAAGAATTCTTGGTGCACCAATTATACTTCCCAAAGCCGATGAAAAAGTAGCAGCCAGTATTCCAAGAATAACCAGAACCCCAACTCTGGAATATTCTACCATAGCCATCTGATCGGATCTTAAAATATCCATTGGGATTATGTTTGCTGCAAAAACGGCAATAGACACATAAACAAATAAAGTAACACCAATAGCACTAAGAGTCCCCAATGGAATTGATTTTCTTGGATTTTTCAGATCTCCGGATAGATTTGCACCAGCCATAATTCCAGTAACGGCAGGAAAGAAAATAGCAAACACCTCCCAAAACGAAGCATCTTCAAAATTTCCCAACAGAACAACAGACTCTACTTGCGGAGAAGTTGTAGCGAAGAATGACACTATCGATACTGTTATTATTGCCAGGATTAAATATTGAAACTTAATTGCAAAGTGTGTGCTGATAGCTGAAATTGTAATCAATACTCCCCAGGCACAAACTCCAACTACTATTGCAGGATGATTAGGAAAAACTAATAACCAGCCTTCTGTAAATCCAACAATATATAAAGATGCAGAGAGAGTTTGAGCAATGTAAAACGGTATTCCAACACTTCCACCTGCTTCCAAACCAAGAGATTTTGAGATAATTGAGTAAGCTCCGCCTGCACCAATTCTAATATTTGTTGTAATCGAAGACATTGAAAGTCCGGTACAGATGGTAATAGATTTCGCAAGAAGGATGATTGCAAGTGCTCCAAGCAAGCCGGCGTTACCAACAACCCAGCCGAGCCGAAGGTACATAATTACGCCGAGAATGGTAAGAACATCCGGTGTGAATACTCCGCCAAAAGTACCAAACATTAGCGATTGGGACTTGGTTTCTTTCCGCTTTAATATTTTTCTGATATTTACAGGCAACGACGAAATAGTGATATAGTGATATTGAGTAATTTTCTACTCAAATATACAAATCATTTAGAATTAAAATATGTGTAACATAATACCATTTCTAAGTGTCTGCTTCATAATAAATTAATAGAAATTAAAATTCAGCACTTATTCCAATAGAAGGTAATATTCCAATAGAAGAGGATTCGTCAACACGTTGTTCACGTGAGTCCCATCTTATGCCGCTCATGTTATTTCTGTTGTAAATATTTTGAATATCAATATAAGTTATTAATGTCCAGTCCGTAAAAAACCATCTTCTGTCAACACGAATATCAAGACTATGTGTAGGCTTCATTCTTCTCGTGTTATATTCAGCAATATTTTGAGTCCCATCTGAATTGAACGGAGTATAGGGTCTTCCTGAAGCAAAACGGAACTTTGTGCTTACTTCCCAATGTTCGTTAAATTTATAGCCACCGCTTAGATTAAATATCCAGTTCTGATCATAGCTGCCAGGCCTTTCAATTCCGTCTAATGCTGTAAAATCAGTCTCGCTGTAAGTTAAACTTAGTATTCCGTAATAAGGAGTTTGAGAAAGTTTTTTCTGAATTGATAACTCAACACCCCGCGCATTTCCAAATCCTTCGCTTACTAATGGCTCAAGTCCGAAAGAAGAATAATTATCATCACTACCGGCAAAACCAGCACCTGTATTTGCAAGCACAAGATATGGTCTTACTAAACTTGTCGGATAGTTTGTATAATATTTATAAAAACCTTCAACTTTCAACAAAGCATCTTCATTTAATCTATGATCAAAACCGAAAACGAACTGATTAACTTTTACATTTTTTAAGTTTCGATTTCTCTCATCGGCTATTAACCAGATGTATGACGGTGACTGATAATAAATTCCGGTGCTGAAATTAAGACTGGTAATGTCAGTCAATTTGTATGATAATGAAAAACGCGGACTAAAATAAGTTTTTGTATTCATTGCATTAAAGTAATCAGCTCGCACACCAAAATTTGTTGTTAATCTATCCAATGGACTAAAATTAAAATTAAAATACGATCCCAGCTTAAGGAAATTTTCACTTTTATTCAGTGATGTAATAGGGAGTGAATCGCCGAAACTTGTTATAAACGTGGGGAACAAAATATCCGCATCAAATTCAATAAGTTTTGCTGAGCCGCCAAAATTTATTTCCGAATTTTTGGTGAGCATATAGACAAGATCAGCTCGTAAGTTGTTTTCTTCCTCTTTTGATTTGTTAGTAAAGAGAGGATTAAGAAGCGAGTCTCTTTGACGTGAATCAAAATCAGTGTAATTTCTGCTTAGAGAAATGTTGAAAAATCCATTTTCAATTAATCTCCTGTAGCTAAATCCTGCCACATATTGGATCTGATCACTTCCAAGAATCCTTGAGTTATCAAATCGCTGATCTTCTGTATCATTAAAGAACTTGACATTATCAAAAGCACTGATGAATAAGAATGAAAGCGAATTATCATTGTCAATTTTGAAATCTGCTTTTGTTAAAACGTCATAATACTCTGGAACAAATGCAAAATCAGCAGCTTTGAAAATAAAATCCAGATAACTTCTCCTTGCTGAAAAAACAAAAGAAGAATTTTCATCAAACAAAGGTCCTTCAGCATTTAATCCGAATTGTGATGCTGATATGGTAGCTTTACCGCCAAGTCGATCATTTCTACCGTTTCTTAAATCGATTGAAAGAACAGATGAAAGTTTATCACCGTAAAGGCTTGAAAATCCACCTGTCGAAAAAGAGGTTTCTCTTACAAAATCCAGATTGATAAAGCTAAGCGGTCCTCCGGTTGCACCCTGAGTTCCAAAGTGATTTATGTTTGGCACTTCTATTCCATTAACAAGATAAAGATTTTCTGAGGGTGCTCCTCCTCTGACTATTAAATCATTTCTTCCGGCATCGGCTTGTGCAACGCCCGGTAAAACAGATAATGCCCTTACGACATCTTCAAAACCACCCGGGCTTCTTCGAATTTCTTCGTAAGCAAATGTTCTTACGCTGTTTACCTCAAATGGATTTTTACTGAAATAATCACTTGTAACAGTAATGTCCTCAATTTCAATTGCCTGGGCATTAAGTTTAAAAAATACCTGAGTTAATCTTCCGGGCGAAACAACAACATCTGTGCTGGTAAAGGATTCGTATCCAATCACTGAAGCTCTTAACTGATAAGAATTTGGCTCCAGGTTGTCAATTCTGAAATTCCCATTTATGTCAGTTGCTGTACCGATTGTTGTTTCCAAAACAATTATGTTTGCACCGATTAGGGGTTGTTTCGTAACAAAATCTACAACCGAACCCGAAATGCTGCCCTTACCATTGTCAGGAAGCGGTTGAGAATAGTTAATTGTTATCAATAATGCTGAAAGCAGTATGTATTTTAATGTTTTCATTTGTCGTTTTGTTGATTTTCTTTATAAATAAACAAATTTATTGGCATAAAAGTTCATCTGGCCTTTTTGATGCGTAAATTTATTTACAGATTCTAATTTTATATATTTAGTTGTAAAAATAAACACGTTAAGAAATCTTCTTATAAAAATACGATGAAACGAACATTAATTATTCAAGAAGAGCAGTGTAATTGTTTCGGAGAAATTACATCTGTTTTTGATGAATCATTTTACTGGTTAGTAAGGAAGCACAGCGATGATCAGGAAGAAGTGTTTTATTCTCAAAAAATAAAAGATATTACAGGCTATACTCCAGATGAAATAATTCTGATGAACGGACGCGGACTTGAACTTGTTGCCGATGAGGATCTTAATTATGTGAAACTAATGTATTCTGAACTTGAAAAATGTGATAAAAATAAAATTGATATTGTTTATAGAATTACCGCAAAAGATGGAAAGGTTAAGTATGTTAATGAAAAAGTTAGTTATGAAAAAGAGAACGACAATATAAATGTTTATAAAGGAATTGTTACAGACATTTCTTCCGGCAAAAATCGTGAGGAGTATTTGCTGAAGCACCTTGAAGAACTTACACAAATGAATCACGCCAAGGACAATTTCATTTCTATCCTTTCACATGATCTTCGCGCACCTTTTACCAGCATATTAGGATTTACGGAAATTCTTCTTAATGAAACTTATTTAACAGAAGCAGAAAAAGTTGAGTATCTTAATTACATTCATGACTCTTCTGCAAATCAACTTCAGCTGGTTAATTATCTGCTTGATTGGTCCCGTTTACAAACCGGCAGACTTCAGATTGATCCGGTACGATTGCTTGCACAAGGTGTCGTTTTTAATTGTGTTTCATCCCTTACCGGAAATGCAATAAGGAAGAATATAGATATAAAAGTTAATATTAATGACAACATTTATATTCTTGCAGATGAAAGATTGCTGACTCAAGCGTTTACAAATCTTATAAGCAACGCAATAAAATTTTCGCAGGATGGTAAAGTAATTGAAATTTCCGCCGAACGTTTTAATGAAGATATGATAGAATTTGTTATAAAAGATGAGGGCGTAGGAATATCACCAGAGTATCAGGCAAGATTATTTCGTTTCGAAAAAATGTTTTCCACAAGCGGAACAAAAGGTGAACGCGGCACCGGACTTGGGTTGCCTTTAGTAAAAGAAATTATTGAAAAGCACAAAGGTCAAATTTGGTTCTACTCAGAACAAAATGAAGGTACCGAGTTTCATTTTACAATTCCAAGTGCATCTAATACAATTCTGCTGATTGAAAACATTAAAGATGATTACAAATTATTTGAAAGCATTATAAAAGAAAGATTTCCCGAGTTTAAGATTGTTGGAGCTAATAACGGATACGAAGCAATAAATTATATAGTAAAAGAGCGCCCGACTTTAATTGTATCCTCTCACGAAATCCCCTTAATGAATGGTGTTCAATTGCTAAAATCTATTCATAAAACAGATCCGAATTTTCACATACCGATAATTGCAATTTTAAACCGCCACGATGAATCAATAAAAAAAGCTTATGATGAATTTAGCGTAAGAGCAGTTCTTTCTAAACCGGTTGATCCCGATCAACTGATAGAAAAAATTGTAATGGCATTGGATTGATTTATTCTATCTAATCGGGTTTCAAGAGAGAGATTAATCAATTCGGGTAATTATCATAAATCCAGCTCTTTAACTATTTTTACCACTCAGATTTAATCATATATGGAGGAATAAGTGAATATTGCTGTAGTAGGAACAGGATATGTTGGACTGGTTACAGGAACGTGCTTTTCTGAAACCGGAAATAATGTTTTTTGCGTGGATATTGATGCAAACAAAGTTGAAAAAATGAAAAATGGTCAAGTCCCGATTTACGAACCAGGACTTGATACTTTATTTGATAGAAACATAAAAAAGGGAAGACTTCATTTTACAACAGATCTTCATCAGGCTGTAAGAGAATCAGCCATTGTGTTTCTTTGCCTTCCAACACCACAGGATGGAGATGGTGCTGCAGATCTGAAATACATTCTCAAAGTTGCTGATGATCTTGGACATTTCTTTAAATCAGAGCCTAATATAGGATTTAAGTTAATAGTTGATAAAAGCACCGTTCCTGTTGGAACAAGTGAAAAAGTGCGTGCAACTATTAAAAAGAATGCGCCTGATTTTGATTTTGATGTTGCATCCAACCCGGAATTTTTACGTGAAGGTTTTGCAGTTGAAGATTTTATGAAACCCGAAAGAGTTGTCATTGGAACAAGCAATGATAAATCAAAGCAATTGATGGAACAATTATATGAACCATTTTTACGTTCCGGAAATCCGATTTACTTTATGGATGAAAAATCTGCAGAAATGACAAAGTATGCGTCCAATTCATTTCTGGCAACAAAAATATCTTTTATGAATGAAATTGCAATTCTTTGTGAGCTTACAGGTGCTAATGTTGATAAGGTTAGAGTTGGTATCGGTTCTGACTCCAGAATTGGAAAAAGATTTTTATTCCCGGGAGTTGGATTCGGAGGCTCTTGTTTTCCTAAGGACGTAATGGCACTTATCAACACGGCAAACGAAAACAAATATGACTTTAAAATTCTTAAATCAGTAATTGACGTAAATAAAAAACAAATACTTTACTTCTTAGATAAAATAAAAAATCATTTCAACGCCGATCTTAAGGGAAAGAAGTTTGCATTATGGGGACTAGCTTTCAAACCAAACACCGATGACGTTCGTGAAGCTCCCGCACATCATCTTATTAAACTATTGAAAGCAGAAGGTGCTGAGGTTGCAGCTTACGATCCTGAAGCCATTATCACTACAAAAGCAGTGTTAGGCAATATAACAGAATACACTGAAAATGCTTATGATGCACTTAAAGATGCAGATGCTTTACTTATTGTTACTGAATGGAATGAATTCAGAAATCCGGATTTTGATCGTGTTAAATCGTTACTTAAAAATCCGGTTATATTTGATGGCAGGAATCTATACGACACAGATAAAATGAGCGACTTGAAAATAATTTATTATTCGATTGGCAGACAGGATATTAATAAATAAATATCAGACCTGATGAACGATGCAAAACATTGGTTTGCTCTTTTTACAAAGCCAAGACAAGAGTTCAAAGCTGAAGGGCAGTTAAAAATAATAGGTATTAACAGCTATCTGCCTGTAGTAAATAAAGTAAAGCAGTGGAGCGACAGAAAAAAGAAAATTTCCGAGCCGGTTTTACGAAGTTATATTTTTATCCAAGCAAATGAGGCTGAAAGATTAACGGCACTTGAACAGACTTCTATTATCAGATGTCTTTCTGAACATCGAAGACCTGCGGTTATTCCTGAGTGGCAAATAGAAAACTTGAAGAGGATGCTGGATTATAAAGCAGAATATTTTGTCTACGAAGGATTGGTAAGCGGAACTAAGGTCGAAATTAAAGAAGGTCCTTTTGCCGGTGTAATTGGAATCGTCCGATCGGGAACAGAAGGAAAAACTCTTGCAGTAACTGTTGAATTGCTCAATCGAACTATTATTGCATATCTGCCAAAAGAAAGCGTTGAACGAATAATAGACTGATTTCTGTTACTTTTAATCATAGTTTTTTATAAGTTTGATTTAGGTTAATAAACATCGGAGTTAAATGGTTAATCAATCCGAACTTGTGTCATTAACAAAAGGCGATGCTGTTGATCATTTCTTATTGGTTAAGAAGTGTGAAATACGCTTAACCAAGAGCGGAAAAGAATTTCTTTCGCTTGAATTAGGTGACAAGAGTAATGATTTATCTGCAAATCTCTGGGATGATAATTCTACATTTAAATCTTTCAGGGACTCACTGTCCGTTGGTGATATTGTAAAGATAAAAGGATCAATTGATGAATATCAGGGTAATGCTCAAATAAAGATTGATTCCATTCGAATTCCTAAACAATCGGAAAATGTTTTACCCGCAGATTTTCTTGCAAAATCAAAACGCGATTTGAATGAAATGCTTGATGAATTCAATAAGCGAATGAAAAACATTAACAATCCACAAATTCAAACTCTGCTTAATAATATTTTTAATGAAGAACGATTAAAAAAATATTCTTCTGCTCCTGCAGGCAAGATGTGGCACCATGCTTATATTAGCGGACTTATAGAACATACACTTGAAATAATTAAAATCTGTGATTTAATGTGCAATATTCACTATGAAATAAATCGTGATCTTTTAATTGCAGGCGCAATGCTTCACGACTTTGGTAAAATTGAAGAGTTAAGTTTTGACTCTGCTTTTGAATATACCGACAAAGGAAAATTAATTGGACATATTGTCATCGCTTCAATAATTGTTAACGATGAAATAAATAAAATGAATGATTTTCCTGATGAATTAAAGACAAATCTGCTTCATTTAATTTTAAGTCATCAGGGAAAACTTGAGCATGCTTCACCGGTTGTTCCTAAAACACTTGAGGCAATAACTCTTTATCATGCTGATGAATTAAGTGCCAAAGTAAATGCATACAAAACGTCACTTGTATCCGAAGCAAAACCGAACAGCCAATGGACAAAATTCATCGGGCTTGCCGGAACAGATCTTTACAATCACGGAATTGAAAATAAATCCAACGAAAATAAAACACTATTCGATTAAGGAAGGAAACATACCATGAAACATTTTATCCGGTTTATCTTTGTTCTTCTTTTGATTCCCTTTACTCAGGTCTTTACACAAACGGTTGAAGAAATGATTGGCGAAGGAGATAAATTTGTTGCAGAATTTAAAAATCAAAAAGCTCTGGAAGTTTTACTTGAGGCAGAAAAAAAATTCCCGGACAACTATGAAGTTTTCTGGAGAATTAGCCGCTCATACATAGACTATGCAGAACATTTGCCTGACAAAACAGATGCACAAAAAGACGAACAGGAAAAGTTATATAAAAAAGCACTTGATTATGCTGATAGGTCAGTAAAACTTGCCCCAGAACAGGCGATAACTTATGTAAGAAGATCCATTGCAAACGGCAGAATAGCTTTGTTCGAAGGAGTGTTTTCGGCAATTGGAACAGTAAAAGATGTTAGAGAAGATTGTGAAAAAGCAATTGAGATTGGTAATGGCGGAAACTATGTTCAGGCACTTGCACATTATGTTTTGGGAAGAACACATATGAAGGTTTGTGAAAAAGCATATCTGATTAGATTGCCGCTTGGACTCGGCTGGGGAGATATGGATGAATCAATTCGCTTATTAGAAACTGCTGTTAAATTAAAGCCTAACTTTAGAATGTTTTATCTTGATCTTGCAAAAGCTTATATAGAGGAAGATGAATATGACAAAGCAAGAGAAACATTATTAAAAATTGAAAAAGCTCCGGTTACAGATGAAGATGATGGAAAGTTTTTAGCCGAAGCAAAACAACTGCTAGAAGATATTAAAGACGAATAAAACACTATTTCAATGTCATCAAAAGAATTTCACAACCCTCCCGCATGGGGAGGGTTGGACGAGGCTTTTTTAGATAAGCTATCTGAAGCTAAAAGAATAGTGTTCTTTACCGGTGCAGGTATTTCTGCCGAAAGCGGCATTCCAACTTTTCGCGGCAAAGACGGAATATGGAATAAACTAAGACCTGAAGAACTTGCAAACTTTAATGCATTTATGCGTAATCCTCAAATGGTTTGGGAATGGTACAATCATCGAAAAAAGATTGTTCACGAAGCAAAACCAAATGCCGGTCATCTTGCAATTGCAGAAATGCAAAACCTCCTTGAAAACGTTACGGTTGTTACTCAGAATATCGATAATCTTCATCGTCGAGCCGGAAGTAAAAGTATTTATGAACTCCATGGAAACATAGAAAGAAATTATTGTATTAATTGTAGAACATTTTATAAAGAAGAGCTGGATTTCTCCGGTGGTGTTCCCAAATGTAAATGCGGAGGATTGATTCGTCCGGATGTTGTTTGGTTTGGCGAATTTCTTCCTGAAGATCAGTTTCTTGGTGGTGAGGAAGCCGCACGTAATTGTGATATGTTTTTTGTTGTTGGAACATCCGCAGTAGTTTATCCCGCAGCCGGATTGGTTTATACAGCAAAAAAAAGTGGTGCGTTCATTGTTGAAGTTAATATTGAAGAAACAGAAGTTTCCGCAATTTGTGACAAATCATTTTTTGGTGAGTCAGGCAAAATTTTACCCGCCATTGTTGATCATTTAAAAAAGAGGGAATAAATTTCCAATCCTAAATAATGAATGATATATTAATAGAATAATATATTTTATAAAAATTAATTGTTATTTGTTTTTGGGTGTAAAAACACTTAATACTGCAACAAATAGTGCAGCACCTATAATAGACCAGATTATTGGAAAGTTTACCCCACCCACGTAAAATGAAAGCAAATCAGGAAAATGTAATTCTCTTGCTAAAATTGTTCCGATGTATGCACCAATAAAACCAACTATTATTGAAATTATGCATCCACCTCGTTTAAAACCTACCAAGGATTTTGCAATTGAGCCGGTAAGACCTGCAATGATTAACAAGATTACTATTTGTAAAAGATTCATCATATATCCTAAATATTTTTATCCTTAAACTAAAATAATGCCGGATTAAATTCACACATTTATTAAACTTTTATCTGACTAATAATGTTATTGTATTCATAAGTATAGATTGAATATCTTTGTAAAAAACTAAATTTTTTATAAAATGAAAAGAAGAAATTTTATTAAACGTGGAGTTACTCTGCTGTCGGGATCTTTAATCCTTCCGCATTTTATAAAAAATTATGATCAAACCGAAGCTGCACAGCTTCCCGAATTCAAACCGAATCCTGATACATGGAAAGATAATGAAATAAACATTGCCTGGATTGGTCACTCAACCGTTCTAATTAATTTTTTCGGAAAAATTATTCTAACTGATCCGGTTTTATATGAAAGAGTAGGGTTGCATTTTCTTGGACTTACCTGGGGCCCGAGCAGACTTACTCACCCCGCACTAACTATTGATGAAATTCCCCAACCCGATCTTATACTCCTTTCACATGCGCATTTTGATCATATGGACTATAAAACTCTTTTAGACATTACATCAAAATATCCCAATCAGATTGATTGTATTACTGCATACAACACAAAAGATGTGATTGAAGATTTAAAGTGGAAATCTCTTCAGGAAATGGATTGGAATAACAAACTAGAATTATTGGGAATAAAATTCACAGCTATTGAAACAAAGCATTTTGGCTGGCGTTATCCGTGGGAAAGAGATCGCTCAAAGGGTTATGTGGATAATGGAAGAAGTTATAATGCTTATTTGCTGGAACTAGACGGAAAGAAAATTTTATTCGGCGGCGATACTGCAATGTCTGAAAAATTTAAACCTTATGATGATGAAAATATTGAGATCGCAATAATGCCTATCGGTGCTTATCAGCCTTGGAGAAGGAATCATTGTAATCCGGAAGAAGCTTTGATTATGGCAGATGAACATCTTAAAGCAAAATATTTTATTCCGATGCACACAAAAACTTTTAAGCAAGGGACCGAACCAATATTAGAACCGCTTAATTGGTTAAAAGAATCGATGGTGAATTATAATATTAAACTTGGCTTGGATGATATAGGACAAACGTTTACTATTCAGCCGTAATTTTTATGAACTTATTAATATAATGATTGATTATAAGTCACTAATCATACTTGCTATGGTTTACACTTTCCGGAAAGAAGATAATTGTTATGAACTCAGACAAAATTAAACTAGAAAAAGGTTTCGTTCAGGTTTATACCGGAAACGGTAAAGGAAAGACCACTGCTGCAATCGGACAAGCAGTTCGCGCGGCTGGATATGGACTTAAAACTTACATTGCCCAATTCATGAAAGAATATCCATATAATGAATTAAATAGTTTAAAACAGCTTAAAGATTGGATTACAATAGAACAATTCTGCGGCGACGATTTTGTTTACCGAAAAGAACTTCCCGATAAAACAGAAATTGATAAAGCTCGCCGCGGCTTAGCTAAAGCAAAAGCTAAAATGCTGAGTGGAAAATTTGACATAATTATTCTTGACGAAATTTGTGTTTCAATTTATTTCGGTTTATTTAACGACGAAGAAGTACTTACTTTTATAAAACAAAAACCCGATAGTGTTGAATTGATTCTTACTGGGCGATACTGTCCCGATAAGTTACTCGAACGAGCCGATCTTGTAACTGAGATGAAAGAAATAAAACATTATTATCAGGATGGAGTTTTATCAAGAAAGGGAATTGAGTCTTAAGCAAAACACTTTTTCAAATCTGTTCAGACTCATTGCTAATGTTTATCTTTAGGGTATGACTTTTAAAGAATTTTACAAAGCGATTGTTAAACTTTTAGCATTACCATTCATTTTACTAATAAAAATTTACCAGTTATTAATCTCGCCATTATTTCCATCATCGTGCAGATACACTCCAACATGTTCGCACTATACTTTAGAAGCATTAAAAAAATATGGATTATTAAAAGGTGGATGGCTTGGAATAAAACGCATATTGAGCTGTCATCCGTGGGGTGGAAGCGGGTATGATCCGGTTCCTTAATTACATTTTATTGAAATTATGACAAAAAAAAACAAAATAACTTTTTCCGACAGAATAAAATCAATATTGAAAGCAGCATTAAAATTCATTTTACTGTTTTTAGTTCTTTCTGTTGTTGTAGTTTTTTTGTTGAGGTGGATAAATCCTGTTACAAGCTCTATAATGATTCAAAGACAAATAAGTGCTCTGATTGAAGGTGATTTCAGATTTATAAGCTATATATGGATTAGCTATGATAATGTCTCACCTGAATTACCGATTGCAATAGTTGCCGCAGAGGATCAAAATTTTCCTAATCACTTTGGATTTGATTTTGATCAGATTGAAAAAGCTCTGGAACAGCATGAACGCGGAAGAAAATTGAGAGGGGCAAGTACAATCACCCAGCAGGTTGCTAAAAATTTATTTCTTTGGGAAGGAAGAAGTTTTATCAGAAAAGGGATTGAAGCATACTTTACAGTTCTTATTGAATTGTTATGGGATAAAAAAAGAATTCTTGAAGTTCATTTAAACATTGCTGAAATGGGTGATCTGATATTTGGTGCAGGTACTGCAAGTCTTATACATTTTAGAAAAACACCCGATAAACTTACAAGATCCCAGTCAGCATTACTTGCCGCTACCTTGCCAAATCCGAAAAGATATTCTGCTTCTCGTCCATCAAATTATGTGTTGAGGAGGCAGGCATGGATAATTCGTCAAGTTAACGCACTCGGTGGGAAAAATTATCTTAAAGATTTATGAGAAACAAAATATTCTTAATATCGATTAGTCTGGTAATTATCTTTTCATCAGTCCTCTTTGCACAAAACAGTGAAAAACAAATACACTTTTCCCTGAACACCAACTATAATTTTACAGGAAACGGGTTTCGTAATTACTGGAAATCCAATATGGGATTTGGCGGCGAATTCAGATTCGATCATCCCATCGGTGAGCTTGGTGTCGGCTTAAACTATATGAGTTTCGATAAAAAAATCGATTTCGCAAAGAGTTTTGAAGGACTCGATTATTATATCATGTACAGACGTTCAATTATTTTGATTGAACAAGTAAATTTATATTCAGGATTTAATGTAGGCATATTTGAATTCAGTTTTGATGATGAAGAGGATATTGAGGAAGAAGCCGAAAGAATTGAACGAGAATTTGCCATTAATCTCATAATAGGTTTATCTTTTCAACTTATAAAATCGTTTAATGCAGATTTAAAAACTTCATACCAGCACATTTTTACAAAAAAGAAGATCGAATTATTTTATTTCAGTTTTGGTATTACAAAATCTTTTTCATCACCTGATTGGCTTGGGGAGTTTTTTGAATGAAAAAGTTTTTTATACTTTTTATTGTTTGCTTTTTAATTTCAATCAGTTCTGCTAACGCACAAACTAATAGTGATATAATCATAAAAAGTTCTGATTTAGAATTTATAGCTGTAACCAGATTATCCGATATCTTCTTAATTCTTCCTCAACTTGATGTTTATACAATTGATGGCTATAGGCATTCATCTTTGCAAGGAAATTTATTTGTGAACGCTCCCAATGATATTATTCTATTAATGAACGGAGTAAAAACAAATTTTGGCATGTGGAATAAAATTAATATCAGTCAGTTTCCAATTCATTTGAGTTCTATTGATTCAATTATCGTTAAGTATTCTCCAACATTATACAATGGTGAGTTTTCATCAGGGATTTTAATTGATATAATTACTAAAGAACCATATGAAGGAATTTCACTAACGGGGACTTATTCTACTGGAAATGAAACAGGTGATCCCGGACCTTACAGATACACGGAATATTTCAGCGATAATGTTGATCAGTTCGGTCCCAACACATTATTTGCAGCAAGTTATGGCAGTAAAAAATTTAATTTAACCTTCAGTTTTATCGATCATGTTTCGCCGGCAACAGATCCGGCAATTCTTAAACGCATTAACAATTTTGTCTTTCAAAACTATCAGGTGCGTTATTTCGGAAGCTCTTTAGATATGTCAGCGCTATCCAGAATAGGAAAGCACAACTTGTTTGCATCTTACTCTAAATCCGGCAATCCCGTTCTGGGTTATATCTATGGTGCAGACTTATTCTTTGTTGATGAGCTTAGTCGTGAATTTCCTTATGAAAGTGAAAGCTTTGTCATTTCATCTGGTAACGAAATTGTTGTTGATGAAGACAAAAAACTTTTAGTTGATTTTAATCTTTTTCATACTTCCGCCGACCAATCAAAGTTATTCGATGAATTTAGATTTAACAGTGAGGATCTCTGGATTTATTCAAAAGTTGCTTATGAATCATCAATCCTTGGCTTGAATTATTTGATCGGTTCATTTTTTGCCTATCAAAATATAAAAAGCAGACTTACAGATTTTATCTACTCAAGAAATATCCCGTCATTCTTTGCTTCTGTTAATTTTCATTCGATAGAAAATTTAAACCATTGTATTGATGTTAATTATAGATGCGATGATAACTCTGCCGGCTTATTTGTAAAGTTAGAAAATAAGATTGAGTTGAACAGACGAAATCATTTATCCCTGACATTATCATCTGGAAATTTATTTAACATTCAGAACTCGCTTGATTATAGAATAAGCAAAGGGTACATTTTTCTTAATAATGTTGGATATCAACCATATAATTATGACAGTAAGGCTATTCAAAATTCATTGAGTATTCATTATTCTTATTTACCGAACGAAAGAACATCTTTAAATGCCGGATTAAATTTTACTAATTATACAAAGCTTGATTATTTGTTGAATGATTTTATTTACAATGTTGATAACCGGATTATTGAAAACGTTCAAACAGATATTTTTAATTCTGTTAAAGGAACTGAGGGGGAGTTATATTTTAGCTTATCGAATCGGCTTTTTAAGAATTTAGAGCAGAAGTTTTATTACAGGTATAAATCTTCTTTAGCGGGAGATGATATCTTTGAACAAGTTATGAGAAGATATCCTGATCATAAAATATTTTATTCGATTTATTATAAAGCATTTAAGGATTTATTTACTTCTCTTACAATAAATTATTTGTCTTCTTCGGAGTGGATTGAATACAGGAATATTGAATCATCTGAAGATGATCTCTATCTGCAAAAACTGAGCGGTCGTTTTTTAGTCAACTGTGCCGTAACTAAAACATTCTGGAATGAAAGAATAAAATTAAGTGCGATGATTTATAATTTGCTAAACAGCAGAATACAATATCATCCGGTTGGCGGCACTTTTGATCTAACATTTTATTTGAAGGCAGAGGCTTCACTAAGCTCGCTGTTCATTCCCTGATTTATATCCTTAGAAAAATCAGGCACTAAGTTTATTTAGCAGATCAATTATTTTTTCAAACCCGGTTAACTTTCCAAAAAAATAATCAGCGCCTTTTTCAAAGGCCTTAGATTTAAATTGTTCAGAAGAGTAGTTTGTGAAGACTATTACAGTGTGGGGATTTGCATTGCTTTTAATTTCTTTAAGAACTTCATATCCGCTTCCATCATTCAAATTTAAATCCAGTATAGTAATATCCGGCTTAACAGTTTTTAATAATTCTATTGCTTGACCGACACTATCGGCTTCGCCAATAATATTTATATGCTTCATTTTGGAAAGCATCATTTTCAGACTAATCCTGATGCTTATCGAGTCATCAACAATTAAGACTTTAAGTTTTTTCATAAGATTAAGTAGTAGAAATAATTAACAGGACTACAAAATTCTTTTATGGTAAATTTAATTAGCAAAAGCCATCTATTTATAGTAGTAATTCCATACATTAGAAAATTAATCTATCAGTTTATTTTCCATAGTATAGTGAATTAGCTCCGTATTTGTTTTTAAGCCAAGCTTTTTAAGAATTCTACTGCGATAAGTATTTACAGTGCTTGTACTGAGTTTCAATTCAGCAGCAATATTAACTTGCGACTTTCCACGAGCCATAAGTTTTAAGACTTGAAATTCACGGTCTGAAAGAAATTCGTGCAACTGTTCATACTTGGTTTCCTTTTTAAAAATCATTTTTTTTGTAATTAGAGGACTTATATATTTACCTCCCTGAGCAACTTTGCGAATAGCCGTAATAAGTTCTTCAGTTGCAGTCTCTTTAGTTAAATATCCCAAAGCACCGGCCTTTATGCATCGCTCTGCAAACTGATCTTCCGGATACATGCTGAGAATTAAGACTTGCAAGTCGGGCTTGAGTATTTTTAATTCTTTCAAAATATCCAAACCACTTTTACCAGGAATGTTAATATCCAGGATAAGAACATCAACGTCGTTCTGGGTAATAAAAGAAATGATATCGTTAGGATTATCAGCTTCGCCGACAATTTTTAAATCAGTTTCATGCAGCAGAAGTTTTTTTAATCCTTCACGGATAAGGAGATGATCATCAGCGATGAAAATCTTTAATTGATTTTCCATAGACCCTTCGTTTTTATATTACAGTCCTTAAAAATATTAACGATGAAAAAATAACATATTATTAAGACTTTTTTAACGGAATTGAAACTAATAATTCAGTTCCTTTGCCGGGATGACTTTTAATATCCATATCACCGCCAAGTAAAATTGCCCTTTCTCTAATTCCAAGAATTCCAAAAGATTTACCGGGAATATTTTCTGAGTTTTTAATTCCCTTGCCGTTGTCAGCCACAGACAAAATAACCCTTTCGTTTTCACAACTAATTTTAACTTCAACATTATCCGCACCGG
Source organism: uncultured Ignavibacteriaceae bacterium (assembly GCA_963804005.1). Taxonomy (GTDB): domain Bacteria; phylum Bacteroidota; class Ignavibacteria; order Ignavibacteriales; family Ignavibacteriaceae; genus JAGXRK01. The sequence continues at coordinate 19,354 of CAWDOP010000010.1, read as the reverse complement.
AGTGCCTCATTACATTAGTAAGGGCTTCCTGTATTATTCTGAATATTGTAATATTGAAGTCACTATCAAAATTAATTTCTCTGCAACTATAATTTAAATTGCATTTTATTCCGGATCTGTTACTAAACTCTTTAATTTGCCATTCGATTGCATCATACAATTCAAGATTTAACAGTACTTCCGGTCTTAGCTCGGTTATAATTTTTCTAACACGTTTTACTGATATGTCAAGAAGTTCAGACATAGCACCTATTTCTTTTTCAAAATATTCAGTATCACTATTTTTAAATTGAACAGTGAGTTCCTTACCCATCATTACAAGATTCATCTTAATTGATGTTAAAAGTTGTCCAAGTTCATCATGCAATTCTCTTGAAATAGCGGCTCGTTCTTCTTCGCGGATTGACTGTAAATGAAATGTTAATGCTCTGAGTTCTTCCCTGGATTTTTTAATCTCCTCCTCAGATTTTTTTCTCCAGGTTACATCAATAGCGGAAACAAGTTTTGCTTTTCTACCTTGATGGTCAAGGGCATTGGATCTTATTTCAACATCAATTATGGAACCGTCTTTTTTCAAGTGCTGCCAGCCGGAAGAATATTCCAGACCATAAGGAGCCGTTTTAATATTTTCAAGAAGTTTTGGAATCTCCTCCTGAGGTCTTATATCTTTTAAAGTCATCGAAAGAAATTCTTCCCTGGAGTATCCATAATTATAAATGGCAGCCTCATTAACATCCAAGAAACTCAAGGTTTCAAGATCATAAACCCACATAGGATTTGGATTGGAGGTAAAAAGTTCCTTATATCGTTTTTCACTTTCTGTTAAAATATCCTCAGCTATTTTTCTTTCCGTAACATCTCTTACTATAGCCTGTATAAAATTACCGGATAACATTTTTGCATTGACTTCAACATTAACCCGTGTTCCATCTTTCTTCAGAATAATTCTATTTATAGTAACAGGTTTTCCTGATTTTAATTCTTCAAACTTAATACGATTTATTTTGAAATCCTCCGGATCAATGATATCCTGTATGTTTAATTTCAATGATTCCTCTTTTGTATAACCAAGAATTTTACATCCGCTTTCATTTAAATCTATTAAATTGCCTTCCATATCCGTAGAAAAAATTCCATCCGCCGCCTGTTCAATAAGTGTTTTATATTTTTTTTCGCTTTCTTCTAATTTTTGTTTTGCTTCTTCCGCAATAATTCTGGACTCATATTCTTTATTATATAATTCTTCGGCAATTTTATTTTCTCTTTTTATCAGAAAGTAAAGAATAATGCCAGTTATTAAAATGGAAAACCAACCCTTAGGTGTTTGCATTATATGATGCATAGTATGATTGGGGTAAAGCCAATACAGCATCGCATCGGTGAAAAGAACCCATAGGCTGCCGATTATTAAATATATAAGAAAAATCTTTGATGCAGATCTTTTCTTTAACTTATGAGAATCATTTGAATTATTAAATTTAAGCATCTTCTGATCAGCACCTAATTTAAGTTGTGATTTGAAATCCAATTATGTTTATTAAAAGTAAATATAATTTAAATTAAAAACCGAATGAAATGTGGGTCCTATTTATGTAATGTTACAGATTCTGAAAAGAGGGGGACTTTAGGAACAGGAAGAAGTTGTCAATTTTCTTTTCATGAGAAGAACTTGTTCCGATTTATAAGGCATACGGAAGATAAATTGCTGTTTTTATATAATATTTCTTGCAAAGCATTGTATGTTAAGTCAAGTCAGAGGGGTAAATCGAGAGGTTGTTTATTTGCGCTAACTTCATCTTTTCTTTGTAAAACTATTTATTTTTGTAGAACGCTGAAGGCATTCAGTTAATCTGTCCATTCTTGTGCATTATTTGATTGATCAATTCTTTTTTTTATTTCCTGAATATCTTGCATAACTTTATTTCTGACAACAGGATCGCTTAAATATTTTAAGTATTTTTCAAAGTAACTTAATGACTTTGGATAATCTTGATTTATATAATATATAACAGCCAGATTTCTATAGGCTTCAGCAAATGCAGGATCATTTTCTATTGTTCTAAGCATATTTTTTTCACCCTCGTTATAATTGTTTTGTTGAATATAAAATGATCCAAGATTGAAATAACCAAGAGCATAATCCGGATTTATTGTTAGCGCATTTCGGTATGCCATTAAAGCCGCATCAAAATTTTGTCTTGCTGCATAAGTGTTACCAAGCAGTACATATGCCAGTTCTGTCTTTTTTAGATCAAGGGATTTTCGCAGATTGTGAATAGCCTGATTGTACTCGCCTTTTTCCAGATAACTATGTCCAAGATTCGTATAGGCTTCGTAATTGGAAAAATTATAATTCGGAGAAATCAAATATTGTGCAGTTAGAAAGATTATTGTTATTATTACCGGAACAAGTAGTTCTTTAAACTTTTTATTTTTATATACCTCATAAATCTTTGATATAGCATAACCGGCATAAATTATGAGAACAGGAGTAATTGCAACCCTAAATCTGCCTACTATAAAGAAAATAACCACTGAGGCAATATAAGACAGTAGCAATAAGTTAATTATAGAATAATTTCTTCTTTCTTTCCAAGCAAGGACAAAACCTAGAATAGATAAAATTGATATAAAATAGAATGAAGGAAGTGGTAGCTTAAGTATGTCAGAGTAATTTGTTCTGAAAAAATCCGGATTCATTATTGAAGATTGTGGATTTTCACTGCTATCGAAAAACAGGAAGAATTTCTTTATAGTTAATGTTAAAGCATTCAATGGTTCTTTTACAATAAACTTTGTTCCTTTGCCATACCAATACGCAGAGGTTTCCGAGGGAGAAAGTTCTTTCCCCGTCATTTTTTTGGCATAACTTTCTCCTGCCATATCTCTGAAAAAATCAAATCCTTCCGGTGTTTGATAAATACCTGTTGCGGTAGCATTGTTACCAAGATAGAAATTGATTCCGCCGTTAGATGTAAGTAATACTAAATCATTACCAACGACATAATTTCTAAGTGTTACTGGAAGTATGACAAGCAATATTCCGGCATATAATATTAAAACTAATTTCATTCTTGATTTAATGGATGCACAAATTTTCTTTGAAAGGAAAATATAAGGAAATAAGAAAATGCCGAACAAAAGAATATTCGCACGAAATAGTGCAGAAACACCTAATAAGATTCCAACAAGAAACCATTTTTTGTAATTATCATCACCCGGTTTAATAAGAAGTAATAAAAGGATTGAAACAGAAAATGTTTGTAAAGTTTCAGATAGGATAGCACCACTGTAAAAAATAAAGATTGAATAGATTGCTGAAATTGTGGCGGCAAGGAAAGCTGTATTCCGTGTGAACATATATCTGGCTATATAAAAAATAACCAGAATATTTAAACTGCTTATAATCACCTGAATTATTCTTATCAGGGTAATCGAGTTGCCGAAGAAGCTAAATATAACAGCAAGAAAATAAGGATAGCCAGGAGACATAAAAAATATTTTATCACCGAGCCAGTTACCGCTTGTTGAAATATTTTTTGCCCAATCAAAATATATTTTTGAATCTGAATACAGATTTGTAATAAAAGGTGAGTTTTCTGTCTCAATCAGGTAAATTAAACGTAGGATAAAACCTGCAAGTATAATTATTAATAGTAAAGGTAGTGTTTGTTTTTGCTCGGCCTCACCCTTTTTTTTCAATTCTTTAAGATTTGATTTTTTCTTCTTCTTCGTCATTACAAATAATTAAATAGCTTAATAAGCTTTAAATTTTATGAAATCTTTTTAGGGATATTATCTGTTTATCATCAATATGATAGTAAGTAAATTAAAAAGCACATTATTTTATTTTTGACAATAAATTTATTATAATAATTACGGTTATGCAATTAGAAACCTGTTACAAATATCGGTTCAAATTATAATTTACATCAGATGTTTTTTATTGGTGAAAGAGGTTTTATTACTTCAGAATCGGGTTCTCTTTACAGAACATCAGATTGTGGTAAGACCTGGGAGCTTTCTCAACTGGACATTAAAGAGAATCTAAATTCAATTTTTGTTTTTGAAAATGGCGAGGGCTGGATGACCGGTGACGATGGTTTATTACTACATACGACTGATTGGGGTGATTCCTGGGTAAAAGTATATTCGAGTTGTTCCTCTGATATCTCAAGTATCAAATTTTTTGATGAAGCCACAGGTTTCATAGCCGGATTCAATGGGACAATTCTTAAATATGTACTTTACGGTGTTGATCATATTGAACCGTAATTAAAATCTTACATCTTCAAATAAGCCCTAAGCGCACAACTTAAATTGATTTTAATAATCTTTAAATTACTTTATCTTCTTAAGTAGTTGCCGCTTAAAAAATAATTTCATCTTTAATCCATAAAGACTAGTAGGGGCGACCCGATGGGTCGCCCAAAATAAGATACAATAACCAGGGCGATTCAACGAATCGCCCCTACAATGAAAAATAATTATTTTTGGAGTATGGTTTTATAAAAAATATTATTAAAAATAAATTTATATAATTGTAGGGGCGAACTGCTGGGTCGCCCAAAAGAAATAACAGTATAAATAGCCGAGAGTAAAATGTATAATCCAAAATTGCATCATAGAAAATCAATCCGGATAAAGGAATATGATTATACAAATCAAAATTGGTATTACATAACGATTTGCACAAAAGATAAGCAACACTGTTTTGGTGAAATTAAAAATGGTAAAATGATTCTGAATAAATTTGGACAAATTGTAGAGGAAGAATGGTTAAAAACAAAACAGTTAAGAGGGAATATTGATTTGGATTATTATGTGATTATGCCGAATCATTTTCACGGTATAATAATAATTGAATCAACGGCAGGGGCTACACATCGGGTCGCAAGGACAAAAGCAGAATTAAAAGCAAATTCACTTGGATCAATAATCGGGCAATTCAAATCAGTTGTTACAAAAAGAATAAGAGCTTCCGGTTTAGAAAATTTTCAATGGCAGCGAAATTATTATGAACATATTATTCGAAATGAAAAGGATCTGTTCAACATAAGTAAATATATTGAATTGAATCCATTAAAATGGGAGTTTGACGATTATTATTAAACCTACGAGCGACCTGTCAGTGGGGGCGACCCGCTGGGTCGCCCCAAATAAGAAACAATAACAACCAGGGCGATTCAACGAATCGCCCCTACAAAATATAAATGTTTAGGCGACCAGCTAGTTGCCCCAAAAAATAATATTTTTATAAAGGTACGGGCGACCCATCAGGGTCGCCCAAATTATAATTGGCCATTCGACAAAAGCAAACCACACAACTAGCGTAAGTTTTTTTATCTGTCTCAAGTATTAAAATTTTATTATTAGAAGCCTCTTTTTGAGACAGGGCAAATAAAACAGTTTATTTTTTTTCGAAAAACCCATATTAGTTTATGGTATAAATTTTGTTTAGTATTAAACCTCTATACAGTCAATAATGGCTGTTATGCTTAATCATAATTTCATTCATTTTTGGAGGTCCTCTATGAAAAAATTCTCTGCTCTCTTTACTCTTCTTTTCATTCCGCTCATTGCGATATTATTTGTTCAATGCAATGAGCCAGTAATAGAACCATCTGATCAGGAAATGGTTCTTTCATTAAATAAAGGGGGCCCAGGAGAAGAATCTATAGGAAACAATCTTTCATTCCCGGCACTTGTTGGAGATGATTTTCCTATAACTCCAATATCTGCACCATCGTTCACTGTACCATATACAGGTGCGTATGAGGAATTAACAGCTGAAGAAATAGATTGGTTAGAAGCTAATGGTCCCTGGTATGCTCAAAAAGTAGATGGAAATGTATGGCAGGCTCAGTATACTGAATTGAGCGCAGCTGAGGAAGTTTCTATTGTTGACTGGAGTGATAATATAGAGTCTTTTAATCCTAGAGTTAATACTGCATTCAGATTAGAAGTAACTCTTTACAAAGAGCTCCTTGATCCAATGACTGGTTATAAAATGGCCGTACTTGCTTTCCCAAACAGTCCTAGTGAAACTCAGGGAACAGATACTGATACAATTACGACAGCTATTTGGCTACAATGGTTTCAAACCAGGCAAAACTTGTAATTCAGCATTATGATGCAGATCCATCAACTTTAGTGTGGAATGGTACTTCCTGGGATGGTGCTGTATCTACTGAGAATGTTGTTTTTGCTGTTGAACTTAATGTTGGCGGTAAGTTAATATATGGTGCTGCATCGGGTGGTTGGAAACCTCAGACAGCTGGTAAATACCGCTTAACTTTTTACTTACCAACAACCTCAGAAATTTTTATAGGTAGTACTACAAGAATTGATTATGTACCAGCATCTCAAGTTGCTTTCGCTGAGGTTGATGCAGACTAACAATCTTAGCTATATAGATATAGTGGTAGATCCTAGAACTACTGGTGGTGGCAAATAGTAATTGAAATAATTTTAAATTATTCTTTACTTAAAAGATGTTGTTTTCCTAAACTATAATTTATACGGGCGGCCCATTAGGGGTCGCCCAAAAAATGTAAGGGCGAACCGCTTGGTTCGCCCAATTATTAATTACCCTTCCAACTAAACACAACCTAACTAGCGTAAGTTTTTCTATCTGTCTCAAGTATAAAAATCTTATTATGAACGCCTTCTTTTGAGAAAGGACAAATAAAAAGGTTTAATCTCTTTTGAAAAAACCCATATTGCTTTATGGTATGAATGTTGTGTAGCAAGAACACTACATATAGTCAAAAATGACTGTTGTGCTTAATTATCTATTTCATTCATATTCGGAGGTTCGCTATGAAAAAATTCTTTTTTCTTCTTTTCATTCCTCTCATTGCAATTTTGTTTTTACAATGCAGTGAACAATTCGTTGAGCCCAACGATCAGGAAACGGCTTCTTTTTTAGATAAAACAAAGCCTAATGAAAATGGAAATGGTGTTGGAGGCGGAGGTGGAACTGAATTAACTAACAATCTTTCCTTTCCGGCATTTCTTGCAGATGGTTATAGTCTAACTGCAGTATCCGCCATACGGTTTGAGGTAAAGTACGATCCAGTATGAGATCTATTTAACTGATAGAACAAGATGAGCTTACGATCTGGTATGCCCAAAAAGTAGAAGGAAATATTTGGCAGGCGAATTTATAACGTTGTCTGAAGACAACAGATAGTAGCTGTTTCTTATATTGACTGGGGTGATAATATAGAATCTTTTATCCCGAGATTAAAGATTACCCATTCAGATTAGAAGTTACTCTTTACGAAGATATTTCTTCATGCTCCAATGACGGTTATACAATGGACTTTACTTGCGAATCCTAGCAGTCCTGATTGAAATTCAGGGAACGAATGAGATGTAGACTATACGACAAGTATATTTGGCTACAATAGCTTCGACAAAGCAAAACTTGTAATTCAAAAATGGATGACAGTGATACTGATGCACCAACAACCTGGAATGTCATTGACGGAAAATGGGATGGTGCCAAATCCCGAAACTAATACATCTTGCATTTGGAGTTGAACTAAATGTTGCCGGTAAGTTAATATATGGTGCTGCACAAGCAGGTTGGACACCCTTACAGAAGGTAAATACCGCATAACCTTTTACTTACCAGAGACTCAGAAGTTAACCTAAGTTTGATGCAGACATTGCTGACCGCTGGACCAGCAGATCATTAGTTGCAGAACCTGATGATGTTGATGAAGACTTACAATCTTATCGTTACGTAGATGTTGATACGTAGTTGTAACAGAAGTAGCGGCAAAAAGTAATTGAAATAATTTTAAAATTATTTTTTACTTAAAGAGGTTTGTTTGCCTCAACTAAAATTTATGATTTATTAAAAGTCATAATTTATCCGGGCGACCCATCGGGTCGCCCAAAATAAGAAGCAATAACAACCAGGGCGATTCAGCGAATCGCCCTGACTGTTTAGCGTAAGTTTTTCTATCTGTCTCAAGTATCAAAATTTTATTATTAGAAGCCTTCTTTTGAGACAGGACACAAAAAACAATTTATTTTTTTTCAAAAAATCCGTATTAGTTTATGGTATAAAACTTGCTTGAATTAATTCTTAACATAGTCAACAATGGCTGTTATGCTTAATTTCATATACATACATTTTTTGGAGGTTCGCTATGAAAAAACTTTTCACTCTCTCTGCTTTTCTTTTCATTCCCATTATTGCAATATTATTCGTTCAATGCAGTGAACAATTCGTTGAGCCAAACGCTCAGGATTTGGCTTCTTTAAATAAAAAAGTACCTGTGGGAAACAATCTTTCTTTCCCGGCACGTCTTGCAGATGAGTATACTCTAACTCCAATAGATGCAACATTGTGGGGTTTACCATATACGGGTCCGTATCTGGGTTTAACTACTGACGAATTAGCTGCTTTAGTGGGTTACGACTGGTATGCCCAAAAAGTAAGTACAAATATCTGGCAGGCAGATTTTGCATACGTCGAAGGAACAGAATATGTTGATGTTGTTGACTGGGGCGATAATATCGAATCCTTTAATCCCAGAATTGGTACATCATTTAGATTAGAAGTTACTCTTTATAAAGAGCTTACTACTACAATGATTGGTTATACAATGGCTGTACTTTCTTATCCTAACAGTAAGGATGAAGTTCAGGGAACAAATAAGGTAACTTACGAAAGTTACTTTGGCTACAATAGCTTCTGAAACAGCAAGACTTGCTATCCAGCCATGGAATTGGGATGAAGAAAATACTGAACAGATTACACCAACAACCTGGAATGTCACTGACGGAAAATGGGATAATGCCGGAGATCCCGAGTCTGTTGTTTTTGGAGTTGAACTGAATGTTGGCGGTAAGTTAATATATGCTACTGCATCAGAAGGTTGGAAACCCGAGAACGAAGGTAACTACCGCTTAACCTTTTACTTAGAAGAATCAGAAGTTAATCTAAGTACTGCAATTATTGGACGGGAACCAATATCTCAAGTCGCTGAGGCTACTGTTGATGGGGCTAACAATCTTACTTATATAGATATAGTGGTAGATCCTAGAATTATGGGTGGTACTAAGGATTATGGTGATTTAATCGTTTGCCTTAGAGATGTGGATGGAATTCCAGACTACCTAGAAATTACTGGCGAACACGATCTTGAATATTTTCCTTACCCAATAAAATTTGATTTGCTCTCAGAACTTCCTGTTATTGAAAACTCAGGAAACACAGACTACAAAGACATAGACGGTGACGGTAACATTCTTGACGACTATCCAACATTTGAATTAGATGAGTTGTTGGGAGATGTAATACCTGAGGATGGTTTTTTTGTGAAGGAAGCAGATTTTGGACGATTGAGTTTGGTACGAGCACCCCAGTCTGTTCTTGACGCAGCTCTTGATGAAGCTATCGTCGGGCTCACACAAACAGGTATAACAAAGATTACAACTGATGCATCAGGACGTTTGGTTGCTATAATTGGTGCAGAAGATTGGTTGGTAAATTATGATGAGATTGACGGGAACGAAGAATACGATGACAAGACAATTGACTCACCTGTTGAGAATATGGCAATATATCAAGAATTAATGAATCGTGGATTTGGAGGAAAACTTAGTATTTTAAAATCACATTTTACTAAACCAGATGATGAAGATATTGAGATCAAGTGTGCTATCCTAAATTTAGCCTTTGGTGCTTTAGCCGCTGGTGGCGATAAAACCGGGAACATTATGGTAGATGAGATTGCATATTTGAATAATTGGATTATTGATTGGTCAAATTTAGATAATGAATTTGGACCTGATCCAAAAGGCAGAAGTTACTATAACTATGGCGTAAATGGAGCAAATTTTGCATATAGCAGAACTGATACCTTATGCAAATAAATATGTAAGGATTAGAACACTTAATGAAGAGGAACAAACTTGTACAGAAGAAATAAATTCTTTGTATGACGCTGTAGACTGGACAGCTCCAGAAAGATTAATTGATTATGCTAACGGACAAATACAAATATTTCAGGTTTTGCAAATGCTGTTGATGATGCAATCCAGGTTTTGGAATTAATTCATAGCACTGATTTGATAGTATATAGTCCTTACTTTGTACCAGTACCGGTACCAGAACCGAGACCACAGTCTAAGATTAAACTTTTTTAATTGGTTTATAAATTGCTATTGGAGAAACGGTTAGAATATTAAGCATTAGTAGCCCACGACTTAAATCGTGGGTTACTTGATTAAAGGCGATCCGATGGGGTCGCCTTTTTTATGCTTATACAAATTTGTCTTAAACATTTAATTCTTAGTAGGAACACGTCTTAATATTTCACCGATGAGCAGAGGCGTGTTCCTACAATTAAAAAATACAATCCAAAAGAATAATTTTCTTGGAGATGTTGCCTCTAACTGGAGGAGAATGACAAGCAACATCTGTATAAACAAAATTAAAACAGAGAACTCATTCTAAAGAAGCTGTTTCATTCTTCCGAATCTTCCTTTCATTTCCGTCCCCGCATACGCGAGGCTGTTTGAAAACTCAAAGCGACCATAAAACTCACCTCGTCAGAGTCCGTTAGACTCTCACGGAGTCTAACGACCTAAATCCCTCTCTTAAAAAGAGAGGGACTTTTAAAACAGAGTTGAAATAGCCCCTTCTCTTTGCAACCTGCCTGACGGCAAAGGCAGGGAGAAGGGGTTGGGGATGAGTTCCTGCAATTTGATAATCAATTTTAACACGGACCCTTCACGGGAATGACAAGGAAACTCGTACTTATGAGTCACTCGCTTTAATTTATTTTTCTTGTTTTTATCTTAAATTATTTGCTAATTACGACCATAATTTTTCTCTACTATTAGGGAACATGAGTATATAAGTTGATGTTCACTGAATAGGCAATCCTATACTCTTCCTAAGCAGAAATGCTAAAACTAAAATTGTTGTATTAATTTATTGAAAGGTTTTATGAAAAAGATTTTTTTCTTACTATCGGCTCTTTTATTATTAGTCGTATTCACTTCTAATGTAAATGCGCAAAACACAGACAATCCATTCTTTAAAGAATGGGAAACTCCATTTAAAACTCCCCCCTTCAACGAAATTAAACTTGAACATTATCTGCCTGCATTTGAAGAAGGAATTAAACAGCAGAATTCTGAGATTGAAGCAGTTATTAATAAAAAAGAAAACCCGACCTTTAAAAACACAATAGATGCACTTGAAAAAAGCGGGCAGTTACTTTCCAGAGTAAACCGAATATTCAATGGTCTCAACTATTCTGATACTAATGATGAAATGCAGAAAATTTCTGAAGAAACTACTTCTATGTTATCCAAACATATTGATGATTTTTATTTGAATGAAAAACTTTTTAAACGTATTAAATTTTTATATGATGAAAAAGAAACTCTTAATCTTTCAATTGAACAGAATACAGTTCTTGAAAATTATTACACTAATTTTGTGAGAGGTGGTGCTAATCTCAACCAGGATGGAAAAGAGAAACTGAGAAAAATCAACGATGAACTTTCCCAGCTTGTTTTGAAATTCGGTGATAATGTTAGAAGAGAAAACAGCAAATTTGAATTGATTGTAGATCGGAAAGAAGACATTGCCGGGCTTCCGGATGCTTCAGTTCAAGCTGCAACAGAAAAAGCAGAAACAAAAGGTTTTACAGGTAAGTGGATATTCACGATTGATAAACCAACTTTAATCCCTTTCTTACAATTTTCGGAAAATAGGGATCTAAGAGAAAAAATGTACAAAGCCTATATGAATAGAGGAAACAACAATGACGAGCTTGATAACAAAAAAATACTTTCAAGGATTATTGTTCTAAGAGTTGAAAAGGCTAATCTGTTAGGATATAAAACATATTCTGATTTTGTACTTCAGAAGAAAATGGCAAAGACTCCTGAAAACGTTTATGCGTTTTTAAATGATATGTGGAAACCCACAGTTCGAAAAGCTAAATCGGAAGTTGACGAGATGCAAAAAATAATTAATAATGAAGAAGGGAAATTCGACCTAGAGCCATGGGATTGGTGGTATTATGCAGAAAAAGTTAAAAAAGAAAAATATGCTCTTGATGAAGAAATGTTACGTCCGTATTTCAAACTTGAAAATGTAGTCAGCGGAGCATTTGCTGTAGCAACAAAACTTTGGGGATTGCAATTTGTCGAAAGAAATGATATCCAGTTATATAATCCTGAAGTAAAAGTTTTTGAAGTTAAGGAAGCTAATGGCAAGCACATTGGAATTTTATATACCGACTACTTTCCACGTGATGGTAAAACAAGCGGTGCATGGTGCGGCGAATTCAGAAGTCAAAGCAATGTAGATGGTAAGTATGTTACTCCAGTTATATATAACGTTGGTAATTTTTCAAAACCAACATCAGATAAACCAGCATTAATTAGTTTAGATGATGTTAGAACATTATTTCATGAATTTGGACATGGACTTCACGGATTACTTCAGAACATTACATACCCTGATGCTGCAACTGTCCCAGCTGATTTTGCAGAACTACCATCACAAATTATGGAAAACTGGGCAATGCAGCCGGAAGTTTTAAAAATGTATGCAAAGCATTATGAAACAGGTGAAATGATTCCACAGGAATTAATTGATAAAATAGATAACGCGAGATTTTTCAATCAAGGTTTTGAAACTTTGGAATATATTGCGGCTTCTCTACTGGATATGGATTGGCACGTTATAGCAGATACGATTGCAAGAGATGTAACGCAATTTGAAAAAGAATCTATTTTAAAGATGCAATTGATCCCGCAAGTATTACCTCGATACTTAAGCACTAATTTCATTCACATTGCAACATGGGGATATGAATCCGGATACTATAGTTATTTATGGGCTGCTGTTCTTGATTCAGATGCATTTGAAGCATTTATGGAAAGTAGTTTGTTTGATAAAGTTACTGCCAACTCATTCAGAAAAAATATATTGGAAAAAGGCGGCAGCGAAGATCTTATGGAACTATATAAAAACTTCAGAGGAAGAAAACCACTGGTTGAAGCCCTATTAAAAAAACGTGGTTTAAATTAACGTAGATTATTTCGGAGATAAGATAAAATCTCTTTTGAGGATTTATTCGTACTAGAACATGGTTTTATTGTAGTAACGATTTGGATATTTATATAAAAAGAAAGGATAAGAACATGAGCATAGTAGATAAACTCAGTAGCTATAAAGCAGATTGGCTAGATGTTGCACTTATTAAAATTGGTGTTTTTACTGCCACGCTTCTATTCGCAAAATTATGGAGCCCAATCCTCAGTGTTAAATGGTATTGGTATCTTATTATCTGGATAGTGGTTGTAATCAGACCATTCAATACCTTTTATAAGTGGATGATGTCAGCGACGAAATAATAATAGGATGTTAAAAGTGGAGGCCACTTATAAAGTGGACTCCACTTTCCTTTTTTCTATAAAAACGATTCTAAATGCCTTACATAATTTGCAGCACCACCGTCTTGGTAACCCGTTTTAGCAACCGGCTGTCCGAGTTTGTCAAATAAAATTATTGTCGGAAATCCCTGTACGCCAAATTTCTGTGCAAGCTGCTGATTATACGTTTTAGTTTCCATGCTCTGTTCAATTTTTCTTGGAAAATCAACCTTTACGAGCACTAGATTTTTATCTGCGTAATCTTCAAATTCTTTTTGTTTAAAGACCTCGTCACTTAGTCTAAAGCACCACTGGCACCAATCCGATCCAGTAAAGTTAACAAGCACTGCTTTATTTTCTTTGCTTGCTTTTTGCAATGCAGTTTCAAGATTTGTTTCCCAATTAAGATTATCATTACTACCGCTATTACCACATCCAATTAAAAATGCTGTTAATAAAAACAATACGGCAATTCTTCTTTTCAAATTATACTCCTTTTTTAATTTATACTGTTTGATTCATAAATTTTTAAAGAGATTCTGGAAAATCCTTAGGTAATACCACTGAATAAATTTCAAAATTCAATCCGCTAAAGCGAACAAAATACAAATAAGCATAAATAACCAAATACTCGATTTAAAAATTTGAATTTTGTATTTGGAAATTATTTGTTATTTGATGCTGATTATTTGGAATTTCAAAACTAAACATCTTCTGTTTTTATTGTTTCAACCTTTTTTGGTTTTGGCGGACGTTCATAAAGTTGTGTCAGTCCGTAATATTTTAAATGAAGATCATCTGAAATCTGGTCCCATGTAAAACGCCACATCCAGTTACCGCCAAGTGTTGAGGGGAAATTCATTCTTGCTTCGCCGCCAAGATTAAGTATATCCTGCATCGGTACAATAACAATATTTGCAACAGAAGCATACGCAATTCTTATAAGCTCATAAACAATATCATTACCGTAGTAGTTCAAATATTTTTGGAAGTGCTCAAAAATATCAGAACCTTTATCTTCCCTTGCTTTTTCAAAAAATGCGCGTGTTGTATCGTTATCGTGTGCACCTGTTAACACAACACAATTTGGTATATAATTATGGGGAAGGAATTTAGTCTCCATATTAGTTCCAAATGCAAACTGAAGAATCTTCATTCCAGGAAAATTAAAATCATCTCTAAGCTTTTCAACTTCGGGAGTAATTATGCCAAGATCTTCTGCAAGAATTGCAACATCACCCAAATGTTTTTTTAATGATTTGAATAGTCTATCACCCGGAGCTTTTACCCATCTGCCATTTATAGCAGTTTCAGCATCACCAGGAATTTCCCAAAATGCTTCAAATCCACGAAAGTGATCAATTCGGGCAATATCAATCATCTTAAAAAGATTTGTAAAACGTTTTCTCCACCAGAGGAAATCATCTTTTTCCATTTCCTTCCATCGGTAAAGAGGATTTCCCCATAGCTGTCCTGTTTCGCTGAAATAATCAGGCGGAACGCCCGCAACATTTTCAAGCCTACCTTCTTTATTAACTGTAAACAATTCCTTATTTGCCCATAGATCAGCACTATCGTAAGCAATGAATATTGGCATATCACCAATAATTTTAATTCCTTTACTGTTTGTATATTCTCTTACTGCTGTCCATTGTTTAAAAAATTTGTACTGAACAAATTTCTGATAAAAAATATCGTCGGAAAGTTTTTCTGTCCATTTTATTAAAGATTCTTTTTCACGAAGCACCAATCCTTTATCCCAATCTCTCCAAACAACTCCACCGTGGGCTTCCTTTGCTGCCATAAACAAGGCAAAGTCATTTAACCAATCTTCATTTTCATTACAGAACTTGTGAAAATCATTTTCAAACTTATTAAGATTTGTTTTGAAATTAATGAAAGCTTTTTTCAAAATGCTTTTTTTGTATTCAATAATTTGTCCGTAATCAATCTGAACCGGATTGTGTTCCGGAATATCTTTAAGATCATTGTCATTTAATAAGCCGTCTTCCTTAAGTTTGTCGGGACTAACAAGATTAGGATTTCCCGCAAAAGCGGAAAAACATTGATAAGGCGAATCACCATAACCTGTTGGACCAAGTGGGAAGACCTGCCAGAGTTTTTGACCCGATTTTTCTAAAAAATCAATAAATTTAAAAGCATCGTCACCAAGATCACCAATTCCATATTTACCCGGAAGAGATGTAGGGATGAAGTAAAATACCTGCATTACGTTCGAAAGTCATTTAAATCCTCAGAATAATTTTTGAAGGGAAAAATAAGGAAAGGAAGTTGAAAAATGAATTTTTAGGAAATTTAAAATAAAAAAATCCCGCCGAACTTTTCCGGCGGGATATAAAATAACATTATAATGTTAAACAGAAACCGTCAGTATAAATTAACTAGATGATTACTACCATTTTTAGATCTGATTCATACTGCGAATCATTAACAGTGGTTAAATCAAGAATATAGTTTTGCATCAAAGTCGAGTTCACCATCCTACCAACAGCGAAATCCAAATCCAACGCAATGAATCTGAACCGAAATGTGATTCAATTGTATAACTTCAAGTCTGGTTATTGCTGGCGTTCCTAAATGATGTAAATGTGCATTTTAGCCAAGCTCTCCCGTTACATACGAATGGAATTGGACCTGACAAAAATAGTATCTTACACCAACTAAAACAGGAACAGAACTGAAAGTTAGTCAATATAATCTCCGTTCCCATGT
This sequence comes from uncultured Ignavibacteriaceae bacterium, assembly GCA_963804005.1. Taxonomy (GTDB): domain Bacteria; phylum Bacteroidota; class Ignavibacteria; order Ignavibacteriales; family Ignavibacteriaceae; genus JAGXRK01. The sequence continues at coordinate 3,199 of CAWDOP010000010.1, read as the reverse complement.
CAACATCAACCCTGGAATACGTCTGTTTCGAGTTGCCCCTTTCATTGTGTAATGAACCTCGGGTTGAATGGAAACATTTCACCAAATTGATACATAAAGAAGACACCGCCGGCAAAACCAGTCCTGGCATCAGTAATCCTCAATGTCATCGCCACTAAGGTTAGCCAAATTTAAACCTGCCTTCGCCCAATTGCATTTGTGCATAGGAGAGGAAACAAGCTGAATGATACAAAAAGAATTGTAACAACTTTTTCATAAGAAAAACACTCCTTTGTTGTTTATTGAATGCCGAGTTATTTCGGTTTATCAAAGATCAAACAATTTTTAGTATTTGTCAAGCTTTATGGTAAATAACAAACGCTTTTAAAAATTATTTGATGGCTATGGATAAAGACTTGATTGATTTTTAGGACTGTGTAATTTTAATCTAAATCTCATTTCATAAAAAAAGGCTGTCCTTTTCAGACAGCCTTTTTAATGGAAAACAAAAAGTTTTAGAAAGCGTAGCTTGCAGAAAGATAAGCAAATGTTGGAGTGCCGCCGCCAACGAGATTAAATCCTTCTCTTAAAACATCATCGTTTACGGTTGCGTCCAGAGTAAATCCACCAAATCTGAATCCTACTCCAAATCTCAGATCTCCTCTACCAAAACCTGTATACGAATATTCGTCAACAGTAGTTAAACTGGCAGGATATTGATAGGTTTCACTGAAAGTGCTGGCCACATAACCGACTCTTCCTATTAACCAATCAGTAAAGTACCATTCTGCACCAAGATTCCATGCAGGGAATATTACCCTTGAATCTTCCATTTCAGGTTGAACGTCTCTAATTGCTGCGTAAGTCATAGTTTCATATGCAAAAGATGGGCCTCCAGAAATTAAAACATTTCCAACCTTATATGTTAGACCCACACCTATACTCAAACCGCTCATTGAAGGTAGGTCAGTAGATTCTCCGCCGGAGGTTCTTTCACCCGAAGCAGTATAAAATGCAATTATAGGTACAAGAGTGAATTTCTTGTTTAACTTCCAGAATCCACGTGCATTAATTAGCATAAACGTAGTAGAAGCTTCTATAGTATCCAAACTATCAGCACCTGGTTCATAAGAAGCAGAAGGCATCATAAGTGAAAATGCAGCATCAAAATTAAAATCTGAAGAGAATTGACTTGTTATACCCAAATTTACTCCAAATTGGCTTGCATCATTTGTGTAACCATCTCCAACATCAGGTTTGAATTCATTCGAGGTTGATGCGTAAGCAATTCCCAGACCAACTACAAAATTTTCAAAATTGTAGGAACCGAGAAATTCGAGATTGTTATCCATCGGAATAATGTCCGGACCTGTTTCCGTAGCATTTAAGTAATACACAATGCCGTATGGATCCAGCAGTCCAATTGAATAGGTGTTGAAGTCATTTCTTGTCATTAAAAGACCGAGAGTCAATTCTTTAGTGACTCCAAAGTTGAAGCCAACAAACTGTCCATAACCACTTTCCGGGTCCCCAACAGAACTGCCAATATCTCCCCATAAAAAGTTTGAATACATTGAAGAATAAGCCGGGTTGGTCTTAATATTATCCGGATCAATTATGTATGGGTTATCTCCCATAGCGTGTAGCCTGGCAAAACCACCATAGCGATAGCACTTTACTTCATCCTGTGCAAAAGATGTGGATGAAACTAACACTATTAGCGCTAATAGAAGAATCGTATGCACCAAGAATGGTGAAAAGAAATTAGTAACGTTTTTCATTTCTCACTCCATCTGTTTTTGATAGATTATTTAATGCCGAAATAATTCGACTCACTAAAATCGCATGAAATTTAATAATTGTCAATAGCCAGTCCAAAATTTAAGTTATTTTATTAGAATGAGTTATAAACTTTAGTTGAGAATATGCTCTAGATTGTTTGTGCAATCTGATAGATTTCTAATTTGGCAAATAATAAAATCTTCGCTTTTTTAAACCGATGAATTTTATTTATGTTTGCACTTCATTATTGGGTAAGATTTGAAAATTCTCAGAAAATTATATGATTGGGTACTACACTGGGCAGAAACTCCTTATGGCCCGCCAGCATTATTTTTACTCGCTTTTGCAGAATCTTCTTTTTTTCCGATTCCACCGGATGCTTTATTAATTGCTTTAGTTCTAGGCTCAACTACTAAAGCATTTCGTTTTGCTTCAATTTGTACTCTTGGTTCTGTAACTGGCGCGTTACTTGGTTACACCATTGGTCATTTTTTGTGGTGGTCACCAGTTGGAGAATTCTCCGGAATTGCCGAATTTTTCTTTGCCAACATTCCCGGCTTTACACATCAAACTTTTTACAAAATTGAAGAAATGTATAAAGCTTACGATTTCTGGATAATTTTCACAGCTGGATTTACTCCTTTACCTTATAAAGTATTTACCATCTCTTCAGGGGCTTTTAATATCAACATTGTAATGTTTTTAATTGCCTCGGTAATAAGCAGGGGTGCAAGGTTTTTCCTAGTTGCTTTTCTTATCTGGAAGTTCGGTCCACAGATAAAAGGTTTTATAGATAAATATTTCAACTGGCTGGCAATTGCCTTTACAGTTTTATTAATAGGAGGATTCTTTGTTATCAAATATCTTGTTTAAGATAATGAAGAAGTCTTCAGTCCACAATTTGCAGAAAAACAAGAAAATTAGACACAAAAAATAACAATCTGTAATACGGCAACTTTAATTTAGTATTCAGAAACCTGCATCCAGCATCAAGGAAAATACTTGCCAAATATTCAGCAACTTTGAGTTTTAGCTTTCCATTTCTTACATTCTATTTGCTCTTTCCCAAATTTTCTTTTTTCTCAGTGTGGGAGTAAAAAATTATCCATACATGAAAGGAGACTGCTATGAAAACATTCATTTTGTTAACGAAACTTTCTTCTGAAACCTCCAAACAAATTCGAGACAGAGCAAAGCAGGGCAGAGCCTGGCTGGATCAGGTTAAACAAAAATGTCCTGAAGTTAAATTCATTTCACATTACGCACTGCTTGGAGAATATGATTTTCTGGATATCTACGAAGCACCCGATGAAGAGGCTGCAGCAAAGGTTTCTATGATCAGTCTTTCAAACGGTGCTTTTCAGGCACAAAGTTTAATTGCAATTCCTTATAAAAGATTTCTGGAACTTACGGATGAAATTTCTAAACAGGGAATATT
>CAWDOP010000009.1:0-151032 GCA_963804005.1 uncultured Ignavibacteriaceae bacterium | reverse complement strand
TGTAATCAGCCGGTCGGCGGTTCGACTCCGTTCACCAGCTCACAATGTAAAGCCTTGTAACTATGTTAGTTATGGGGCTTTTTATTTTTGAACATTGAGTTACTACCTGCTTACTTAATTTTTCAAAGTGCGATTAGGAGCTGAAGACCAAACTTCTTATTCCGTGTAAATGGATACTTATCATTCATAAACAGCCTATTGACCAATAATTTGATCTTTGTTTATTGTTATTGATTCTAAATTAGTTTAGTAAAACCAAAGGGTATTTCTAAATATGTAATTCCAATTTAATTAGTACAATTACTAAGGATAAATTTGCAAGTAAGACTATTTTAATTATATACTGCATTAGTAAATTGTAGATAGAAACGTTTATAATCTGGTTTAATAAGTTTTATGACCCATTAAAGTTATGAGAACAAAGTATTTTTTGTTAATTAGATTACTATTTAGACAAATATTATAAAAACGAAATCATATTCTGGCTAATAAGGAAAACTAGTGTGACTGATAATGGATTAGATAATTATTTCGAGCATTTCTTCAGCATTTATAATCCTGCCTTCTTAGCAATCATTTTATTTCTACTTTTATTCATAGCCCTCTATCTCTCATATGAGCACTTTTACAAGCCGTTGGTTTCAAGGTATATGTCTGAGAAAGAGTATCTGGAATTAAAAAATGTAAAGATAATCAACCTTTTTTCGGAGTTAGATCCGAATCCAATTCTCAGAGTAAGCAGCGATGGTCTAATTGTTGGATTTAACAAATCAGCAGACGAAAAGTTTAATCTAGAATCAAATAATATTATCAATATTGTAAATATTGTCGGTCCACTACTAATGAACTTAGGGGAGCTGATCAGTAGCAACAAATCTATAGCAATAAGCCGCCGAATTGGTGATAAATTTTATGAAATGAATATCCACGGAATTTCGATTCTAAATACTGCTCAATTTTACTTCTATGATTTAACAGATAAAAAACTATTTGAAGAACAGATGAATATCTATCAGAAACTATTAAAAGAATCATCTGCTCATCTTACCCAGATTCTGGAAGAGGAGAGATGTAAATTTGCTGCATTTCTTCACGACTCAATCGGTCAGGATTTATTGTTAATAAGACTTGGAATCGTAAACATCAAAAAAAATATTACAGTTGCTAAACTCAACTTTGAATTCTCGGATGTAATTAAACAACTGGATGCGGCAATTACTGAGGTGAAGGAAATCTCCAGATCCATAAGACCATTAAATATTGATGAGTTAGGTTTAATGACGGTGCTTGCATCAATGTGTAGAAATGTAGCTAAAGAGAGTGACATCAGGGCAAGTTTACAACTGCCGGATGATAATCTTAAACTAGAAAAAGATTTAGATGTCTGCTTATATCGGGTCACTCAGGAAGCTTTAAACAACATAATCAAACATTCCCGGGCAAATAATTTTTCAGTAAAATTGAAAGCTGATGATTCTACGGTTACTCTGATAATTTCTGACGATGGTATTGGTTTTAATCCGACTTTGTTATTTAAAGACAAATACGTTTCCGATGGAATGGGTTTAATAAATATGCAGGAAAGAGTGGAAAGATTGAACGGAACATTTCACATCGATTCCACCATTAATAGTGGGACGGTTATAATTGCTGATTTTCCTCAGAAAAGACAATCTATAAATGCTGAAATCGACTATTAAAATATTAATTGCTGACGATCACAAATTATTCAGATCAGGAATAGTCAGACTACTAAAGGATCAGCCGAATATATATGTAATCGGGGAAGCTGAAAACGGTACTCAATTAGTTGAGAAGTATTTTGAATTACTCCCGGATATTGTACTGACTGATATAGCTATGCCTAATATGTCCGGACTTGAAGCTATCTCGAACATTAAAAAGAAAGATCCCGGATTGAAAGCTCTATTCCTATCAATGTATGATTCCGACGAGTATATATACAAAGCGATTAAATCAGGAGGGAGGGGTCTGATCAATAAAAATATTTTAGAAGGGGAATTACTATACGCTATAGAACAGGTAAATAGTGGGGAGAAATATTTCAGAGGAAAATGGAAGGAAGAAGATCTAACGAAATTGATAGAAGAATTTGAATCGAATAAAGAATTAAACAGTATTCCAAATGATGAGATTACATATCGAGAGGAACAAATATTAAAGCTGTTAAACCAAGGATTAAGCAGTAAAGAAATGGCTGAAAAATTAAATCTGAGTAAAAAAACGATCGATTTTTACAGGTCCAACCTAATGAGAAAGTTTAATTTGAAGTCCTCTGTTGATCTTATCCGTTTTGCAGTCAATTATTTTAACATTGAAAAAAAAGGAGATAAGTTCAAGTAATCATTTGTTAGTACAAGTACTAACAAACAATTATGTAATATTGAACAAATTAGAATGAACTTTAATTATCATCATTACTATTTTTATAAGGAGGTTATAATGAGATATAAAAAAAAATTGTTTTATCTATTTTTTTCCATTATAGCTGTTGGCCTAACTGCCTGTGTGGTGTATCATGGAGAAATGTTCACCAAAGAAGTTGCTAACCAAAGATTTGGAAAAGTGCAGAAATCGGTAGAGCTTCCAACAAGTACTTTACAATCATTATTGGAACAAACAGATAGTAATATAATGTTCAGGGTTGTTGACGGCGGAGTCATCATACTAGATAATAATCGGAATGTCATTTACCCCGAAGATATAACCATCAGTCAAGATGATGTATTCTCAATGTTCAGTGTCTCAGTTGTAAATGACTTGTTGAGTCAGGGAGATTACCCCAATGTTAATATCGAAGGTCGGGATACGGCACTAACTGTAACTTATGGAGACCATACTTTGGAGGTTGCAACGCTGTGCCCACCAATATGTGGAAGTAATGAAACTGATTAAATGTTATAATGACAATTGTAAATATTATAATATACATTTCAATTTTCATTTGGATTTTGCCCGCTATAAGACAGTTTAAAGGAAAATATTCGTTTTATTTTATCATTCTGGCACTTTCGGATCCTCTTAATTTTTTTGCTGTTATGTATGTTGGGCTACCTCCAAATATTTTACATTCATTTGCAACTCTTGGGCTATTTTACTCAATTGATTTCTCGAAAGACGATATGCGGAAACATTGGATATTTCATCTGATAATTCTGGTGTTGTTTATTTTTCTTCTTTACTCAATGCTGAATTTAATTTTAGTTATTTGTTTTTTTCACGGTTTAATTTTTTATAAATTTTTTAAAATCTTGATAAAATCCTCTTACGAGACTGAAAAACTAAATATATATCATCTGTTCTTAGTCTTCTATGAATTAAGTATTGTTATTAATTTGTTCGTACTAATTAGTAATTCAACTCAAAGTTTAATTCTTTACTATTCAACATTATCCTTCGATTTTTTAGTAGCCATATTCTTTACTCTATTCAAGGAGGATAGTGCAACCTTATTAATTCCACTTAAAACTGCCACCTAAATTTTCTTCCAAAATTCATTATGGCTTCAAAAAGTAACTCCTTCTAGGTTTATAGGATTCATTAGTACAATTACTAATTTCAGAAATGATTTCCCTTCAACATTTCTATTACAAGTACTAATGTATTTTGTTTTAAAACACTATAAGATTGAGCAGTATTTTAATAAAATAATATCTTATCAAATTCTCAAATAACTTCAGAAAAATTATGGCAGATAGAAAAGTCATTTCAATTAGAAAAAATGGTAATCAGGAAATAGCTGCTCTCTGTAATCCAGATGAATTATGGTCTCCGAAAGCAAGCCATCACGCCATATCGGAAATTGAAGCAGGTCTTCACACGTATTATTCATTAATAGAAGGTAAGAGAGTCGATGTTTATGTTATTATTGGCCCAGATGGTAAATACTTAAGAACTGATCCGGAAAAAACTGTCAAAAATAAACTCTATGAATTACCCGAATGTGTGCAAGCTACATGAAAATATGAGTGCATATAATAATTGGGAATGGAAATATCCCAATAAATGTGGTTTTTGTATTATATGGTAAAGTAGACTGACTCTCTGATTTTGGTTATAATATCTGAGAAAATCAATCAAAACAAATAACAGTTTATTTCAAGGTTCATAAGGATTCCGGTATTGATATCAGTTCCGGGATTACCTTAAGTCGGGATGAGATTGTCAGTTCAATAAATACTAGTAAAGGATATAAATAAAATAATTATTACAGATCTATTTGAAAATTCGTATGAACATTTAACTATCATTAAAAAATTATACGACATATGTAATTAATTTTATTGAGGAGGTTTTAAAATGGCAACTTCCAAATACATAGACAGCGAAATTGTAAAAGTTTACAAATTTGGTGAGCCTAGAAAGGAAGAAAATCTCCTTGCTACCTTATTCTGGGGGGATAAGGTAGAGGTTATTAAAAAAGAAGAAACATCCTGGAAACTTGATTTTACTAGACGAGAATGGGATGAAACAACTAAGAAGTATGTTTGGAAAAAGTATGATGCCGCAATTTCATTAAAAGTAAAATTTAGAGAAGATCCGATTCTCAAAGTTCGTTTTGTTGATGTTGGGCAGGGTGATGCAACAATTATAGAATCTCCCAAAGGTAAATTAATAATTCTTGATGGAGGAGAGGAAGACCATCTAAAGTGTTACATGTCTTCATCCTGGGCTTATATCCTGAAAGATACAGCACTCGATTGTGAAGCTGTTGTAGTTACCCACGGAGATGCTGATCATTTTGCCGGTTTAACAAAACTGTTAAATGCAACGCGTGGAAAGAATAAACCTATGCTGAAAATTCATCGGGTTTATCATAATGGCATAATTAAGGGAGCCAGCAGCCTGCCTTTAAAAGAAATTTTCGGTAAATCCAGAACAGTTGATAATAAACTTTACATTACTGAATTAGAAGATGATATTCGGAATATATCCGACGACCGGATGAACTCTCCTTTTAAAGCCTGGAAAAACGCTCTATTAGATGTAACAAATCAGAATCCTGCATTGACCGTTGAGCGTGTTGAATATGGAGATGACAATGCATTTAATTTTTTACAAAATGAAAATATCAAAATTCAGGTATTAGGACCTTTGGTGGAAAAGAAAAATCAGAAACTTTTTTTACCATACCTGCACGGTGAAAATAGTAAAAGCTATTCGGCAAGTCACACAATCAACAGTCATTCAGTAGTTTTGAAATTAACCTATGGTAATGTAAGATTTTTGTTCGGAGCTGATCTGAATGCTGAATCTCAGACTGATTTATTGGAACGCACACGCAATGAGGGGATTAGTATTGCATCTGAAATCCTGAAAGTTCCTCATCACGGATCCAGCGATTTCAATCCCGGAATGCTTGAAGCTGTAAGACCTGTTGTAAGCGTAATTAGTTCAGGAGATGAAAGTGAAGCAAAGGAATATATACATCCAAGAGCAGGACTTGTTGGAGCATTGGGTAAATACTCAAGAGCAACAGTAGAGAAACCCTTAGTTTACGTTACTGAAATGGCTGCATTCTTTAAAAAGATTGGCCACGTGAGAATGCACAAAGTGACCGCATCGGGTAATGAAAGCACGAATTACACAGAGACTATGAATGGGTATATAAAGAAAGCTTTTGGAATTGTTCACATACGCACAGATGGGAACAGAGTTTTAGTTGCAACTCATAGCGGGAAACCGGGGCAGAAGGAGAGTTATAGTTTTAATGTTGATGACCAGGGAAATATTAAATTTGCAAAAAGTACAAGCGTTATTTAATGGGTAATCGTAGTGTGTCGAATAAATAATTTAATTTAACATAATAGTTTTTTAATCAGCAGGTCGGCGGTTCGACTCCGTTCACCAGCTCAATGAACCTCGAAAATGAAAGATTTTCGGGGTTTTTTTATTTTACAAGCATAAAAGTACTTGTCCAATGCCTGTGTAAACTAAGAAATATTGGACAGATAGGTTGAAAAATCAAAAATAATACTTATCTTTGTCCAATATTTAATAAAATTAACAAGCATTGGACAACTAGGAGATTACAATGGGACCCCGAGAAAGGGATGTAATAGACATAGCATTAAGAAACCTAGAGGCTGAAACAGGGCTCAAAATAAGGACTTTTGCTTTTGGAGATCGAGTGGACATTACATTTCAAATAGGAAATCATGATTTAATATTTAATGCAGAGGTACGATTGTTTCTTAATAAGGCGAGGTTAGGAATCGCACTAAACAACTTAAGAAATGTTCCAGGGATACCACTATTAATAACAGAATATGTTACTCCGGAATTAATGCGAGTGATAGAAGAGAATGAAATAAATGTAATTGATACAGCAGGGAATGCATATATAAAAGTACCACCTTTGTTTATAAAGATTAAAGGGAACAAGCTTGATGAGGTAAAAAGATTCCGCACTACAAGAAGACCCTTCTATGCCGCAGCATTACAAACGATATATACTCTGCTATGTAATCCTGGTTTGGAAAGAGGGCCTATAAGGGAGATAGCTGATCTAGCAGGAATTGCGCATGGTACTGTTCATATAACGCTAAAAGAATTAGAGAAGCAGGGATATTTACCAGACTATGAGAATAAGGGAAAATTAATTAATAAGGAAGAGTTATTGGAAAGATGGGTTATACTATATCCAGACAAATTAAAACCGAAGTTTTTGGCTGGCAGATATGAAGCAGATGAAGATCAAATTAGAAACCTGGAGATGAATTTTTACGATGCTCAATGGGGTGGGGAGGCTGCTGCGGAGAAAATGACTAATTATTTACGACCATACATTTATACAATATATGTAGGTGACAAGCAGGGCGAGTTTGTATTAAGAAATAGGTTAAGAAGAAATCCACAAGGAAATTTAGTGCTGATGAAAAAATTCTGGAATTTCAGAGATTTTGTTAATCCAGATATAACCAACCCGATATTAGTATATGCGGATCTTCTTGCAACTGGAGACCCTAGAAACATTGAAACTGCAAAAATAATTTACGAAAAAGAGATTGTACGATATATCACAAAAGATTGACAAGTTTAATCTTGAAATATTAATTAAGATTAAAGAGATAACAGATAAGCTGAAGATAGATTATTTTATAGTCGGCGCAACAGTCAGGGATATTATTCTCAACTATGTATATGATATTATAATATATAGAGCAACAAATGATATTGATTTTGCTGTTAGAATTAGGAATTGGGATGAGTATAAACTTTTAGTAGGTGAAATTGAAAAAGCTGGTTTTGTAAAGGATGAACGAATAATACATCGTTACAGATACAATGGAATGATTATAGATTTCATACCATTTGGTTTAACCAAAGATGATATAATTGTTTGGCCTGACAAAGATAAAAAGGAAATGAATATATTAGGATTTGAGGACGCCTTTGTGAATACAGAAGAAATATTAATTCAAGTTGATCCAGAAGTAATAATTAAAGCGGCATCAGTAGAAAGTCTGGTAATGTTGAAGATATTTTCCTGGAATGAGAGACCGGTTGATACAAGACTTAAAGATGCAAAAGATCTTTACTTAATAATTACTACGTATTTAAAAGCTGGAAATGAAGAGAGGTTATATGACCACCCTGATATAGTTGAACAGGCTGAGGATTATGAGCTAAGCGGTGCAATACTTTTAGGTAGAGACCTATTAAAAATTGTGAGTGATAAGGTTCTTCAAAGCTTGCTCAAAATATTAACAAGCGATAAGTTGATTATTTTAGCCAAAGAAATGTCGCAATACGAAGGGATATATTTGGAGAATGATGATGAGAAAAGAGAATGGTGCGAAAAATTATTAAAAAGCTTACTTCAAGGATTGATAAATAAAGTTTAAGGATTATGGTTTTTTTAATTCTATGTAATAAATTGTTCAAAGGAATAATTAGTTTTGATTTCGACTCTATATAAAGCTAACAATAATTAATTTTCTACTTCAGTAAATAATAGTAAAAACGGTAGTTATTATTCCGTCAATTTATTTCAAAATCACGCCTGATTTTTTCATAATCTTCAAATGTGTTGATATTAAAAAACAATTCGGGTTTATAGCCCTTAAAATTTCTTTCTACATCTACATACTCAACTGATTGATTATTAAAGAAATTCTTTAGACTCAACGACTTTATTTTTCCTGCAGCAATAAAATCCTTGGGAAGATTGTTTTTTATCAGGCTCTCCAGAGAGGGAAGAATAGTCTTTGAATAGATTCCACATAATGGATGAATCTTTCCATCAGCAAAAGGAATAATGATTTCTTTATTCGTTGGATAATTTAAAAGGAATAAGATTAAATCTTGATTCAGGTAGGGCATATCATTGGTTATAATAAAATTTCTGTCGGTATCACTAATAAGAATTGAAGAATAAATCCCAATGAGCGGACCGAATCCTTTATACTTATCTATTACTTTTTTATGATCATATTCAGAGTAAGCGTTTTCTTCACTAACACTAAGAATGATTTCTCCGAAAAAAGGAGATAAAAGACTGATCGTTCTTTCAAGTAAAGTTATTCCTTCAAGAATTAGTGAGGATTTGTCTTTTCCCATCCGCCTGCTTTCTCCTCCAGTGAGGATAATAGCATTTGTATCAATGAACCTTCTATTCATACATTTTCTGTTCCAATAACTTAAAAAGATACATTCTAATTTAACAATCAATTAAATTTAATAATTAATCGTTTTTGATTATACTTTAGTATAATTTATTTGCTGAATAACGTGAGAATTCGGCACAATTGTTTAATTTTGGTATGATAATTTTTATACTCCCTAAGTCATACTGAGCGAAGTCGAAGAATGACGTGAATTTTTAGTTCTCGAAAATATTTTATCAGAGGAACAAATGAACGAACAACTTATTGAATGCGTACCTAATTTTTCAGAAGGTCAGAGACCGGAAATCATTAAACAAATAACAGATGAAATTGAAAAAGTAGAAGGTGTCAAGCTGCTTGATGTTGATCCCGGATATGATATGAACCGTACTGTTGTAACTTTTATTGGAAATGCAAGCGGTGTTAAGGAAGCTGCATTCAACTCAATCAAAAAAGCTGCTGAGCTTATAGATATGAGCAAGCATAAAGGTTCGCATCCGAGAATGGGTGCAACGGATGTTTGTCCATTCGTACCAGTTAGTGGAATTACAACCGAAGAATGTATTGAACTTTCAAAAGAAGTTGCAAAAAGAGTTGGTGAAGAACTTGGAATTCCTGTTTACCTATATGAAAAATCAGCAGCAAAGCCTGAAAGAGAAAACCTTGCAAAAGTAAGACAGGGCGAATACGAAGCTCTTGAAGAAAAACTAAAAAAACCTGAATGGAAACCGGATTTTGGTACTTCAAAATTTAATGCTAAATCAGGTGCTACGGTAATAGGAGTAAGAGAATTTCTTATCGCATATAACATTGATCTAAATACCCGTGAAGAAAAATATGCAACCGATATTGCGTTTGAGTTGAGAGAAAAAGGAAGATCAGCGCGAAAGGGAGGGAATGGACCATTTTACTTTAAGAGTGAAGAAATTCTGAAGTATGAAAAAGGCTCTTATCCTTGCGGACAATGTGATTTTACCGGTAAGACAATCAACGAAACAATCAAGCATTGTAAAGATGCTCATAACTATGATTTAGCTGAGCTTCTGGATTTAAATGGAATAGATAAGCAAAAACCAGAAGGACAATCGGTTAAGATTCCTGGTAAGTTCACACATTGTAAAGCTATTGGCTGGGCGGTTCCAAAATTTGATCGAGTTCAAATCTCAATAAATCTTACAAACTACAAAGTTACATCAACGCATCATGTTTTTGATGAAACGGAAAAGCTCGCCGCTGAAAGAGGTTTACGTGTTACAGGAAGTGAGATTGTTGGAATGGTTCCTTATCCTGCCTTGCTTGAAACGGGAAAACATTATCTCAGAAAACAACATCGTTCAACCGGAGTTCCGATTCGCGATATCCTTAATACAGCTGTTCAATCACTTGGATTAAATGATGTTTCGGAATTTAAAATTGAAGAAAGAGTTTTAGGATTGCCAAAGAATCTTGATACTGCACTTGTCGAAATGAAATTGACAGATTTTGTTGATGAAGTATCAAGAGAAACTCCTGCTCCAGGCGGCGGTTCAATTGCTGCTATTATCTGGGGCGCTTGGTGCCGCCTTATCTTCAATGGTTAGTAACTTAACAGCAAACAAACGAGGCAGTGATCCGGAGACAGATAAAATTCTTAATGAAGCTGCGGATAAATGCCAGGAAATTAAAAACATTTTAGTAAAAGCTGTTGATGATGATACGAATGCATTTAACGACTATATGGCTGCAAGAAGATTGCCGAACAAAACCGCAGAAGAGAAGAAAATTCGTGAAACAGCGATGCAAAATGGATTAAAACAAGCAGTTCACGTTCCCTTAAATACCGCACAACTGAGTTATCAGGCAATTGAAATTGCAGAGACAGTAGCAAAGTACGGTAATCCAAATTCCATTACAGATGTTGGAGTTGGAGCACAAAGTGCTTACACAGGAGTCCTTGGCGGAATTTATAATGTGCTTATCAATCTTAAAGATATTAAAGATGAAAAGTTTAATTCTGATATGAAAAAAACCTGTACGGAGCTAAAAACTAAAGCTCAGAAAAAGCTTTCTGAAGTTTTAGAGTTTGTAGAATCAAAATTATAAAAAGCCTCAGGTTCCTAAGGTAGCCTCAGGCTTTATGCCTGAGGTAAAAAGGATTAGAAGATATTAACGTCGCGGACGTAAAGTCCGCAGCTACAATTATTGATATTCTACTCATACACTTCATAAAAAACATTGTTGTGATAAAATCTTACATTCTGTCCAAGTGCAAGAAATTGTGCTGTTTCCGGTTCTTTGTTTAACAGCTTAAAGTATTCATCGGAATTAAATTGTATTCGTTTCACGTTTTGCGTCTCTCGTTTCTGCAACTCACTATCAACCCAAAATTCATCCTGCTGATAAACTGCTCTGCCTGAAATATTTTTTACTTGCTGCGTAAGATTTTGCTTAACACCTCTAGAGTCAACATAATTTAGTCTTTCATTTCCTTGCTGTGTTTGAGAAATATTTCCCGCGCTATTAAGATTTTGAAATTCCTCACTTGTTGTTACACTTTTTCTTCCGCTTTTTTCCCGCATTGAAAAGTAATCTCCTTCCATATCTTTTTTAAGTTCCGGTTGTGGCGGAAGTGTTTGCAATACATCAGCAAGTCGACCACCTCTTACTCGAATTTGTTCATCCTCTAAAATTAAATAGCTTGTATAAGGAGTAATAATTCCGTGCTCACGTGCAAGTGTCGTAACTTCATCAACTAATTCTTTGTTCTCACCATTCAGTCTTATCACATCAAGCAAATAGCCAATTCTTCGTGATGCCCAAATAGGAGGAATGAAGCTGTATTCGACTTCATCATCGGGAAAATTAACAGTGGTAGAGAACTCTTTTCGTTCTCCTCTCAAATTTCCGCTAACAGTAACTTTAGCTTGACCTTTGCCTTTGTATCTTCCAAAAACAAGAAGATTTGAACCTTTAAATAAATCGGGAAGATCTTTTGGATAAGTCTGAAAAACTTCGACATTGTTGCCAAAATTAATCTTTAAATCACTTAATACCGGCGATTGAATTTTATCATAAAAGTTTGATACTTTTACTTCGATATCTTCTTCATCGCTTACATAAGTTCTCCACGCATTTGTTTCTTCGGTTATCTTATCGAGAAGATGAGTGTTTATTTCATCACCGATTCCAAACGTAAACACACGGGAATTATTTTTATTCTTTTTCAGAATTGCTTTGATAAGCTTTTCATCATTAGTCTCACCTATTGTAGGTTTACCATCGGTTAGAAAAACGACAAAGTGAGGGCAGTGAAGATTTTCTATAGTTATTCGATGCAAGTTCAAAAGCCTCTTCAATATTTGTCCCGCCAATTGCCTGAAGATCACTAATAAAATCTTTTGCTTTCCTTCTATTATTCTTATTAGCTGATTCGAGATTTTTAAACAGTGCATAAGCCTCTGTAGAAAATTTTATTATTTCAAATCTGTCATCCGTATTAAGGTTATTAACACAATAAAGCAGTGCCTTTTTTGCCTGCTCAAGTTTGTCACCGCTCATACTTCCGGAAACATCAATAATAAAAGTGATATCTTTTTCTTCTATGCCTGAATTATCAATATCAAGTGAAGGTGAAGCACTTAGAAAAAAGTAACCGCTTTCTTTATATTTTTTATAAGTAAGAACAGATAAACCAACACGAGAGGCATTCTTTGAGAAATATAATTTAAAATCAATATCCGGTTTTGTGTTTTCATCTTCGTAAGAAATGATAGAATGATAATCGCTTTTGTTTACTATATCAACTTCGTGAGTCGGACAGTATATGTTTTTAAGTTTTTTTTCGGATTTCAAATCAACTTTTACGGAAACATTTTTTAACGGCTTTGCAGAAAATTTTTCAGTGTTAAGCGGGTAAATGTATTCAAATAAATTATTGTCCGATTCAATTACTTGTGTGTAACTGATTGATATTTTCTTTTCACTTCTTGGCTCGATAGGGAAGATGCGTAACTTAAAAATATTCTGTTCGCTGTACTCAAGTAGAGCCGGATCGCGCATTTGTCTTACAATATCTTCGTAAATTTTTCTTGCTTTATCAGCATCAAGCAACTCCGCTTTTGATTCCTTCCCGTTTATTACCATTGTGAAATTGCTGATGACAGCACCTTTTGGAACCGGGAAAATATAAAATCCTTCAAGCTGGTGATGAGATGGATTGTAAAAAGATTGATCAATCTTTGTTACTGCTGATTGTCCATCAATTCTTACATCAACATTGTGATAAACAACTTCCAGTGGAAAAGGATTTGGCAATGGGTGCGGTCTTGGAATTACAATGAATCCGTCTGCGAACGTATTGTTGCCAGCTACAATTAGTATTACTGCTAAAATTATTTTCTTAAACATCTTTTCACCTTTCTATTCGAATTGTCATTTTGAACTTGATTCGGGATCTACATATTAAAGAGATGCTAAAACAAGTTCAGTATGACTGAATTACTTTTATTCAAACTTATAATTCTTCTGTTTTGCCTGCTCACGAATTGTTTTAATCATAACTGCATCAAGTGTATTTTCGTTTTTGTTATCCAGCATTTTCTGTGCTATATATTTGCTTCTTTCATCATTCAATTTATTAATCTTATTCTGAATAACTTCGCGCTCTTTTTCCATTTTATCTAAATATGATTTTCTTTCCTGAACAGTCATCTTTTTCATTTCTTCAGGAAGTTCTTCATCTTTTAATTCTTCTATCTTAACTTTTCCTTCTCTTTTAGCATCAACCAAATCCCAACCTGAGTTTTTATATTGTGCTCCTGATTTCGTAACCGATCTTTGAACCATTACTTCAGGACTTAAGCTCATAGAGTTTGCATCCTGTTCTGCTTGAAGTTCTTTCTTTTCTTTGCCATAATCACCAAAAGCGATATAAGTTTTATTCAATGCCTGTCCAAGTTTGATTATATCCTCATCCTGTGGAGCATCAATATGAACAATCGCAGCATTATGATCAATGTTCACATATTTTCCGTCTGCAAGATCAGCACCATCTTTCCACAATGTTTGGATACCTTCGTCATAATTTCCACAGAAGATTGTGTTAACAACAATTCCTTTTTTTATTGCTTTTTTACAAGCTTCTTTATAATCAACATTTCCTTGAGTAAATGGTTCGTTTCCGGCAATAAAAATTATTTTTAGGTTATCATTCGATTTGTTCCATTGAAGATTATCAACTGCGTTTAAAATTACTTTACCGCAATACTCATCTCCGCCGTTAGTTTGAAGCTTAAATAATTCGTCGGATATTTTATCCAGATCCTGAGTGAAGGGAACAATGTTTCGTAAATATCCTTCATCAACCGGGATTGATTGTTTACCGTATTCATAAAGCGCAACATAAAGATCAACAGAACTGCCGTTCTTCTTAGTTTTCGCAAGCTCGTTTACTATTTTCCATAATTGGCTTTTTGCCTGGTCAATCAAGCCGTCCATACTACCGCTTGTATCTAAGAGCAGTGCAAGCTGAACGGAGCTTTTTTTCGGCGGGATTTTTATCAACCATGTGATTTGCAAATGGTGTCAAAGAATAAACGAAGATCATTATTAATACAATTAAAGATTTCATTTTAGCCTCCATAAAGAATTATTAACAAATAAAACTGGTGCTTTCACTAAACGGAATGCAGCTTTGTTCCAGAAGAATAGAAAATATTTTTGAAGGGACTTATTTTTACCTATCTGATTTCGAAATCAAAATAAGTATTTGGGAAAGGTTCATTGATAAGAGTGTAGTGCCACCATTCCTCTGCTAAATTTCTAAAGCCGTATTTTTCCATTAGCGTTCTAAGCAGCATTCTATTTGCTCTTTGCTGAGCATTGAGTTCGTTGTTTTGAGTATGTGAAAGAGGATGGAAGCAATCAAATCCAGTTCCCATATCAATACTATTGTCTTTAAATCTTTTCTCTACGGATTCATAACATTCGCACTGGTTTTTAATATCAAATTTAGGTTGAGATGGAAGTGGTATGGGAACGACTGTCAGATCAACAGTGCTGCCGCGGCTATGACCTGATTTCTCCGCTATGTATCCATCAATAAATAATCTGTCTTTATTTACAGTTGGATAAAATTCTTTTTTTGTCAGAGTATCATCCTGATCTTTTGCCCATCTAACAAAATGATCTACTGCTCGCTGCGGACGATATGCATCATATATTTTTAAGGATAAAGAAAATTTTCTAAGTTCTGCCTGAACTTGTGCAAGCGAATCTGCGGCAACTTTTGTGATAAAACATTTTTGGGTTCTGTAGCCATCAACTTGAACACCAAGAAAATTATGATTATTTGTATATCTTAGGTCTAAAATCACATCGGGTATTACATCTTTGATATCGACAAAACCCTTGGGAATTTGAGGTTGTCCATAAATGAACTGACTGTAAATCAGAGCCAGTAAAAGTGTAACGGCGTATACTCTGCAAAGTAAATAAGCTTTACAGTATTTTTTAATTCTGTGTGGGATAGTTATAAGTCTGGTGTAATTTATCATAATCTGAAGTGACTCATTCTATTGTTTTGAATGACAATCTGTACAAATTAAATCTACTACATCAGAGCCGATATCATTTGGATGCTCAAAATGTAAACCATTAAGATCGGTTTTGGTAATGCCAAGATTATTAGTCTGTGAAATTATCACATGGCAGCTATTACAATCGTGAGAAATTACTTTTCCGTCATCGCTAACGTGTTTTCCATCGTGACATCGAAAGCAGCCTGGAGTATAAACGTGTGAAATATTATCAGGGAATGATTTCCAGTTTGCGTTCATATACGGAAAATAATTTCTGCTGTAAATTTTTTGAACTTCTTTAACAGCTGATGCTATCTTGTCTTGCTTCTCATTATAAACAGTTCTGTAAGTTGAGAGGTAAAATGAATTAATAATTGTCTCAATACTGTCAAGTGCCAAACTTTTTTCAGAGTATGGAATTTCAAGAGCCTGAACGGAAATACTTTTTATGTATGGTAAAGTAGGATCGATTCTATTTTGGTTCATATATAAATTAACCATCTTATCTGGCTGACGAAAAATGTGTGATGGTCTGTTATGGCAGTCAATGCAATCCATAAGTCTTAAATTTTCTCCAGGAAAATTATTCTCATCAAAATCAATCTCGGTGTTTCTGTAAATAATTTCTTTACCATCTTTTGTAATCTTTTTAACCCAGGGAATTTCCTGTCGTCTTTCATCAGAATGAATATAATAAACGTCATTATTTATACTCATATGCCAATGAATTCCACTTGCTATTCCGAATTCACTATTTCCGCCACCGATCTTGACGAGCATTTTAATACTTGATTTAGTGTTTTGTTCGTCAGAGATATAGTAAGCGTATTCTGTTTTCTTCTGACTGAAAAAATGTTCTGGTGAATGGCATTGTTCGCAGGTTCCTTCAGCAGGACGAAGTTCTCTTACTGGTGTTGGAATTGGTTGTGAATACTTTTTGAATATAACAGAATAGACTTGATACGCACCTGAAAGTTTTGATTTTACGTACCAACCGGTTCCGCTTCCAATGTGACATCCAACGCAGCCAACTCTCGAATGAGGTGAAGTTAAATATGCAGTGTATTCAGGTTCCATCACTTTATGACAAACAGTTCCACAGAATTCGTCTGTTTCCGTATATTCATAAGCTTTAAAGCTTCCGAAAGCAGTAAATAATAGTAGTACCAACGTTCCAACAAAGAAAGTAATGAAGGCGGCTCTTTTTGCCGGATCATTCAGATCGATTACAGGAAGTTTTCCTTCTCGAGATTTACCTTCTCGTAATCTTTTTCTTTCTCGTAGGATTCCATATGCAATTAATAACAAACCAAAGATCAGAATGGAAGGAAGAATTATGAACGAGAAAATTCCTATATACGGATTATCACCAATACTACTGAAAATTTCCAAAATGAAAACGAAGAGAACCAATCCAAAGCTAACTGATGCAATTGCAGCACCTGTTAAGGTTATTGGATTATAAACATATGACGGGAATATTTTCTTCATGAAACTATTTCTTAATTAAGTTATGAAGTATACTATCTATAAGCAAAGATCATTGCATATATGATCCAGATAATCATGCTGAAACCAGTGATAAGAACTGCCCATCCGAATATTTTAATCACCTTTAATACAATAGGAGGATAAGATTCAACCAGATAATTATTAAGTTCACCTTTTTCCACAAGCTCTTTATATTCATTCGGTCTGTCTAACTTAAATTCATCCAGAGGAACTCTGCCGGTAAAAATACAAACATCCATAGGAAATTTTTCTGGCCTGAGATGTGTATTAAAGAAGTGAACTGTGAATATGAATCCAGTGGCAAGCAATGCTTCATCGCTATGAATAATGGTTGCAACATTAATCATAAACCCTGGAATAAAATTCGTAAAAAATTCTGGAAACCAAAGGATAAATCCAGTTGAGCCAATTACAATCATTCCCCAGAACACTGCAAAGTAATCAAACTTTTCCCAGTAAGTCCATCTTCCATAATCAGGACGTTCACCCTTTCCTAAAAACCATTTAATGGTGCCAATAAAATCTTTTAAATCTTTTTTATTAAACAACATAGAATGCGGTCCGAGAATCAATGCCTTAAAGCTTCCTGCTTCTTTTCTTTTGTTCTTAGTAAGATCAATAATATGAATAGTGAAGACAATTACCATAATTACAGCTGAGAATCTGTGAAGATATCCTGCTGATTCAAACCCGCCATATAAGCTTGAAAGAAATCGAGCCCAACCGGTGTAAGAAAATTTTAAAGTCATTCCGCTAAGAGCCAGATTTAGAAAACTTAATATCATAAAAAAGTGTAACCCACGGTTCAACCTTGAGAAACGCAGAACCTGCTTTTCTTGAGAAGCCGTAGTAACCTGACTTTTAATATCATTTGCTGTTGTTATGTTCTGAGTCGTCATTCTTATTTTCGTTGTGTTTCTTTTTTAATTCTCTTCGCCATTGTAAAGATCGTGGCAGCCACAATAAAGTATGGATTCCTGCAAGTATAAAAGTTCCTAACAATAATCCGGTCATTCCCCAAAACGTCCAGAAAAGAACAGGATATTTATCTGGATCATGATGTGTAGCATGAGTAAAATATCCTGCAAATTGTCTATTAGCTGATGGGTGACAAGTCTTACAGGTTTCGACAATATTTTCTCTGCTTAAATGGGATTTTGGATTATCAACTGAAAGAATATCATGTGATCCATGACAATTGTAACATTTTGCAGTTTTTGTATACCCTAATTGAGAAACCTTACCATGATAAGTATCAAAATATGTTTCAGAAATTTTTTCGTGACATTGTCCACACTGCTGCATGATCTCCAATTTAAATCCTTCTGTATCAGCACGTCTGATTTCGTGAGCAGAATGACAAGTGCTGCAGTCTGGTAATTTTTTATCGTAACCTGAAACTAAAGGAGAGTGAATGCTTTTGTCGAATTGTTCTTCAATTCCATGGTGACATTTTCCGCAAGTCTGTGCTATGTTCTTATGATTTACAGTTGATTCAAAGTCCTTCTTTGGTAATATCTTATGTTTCGAATGACAGTCAGTACAAGCTGCCGTAACAGTTAATCCGCTCTTTATCAATCCTTTCCCATGAATACTTTCAGCATAGTGTGAAATAACATCTTCTGTTGTTGCAGATCTAATTGCAGATTTTTCTCCTGCTCTGTGACAGGTTGCGCATAACTTTGGGATATTTAATGAAAATATTGGCGAACTAGAATTTAAGTGTCCTAATATTTCATGAGTTCCATGACACTCTTTGCAACTTGGTGCGTCATTATCATTCTGAGAGAATAGTACACCGTGAATACTCTTATCGTATTCTATCCCTACTTCAGCGTGGCAGCTTGCACAATCAACTTTTTGCTGAATGTTTTCGCAAGGGCGATGCTTAAAAGGGTTATTGATTACATGGCATTGTCCACAATTAATTTTCTGATGCGAAGAAGCTTCTAATTTTTTTGCGTTCACAAATAATGAATGACCGTCAATAGAGGAGTTTAGATTTGGATCACCGTGACATTTTAGGCATTGTTCATTAGCAAATCCCTGGCTATAGTAAACTTTTCGAATTACGTGTGGTTGATGACAATCAACACAAGCCGGTAAAACATGAGCTTCTTTTTCCCAGAGCTGGCCCTGAATGACTTTTTGATGAACATTTTCAATTTCCACATGACAATTTGCACATGTCTTAGCTATATTTCCTCTCGCAATCGAGGAGCGTGAATCAGTGTGAGGTAAAATTCTATGTGCTGTATGGCAGGATGCGCAATTAGCTGAAACAATTAATCCTTTTTTTAATAATCCTTCACCGTGAATACTTTCAGTATAGTTTTCAAGTATTCTATCTTGTGGAATATTTCTATATAGCTGAACTGGGGAATTTTCTTTATGGCATCTTCCACATAGATATGGAATATTGGAAGGATAGGCCGTTGATTTCGGGTTTTTGACCGCAAGAATATTATGTGTACCGTGGCAAAATTCACAAGTTGGAGCTAATTTATCTCCACTTTCATTGGCTTTTCCGTGAAGACACTCTTTATAAAGATTGACTTCTTCATTATGACAGGGTGTACACAGAGCTTTGTTGTTTTTTTCGTTATGTGGAATTTCTTCAGGGTTATAATTCTTATGACAATCAATACAGACAGCTGTTTTATGGATAGAAGCAGTAAGAACTTTGGGATTTACATAAAGAGAGATTGTTTTACCGCTTTTTGTGCCTTCAAAGGATTGATCTTCATGACAAGTTAAACAATCATCATTTGATTGAGCAAAGGCAGAACAAGATAAACAAAAAGCAATAATTGCAAATAGTGAAGTAACTTTTGAAAAAGACTTATGCAAGGTTTTCATAACTTACTTGGTTTAATCGTTCAATTCAGAATGAAACTTTTCTTTTTCTTTTTCTTTTATTCTCTTCAATTCTAACGGATGTTCTTCAGCCATTTCTTCTTCAGAAATGGTTCCTTTCAGCCAGGCAAAATTCATTGGATAAATATCCGGATTGAAAATTATAAAATAAAAATGCCAGACTACAATTGCCAAAAATGCAAGCCAGGCTTCATAGTAATGAATTGTTCGTGCTATATCCCATTCCGTTTTACTGAATGAACCTGCAATATCAATATAAATCCACATTAATAAGCCGGTTACGCTCATTACTATTGTTCCCCAAACTAAAGCCCAGTATTCAGCTTTTTCAATATAGCTAAATCTGTCAAGCAGAGGTTTTGTTTTAGATAAACCAAGATTATATTTTACTAAATCAATTGCATCTGTAAAATCTTTAAAGCGCGGTAATAAGTCGATGACGAGTTCTCGGCCTCTTTTTGTAAAGAGTATATAATAAATGTGATAAAAACATACAGCAACCATTATAATAGCCGCTATTCTGTGAATCCAGCTTCTGTAAATAAATGCATCAGTGCTAAGATCAGTTATATGACTAACCCACCAGGAATCCGGAAATCGTAACATAAATCCGGTAATAACTAAAACAATAAAACTAAGAGCCATTGTGGCATGCTGAATTCTTTCGTTTACAGTCATTCTTAAATATAATTCGTGTCCGTGTTTTTCAGGAGGCATTTTCCCGATTTTTCTGAGTCGTTTGATTCTTGCTTTCCGGAAAAGATCGATAACATTATGTAAGAACATACCACCAACAACAGAAACAATAAGCATGATATAGATATATGAAATCCAATAAAGTATTGGTTCCTCTTCTTTATCCATAGTTACGTGGATTGGGCCGGATGCAAAAACTTCATTTGCGCCCGGATGACAAGAGCCGCAAGTAGCAACTAAATTGTCTTTATGAATCATCGATGTTGGATCACTTGATGGTTTTATATTATGGACTCCGTGACAACTTCCGCAATTAGCAACAGATGCGGAACCTCCTCTAAGTGCGAGTCCATGATATGAATCTTTAAATGTTGAATATCTGTTTGCAGCTAATCCAAATTTTTCAGACAATCGTACTGATTCGTGACAAGGTGAACAAATCTGTAATGATACATTCTGAAATGCAACCGGTGAATTAGGATCAAGATGATTTAATATATTATGTTCACCATGGCAATCGGTGCATACAGGAGAATCAGAAACTCCTCGTAATAATACTTTACCATGAATACTTTCGCCATATTCTTTTTCAATTTTCTGATGGCAAGTTCCGCAAGTTGTAGGACTATTCATCTTGTAAACAGAGGAGCGTGAATCAGTTCCATTTATAACATCGTGCGAATTATGACAGTCAACACAAGCAGCCGCATCACTATTACCGCCGTGTAAAGATTTACCGTGCACACTTTTATCATACGCCTGAATAAAGCCTGCCGACGGTGTAGTTCTCTGCCTTATTTCTGGATCATCCAGATGGCAGGAAAGACATAATTTTTCTTGTGCAGTTTTTAACTCAACTTTACTTTTTGCGGATGATTTTGTAATAATGGTTTTGTGGCAGAATATACAATCCGGTGCTGATTTCTCACCTTTATTAAAAGCGTCATAGTGGTTTGATAGTTGATAATTCTCTGAAGCATCTTTATGACACTGTCCGCAGGATATAGGAATATTTGCCTGGCTCCATTTACTTTTTTGAACTTTATCAACATTGTGAATTCCGTGGCAGTTTTGGCAATTTACGTCGGCACTTGTTCCTTTTCCACCGGATTTAATAATTTGAGGATGGAATTGATGCTTGGTTAATGCAGCCTGATGACAACCGAGGCAACTCACTTGCGTCATCGGGTCCTTGTGAGGAATATCATCTGTACTAAAACCGCTGTGGCAGGAAACACAATTTAATTTTGAGTGAACAGATTTATTTACAACATTTTCATTAACATAAATGGAAATTTCTTTTCCCTTTTTTTCCATAGTAAGGTCAGTATCACTATGGCACGCTAAACAATCATCATTCGATTGAGCATTTGTAAGTGAGGGTAACAATATTAATCCGATTAGAAGGAAGGACTTAATCAGATTTTTCAGATGTTTAGGAAGCATTGTATTTCCTACATTAAATGACTGTAAGTGTGCCATAGTAAAATTTTAAAAAGAATAATTATTCTTCTTTTGCTTTAAGAGTTAATAGCCAATCTACAAGAGCTTTTAATTCTTCATCAGTTCCGTTGAATTTTGTTTTATGAGCTTTATCGTCAATTTTTTCTTCTTTTAATAAATACTTTGTCATAAAGTCAGCTTCAATGATATCACCAACAGTCGATAAATCATTTGCACCTGATTTTTTTGTAGATTCAATTCCTACTAACTCTACAGAGTGGCAGGTGGTACATTTCTTATCTAAAAAGATCTGCTTTCCGTCTGGACCATCATCTGCTGCGAATGTGAAAGCAAAACCATATAATGCTACGATTACTACTACAAGTCCGAGATAAATAAGAACGTTTTTCATTTTTTTCCTTTCATTTTTTGTTAGGAAGATCTGATTTACAAATTTGCCCAACTTTACACAATTAGAATACCATAATAAAAATATCTTATATTTGTTAAAAATCGCTATTTTTTTATAAGGATTGTCTATTATTTCTCACGTTTGGGAAGCTGATTCTAGACGATTTCGCAACATTTAGAAACAATTTAGTTATAGAGAAAAATAGTTAATATCAAGTATATTAATTACTAAAAACTTCAATCTCAAGAAAATATGAAAATTACTTCTATTGGTTATTTCTTGGGTGTATTCTATTCTATAAATGGTTTAGTAAATAGTCCAATAAAATCTTTTTGAAATAGTTTTATTAAATCTACCTTTTTTCTAATTCAATCAAAACGATGTTTAAATTTTAAATTATGATGGACACACAATCCAACTTATGATAAATAATTTTAGGATGAATGTATTTGATTTGACAAAAAATTATATCGCGCTGATGATGTGAGGAATTCTAAAGGAAATTTCGTTAAGATCAAATGGTTTATAGAATATTTCCTTAACATTTTTTTTAATATTGTTTTCTAAAACGGAAAGTTTGTTGTTATAAACGTATGTAAGAATTATGGGAGTTTCAGAATTTATATTTTTCAAATCATTAACTAAATTCTGAATAGTTTGATCCGGCTCTGAATCAATTATAACTAGATCGGCAGACGAGTTCCTGACCATAGCAGTAACTGCATCTAGATTTGTTGTTGCTACAACTTTATAATGACTTTGCAGAAACATTAAAAAACTATAACAAAGGCCGAAATCGGGGCTATAAATTACAACACTTTTCATTTTTTCCCCTGCCGTAGTCATTTACTTCAACGGCTGGTAAACTCCTGATTTTTTTTGAATAAAAAATTATACTTATACAGAAATAAGCCAATGTTACTTTTACGAAATTTGTGCCATTAAATAATTAGAGGAATATTGCTAAGAATCAAACGTTTTTAGTAGAATATTGCAAAATTGAAGAAAATTAAAGATAAGTATTCTCTTAAATGAAAACTGGATTCTCTTTTTCAGCAAGAATAATCCGTTATGATTAACTCACCTTAGGCAAGAGGTCATTCCGGCGAATGAAATGAGTCCGGAATCTTTGAGTTTAGAGTATATTTCAGATTCTGGACAATTTCGTCAGAACTCCGTTCTACTAGAACGAGCCAGAATGACTGGATTATAGTTATGTTGCGTAAGGTAAGTGATTAACTAATTATTAGATTTTTATATCCAGTTCTTTAAGTTTTCGGTAAAGCGTTGATAGCCCCACTTGTAAAGCTTCAGCAGTTTTTTCTTTATTTGTTTCGTTATTTTCAAGAGCACGGAGAATAAAATCTCTTTCAAAATTACGCACTGATTCATCAAGTGAACCCGTCGCAGGTAAATCTCCCTTACCGATATCAGTTTTGAAGGAAGGAGGCAAATCGTGGATGGTTATAAAATCTGTTTTACAAAAAATAGCTGCACGCTCAATAATATTCTCAAGTTCTCTTATCTCTCCCCTCCATTTGTGAGAAATGATAGCCCGCATAGCTTCACTATCAATTCCCTTAATATTTTTGTTTAGTTCTTTCCTGAATTTATTAAGAAAATGATCAGCAAGAAGAGGAATATCTTCTTCTCTTTCTTTTAGTGATGGAAGGTGAATTTCAATTACATTAAGCCTGTAATAAAGATCTTCTCTGAATTTTCCTGATTTCACTTCTTCAGTAAGGTCCCGGTTAGTAGATGCAAGAAATCGTATATTAACTGGTATAGCTAAAGTGGTTCCAACCGGAGTGTATTCTTTTTCCTGGATTGATCTAAGTAATTTTACCTGAAGTTGCGGAGGCATTTCACTTATCTCGTCTAAAAATAATGTTCCGCCTTGTGCAGCTCTCATGTAACCATCTTTATCGCTAATTGCTCCTGTGAATGCACCTTTCTTATGACCAAACAATTCGCTTTCGATAAGATTCTCTGAAATAGCACCACAGTTTACGGCAATAAAAGGTTTACCTTTTCTTTTACTTTTAAAATGAAGTGCCCTAGCAACAAGTTCCTTACCGGTTCCGCTGTTGCCGGTTATTAAAACAGTGCTGTCAGTTTCTGCAACAGTATCAATCATTTCATATATTTTTTTTATTGATTGGCATTTGCCCACAATATTTTCATAATCATATTTTCTGTTTATTTCATCTCTAAGGATTTTATTTTCAGTTAGGAGGTCTTTTATTTCTAAGATTCGTTTTACTTTTATAAGAAGCTCATCGAACTCAACTGGTTTAAGAATATAATCGCTTGCGCCATTTCTTAAAGCTGCTATCGCAGTATCTAAAGAACCGAATGCAGTTATTACTATTACAGCAGTTTGTAAGTCTATTCTTCTGATTTTTTCAAGAAGTTCCGTTCCTTTCATCATCGGCATTTCAATATCAGTTATTACAACATCAAACGGATTTTCAACAAGTTTATCATATGCTATTTTTCCGTTTTCAGCTTCATCAACATCGTAGCCTTCTTTTTTTAGAATGTATGAGAGATTTTCTCTTATTAACTGTTCGTCATCTACTACTAAAATTCTGTTTGTCATTTTTATCCTGATTTATTTTATAATGAAGGATGAACAGGTAATTTTATAATAAAAGTTGTTCCAACATTCAATATACTTTTTAATTGAATATCACCCTGAAAACTTTTTACTATACCGTAACTGACCCATAAACCGAGTCCAGTACCTTTTCCTTCTTTTTTAGTTGTAAAAAAAGGCTCAAATATTTTTTGAAGATTTTGTTCGTTAATTCCTTTTCCAGTATCAGTAAAAGTAACAGTAACATAATCTTCATCCAATTCAGATGTAACGGTTATTTTTTCGTCTTTAGTAATATTTTCTTTTTCACTGATTGCATCAACAGCATTAAGTAAAATGTTTACAAAAACCTGCTGTATCTGGTCTGATATTAGAGGCAGCATTGGAATCTTTTCGCTTAATTGTGTAATGAAAGCGATATGCTTTGCTTTTGTACCTACTTTTGTAATTTCAACAGCTTCTTTAACACCTTCATTTATATCTGTTAAAAGAAGTTCATAATTTGAAGGTCTAGAAAAATCAACAAGATCACGAATGATTTTAGATATTCTGGTTATCTGACTTTTTACAAGACTTAATTTTTCATTTACGAATGGATCATCGGTAGAACGCTGTGCAACCTGCACCAATGCTGATATTGAAGCGAGAGGATTTCCGACCTCGTGAGCAATTCCTGCGGCAAGTGTTCCTATACTTTCCATTTTTTGTGTGTGAATTAATTGTCTTTCCATAGTTCTCTTTTCACTCAAGTCACGATGAATACCAAAATAGCCCGATACTTTTTCGTCTTTATCCAGAATTGGGGAAACAAGAAGTTGTGTATGAAATGCATTTCCATCTTTTCTTTTATTTTCAACTTCGCCAACCCAGACCTTCCCTGAGGATATGGTATCCCACATCGTATCCCAAAATTTAGGTGTGCTTTTCCCACTTCCAAAAACACGCGGATTTTTTCCAATTAATTCTTCTTTTGAATATCCACTTGTGTTTATAAATGCTTTGTTAACGTAAATCATTTTACCATTAAGATCCGTGATCTGTATTGGATTTACACTGTTTTCTGCCACATTGGAAAAACGAAGCAGTTCCATTTCCTTTTGTTTTTCAACAGAAATATCTCTTGCAAAAACAAAAATCATCTTTGATCCAGTGGTAACCGAGTTTTGAGAAAATGGAACGAAGGATAATCTAACATCAATCAAATTTCTGTTCATAAAAAATCTTGTTTCAAATTCTTGCAGTGCGTCATCGATGATGGTCTTATTAAATCTTTTTTCGGCTTCACTCCGATCGCATAGTTCAATGTAATCAAAAAAAGATTCCGGTTTTCCCTTACTAATTTTTATTCTATCCACAGCGGCTCTGTTAATCCTATCGATTATACTGTTTTCTTTTACAAGAAAACACATCTCAGAAAAACCGTCAAATATTTTAAAGTCAAATGTATAATTACTGCTCATTCTCTAATCTTTTGTAAGGGAGTAATGATTAAATTTAGATGCGCAAAAATAAGGATTGCTTCAATATGGAAAAACCATAAAATAGAGACATATATTGTTCCCGATGATATTTTATTACAATTGAAAATCAAAGTCGAGTCAATATCTCCGGTGGCAAACCTGAATTTGAACTTGAACCAACTTAAATGTTTTCCTTAACTTTCGAAGAAAAAATTGGTTTATTATGAAACTTGCTTTAGTTCAGTATTCTCCTGTTTGGGAGGATAAAAAATCAAATAGAGAAAAGATTAAAATCCTTGTTGAACAAATAGAAAAAGTTGATCTTATTATTCTTCCGGAATTAAGCTTAACCGGATTTACAATGAATGCTGAAAAACTTTCCGAAGAATTATCCGGTGAAACTTTCCAATTTTATTCTGGACTAGCTTTACATTACAAGTCCGATCTTATCGGTGGAATAATTGAAAAAGATTCCGATAAATTTTTTAATACACTTTTGCATATAGATTCAAATGGTAAATTGATTTCAAAATACAGAAAGATTCATCCGTTTTCATATTCTGATGAAGATAAATTTTATGATAAAGGAAACGATACCGTCATTTTAGAAATAAATGGTTGGAAGACAGGAGTATCAATTTGCTACGATCTAAGATTTCCGGAATTGTACAGATTTTATGGAAAGGAAAGGGTTGATTTAATAATCAATATTGCTAACTGGCCCGATACAAGAATTGAACACTGGAGAACTTTACTTAAAGCGCGGGCTATCGAGAATCAGTGCTATGTTGCTGCAGTAAACAGAGTCGGGGATGATCCCAAGCTTCATTACAAAGGTTTCAGCAGTGTATTTGATCCGATGGGAAAAGAAATAATTACAAATGAAAATGAAGAGAAAATATTAATTGCAGAAATTGATAAGTATAAGGTTGATGAGGTTAGGAATAAATTTCCATTTCTAAATGATATAAGATTGATTTAATCACTAATCTTAATATTTACCCCAAGGTGTTCTAAATCTTTCAGGAATACTTTAGGGTTAACAAGATTACCCTGTAGAAACAATCCACTCTCTTTAAAATTTCCTCTTATATATTGAAATAGAAGAGCAGTTACAGATGCTGCTGTTAACCAATATGCATGAACATGTGATACACTTACTTTCAATTCTTTAGTTACTTCATCTCTTCTTCCAACAACACTTAAAAAAACTATAGTTTTATATGGTGGTGAATTAAATTTTCTCAATCCTTGTGCTATAGCCTTTCCAAAAGCTTTTTTAGTTAATCCCGGCAACAGTTTCATAGCTAAAATACCAACCGGAATTACAAAATTATCAACATAGGAATTGAAACCGGCTACATAGTGACCAACTTCTCTCAATGTTGGATATTTTATCGGAAGATTTCTCATTTCTTCGAGCATCAATGGTGCACATGTAAGTCCTCTAAACTCATCACTAAAATCATTTTTTTTATAATTCTTATACCGCAATCTTTTCCATCGATTATCCAGATAAACAAGTGGTTTATAGTTTCTGAATTCCTCTGCCATTTCAATAATCGTCGATTCAGAAAACTCGAGTTCTTTCCAATTCATCCTGATTAAACTTGCAACATTAGCAACTTCAATCTTATCTAATTTCGTTGCAGCATAATTTACTAATGCAGCAGGAATACCGGGATGAAAACCGCAGTCAGTTATAAATAATAATTTTTTTTCTTTGATGCGATCTTCAAGAGATTTAAGCGTTCGTAATTTTTTCTCTGAAGATAAGTGAATATCCACATAGTCAATTCCGACTTCAATGGCGGCTTCTGCAATATTATTAATATATTGTAAACTGCTTGATGCAACTATAACCATGTCGGCAGATTGAAACTTTTTAACTAAAGAATTTTTTTCTGCCGCATCAATTCTTAGTGCGGTAACTCTTTCATCAAAAAACTTTTCGTTTAGCGATTTGGTAGTCTTTTTAGCTTTCTCGAGATTTCTACCGGCAAGTATTAACTTTGAATCAGTATTCTTCAGTAGAAATTCAGAAATCAGAATACCTGTATTACCGTAACCACCAAGTATTAAAAAAGTTTTTCCCATAAGAATTAAAAATTAAAAAAATGAGATGACAACCATTATCCACACATCTAAAAATTAATTCGGATAATAAATTGGTAAATTATCTTACTATTAATAGAAAAATATTTTTACTTCTCGGAAAAATGTAAAGGAATTGTAAAATAATCTAACCCAAATTTGATTAAATAATCAGTAAATTCCCACAAATAAAAATTATTTTCTGTTTATTTTTGAATCAATTAAATATCCAGAGGTTTGAATGAAAACGATATTAATGTACTTATTGGTTCTTTCTTCACTGATTTTTTCTCAATCCAAATCGAATTATGAAGATTATTTCTTAGATAAAACCATGAGAATTGACTATTTCCATATCGGGAATTTTGAAAAAGAACTTATTACAATTGATAAAATTTATGGATACGGAATATGGGCCGGAAGTATAACTAATCTTGTTGAAAATCTTAACAACGGAAAATATTATTACAAAATTTATGATGCGGCAGGTGGTCAATTAGTTTTTTCAAAAGGATTCGATGCTTATTTCGGTGAATACAAATCAAGTGATGATGGAATGAATGGAATAATGAAAAGTTATCACGAATCAGCATTAATTCCGTATCCGAAGAACAAAATAGTTTTTGCAATTGAACAAAGAGATGAATTGAACCGGCTTGAAGAGTTTTTTAGAACAGAAATTGATCCGAATGATATTATGATAATAAAAGATCCGATTAAAGATGCCACGGTTGAAATATTTAAACCTACCAATAATGGTGATCCTCATAAAAAAGTTGATATAGTTATTCTTGCAGAGGGTTATACAAAAGAGGAAAAAGTAAAATTCAAAAAAGATTTAAATAAATTTATCAACTATTTCTTCGATCAAGAACCATATAAATCAATGAAAGAACAATTTAATATTTATGGAGTTTTTAAACCTTCTGAAGAAAGCGGAACAGATTTACCCGGTGCGGATATTTTTGTGAACACGGTTTTGAACACAACATTCTGGTCTCTAGGTTCGGAAAGATATTTGATGACTGAAGACAATAAAACAATGCGCGATTTAGCGGCTCACGTTCCTTATGATGCAATTTACATTCAAGTTAATCATGCGCGATATGGTGGGGGTGGAATTTATAATCAGTTTTGTACATATACTACCGATAATCAATTTGATAATTATTTATTTACTCATGAGTTCGGTCATTCTTTTGCAGGATTAGCAGATGAATATTATACGTCAGATGTGGCGTATAATGATTTTTTCCCGACAACAGTTGAACCTGTTGAACCAAACATTACAGCATTACTCAATCCGAAGAATATTAAATGGGAAAAATTTGTTAGTGAAGGAATTGAACTCCCAACACCATGGGAGAAAGAAGAATATGATAAATTCAGTTACGAGTGGCTTAAAGAAAGAAACAGAATGAACAGCAATATTGCAGATTTGAAAAGAAAACGCGCACCGGAAGATCAAATAAAAGCTGCAGAAAAAGAATATGCATTAAAGGATAAAGAACAATCTGATAAAGTTGATAGATATTTAAGGAGCAGCAAATACTGGGATAAGATTGGCGCATTTGAAGGTGCCGGATATTTACCGAAAGGTATGTACAGACCAATGCTGGACTGTATAATGTTTTCCAAAGGTGATAAACCTTTCTGTAAAGTATGTGAAGAAGCAATAAGACGTGTGATATTAAATTATACTGAGTGATATTTTCTATGTGTCTTCGTGCCTATGTGGTTAATGTATTTTCTTTACCACAGAGACACAGAGTCACGAAGTTAATTTTAGAAGCTCAACAATAGAAGAAATATATCTTGCATCAGTTCCGCAGCAACCACCAAGAACTTTAAGATTATATTTTTTATTCAAATCAACCATACCCTTTGCCCAATTTTGAGGAGAATCTGCATGAAGTTCATCAAGCATATCAAGTTCTTCCGGACTTTTATCTGATGCATTAGCCTGAATACCGAATAATCTTTTAGCTAAAATATTTTCATCATCTATAATTTTATTAAGAGATTTGCTAAGCACATTGGGATGAATACAGTTTGTCATATAAAAAACCGGTTGAACATGAACAGAGTTATCTACAATTTTTATTGCATCAACAAGCGCAGTGCCATCTAACAATTTTCCATCGTCCCGAATAACAAAACTGATTACGAAAGGAAAATCAGTTTCACTCATTGCCTTAGCCGTACCTTTAACTTCACTCATTGCAGGCATAGTAGAAGCAAAAAGAAAATCAACTCCGGCTGCAGTTAACGCATTGATTTGATCTTTGTGAAAAAGATAAGCTTCATTTTCATCAAGCGCCTCTTTAGGTTTATAAGCATCACCTTTGCAGCCTGTTACGCCACCGATAAAAATCTTGTTCAGCAAAACTTCCACAGCTTTTTCTTAGATGATCGACAAATAAAAAAGCATCTTTATTTATTGTGATTAGATCTACATTTGCTCTTTCAGACCTTTCTTTATTTGCTCGCCAGGTTGGAGTGAGAAGCATAATTGGAAATCCGGAATTCACAGCAATGTCAATATACTCCCGGTATAATTTTTCTAAAAGAATTTTTCCTTCTACATCATAAAGCATTGCGGCATTTGATAAGACTTCATCAAGAGAATAATTGAATTCTCGTTTAAGTCTTTCAATTATTGCCCCTTCAGTCAGAATGATTTTAATACTGCTGATTGTTTCAATAAAATTCATTGAATGTTTAAATTGTAAGTGTTTGAAAAATTTTATCTAATTTCCTTTTACAAATTACAAACAATTAGTAATGCTATGAAAACAAAACTCGACATTGCAAAAAATTGGCTGCCTCGTTACACCGGAACTCAAATTGACGAGTTTGGTGACTATATGCTTCTAACGAACTTCCAATAATTATGTTGAAAAATTTGCAGAAAGATTCGACTGTGACATAAAAGGTGTTGGACGAACAATGCAGACTTCAACTAACTCAAATGGATTATCCATAATAAATTTTGGAATGGGTTCAGCCAATGCGGCAACAATTATGGATTTGCTTGTAGCAAGAGCACCGAAAGGAGTTTTATTTCTTGGCAAATGCGGTGGGCTAAAAAGATCAACAGAAATCGGAAATTTTATTTTACCGACAGCTGCAATCCGAGGAGAGGGAACAAGCGATGATTATAAACCAAAGCAAGTTCCGGCTCTTCCATCATTTAAGCTGCATAAATTTGTTTCTGATAAAATAATAAATCGTGGTCTGGAGTATCGGACCGGTGTTGTTTACACAACTAATAGAAGAGTATGGGAATGGGACGAAGAGTTCAAACAGCATTTGAGAAAACTTTCCACAATTGCAATTGATATGGAAACCGCCACACTATTTATTGTCGGCTTAGTCAATGAAATCCCGCGCGGTGCATTACTTCTTGTTTCAGATATTCCAATGATTCCTGAAGGAGTGAAAACAGAAGAATCTGATAAGATAGTTACAGAGCAGTTTGCTGATCTTCATTTAGAAATTGGAATTGAAGCAATGACGGAAATTGGTGATAAGGGTGAAGCAATTAAGCACTTTACTTATTAATTTGACTTATATCGAGAATGGCGGCTCCACCCAGACAGTCGAGATAATCGCACCGAACAGCGTGACGAAATACCTCATGGGATGGAACCCTGAAGACCCGATACAGTTCGAACCCTTACAGTCAATTAATCCGCTTCTACAAGAGCAACTTTTTGTGGATTTCTTCGCACGACTGCAAGAAATAGTCACAAACCCTCAATACCAGCTGAAAGTGAGCAGGGTAGTCAACAGGAACACTCCTTCACCAGTCCCCGACCCCAACCCGGCATATGCGAAAGTAGCCCTCCTGGACGCTATAAGCCAAGGAGACGTCCTTAACCACGATGACCTATATCCAATCAATGTCAATCTCTATCTGACTGACTTTCTATAAGTAGCAAAGAATCTTTATATACTATATCTGGCAGTAAGAACTAAAATAAAAAAGGCCGTTAACTAAATAATTAACGACCTTTAAATGAAAATTGAAGCCCTAGTTCTATCTTCTTCCTTCTCAATAATTATTTTCTTCTGCTTTTTGCCATCTTTTCTAATTTTTTCTTTTATAACGATTTTTTCGTCAGATTTAATTTTGTTAATATATTTTTCTGCATCCTCACCCTCAAAAACTTCAACTTTTTCTATTCCATCTTCAATTGTGGTTACGGTTACTTTTTTACTATCATCTTTAATTTCAACTTTTATTTTTTTATGATTTCCATCTATTACAGTATCGTCTTCATGAAATTCAAACAAATCATCGTCATCTAAAATTTTTCTTTCACCATTTTCATCAATCCAGATCAAGTCCTCATCTTCATCACTGTCTACATGTACTTTTATTCTCTTAACCTTTTTTTCACCATGCTCATCATCATCTTTATGGATGAACATTACATTTTTACCTGAACTTAGTCTCAACCTAGTGAAAATCTTTTCGGCTTCTTCACCTCTGAAAACATAATCTTTCCCATCGGATTTGATAATAATTTCATCAACTGAGCCTTTAATACCTTTTAACATTTTATGAACATCCGATTGGGCATTTACAAGAAATGGGATAATCAATAAAATTAAAACCGGTAAAAGCATTTTTTTCATTACAATCTCCTTATGTGTTTCATTGTTTTGACGGCAAAAGGGAATAAAAGTTTCAATTATTTCAAATTATGACTGATAATTCATTAAAATAAATTTAGGCAAGAGACCAAGTATATATCTAATAAATAGAGAAAACTTGCTATTCATCAAAATATTCTTATTTTATAAAGATGTAAATTACTATAAGAACTGTTAAGCGAACGGCATTTTAAGGCTTTTATTTGTTAAATCAACTCAAATCTGTATTTCCCCTGTCGTTCAATTCAAAAAACTAGAAAAATTAAAGTAAGTACAATGTCAAATAAAAATCAAAAAGGATTATACATTCAACTTTACAGCGTACACGGACTGATCCGAGGGAAAGATCTTGAGCTTGGACATGATGCCGATACAGGAGGGCAAACTAAGTATGTCTTCGAACTTGCAAATATATTAAGCACATATCC
Source organism: uncultured Ignavibacteriaceae bacterium (assembly GCA_963804005.1). Classification (GTDB taxonomy): domain Bacteria; phylum Bacteroidota; class Ignavibacteria; order Ignavibacteriales; family Ignavibacteriaceae; genus JAGXRK01. Next base: position 117,662 of record CAWDOP010000009.1, on the reverse strand, counting down.
GGAAGTGGAAAAAGTTGAACTTGTAACTAGGTGGATTGATGATAAAAATCTGTCAAAAGATTATTCCATTCCGATCGAAAAAGTTAATAACAAATTTGATATCGTCAGAATAAGGGCAGGTGGTGGAAAATATATTCGTAAAGAATTATTTTGGAATCATCTTGAAGAGTTTATAGATAAAAGTATTAAATATTTAAAAGCAAGAAAAAGATTGCCTGATTTTATTCATAGTCATTATGCAGATGCAGGATATGTTTGCAGTGAACTAACAAAATTTTTTGGAATCCCTTTTATTCACGCCTCTCACTCATTAGGAAAAGATAAACTTCAAAAACTGCTTGACGATGGTGTACCGCAGGAGCAGGTTGAAAAAAGATATAAAATGAGTCAACGCATCCAGAGTGAAGAAGAAATATTTTACTTTGCTGATATGATTGTAACTAGTACAAGTCAGGAAATTGAAAATCACATCAAAAATTACCAAAATGCTGCGGAATCAAAATTTAAAGTAATTCCACCTGGAGTAGATCTCGAAAAATTCTTTACATACAATGAGATAGGACAATATGATGAACAAACAGCTTCATTAATTAAACATATCAATCAGGAATACACTAAGTTTTTTGTTGTTATGAATAAGCCAATTATCCTTTCTTTATGCCGACCTGATCGTAGAAAAAATATTTCCGGCTTAATAACTGCTTATGGAGAGGATAAAGAACTACAAAAAAAGGCAAACCTTGCAATTTATGCAGGCATCAGAGACGATATCGCAACAATGGAAGAAAACGAACGTGAAGTTCTTACAGAAATATTATTGCTGATAGATAAATACAATCTTTATGGAAAAATGGCTATTCCAAAAAAGCACGATACGAATATTGAAGTTCCCGAACTTTATAGAATGGCTGCAAGAACGGGAGGCGTGTTTGTAAATGCTTCTCTATCTGAAACTTTTGGATTGACATTAATCGAATCTGCCGCAAGTGGTTTGCCCGTGGTTAGTACAAAAAATGGCGGGCCAAGAGATATAATTGCTAATTGTAAAAACGGGATTACAGTTGATGTATCAGAACATAAAAATATTTCGATCGCTCTTAATCGGATTTTAGATAATAATAAACTCTGGAACGAATATTCTGAGAATGGAATTAAGAATGTTAAAAAGTTTTATTCGTGGAAAGCTCATACGGAAAAATATTTATTTGAAGTCGATAAAATTCTAAAAGCACAATCTAAGGTTCAGAATACATTTGCAGAAACTGGAAGAAAATTACTTGATATGGAAAAATTAATTGTTACAGATATAGATTATACTTTGATTGGAGATGATCTTGCTTTGAATGATTTTAAGAAAACAATTAAGAATATGTCACCTAAAATTGGATTTGGTGTTGCAACTGGTAGAGTTATCGAATCAGCAGTAGAAATAATAAAGAAAAATAATATTTCCGTACCAGACTTTTTTATTACCTCCGTGGGATCAGAAATTTATTACAATTATAAGGATGAATTAATTTATTCAAAAGGCTGGGATGCACATATATCACATCAATGGCAGAAGGATAAAATTGTTGAACTTCTCACAAAGTTTAGTTTTCTGAAGTACCAGGAAAAACAAAATCAGAGAAAATTTAAAATAAGTTATTATACCAATGACAATTCAAAAAATCTAAATAAAGTAAGAGAGTTTCTGCTCAAAAATAAAATTAAATGTAATCTAATTTTTAGTCACGGACAATTTCTTGACATACTACCGTACAGAGCCTCAAAAGGAAAAGCTATAAGATATCTTGCCTATAGATGGAATATACCTTTTGAAAATATTCTCGTTGCAGGTGATTCAGGCAATGACATGGAGATGCTTAAAGGTGATTTACTTGGTGTTGTTGTTGCAAATTATAGTCCAGAATTAGAAGAGTTGAAAGGATCACGAAGAATATATTTTTCAGATAAAAAATTTGCAGCAGGAATATCGGACGGGATAAATCATTATAATTTTATGAATCAGGAAAGGAACAGAGATGCAATTTAAATCCATAATAGAGTTGATTGGAGATAATAAAACAGATTTTTTTAGCTACCTTAATAAAGTCGTATCAGCAAATGAGAAGCTTTGTGTAAAAGGAAATCATATAAAATTTTTAGAAGCATTCAAAAAAAGTGGGAAGAGCAGTAATTATGAAGTGCTCTCTTTTATTGTAAAACACATTTCAGAATCAGTTACATTAGATAATGTTGTATTTATAGAAATACGTGAAGTTATTGGACGATCTGATAATTACCTATTTAACGTTGAGGAATTTATTTATGAAAAGATTACACCAAAAGAATATCAGATTGCAAAAGAAAAATATGTAAGACCAGATCTGGACAACAATCAACTTACTATAAACTTCGATACATTTTACAGAAAATTTCCTAGCGTAAGTGACCATAAAAGTATTGGAAAAGGTTTTGAATATCTAAACAGATATTTATCAAGCAAAATGTTTACTGAACCTGAAAACCTTAGAAAAGCTTTATTTGATTTTCTATTTGTGCATAAATATAAAACACAACAATTAATTTTAAACGATAGAATTAGTAGTCACGATGAACTTATACGAAGAATTGATAAAGCTTTGACTTTTTTAAAAGATAAAAAAGAAAGCGAACCATTTTCAAAATTTAAAAACCAACTACAGGAAATTGGTTTTGAACCAGGACTGGGAAATACTGCCGGATTAATTATTGAAACTCTTGAACAATTAAGAGAACTAATGCAGGCACCAGATCATGAATTGTTAAAAGGTTTTCTATCAAAAATCCCAATGATATTTAATATCGTTGCCGTTTCCCCTCATGGATATTTTGGACAGCAGGGAGTCCTTGGAAAACCTGATACAGGCGGACAGGTAGTTTACATTTTGGATCAGGTTAAAGCTTTGGAGCAGGAAGTTATGAATTCTATTAAGAATTCTGGAGTAGTAGCAAATCCTAAAATTTTAATTCTTACAAGATTGATTCCTAATGCAGAAGGAACTACCTGCAATAAAAGACTTGAAAAAGTTTTTGATACAAAGAACACATATATTTTAAGAGTGCCGTTTAGGGATGGGAATAAAAAAGTTACCGACAATTGGATTTCACGTTTTGAAATGTGGCCATATTTGGAAGACTTTGCAGAGGATTCATATCGTGAACTTCTTGCTGAGTTTGGTGAAAAGCCTGATCTGGTTATTGGTAATTATTCAGATGGAAACATGGTAGCAACTTTGCTTTCCCGAAAGTTTAAAGTAACACAATGCAACATTGCACACGCTCTTGAAAAATGTAAATATCTATTCAGCGGATTGTATTGGGATAAAATGGATGATGATTATCATTTCTCAGTTCAGTTTACTGCAGATCTTATCGCAATGAATTCTGCTAATTTTATTCTTACATCTTCATACCAGGAAATTGCAGGGACCGATGATGTAATTGGTCAATATGAATCTTACTTAAATTTTTCAATGCCGGGGTTATATCGAGTTACAGGTGGAATAAATTTGTTTCATCCAAAGTTTAACATTGTATCACCGGGCGTTAATAAAAAAATATTTTTTCCATACACTGAAAAAGAGTCACGATTTACAGGAATACAAAAAGAACTTAATGCACTTTTATTTGAAAACATTGATGATCCTGAAACGATTGGTAAACTTGAACATCCTGAAAGAACCCCCATATTTACAATGGGCAGGTTAGATAAGATAAAAAATATAACTGCTCTGGTTAAGTGGTTTGGTGAAAATTCAAAAATTAATGAACAAGCAAATCTAATTTTAATTGCAGGAAAGATTAATGCTGATGATTCAACAGATATTGAAGAAAAAGCTCAGATAAATGTTATGCATAATCTTATAGAGAAGTATAAACTCCATAAAAAAATTCGATGGATTGGGAAACTTTTACGTAAAGATAAATCCGGTGAAGTTTATAGAGTGGTTGCAGATAGAAAAGGAATTTTTGTTCAGTGCGGATTATTTGAAGGATTCGGATTAACTGTTATTGAGTCAATGCGTTCCGGGCTTCCAACTTTTGCAACACTCTATGGAGGACCCTTGGAAATAATTCAGAATAAAAAATCAGGATTCTTAATCGATCCGATTGAAGAAAAAGAAAGCCAGAAAATAATTTTATCATTTTTGGAACAGTGCAAAAAAAATCCAAAATATTGGAATGAAATTTCTGAAAACGGAATTAAGCGAGTGGATACAACATACAATTGGGAACTTCACGCTAGCAAGCTTCTCTCACTAGCAAAAATATATGGGTTTTGGAACTATACTTCTAACATCGAAATGAGTGAAATGAATGCTTACTTAGATGTTTTGTATCATACACTATACAAACCAAGAGCAAATAAGATAAGAGAAATTCATAATGCACGATAAATCAAAGTCTTTAATAAGAATAATAGCTTTATGTCATTAAACGTCATTTCGATCGAAGGGAGAAATCTGTATGAATCACTTTTACAGATTTCTCGGTCGAAGACTCCCTCGAAATGACCTCTAATATGGGTTATGCAACACAACCTTCTTATGCGATAAAATTGGAACTCATTGTGACACTAAGAATACTTTTTTGATATACACTTACTTTTCCTCATTTACTTTGTTTACAAAGAGAGTTTGTGATGGGTATGCAAACTCAATTTCTTCTTTTTCAAATGCTTCATAAATTGTAAGATTGATCGACTGCTGGATATCCATATATTTATTGTAGTCTGAACCAGTAACATAATACACAAATTCAAAGTTTAAACTAAAATCACCATAAGATGCGAAATGTCCTCTATCAAAAGCAGTATCTTCTTGTTTCTCAATTATTTCTTTAACTATCTGAGGAATTATTTTTAATTTTTTAGAAGTAGTTTGATATACTACTCCAAGTTTAAAAACTACTCTTCGTCTTTCCATCTTTTTATAATTATGAACGCGCGAATTAGTTAAATCCGTATTTGAAAAAACAATTTGTTCACCACTAAGCGCGCGTATTCTTGTTGTCTTTATTCCGGTGTACTCTACAACTCCTACTTTGTCGCCAACAATTATAAAATCTCCAATCTTAAAAGGTTTATCAAAAAATATAACAAAGTAACTGAATAGATCACCAAGCACTGCTTGAGCAGCCAACGCAATAGCTATTCCACCAATTCCGAGGCCGGCAACGATAGCAGATATTTTTAAACCTAGATTGTCTAAAAGAAAAACTAATGCAATAGACCAGATTACAAGGTTAACAAGTCCGCGAATTCCTTTAATCTGTTTTTCTCTTTCTTCTGAATCATCAGATTTCTTTAAATATGTTTTTAGTCCATGGTTGATTGCATAAATAATAGTCCTTACAATAAGTATTGTAATCAGGATAATAGCAGCGATACTTAATCCCTTTTTAAAATCCGGGGAAAGAATAAGAGTGTGAAGTGACATATAAAAAATTCCGAAGTAAAAAACCGGGATAAGAGATTTTTCAATTGCTCTGACTAGTAAATCATCGATAGAAGTACTGGTTGACTCAGCCCATCTTTTTAGCCGACTTAAAATATATTTCTTGAATATAAAAACAATTACAATTCCACCGATAAAAATACCGAGCGCGATCAGGTAGTTGTATATCGAATTACCAAAAATTGAATAGTTTAAGATTTCCTGCATTGTTATTCGTTTCTCCTTAACAGTTGTATAACATTAACATTATTAGAATTTTTTTAAAGATACAACATAAATTAATATATCGCCAATATTTTGATTTATTATGATTTTTAAAGGATTCAAAACCATTTCACTTATTAGAAATAGTTATTTCTTCCTGTTTGAATAATAATGCGCAGATTGAAAACAAAACCAATCCTGAAGACCACGCTGCAATAACCTCTGTAAGTGTATGTCCTGAACCAGTGACTCTTGATATTCCCACAAGAATTATAATCATAACAGCAGATCCGAAATAGAAATAATACAGACTTTTAGATTTACTATTTTCAGTTAAAAACAATGCGATGGTTAAATACAGAACTGTTGCAATAAATGTATGTCCGCTCGGATAACTTGATAAAGTATCTGTATAAAGCTTAGTAATCATAAATGAATCTTTATCCGAAGTCAAATATTTCATAGCTAAAATCACTAAAATTCCTGATAAAATAATGATAATAAATTTGATCGCATCTTTTGTTCTTTTCTTTAAAACCAAATAAACAAAAAACATTGCAGTAAAAATCAAAACAACTTCTTTACTACCAAATGATGAAACATTACTGTTCATATTTACAAACCAGCTCGGTCCATATGATCTGCTCCACTTGTTTGTGTATCCGAAAGTATGATACAACATTTTACTTATTTCTGCTGAAATTCCATCAAATAAACCTAAGGAGCTAATTATGAAGACAATTAATCCGGTAAGTAAAAAATATAAATGTTTACTTTTTTTCATAAGGTGTAATAGAGTATTTTTGAAGAAATAATCACTTTAAATAATATTTTAATAAATAATCAGGCTGAAGATATGAAAAAAACAATTCTCAATCTGTTCACAGTGACTTTACTAATATGCATTTTTATTAGTTGTTCACAAAAACCGGAATTTAAAGGAAAATTTTCCTTCTACCCTGAAAATCCAAAGCCGGGTGATGAAATAACAGTAAGATATGTGGCCGATTCAACTAATTTGGCTGATAAACAATCGATTGATCTTGCTGCCTATTTTTATAACAACGATCTCATTGATGCAGTTTCGACAGAACTTGAGAAAAAATCCGATGGATGGTACGGAAAAATAACTGCACCTGACGATGCCTATGGTGTTATTATAAAGTTCGTGAGTGATGAGACAATTGATAATAATAAATCCAAGGGCTATTTAATTTATCTCTACGATGGAGATGAAATGATTCCCGGTTCCAAAGTAGGTTACGCTGCGGCAGGAATAAGATGGGGAATAAACTCTTTGGATCTTAAAATGGAAGGTTCTGAAGCAAATCAGTTATTTGAAGAGGATTTGATGAATCATCCTGAACTTAAAGCAGAGTTCATTTCACCTTATCTCGGATCACTAATAAGTACTTATCCTGAAAAAACAGATAGCATTTTAAATGCAGAACTTGCATTATTGGAAGGAAAGGAAAAGTTGACTGAAAATGAGCTTCAATACCTTACTTCCAGATATAAAACGCCACCGTACGTGGATTCTGCAAAAGTGAATAAATATTTTCAAATCTTAGCAAGGGAATATCCCAAAAATATACTGGTGGAAAACAAAGAATATGAAAAAGTTTATAATGAACAGGATTTTGCAAAAAAGATGGAAATGATAAATATATTTGCAGAAAAATTTCCAAAATTTGAGTCACTATCTTATTTGTATTATGCCGCTGGTAACAAATACATTGAGGACAAAAATATAGATTCTATCATTGCTTTTGGAAAGAAATTCCAATTCAAAGTTCATCCGGCTTTCTTTAACAGGTCAATTAATAAATTAATTGGGGAAAAGGGAATTGATTTTGACAAACTAATATCGCTTTCTATGGTAGGTGTAGAAGCATCAAGGGAACAGATCAAAAACAATTTTATTCCTAAAAAGAAATTCGAAACAAATAAGGAATATGAAATAAGCAATGATTACTTTCTCGCTTTAAATCTTAGTGCAAATGCAAAGGTTCTGGAAAAGCTAGAAAAGTATGATCAAGCCATGCCTTTGCTAGAAGAAGCTGTAAATAAATCAGAAGAATCTGATCCTGCAATTAATAACCTTTTCGTTAGCACTCTCTTTAAGTTAAAGAATTATGATAAGCTTACATCAGTAGTTGAGAATTTTATCTCAGAAGGAAAAGCAACTTCTGAAATGAAAGATCTGCTAAAAGAAGTTTATATTATTAAGAATGGAAATGATGCCGGGTTTGCTAGTTACATTTCAAAATTTGAAGGTGAAGCTAAAGTTGTTCTACTAGAAAAATTAAAAAATGAAATGATTTCAGAGCCTGCTCCTGACTTTACTCTTTCAGATCTTAAAGGAAAGAAAGTTTCATTGGCATCACTAAAAGGAAAGACAGTTATAGTGGATTTCTGGGCGACCTGGTGCGGACCTTGTATAAGTTCATTTCCTGCTATGCAGCAAGCTGTTAATAGTTTTAAGGATAACCCGAACGTTCAGTTTCTGTTTATAAATACTTGGGAAAGAGTAGAGGACAAAGTTTGGAATGCAACGGATTTTATAAGCAAGAATAATTATACATTTCGTGTTTTGGTGGATAAAGAAAACAAAGTTATAGATAGCTACAAAGTCTCCGGCATACCAACAAAATTTATAATTGATAAAGAAGGTAAAATAAGATTTAAGAGTGTCGGATTTTCAGGTAATAACGATGAGTTAATTGCAGAGCTTGATGCAATGATTGAAATGGTGAAGTAATCGATGTGTCTCTCGTACCCCTTCCGAAGGGAAGGGGTATTTGAATTTAAATACGTCTTCTAAATCCTTCTCCAAGAACTTCGTGAACATTATTTACTGTAACAAAAGCTGTCGGATCAATTGTCCTTATAATGTGAGTGAGTTTGGAAAGTTCTTTTAGTGTAACTACAGTAAGCAAAACCTCACGGTCAACATTTCTATAAATTCCTCTGGCTTTTAAGGCTGTTGCACCACGACTCATTTCATCCATAATGGCTTTGGCAATTTCATCATTTTTATCTGAAATTATTACAGCAGATCGAGCATAATCAAAACCATCGATTATAACATCAACCAATCTGCTTGAAACAAAAAGAAGGAATAAAGCATAAAAAGTAAGAGTTACTGCAGATCTTGTTTCTGCTAAATCTTTTAGTTCTATAATCAATCCGGCAAGACAGATAACAAAAAAGTCAATTATCATAATTGCCATTCCGGGTTTGAAGCCAAATCTTTTATGCATAATTGCAGCTACAATATCTGAACCTGCAGTCGATCCTCTAAATTTAAATATAAAGCCAAGACCAATACCCAGTAACGCTGCACCAATTAGTATTAAAAAAAGAAAATCATTTTCTCTTAAATTAACTACAGTTGATGAATTTTGAAGTTGTATAAAATTAAATCCCGGAATATCACCACGGAAAAAATCGATAAAGAAAGAATTAAGAGTAAATCCATAAAAAGTTCTAATACCGAATTCTTTGCCAAGTTCTTTTAATCCCCAAATATAAAGTGGAATATTAAAAACCCAGATCATCAATCCCACAGGGATTGAACCACCGGAAAGATAATGTACAGCCATTGATAATCCGCTTGCGCCACCGGGAACAACTTTTGCTTCAACTAAAAATACACCAATTCCAATTGCCATTAATGCCGCACCGATTGTAATTATTATAAATTCAAGAAATATTCTGTTTTTTGAAATTATTTCTTTCATTATCTCTTTCCTTAGTTAAAATCATAAAAAGTTGTAGTAAAATTAGGTACAAAAAGTTCTTTAAGAAAAATAAAACAATATTTTAGCGTTTTATCCGAAATAATAATTATTTCATCTATTTAAGAGATTTTAACAAATAAATTTATATTCATTTTTATAAATAAAATTATCAGTTATTTTACAAAGGACGATTTATTTTGTCATAAGTTTGACATTATAGAAATATAACATAAATTGAATTATATTTAATAAAATTCTCAAAGACCCTTCGAACATGAATAACGATCGTTTTCCAATTAAATATTTCCTTTATTTCTTTATAATTACTTTAATTATATCTATTGCAGGATATTTAATTTATTTAAATAGAAAAAACGCTATTGAAGAAGAGTTGTATAGATATGTTGTTACAATTAAAGAGATTAAATTACACCAGATTGAAAAAGAACAATATCAGCGGACAACAGTAATCCGGTCTTTTTTACGTTTACCTTCCATAAATAATGATCTGAAAAATCTTTTCGCAAATAAAAGTTCAGATAAATTATTAAAAAATATTTCCAGCTGGGCTGAAGAATTAAAAAAAGATTTTGGTTTTTTAAGATTAAGCATTCTAAATAAGAATGCCGATTTGTTCTTCTCGACCGATACTTCTCAAAGCATCCATAAGAACTTTCTTAAAGATGAATTGCTTGTTTTACTACAAGGTGATTCCTCAAAATCTTCTAATCTTTTTATCGATAATAAAAAGAATCTTATTCAGGCTTTAATTATGCCTGTTAAGAGCGCTAATCAGATAACTGGTTATATATGGGCTGAAGTTTCCTTTTTTGAATATTTTCATCCCATTTTATCTTACACTGAAAAAGACCCCGGCGAAATAGAAATAATACTGCTTAAGGAAAACAGCGATCTTGGATATATTTTAAGGGTTGCCAGAGAAAATGATGAATACAAAATCGTAACTTTACCTTTAAGCAAGGAAGATAGGGAAGAAATAAAATTCCTTACTGAAAAAGATGAAGTTGATAATCAGGATGAAATTAGTAATGAAAAATTATTTGCATCGGTGAATGATATTCCGGGAACAGATTGGGTTTTAATAGCAAGAATAAATCAGGAAAAAGCAGCCACTTCTACTCAAAATGCCGCAATAATAATCTTCTTAATTTCTTTACTTCTAATAATTCTTTCTGCAAGTATAACGTATGCTGTTTGGAAAAGGAGTCGATTACATTTTTTAACCAGAACGTTTAATTTAAGAAAAGAAAAAGACGCTCTTAGCGAACGCTATACTTCGTTAACACGCTATGCTAACGACATGATTTTAAGTATAAATAAGAGCGGAAAAATACTTGAAGCAAATCAGAGAACATTTGATACTTATGGTTATAATCAAGATGAATTATTTAAAATGAACTTATCAGACTTAAGCTTTGATAAAGAAAAAAGTGAAGAAATCATCACATCTTTGATAAATTCTAAAGATGGTGTTCTTCTTGAAACTGAATTCAAACGAAAAAACGGAACTGCAATTCCTGTTGAAATAAGCAGCAGATATATTGAACAAGATGCCCAGAAAGTTTTCTTGTTAATCATAAGAGATAATACTGAAAGAAAAGAAGCTGAGAAAAATCTTAAAAGATTAAATTTATTATATAATGTTTTAAGTCAGGTTAATCAGTCTATTGTAAGAATTGAAAATCGTGATGAATTATTCAGTGAAATTTGTAAAATAATTGTTGTTCATGGCAAATTTACTTTTGCCTGGATCGGAGAGGTCGTAGAAACAGATTATTCCTTGAAGCCTGCATCTTGGTGCGGAAATAATAATGGTTATCTGGATGAAATAAATATTAAACTTAAAAGTTCTGAATTTATAGATGGTCCGGCCGCAAAATCTTTTGCTGAAAAAAAAGTTTTTGCGTTTAATGATATTGAGTCAAATGAAGGTTTTCATTATAAAACTGAAGCCCAAAAAAGAAATTTTCGTTCAGTTGCAGCAGTGCCAATAACCAGAAATGCGAAGGTTGAGCATATTCTGATAATGTATTCAGAAGAAAAAGATTTCTTTAGGTATGAAGAAATTAAACTTTTGGGAGAAATAGGAATTGATATTACATTCGCTCTTAAAATGATGGATGAGAATCTGGAAAGAAAGCAGCTTACTACATCGTTAATTGAGAGGGAAGCTGATCTCAAAGCAATTTTCGACAGTAGCCTTGAATCATTTATTCTTTTTGATAAGGGAAAAAAAATCAATGCTTTTAATAAAATTGCTCAACAAAGAAATTATCATCTTTTGAAAAAAGAGATGAAGATAGGAGATGATTATACCAAATATCTGGTAACTGAAGATCTTGCTGACTTTGAAGATATATATAAAAGAGTTTTAAAAGGTGAAATAATCTTCTCTGAACAACGTTATGTGTCACCCGATGGAATTACCAAATGGTTCGAAGTAAAATATTTACCTGTTTACGATTCTGAAAATTCTATCAGCAGGATTCTCTTAAATGCCAGTGATGTTACTGAAAGAAAATTGTACGAAGAAAAAATAATCCAATTATCACGGGCAGTAGAGCAAAGTCCCGTTTCCATACTTGTAACTGATATAAATGGGAATATCACTTATGTGAACCCCAAATTGGTAGAAGTATCCGGTTACTCAGAACAGGAACTAATCGGGCAGAATCCCAAAATTTTTAATTCAAACACTCACAGTAAAGATTTTTACAATCAAATGTGGAAAAACCTTATTGATGGTAAGGAGTGGGTGGGAGAATTCCGAAATAAGAAAAAGAATGGAGAACTTTATTGGGAGTCGGCTTCGATATCTCCTATTAAAAATGAAAATGGTGAAGTAACTCATTTCGTGGCAATTAAAGAAGATATTACTGAACGGAAAAAACTTGAAGCGGAACTTATTGCTGCAAAAGAAAATGCGGAAGAAATGAACAGGCTTAAGAGTAATTTTCTTGCAAGTATGAGTCATGAATTACGTACACCAATGATTGGAATTCTTGGTTCCTCTGAACTACTCTTAACAGAACTTACGGATCCCGAACAAAAGGAAATGGCTTCATTGATCTTAAAGAGTGGTGAACGTTTAAATGATACTCTTAATTCTATTCTTGATTTATCTAAAATTGAATCACAAAAAGTTATTCTAAAGTTAGAACCTACTGATGTAGTATCTGCTATTGAAGAGAGCCGTAAATTGTTTATAGTTGCTACTAAAGAAAAGAATCTCGAATTGATTTATAATCCTGAACCGGAAAAGATATTTGTAGATGCAGATTTTAGCATGATAAATAAAATCATGATCAATCTAATCAGCAATGCAATCAAATATACTTCTCAAGGTGAAATAAAAATTCTTACTGAAATCAAAAGAGATATAGTTGAAATTAAAATTTCCGATACCGGAATAGGCATTTTAGATGAACATAAGAATATTATTTTCGAACCATTCAGACAAGTCAGTGAAGGTTTTAATAGGAGTCATGAAGGAACAGGATTAGGTCTTACCTTAACAAAAAGATTTGTAGAATATTTAGGCGGTAACATTACAGTCGAAAGTGAATATGGAAAGGGCTCAACGTTTATAGTCGAATTGCCTTTATCAAAATCTATTGATAAAGCTTTTAAGGATTTAGAAAGCCCATCTGATAAGATATTTAAAGATCAAACTAAATATATACATCGCCCCTTAATCCTTCTTGTAGAGGACGATGAATTAAGCATTAAAGTTATTTCAAGATATCTAAATGATTTTTTCGAGCTGGATAGTGTTCCTGGTGCAGATGAAGCCCTCTCTGCAATTCAAAAAAGAAATTATAACTTAATTCTGATGGATATTGGTTTAAGGGGTAAAATAGATGGTATGAAAGCAGCCGCAGAAATTAGAAAATTTGAACAATATAAGAATACACCAATTATTGCCGTAACTGCTTATGCAATGCATGGTGATAAAGAAAAAATTCTCAGCGGTAGTTGTTCACACTATATTTCAAAGCCCTTTTCAAAGTTTGAATTACTCAAACTCATCAAATCGATTCTAGAGATGAATGATTAGAGAATAAATGAATCTCAAACAGATATTAGAATATCATTTCAGACTTTCGATCGTTAAAAAATTGAATTTAATCCTATTAAATATGATTTTGTAATCCGCCACATTGGTATGAGAAAATTAAGACTTAAGTTTACTAGTGTTGCTTTGAATTTAATGTTCTTCATAGTAGGTCTTCCCTCATCTTTGAGTAAAAACTAGATAAATAATTAAAAAAATGTTGAGAATAATAAAGTTTAATGCTTAAATTTACCCCACTATTTTTTTAGAGAACTTGTGGCTCTAACCACAAAATAATTTGCTCAGTAATAGGAGAAAAAAATGGCAGAGCAAAAACCATTTGTCCCTTTTGTCTCACCTGAAACAAATATGGCCGAATTTACAATTCGTGCTCTACTTATCGGATTAGTCTTAGCTGTTGTTCTTGGGGCTGCAAATGCTTATCTAGGTTTAAAAGCCGGAATGACAATTGCTGCAACATATCCAGCAGCAGTTATAGGTATGGCTCTAATCAAAATAATGAAAGGTACAATTCTCGAAGAGAATTTTACAAGAACGGTTGGTTCTATCGGAGAATCAATTGCTGCGGGAGCTATCTTTACATTACCTGCGTTTTTTATTGCGGGAATTTGGGATCCATTCTTTACACCCGGTAATTATATGATATCTGCCGCAATTATGGTTGCCGGCGGTATCCTTGGAATTATGTTTGTTGCTTTACTTAGACGAGTGATGGTTGAAGATGTAGAACTTCCATTTCCAGAATCAGTTGCTGCCGCAGAAATCCATAAAGCAGGAAGACACGGCGGCGGAGGTTCTAAATTTTTATTCTCAGCTATGGGTATCGGTGCTGTCATTCAATCATTAGGTCAATTCAAATTATTTGCTACATCATGGGATAAAGTCTTAACCTTTGGAAAAGGGCATATACTATTCAGAAGTCCGGATGTAAGTCCTGCCTACATGGGCGTTGGATACATTATAGGACCACGATTAGCTGCTTTAAACTTCAGCGGTGGAGTTCTAGCCTGGGGTTTGCTTGCTCCTATGATTGCTTACTTTAAATATTATAATGGAGATGTTGGAGCTGATTTTGATTGGGGTGGAACAATGATTCAGGTTTGGAAAGATTATGTCAGACCAATCGCTATCGGAGGAATGTTAGTCGGAGCTGCTTTTACTCTCTGGAAAATGAGAAAGAGTCTTATCACAGGAATTGCAAGATCTGTCGGCGACGTTAAAAAAGCTGCTGCCGGTACAGATGTTAAAATAGTTCGTACAGACAAAGATATTAGTTTTAAATGGGTTCTTATTGGAATTATTGGCACTGCTGTTGCAACTTTCTTTATTTACAATTTCTTTGCTCAGAATGTTCTGGCTGCTTTGGTTGCAACAATTGTGATGATTGTTGCTGGATTTTTCTTCGCGGCCGTATCCGGGTATCTTGTCGGAATTATTGGTTCAAGTAATAATCCTATCAGCGGTTTAACATTATCCACTCTTGTTGTTGCTGCTATTCTTATGGTTGCTCTTGGTATGAAAGGAATGCAAGGCGTTGCTGCAGTTCTTGGTGTTGCTGCTGTTGTCTGCGTTGCTGCTGCAGTTGCCGGGGAAATGCTGCAGGATCTTAAAGCCGGACATATTCTTGGCGGTACTCCTTGGAAAATGCAGTTAGGTGATATTATTGGAGTTGTTGTTTCTGCTTCAATAATGTTCATTCCTCTTTTAATTCTTCATGAAGGAGATATTAAAATGGGCGGAACGGGATTTGGCGGTGATGCTCTTCCTGCACCTCAGGCAAGCTTAATGGCAATTCTTTCTAAAGGAATTGTTGCAGGTGATATGGAATGGATATTAATATTCGTTGGAATGTTAATGGGTGTCGGATTCATTTTAATGAACGTTAAAAGTCCAATGCTTGTAAGTGTTGGTATGTATCTGCCACTCGGTACTACATTCGCAATTTTTGTCGGCGGTTTGATCAAAGGTATAGTTGAAAAAGTTGTTGCTAAGAAAAACTTTAACGATGCACAGAAATCCAGAGTAGAAAACAATGGAATACTAATTGCCGCGGGATTGATTGCCGGGGAGGCTCTAATTGGACTTCTCTTTGCGGGATTTGCGTTCTTTGAAGTCTCATTGTTGGAAATTACTGCTGAACCAACCTTTATTATAAGCTTAGTTGTGTTTGCATTCATTGGATGGTTGCTGGTTCAGATTCCAGTAAAGAATGCCGGTAAACCAGATGATCCTGCACCTCCGCAAGTTTCTATGTAATTAGACATTTGGTCTAATATTTATAAAATATTTTCTGGTAGCCGCAAGCTGAAGCTTGCGGCTACCTATTTTGATTATGGCTTTATCTTTTAAAGAACGAAAAAAAATTTTAAAAAGTGTAAACACGCTTGATCTTACACCGTTCAGACTTTATTCTGAAGAAAAAGATAACGATGAATTGGTTACCGTAATTGTTCCTAAGTTTAAAAATAAGATTGTGGTAAAATTAATCTCACCAAACCTTAAGAGCGATCACTTTAAAATTAAACTTGATAAATTTGGATCTGCAGTATGGTTAAAGATGGACAATAAAACAAAAGTCGATCAGATCATTAAAGATATTAAGAAAAAATTTGGTGATGATATTCAAGAAGAAGAAGAAAGAACTATAAAATTTATTTTTCAGCTTTATGAACAAGGATTCATTTCATTTAAAGAAATAAACTAAAAGGAGTATATTATGGGAAGTGTATTAGGTCATCTCAAACCAACTTTGGTTTGGAATTATTTTGAAGAAATATGCAAATATCCGCGTCCTTCAAAAAAAGAAGAGAAAATTGCAGAATATATTTTTTCTGTCGGAAAAAAGTTAGGTCTTAAAACAGAAAAAGATAAGTTTGGAAATGTTCTTATTCGTAAACCTGCAACACCGGGAAAAGAAAATCTCAAAACAGTTGTTCTACAAGGACACATTGATATGGTTTGTGAAAAAAACAGAGGTGTTGAACACGATTTTGACAACGACCCGATTTATCCGTACATAGATGGTGATTGGGTAAAGGCAAAAGGAACAACGCTCGGTGCAGATAATGGAATTGGTGTTGCCGCAGCTTTAGCTGTTCTGGAAGCAAAGGATATTGAACACGGGCCAATCGAATGTCTCTTCACTCTTGATGAGGAAACAGGATTAACCGGCGCGTCAAGCTTAAAGAAAGGCTGGCTCAAAGCTGATATACTGATAAATATGGATTCTGAAGAAATCGGGACTTTATTTATTGGTTGCTCAGGTGGAAAGAATACAGCCGCAAAGTTTAAAACAAAGTTAGAAAAATCTCCCAGGAATTTTTCTGCATTTGAATTGAAAGTTGAGGGATTGAAAGGTGGTCATTCCGGTCTTGAAATTCACGTCGGTAGAGGAAATGCCGCAAAAGTAATAAATAGATTGATCTGGACTTATTCGCAGGAAGACAAAATCAGGTTGGCAGAAATAAATAGTGGTAACAAACACAATGCAATCCCTCGTGAAGCCTTTGCAATTGTTCTTGTTCCTAAAAAGGATGAAAAAAAGTTCAAAAAATTTGTTGCAAAGTATAACGAAACTGTAAAAGCAGAATACGTAGTTGTCGATCCAGATCTCAAAGTATCAGTTTCAAAACATGCGATTCCTGAAAAAGTAATGGATGAAAAAGTACAAAAAAGACTGGTTAATGCTCTGTACGCTATTCCTCACGGTGTAACTAAAATGTCAACTGATATTCCGGGTTTAGTTGAAACATCTAACAATCTTGCTGTAGTTGAAACTGTTGGAAAACATGTAAATATTGTAACAAGCCAAAGAAGTTCTGTAGCATCAGAAAATAAAGATATAACAAATACTGTATCATCAGTTCTAATGCTTGCAGGTGCCGAGATCAGTTATGGTGATGGATATCCTGGCTGGAAACCCGATATTAATTCTGATGTTCTTAAAGTTTTCAAATCAACTTTTAAACAAATGTATGGAAAAGAACCGGCTGTAACAGCAATTCACGCAGGACTTGAGTGTGGAATCATTAAAGAAAAATATTTGGATATGGATATGATTTCCTTTGGTCCTACAATGTTTGGTGTTCACTCACCCGATGAGAAATTGCAGATTTCTACAGTTCCGGAATTTTACAATCAGCTTGTAAACGTACTAAAAAATATTCCGGCTAAATAAAAATTAGTTCCGGTAAAATTAAAAGCAGATACTCTATTTAAGGTATCTGCTTTTTTTATTTTTATGCTTAATTTGTAATACAAAAAACAAACTTGTCTCGTTGAACCTGCCTTCCAGTAGGTGAACTTGTAGAAACGTGACTTGATAAATACAAAATGATAAAAAATAAATTATGAATCAAAACGAAATCACCTTGAAACAACAACCATCAACATTGCTAAGATGGACAGCACTATTACTCGTTAGTCTTGGTATGTTTGGCAACTATTACATTTATGATAGTATCAGTCCGTTAGCTGATTTACTGAAAACTCAACTCGGATTTTCTGATTCTAATATCGGATTACTGAATGCCATATACAGTTTCCCAAATATTATTATGGTGCTTATTGGCGGATTGATTATTGATCGCATTGGAACACGAACTTCTGTTGTGATTTTTACAGTGTTAATTATGTTTGGTGCATTAATTACAGCACTTACCGGAAATATTTATTTAATGGCAACCGGCAGATTAGTCTTTGGTCTTGGTGCGGAATCAATGATAGTTGCTATCACAACAATTATTGCAAGATGGTTTAAAGGTAAGGAATTATCATTTGCTTTTGGATTAAACTTAACTGTTGCAAGATTAGGTTCATTCCTTGCTCTCAATTCTCCTTCATGGGGAAAAGGTTTGTATGAGTACTGGCAGTCACCGCTTTGGATAACAGTTGCCGGAGGAGTATTTGCACTATTCTGTATAATAGTTTATTACGTCCTTGATCTTTATGCATCAAAGAAATATGAAATGCCTAAAGAAGGTCAACAAGATAAAATTAACTTTAAAGAAGTTTTTAAGTTCGGAAAATCTTTCTGGTTTATTACTGCTTTGTGCGTTACTTTTTATTCTGCAATGTTTCCTTTCCAAACATTTGCAATTAAATTTTTTCAGGAAGCGCACGGAACAAGTAGAGAAGTTGGTGGAAATCTTTCCAGCATCTTAACACTTGCTGCTATGATATTTACTCCGCTATTTGGTTTGCTTGCTGATAAAATCGGAAAAAGATCTTTACTTATGATGTTTGGCTCACTACTTATAATCCCTGTTTATTTAATGATGGCATATCAATTTGGAAAGCCGGATGTTATGGCGGACGGTGATTTTATTAATCTCAGTTTTAAGTTTTTTGATATTGAGGCTGCTATTCCTATCTATCTTATCTTACCAATGGCAATGATGGGAATTGCATTTTCTCTTGTTCCTGCGGTTATGTGGCCTTCTGTTGCTATTATAGTTGAACCATCAAGATTAGGAACAGCTTACGGATTGATGACGATGATCCAAAATATAGGTTTATTTGGATTCAATCTTTTAATTGGCTTCTCTAATGATTTTTCAGGCGCAAGTGCAACAAATCCTTCCGGCTATAATCTTGGTATGTGGATTTTTTCAATACTTGGTTTCCTCGGATTATTATTCGCTTTTCTTTTAAGAAAAGCTGAAACGGGGCCCAATGCACACGGTTTAGAGCAGGGGATGAAAAAATAACAAAAAGTATTCTTGTTGCTGGCAATTTATGATTTGATAACTTAATATTTCTATGCTTAAACATTTTATAAAAATCTTATTGTTCTTTATCGTCTTCATAAATAACACTGAAACAAAAGCTCAGTCATTCGGATTTGGCTGCTTTGGTTTTGTTAGCGGATATGCAGGATATTCCTATCAATCATTTGAACCGGGATATTTGAAATATTACGGTAATGAACTTCGAACACCAATCGGTCTTATTACTGATCCATACTTTGATCAATTTGGTGAAGCAAAAGGATTTCGTGTCGGCTTAAATTTTTACCGTGCAAAGTTCAATGGATTCTTTTTAACTGCTAAGGGACATTATCAGTATTTGTCTGAAAGAAAGAACATTAATGTTTCAGATTCTTATCCGGATGTTGAATATGATTTAAGTCTCAAATCATGGGGACTTGGTATTGATGTTGGAATTCCGATTTCAAAATCATTCGATTGGAAAATTTTTGAGGGTGAACTACTTTTTAATTCGGTAAGGTTTAAGAGAACTATAGGCGATGCAGCAATTATATCTGTAAAAACATACAACAATGATTCTCCTGAAATCGGTTATTCAATAGGAACCGGATTTATTGTTTATCTTATTGAAGGATATATTAGTCTAGAAGGAACAGCCGGATACACTATAATGAAAATAGAAAAAATGCTTGATGATGAAGGCGACAATTTTTTAAGTGAAGCTGACTTAAATGATGAATCGAATTTTATTAATGCAGGGGGTTTTAAAGCTGTTCTTCAACTCAATGTTGGTTTTCCACTCTAATTTAAAAAAGCATAGTAGGTACAAAATGAAATTAACAAAACTTGATACTGCCTCAACAATTGCTATTAAAGATTGTATGGGTGCAAAGAAGAATGAAAAAATTCTTGTAATAACCGATGAACATAAAAGAGAAATTGGATTATCTTTATTTGAAAATGCAAAAAGACTTGGGCATCAAGCCTTACTGGTTGAGATGAAATCCGGTAAAATTAATGGCGAAGAACCTTCACCAGAAATTGCTGAACTTATGCAAAAATTTGATGTTGTATTTTGTCCGACGGCTAAATCCTTAACTCATACAGATGCGAGGAGAGCTGCATCAGCAAAGGGTGTACGTATAGCAACCTTTCCCGGAATAACAAAAGATGTTATGATACGCGGTATGAATGCTGATTATAAATCAATTGCAAAAAGAACTATAAAGCTTAAAGATATTCTTGAAGAGGGAAAGAACATAAGAGTAGTTGCTCCTGCTGGAACAGATATTTCTTTCAAAATAGCCGGAAGAAAAGTAATTCCCAGTAAAGGATTATTTCATGCAAAAGGTGAAAGCGGAAATCTACCAACCGGGGAAACATTTCTAGCGCCTGTTGAAGGAACATCAAACGGAGTATTTGTTGTTGACGGATCGATGGCAGGTTTAGGATTGATAAAAAATACAAATATCAGAATTGAAGTTAAAAATGGTTATGCTACAAAAATAACTGGCGGAACCCCCGCTAAAAAATTAAAAAATATGCTTGATAAAGTTGGCAAAGAAGCCCGCAATATAGCTGAGTTTGGTATCGGTACTAATGATTCTGCAAAACTTAGCGGCGTTTTACTTGAAGATGAAAAAGTAATGGGAACAATTCATATTGCAGTTGGCAACAATGTTTCTATGGGTGGAAGTGTAAATGTTCCAATTCATCTGGATGGAGTCGTCAGAAAGCCTACAGTTTGGATGGATGGAAAATTATTAATGAAGGATGGAAAACTTTTTGTGTAATGTTCAGTGCTAAATGCTAAATGTTCAATGTTTGAAAAAGAATGATGTTTTATCCATTGAGCAATAAAGATTGAACATTTATTATTTAGGGGATTCATTCTACATAAGAATATTTTTATTATTAGAACATAAAAGAAATAAAGATTATAAAAAGGAATAAGATGGCAATAATGCCAATAACAGTATGCGGCGATACTATACTAAGAAAAAAAGCAAAAAAAGTATCAGAGTTGAATAATATACTTATTGGATTGATTACGGATATGTTTGAAACTATGCGTAGTGCAAATGGGATTGGTCTCGCAGCTAATCAGGTTGGATCGAATAAATCGATATTCATCGTGGATATTTCACCGGTTGAAGGTTATGAACACACTAAACCTATTGTTTTTATTAATCCCAATATTGTTGAAAGATCAATAGAAACATTAAGCATTGAAGAGGGCTGTCTCAGCCTTCCTGATCTGCGTGCTGAAGTAATCCGACCGAAAAGAATTACCATTGATTATGAAGATACCGATCTCAAAAAACAATCATTGGAAGCTGACGATCTTCTTGCCCGTGTTATTCAGCATGAATATGATCATCTGCAAGGAATTTTATTTACTGATCTGGTTGATGAAGAAACAAAAAAGTTATTCAAGAAACCGTTGAATAATATAAAGAAACGTAAAATAGATGTAGATTACCCGATAAGTGATTCGGCTGATTATAAAATAATCTAGGCTTTCACATGAAAATCATTTTTATGGGCACTCCGGACTTTTCAATTCCTTCCTTAAGAATTCTTCTTGAAAGCAAACATAGAATAGTTGCCGTTGTTACTCAGCCAGATAAAGAGCGGGGGAGAGGACAAAAAGTTTCTTTCACTGCTGTAAAGGAATTTGCTCTTAATAATAATCTTCCGGTTCTTCAACCGGAAAAGCTGAAGGATGAAAAATTTACAGCAGAATTAAAGCAACTTAACGCTGATCTGTTTGTCGTTGTTGCATTTAGAATTTTACCAAGAGAAGTTTTTGAAATTCCAAAATACGGTTCCTTCAATCTGCACGGATCATATCTGCCACAGTATCGCGGCGCAGCACCAATTCAGTGGGTTTTAATAAACGGTGATAATGAAACAGGCTTAACTACTTTCAAGCTTGCTGAAAAAGTAGATACGGGAAATATCTATCTGCAGAAAAAAGTAAAAATAAGTCCCGATGATAATTTTGAATCTCTGCATGATAGAATGAGTTTAGTCGGTGCTGAATTAGTTTTAAAAACAATTGACTTGATTGAATCTGGAAATTTTGAATTAAATCAGCAAGATGAGTCACTCGCTTCACCCGCACCAAAAATTACAAAGGAAATTTGCTTGATTGAGTGGAATAAATCGGCAGAAGAAATCCATAATCTTGTGAGAGGTTTATCACCGCATCCGGCAGCGTTTTTTAATTACAACGATAAAGTAATTAAAGTTTATAAAACTGAAGTTGTAAAAAATCTTACACTCAAGCCTTTCGAATTCCATCAAACCAAAACTGAACTAATAATTGGTTGTGGAAAAGATGCGTTAGGAATTTTGGAAATCCAGCAGGAAGGGAAGAAACGAATGACTATTGAAGAATTTTTGAGAGGATTTAGAATTTGACCATATGTATTGCTGGCCTTAGTTGTTAATCAAATTCATCAGTCTTGATTAAATTTAGAAGGATAAACATTAATTACAGAAATTGAGTCATTGTTTTCTGATTTTGTATAAATATATCTTGAGTTTGTGATTTTAACAATCCTGTACCTGGTTTCATCTGCAATATTTTTGCTTTCAATATAATTAAGAAAATCTAACTTATATTCATCACTCCAATAATGCATCGGGATTATTATTTTCGGATGTATAAGCTCAATAAATTTTTCTACCTGAGGAATAAATTTACTTTTACCTTCAATAGGTATTAAAACCACATCACAATCCACGGGGATATTTTCTTTTATATAGTTCAAATTATCAATGGAATCAATATTTATTATATTGGCTTGACAATCACCAAAATGTAAAATTGTCATTCCATTATATTTAAATAAATAACTAGTATTATTTTTTATAGAAACATTATCTTCTGAAGTGAGAATAGGATAAATTAAAAGGTTTTTAATTCTTATGGTATCTGTCTTATTTAAAATGTACTTCGTTTGCGCGGGAATTCTTGTTGAATCATAATGATCGTCATGCATATGAGAGTATGTAATAATAGTAGGGTGAAAATCGCCAATATCATATATTGGACTATCCCATCCGTAGTCAATATAAGCATTAGGGTTTCCATAATCAGTTAAAACGCTGAATTCATTACCAAAGAAAATTAAGAATGATGAATGTCCCAAATAATAAAATTGAACAGAATCATTTTGAGCATAACTATTTAAATTAAAGAATATAAAAAAGATTCCAATCCACATCTTAAAAATCTTCAACATAAGTAAAATCCATTTTTGGTAATTACAGCCAAGAAAATTATTTATATAATTTTATTACGCAACAGCTTAAAGTATCACTTAAAAATAATGAAAAGATCAGAATTAATTATTGACTGTAGAAAAAATATTACACGCATTCTTGAAATTCAGCAGGAAGGGAAGAAACGTATGAGTATTGAAGAGTTTTTAAGAGGCTACAGTTTTAACTAATAATTGTATTCAAAACAGAAAATAAAATCAGAACAAACAATAGCACCACTAATGATAAAAGCATATACTTAGATTCTTTAGCAGCAGATTCATTACCGCGTATAGATCTGTAGTCTACTAAACAAAAAAAGAAACCGACAACAATCATTATAAATCCGATCATAAAAATCGGAATGAGCCAGAATATTAATGATTTATCCTTCCTATCTATGGAATCGAGTACCGTGCTTATATAAAAACCGGTGCTGAACAATCCGGTTACGATTAAGACAATCCCGGAAACTATTGTAGTGATTGATACAATTTTTTGTTTATTCATCATATCTAAACTGGTTATGGAAGGAATATTAACAACAATTTGTTGGAAATACCACAGCCTTTTTCCCGCGTCGTAAATTATTATCAAATATTAAATAAATGATTAGAAATATTGGTGACAAAGAATTTTAAATGATAATCCGCTATTTTAGTAAGTGAATTTTGATTGAATACTGATATTATTTCAGGGTACAATTTTATAGATATTCAATCGTAGTTTAGAATAGCACGCAGATGACACAGATTTTGCAGATCATCACAGATCAGATCAGATCAGTGAAAATCAGTTTGATCAGCGTTATCAGTGTTCTATTTCTTTTTAATTTTTAGCATAAAATAAATAGGATACATTATGGGCTTTTCAACAGATGCAATTCACGCAGGACAAATTCCTGATTCAACTACCGGAGCAGTTATTACTCCGATTTATCAAACATCAACTTATGCACAATATGAACTTGGTAAAAGCACAGGATATGAATATGCGCGCACTCATAACCTTACAAGACAGGCTTTGGAGAAGAACGTTGCCGTGCTTGAAAAAGGAAAATATGGAATTGCTTTTGCATCGGGACTTGCTGCAACTCACGCGCTTATGAGTTTAGTTAAAGCAGGTGATCACATTGTTATTTCAAACAATGTTTACGGCGGTACGTACAGGTTGTATGAACTTAATATGAAAAATTACGGATTGGATTTTTCCTGGGTGGATACTACCGATTTGAAAAATGTTGAAAATGCTATCCGCAAAAACACAAAAATGATTTTTGTTGAAACACCTACAAATCCAATGTTAAATTTAACTGACTTAAAAGGTGTTGCAGAAATTGCAAAAAAGAATAACTTAATTTCTGTTTGTGATAACACTTTTATGAGTCCGTATTTTCAGAATCCGCTTACTTTTGGAATTGATATCGTTATTCACTCAACAACAAAATATTTAGGTGGACACAGTGATGTGATCGGCGGAATGCTTATTACAAGCAATGAAAAATATTATGAAAGACTGCGTTATATTCAAAATGCTGCAGGCGGAGTTCCCTCACCGTTTGACTGCTGGCTAGTGCTTCGTTCAACAAAAACACTTGCCGTCAGAATGGAACGGCATAATGCCAATGCAATGCAAATAGCAAAGTATTTTGTCGATTCAAAAATTTCCGATAAAATTATTTATCCCGGTTTAAAAAATCATCCGCATCACGAACTTGCTAAAAAACAAATGCGCGGCTTTGGTGGTATGATCTCTGTTGATTTCGGTTCTCTCGAAAGAGCAAAAAAAGTATTAAACGGAGTTAAAGTTTTTACTCTTGCTGAAAGTCTTGGCGGAGTTGAAAGTTTAATTTGTCATCCTGCTTCTATGACTCACGCTTCAGTGCCTAAAGAAGAAAGAGATAGATTAGGAATTACAGAAAGTCTTGTGCGTTTCTCTGTCGGTATTGAAGATGTTGAAGACCTAATTGCTGATGTTAAGCAGGCCTTGATGTAAGTGGAGGCCAATTTTAAGATGGCCTCCGCTTCTATAGGATTTCTTATCTAAAATTCTTCTTGTACATTATTACCATTTTCATTCTCATTGAGTTCTCGTTTTGGTTTGTAGTTATTCAAATTTATACGAGCATTAAGAATTATCATTGGTGATTCATGTTCGGAATAATTGTAGCTGTAAAAATCTGGTCCTGAAGAACTATTTTCATGCTTTGCTGTACTGAACAAATCTCTTACTTGTAATGTTAATGAAAGCTTTCTTTCAAAAAGATCTTGTTTAACAGAAACATCAGTTCTAAAAAATCCCTCCCATTTTCCCTGAGATGATACACCAGGACTGTTGTAATTTACATTAATCTGCATCTGCGTATTAGCTCCAACCTTAAACATATTATTAAATCTTGTATTCCAATTAAAACTCTCTCTGGAAAATTGTTCATCGTATAAAACACCTTCAATTCTATAATTATAAAGATTTGCCATCACATTAACATTCCAAAATTTGAAAGGATCAAATATTACCATAAACTCACTTCCTGTTGAAAAATCTTTTCCTATATTTTCAACAGTACTAAGTGTCACATTTTCTACATCCGGATATACAGAACGAATACGATCAATCTTATTCTTAATTACTCTATGGTACAGCTCTGCAGAAAATGAAACTTTACCTATATACGTTTGAATGCCGGTTTCATATGAGTCAATAAATTCCGGTAAAAGTGCCGGATTACCAATACGAATATTATTTGCATCCGTCCAGGTATAGAACGGTTCAAGCTCCCAACCGTGCGGTCTTTGTATTCTGCGAGTGTAACTTGCCATAAATTGTGTGGCTTCAGAAAATTTATACGATGTGTGAAGTGTAGGAAAATAATCCCATCGATCAATTTTAAATTCCTGACTTTGGTTTAATAATTCTATAGTCCTAAAAGTATATTCTGTTCTAAGCCCAACCTGAACTCCAAAATTTCCAAATTCATTATTATATGTTGAATAAAGAGCCTGATAATTGTCTGTATATTCCGTTAAGTTGCTGTAGAGAGGTTGAATCACATATTCACCGGTTTGAGTGTTTAATTCATATAGTTCTGTGTTATCTGTTGAACTTTCTATTTCACTGTCATAACCGGCTTCAAACCTGCTTGTTTCAGAAATTGGGAGTGAATAATCGATTTTGATTTCATAATCGCGTGATGGACCAAATTCCTTTGTGTTTTTACCATCTAAAAACAGATTATCTTTAATAGATTCAGTCAAAGTTGATTCATCACCATCATTGTAACCAAAATTAAATTCACTTTTTATTTCGTGTCCTTTACCTGTAAACTTATGAATGTAAGTAAGATTTGTTCCGGCATATTGACCATCTCTGCTTCTTTCGCTTATACTTTTATACGATAATAATTCCGGATCAGTATCAGACCAATTAATATAATTTAGCGTTGAGTTTTGGCTACCACCTCTTGTTCCATATCTTAAAATCGCACTAAAAAAATCAAACTCACTCAAATTAAATTCTAAACCGCCTCTTATACCAAACCCTGTTCTACCTCGTTCTGAATCTCCATTAGAATTTAGATATGAAGTTGAGTTTTCGAATAAATAGGTGTTTCTTGAAATGCTTGTACCTGGGAAATTTCTTGTATTATAATTCATCCCCAGAATATAATTTATATCTGTAGTTTTATGTTGGAAAAGAAAATCACCGCCGTACTTATCGTTTAAACCTGCATTTACGTTTATAATTCCACTTAAACCAAGATTTTCATTTTTCTTTAGTATGATATTAATAATCCCCGCTGTTCCTTCAGGATCATATTTAGCAGATGGATTTGTAATTATTTCAATATTCTGAATTGAGCTTGCAGGAATTTGTTGTAAAGCATCCTGTGCACTAATAATGGAAGGTCTGCCGTCAGTTAATACAGTAAAGTTCTGACTTCCACGAAGACTGACATTTCCTTCGATATCAACAGTAACTGAAGGAACATTTTGCAGCACATCTGCCGCATTGCCAGAAATTACCGTCTGCATTTTATCTACATCAATCACTTTCTTATCAATCTGATAAGAAACAGGAGATCTTTCTCCCTCCACCAGTACATCATTTAATTCCAACGTATTAGGGCTTATATAAATATCTCCTAACTCAATCGATTTTCTGTTAGGTGTGATTTCTACATCAAATATTTGACTTTTATAACCAATGAATCTAACCTCTAATTTATACTTGCCCGGCGGAATACCGGTAAGATTAAATTGTCCGCTTTCATCAGTAACTGTCCCATTTATTAAAGATGAATCTCTAATGCTTAACAGGACAATGTTTGCGTATTCGATTGAATGTTTGGAATCATTATCAAATACTTTTCCAGATATGTTACCACCATTTAATCTATTAAAATTACTCTGTGGATAAGTTTGTATACTTAAAAGTGTTAATGCTATAAGAATAGTTAAATAAAATTTATTCATAAGGTTGTATAATCTTTTTTTATGGAGCGCAAATATAATTGTTTCGTATTAGACAAAAAAAGGCTTTAGAGAGTTTAATGTAAATAATATTATTTATGTTGTTATTTGTTACAAATAAAATGGTTAAAAAATGCAACCGTTAAATAACGGACGACAGAAAAAACCTTAAGATCTCTCTCCCGACTTGTAGGGTTAAGATGACAGAAGAATGAGGACTTATCATTCAGAGGAAGGGTGTGCCTTGACCGACGCAGTCGGACAGGAAGCGACGAGGAATCTTAAGGACGACAAAGATTTCTCGCTTTGCTCGAAATGACAAAACCTTCCCTGTCATTTCGAAGAAACGGAGTGACTGAGAAATCTTAAAAGGGACAGTACTTTCCTCAATGTATTGCATATCGTAAAAAATATATTTGCCAAATAGACAGTATTGTTGTATGGATACTTTTCACACAACTCATAGAGGTAAATTTTATAGTATTACTGCGACTGGGAAGGAGCTGGAATGGACATCTGTCGCAATTTTTAAGCTTTCAAATGGCAAGATTATTGCGGAAAAGGAGAATGCTGATATAACCAGTATTATGAAACTCTTTCATTATCATTATAAAAAAAAGTAATAAATATTGAAGAGGTAAGAAATGAATGATATCAAAGTTTACAAACTACAAGTTAGTTTTATACTATTCCTTTTCTCACTCTTATTAGGATGGAGCTCACATACTATCGCACAAGGGATGATTATCGATCATACCTGCACGGAAATTATTAAAATCCCGGAATCCGCTATAACTCAGGCAAAAGCAACTCTACATATAGGCTATGGTCATACATCTCATGGCAGTCAACTGGCTACCGGTATGACAGGGTTAGTTACTTTTGCAAATAACGGTGGACTTGGTCTTTCACATCCTACTGATATTTTTGCATGGAATAACGAAGGAATTAATGGCGCTCTGGATTTGGAAGAAGGGGATGGCTATGGTGACGGCTGGCTGGATCATGATTGTGGTTACTATCCTAATTGGGTAAATGAAACACGTATATATTTAGATGACGCATCCCATTCCGATGTTAATGTAATTATATGGTCCTGGTGTGGACAAGCTTCACTTCTTACTGAACAACAAATGATAGACACATATCTTAATCCAATGACACAATTAGAGTCTGAGTATCCCAACGTAAAATTTGTCTATATGACGGGACATGCAGATGGAACAGGAGAAACCGGGAATCTTCACCTTCGAAATCAACAAATTAGAAATTACTGTGTAATCAATAACAAAGTTCTATATGATTTTTATGACATTGAATGCTATGATCCGGATAGTAACTATTTTGGCGATAAGTTTGTAAAAGATGATTGTTCTTATACGGGTGGTAACTGGGCAATTGAATGGCAAAGTACACATACAGTAGGAATAGATTGGTATGACTGTTACTCAGCTCATAGCCAACCATTAAACGCTAACCGTAAAGCCTATGCCGCTTGGTGGTTATGGGCAAGGTTAGCAGGATGGGATCCGTCTACCGGTATTATTAATAATCAGAACATAAGCACAAGTACGTTTAAATTATATCAGAATTATCCTAATCCATTTAATCCAAACACGAAAATAAGCTGGCAGTCCACCGTAAGTAGATGGCAGACTCTGAGAGTATATGATGTAATGGGTAATGAAGTTGCTTTATTGGTTAATGAAGAAAGACCTGCAGGTGAATATGAAATAGAATTTGACGGAAGAGGTCTTCCAAGTGGTATATACTTTTACAGACTGCAAGCAGGAAGTTTTAGCGAGACAAAGAAGTTAATATTATTGAAATAACCGTATAAATTCTTTCTTCGTTTGAAATGACAAAAAACGGTGTTGTCATTCCGATAGAGTCCGTTAGCAAACGGACGACTGAGAAATCTTCTTAACTATTGAAGCTTATTAAAATTTAAGCTAATTTTCTACTGCGTTTATGTTTTAGGGTGGAAACATTATGCACCACACCCCATTTTTTACCTTACTCTGCGGGGGATGTCTTGATTTGTATGAAGAGACAAAGCGGATATTTTAAAAATCTTTTATATCTACTAATGTAAACTACAATAATTCGGTATAAGTAATAAGTAATAATTATATGCTAGGTTATTAAGTGAAAATATTTTTAAAAATATTATTAGTTGCTTTGCTTTTTAGTTCCATTGTGAAAGCCACCTCATTACAAAAAATGTATGATAACGCTCAGCCCTATGGTGCCTATGATAAGCTGATAATTCTTCAGGATGATGTAATCTATACTGGTGGGTTCATCCAGGATGTCGAAAAAGTCTGTATTCAAGGTAATGGTGCAATTATTGATTTACTTGGTGAGAATATTGTAGTTGATGGTGAAAATAAAGAGATAGAAATCCATCATTGCATCTTTATATCTTCATTACCATATGAAACCTATGTGTTACTTAAAAATGATGCCTGTGGCCATTTTATAAATAATACATTTTATAGTATAGAAGATTCAGTCGTTTCTCGTATATGTCTTCGTTTTGAGGAATGCACAGCCGGTAATAGCCTCATCTATAATAATATTTTTGTCAATTTTTCTACAGCAGTATTCTTTTATACTTTGGATTTTATGGCTCCCATCGCTCTTGAGATTTCAAATAATGATATTTGGCATTGCGACGATGGATATATGTATTGGGGAGGATGGACTGGATTTCCTACAACATTTATTCCATCTCCAGGTAATTCTGAGATTATCGATGATCCTCAATTTGTGGATACTACAAATTTAAATTTCAATCTACAATCCGGTTCGTCTTGTATTGATAGAGGAACTGATTTTGGTTATAGTTTTAATTCTTTTGATCCTGATCTTGGTGCTAAAGAATCAGAGTATTCGAATTTTATTGGTACTAAAATCAGTGGAACTTTAAGTGGAGATTTAATTGCAGATGCTTCACCATATATCGTCGAAGACGATATTATTGTGTCCTCAGGTAGCGAATTAAGAATTTTACCGGGGACAGTCTTAAAGATTAATACGTCCAAATCAATACTGGTTTATGGCAGCTTAATTTTAGAAGGGAGCGATACTGATTCAATTTATATTAAGCAAAATAGTGTTTATGAAAAATATTGGGGAGGAATAGTGTTTTTCCCCGAAGCGTCAAAAGAAAGTATAATTTCAAAATCATGTATTAACAATGGTGCCCCTCAAAATGGAAAAGGAGTTATTTACTGTTCAAACGACAGCATTACTGTATGTAACAATTGTTTCTCAAATATGGCAACAACTATTTATTGCGAAAACAATTCTTATCCCAGAATATCTAACAACATATTTAACGAAGCATCCAATTTTTCAGGAGTTAGAGTTATATATTGTGCATCTAATTCAAGACCACTAATTGAAAATAACGTGTTCTTTTGTTCAAGTGTTTTCTGTGTATCTGCAAAACCTATTATTAAACGAAATAAGTTTATGGGGCAATCTTATTCAATTGCGCAACAATATTGGTTGTTAACTCTTACGGAAAATTCGGATGCGTATTTAGAAGCAAATTTATTTAAAAATAATTATGGCGCAGTTCTAGTGATATCTTCTACTTGTGCGAGTTATAATAATTTAGTTAACAATTGTACAACGTCATATCTGTTTGATGATAATGCTATCGGTCATATTTATAACAATACTATTTATCCAGAAAATTTCGGCATTAGATGTGCAAGAAATTCAACGGTAAATATAATTAATTCAATAGTATGGAAGTATGGCGTTTATGGTTATGCATTACAAATTTTTGATTCATCAAAAATATATTCTGAATATTGTATTTTGTCTGATGTGTTTGAGGGTGAAAACAATTTTTATGAAGATCCTTTATTTGTTAATTCCATAGAAGGTGATTTTCACCTTTCATCTGAAAGTCCGGGTATTGATGCTGGTACTATTGATACCACAGGATTAAATTTACCTCAAACAGATTATGATAATATGAACAGAGTGACTAATGGCAGGATAGACATTGGGTGTTATGAATTCACTGACCCAAATTCAATCAAAACTTATTATCAAGAGTTCCCCGATTCTTACTGTTTAGAACAGAATTACCCTAATCCTTTCAATCCAATCACAAGAATAAACTACTTTGTTCCACAAATTAGTTTTGTAACATTAAAAATTTTCGATATGCTTGGGAAAGAAATAGCAACATTAGTTAACGAAGAAAAACCTGCAGGAAGTTACGAAGTTGAGTTTAATACTGTAGAGACGCATCGCGATGCGTCTTTACCAAGTGGTATATATTTTTACAGACTGCAAGCCGGAAGTTTTAACGATACAAAGAAATTAATATTAATTAAATAAACGTCTAACCTCTTAAATCCACTAAATTTATCAGCATTTGGCTGAGGCGGACAGGAAACGACTGTCCAAAGGACTCCTTCGGAGTTTTGCTGATTAGGCTTTTTCAGTTTAGTCTTTCAGTTCTTCATAGCATAGAAAGATTTTGCGTTTTAAAAAACAATCCGGGAATTGTTTTTTATACCCCTACGAAACTTTTCCCAAAGGTTGTTTGAACAAAAAGTAGCCAAAGCCAACAGTGAAAAACAGGTATACAAAAACAATCAACCATCCTAATGGATTTAGAACCCCTGCAATTACCGTTATTGTAGTTACAATAAATCCTATCAGGTCGTAAACAAATAGTGCAATTATAATTGCTTTTCTTGCATCAGATTCTGCCGCATTTTTTGCAAACCAGCAAAGAAACACATTACCGAATAATGCGGCACTATATTCTCTTGCTGTGTACATTCCGGCGGCACCTAAAGTTGCGCCAAATATTGAAAGTAAAGTATCAGGAATGGCGAGTAAAAGAATACCAAAAGCAAGAGAAACTAATGCTTTGATGACCATTAAATTTTTGAAATTCATATCACTACTCCTTTTAATAATTTGAAAGCGTTACAACGTGGCAACTCGGTTTACCCGCCAAAGTTTTAACGAAGGCGGGAACGACAATGCCATATTTGTTAAATAAATTTTCATTTAAACAACTTGTCCACCTCTGGCGTCATGCCGCTTTGAGAATGGCGTCCGGTTGATTTGCTGTTTATACGCTAATAATTTTTTACTAATAAAACTATCTTCTTTCTATCAATCAATCGTATAAAAGATCTCAGAAGTTTCAAACCTATTTTTTTACGCTGTCTTCAGGCTTATTTTCTTTTATTTTATTAAATATCATTGCTAAAGGTCCCCAGATTAAAATTATGTGTGTCACTACACCACCAACAAGAATATATTGTATCTTATCATAACATTCAGTTCCTTTTAACGCAAATGAACACCCTATAATTACTACTCCCCAAATTATGGCACTAGCGATAGTAAAAGCACCTATAGATTTCATTTTCTTATCCATTTTTATATCCTTTTAATTATTTAATGAAAAATATAAATTGAAATAAAACTAACATTTATAACTAATGCCAAAAACCATACATATGCCGCTTTGAGAATGGCGTCCGGTTTATTTGCTGTTTAGGCGTAGTTATTATTTCTCCGTTTATAATTTTTCAGCTTCAACGATACAGTAAAATGGTTCGATATCAAGTTTCTCACCGAATTGAATATATTCTGTCATTTTTAATCCACATTCTTTTAAGAATAATTCAACTGCTGCTTTAGGATCATCTGACATATCTATACCAAATTTCGAAGACTCTCCCATTTTTTCTATTATGCTCAAAAAATTTTTAGCTGCTTTTGAATATTCACCTGAACTAAATACTTTGGAATAAAAGTCTTGAGCGATGATACTTCCGTCTACACACAAATCAGCCATTTCCCTAAGATTTTCTTTGACAATATCAGCTTCTAAATACAAAGAAACACTTTGCCAAAGGAACAAAGTCTTTTTTGTTTTGTCAAAACCAGCTCCTAATAGTTTATCAATCCAGAATTCGTTTGAATAATCAACCGGGATATAGGTGATCCAATCATGCTTTATGCCTGCTTTTTTCAATGTTTCAACTTTAACATTTAGTGTATTAACCTGGTCGAGTTCAAAAACCTTTACATTTTTTCCTTTTGTAAAGTGCAAAGCTATCAGATCAAAGCCAGCTCCAGGAATAACAATCTGCTCCATTTCATCAACATATTTTTCCATTATCTTGTCAAACATGAGCACCCGAATACCCGCAGTGGAATCTGAGGTCTCTTCACCTGGTTCAACGAGTTTTCCAAGCCTGGTTGTGAAACCAAATAACCGCTGGGAAATGATAAGAGCTCCCATAATTGACCACATACCAAAATGTGATTCACATGGAAATTTTTTTGTAAATGCAACTGAAAGGGAATCCGGTCTGGTGTTAAAATAATGCATGAACCACCTATATTGAAGCGCTTTAATTGCCGAGAAGGAAACACACAGTTTCTTGCTTTTTCCCATTTCCTTGTAAATTGCATCTACTAGTCCAATAATCGCAAGAGGTATGAAGATTATTTGAATCGGTATATAAAGGATGATTTGAAATATCTTTTTGAAGATACCCAATATTTTAGGTAGCTGTTTTTTTTGAATATCTGTCATTTAATTCTTTTTTAATATTCAAATTTTATATTTTTTCTATGCTTGACAAAGTTAATGCCTCAGTTTCAGGTTGACTACGCCTAACGTTTGTGCCTAACCAGCCTGTCATACCCTGGCGGCGAGCTAAGGCAGCGCAGTTTGCCAGCCAAAGTTTTAACGAAGGCGGGAACTTCAATGTCAATTTATTAAAATTACTTTTAAATAAGAAAAACTTTTCCGCCTCTGGCGTAATGCTGCTCTGAAAACAGCTTGCCCGAACTTGTTTCGGAGGCGACTGGTTATCTAAAGGACTCCTTCGGAGAGAAATCTTAAGCAGATCTTTTATCTATTGAAGCTTATTAAAATTTAAGCTAATTTTCTAATGCGTTTATGTTTTAGGGCGGGAACATTATGCACCACATCCCATTTTCTTACCTTACTCTGCGGGGGATGTCTTGATTTGTATGTGAACGTAAATTAGGACACTTTTATAAAGATCACCACAGGTTGATATTTATGCACGTATATTTTCTCGAATATTTAAGAATTTGAACTGAAATTAAACAAAATGGATTATAGATATGCAGCGCCGTGCATATCTATATACCTTAATAATTTTACGGTGCAGTATAAGTAATAGTTAGCTTGATAAAAAAGTGAGATTAATATGAAATTCTTTGAAGTCTTAGCACTATTGGGTGCTTTAGCTTGGCTGCCTCATTTGATTAAAATCATTAAAGACTTTTTCTCTATGTCTGAAATTGAAATAATTATTCAAAAAAGTGGCGAAGTTGGTTACACTTCACTTGGGTCAATATTCAATATCCAAATGGCTTTTTCAGTTTCTAATAAGGATATAATAATCTCTGGATTAAAAATAAAATTCACTCACGAAAGTGGTGAATCTAAAATATTTTTTTGGCAAGGTATTGCTCAGAAATTTGCGGAATTAAAAAGATATGAGGGTGAATCATTATCTTGGGAAAAAGAACATTCAGTTTTAGCGATAAAGTTAAATGAAAAAATTATTGAAGATCGATTTGTTCGTTTTCAAGACGAAGAATTTATTTTAAAGAAGGATGAGCTAGAAGCCAAACTATTTAAGAAAATATCTTATATGCGGGATGATAATAATGTTGATGTTGACTCTTTGATGAAATCGGAAGAGTTAAAGGATCTGGAAAGTTATATAAAACATTCCTTGTTCTGGAAACAAGGAAATTATAAAATAGAATTTCTGATAGAATCTAATCATTCTTTTAAAATCATTAACAACAAATATGATTTCGCGTTATCTATTCTTGATATAGATGCATTTGAAAAAAATAAAGAGTTGATAGGGAAATCATATTTAAATGTTTTTAAACTTGCCGCTGATTCAGAATATAAGTTTTCAAAAATATTTTGGAATTGGAGATATCCAGTTATAAAGAAATCAAGCTAACCAGCAACTCAAAGCGACCGCGTCTTCGACTTGGTCTTTTGATGTGATAATTCGGTTTAGCTTTTCAGGGCAGATTTATTTTTCAAAGTTGATTTGCAGTACAGAACTGATTTATTAATAAAAGGCGTTTGCAATTGTGGCATCGTTGTTATGGGCGGCGCTTTAGTTGCAACGTCGGTTATACCGTTATAAAATTCATCATTCGTTGTAATTTATTAATTAAAACAATCGATCAAACAAATAACTTACGTTCATATTTGAGAACAATATAATCCAATATTTAGCATATTTTATTTTAAACTCTAAATATAAAAGGAGATACTTATGAGAAATTTAATTCAAATCTGTACAACTTTTATTTTCATTTCTCTTATATCTTTTAATGGTTGTCAACAGAAAGAGAATACTCAAAATGAATTAGCAAAAGTTGACAAAGTATTCCAAAGCTATTTCGATGGAATTTCCAAATTCGATTATCAAGCTATGCGTCAAACTTGTTCGCCAGATTATCTACTTTTTGAAGATGGAACAGTTTGGACAGTAGAAGATCATATTAATTTTCTCAAATCACTTGAGGGAAAAGGTACTATTAAATACAAATTCACAGATGTAAAAAGGAATATTGATGGTTCAGTTGCTTGGATTACACATCGCAACATTGGTGATGCGACTATAGATAGCAATCAAGTTCATTTTGAATGGATTGAAAGTGCAGTGTTCCATCGTCAGAATGATGAATGGAAGATGGTACTTCTTCATTCCACTACAGCTAAGCCTTTACAGAAGGATTAAGTACAATTTTTTTCGAAGTTAATTGATAGATTTTCAAATAATTATTAGTTGAATTTATGTTCTGGTTTAATTCATATGCTACTACTTATAATACTAATCAAGAGGTAGTGCTTTATTAATAGCTACAAATAAAGAAAACGGTATAACCTCTTTAATAAGTAAAAAGTCCCGCCAAAGGCGGACAGGCAAGAGGATATAATAGTACCAAGCAAATAATAATTTGTAAAAAAGTCCTGGCAAATCAGCTAGTCACTGCTATTTTTCCCTCTAAAGCTTTACATTTTTTAAAATCATTTCCTTAATTTCTTTTCCTGTGGACAAACAATATTTTATATTTATTTTCCGGGAGTTAATTAAGCAATTCTTTCATTAAATTTGTTCATCAATTATTAAAAAACCGGAATTATGGTAAAACTTAAATTTATTTTATTTGCACTTATTCTTTCTTTATCAACCACTTTCGCACAGGAAGAAAACAGTGCAGTAGAAATATTTCTGATTGATGCTTTCGCAACTCCGGAATTGCCGCACACTTTTGTACTATCGTTCTTTACAAGCGAGGCTGCAATTGCAAAAGTAATTCTGGAAAACAAATATGAATATGAAGTCTCAAGTGAATTTTCGGAAATGCATAACATAAGTATTGATTTATCAAGTCTTAAATTTGAAAATAAAACTGTAAAATTTGTAATTGAATATGCTGATAGTCTTGGTAATAAGTACAGTAATGATGAATATGATTTTGATCTTCCGTTCGAGCCAAAAATTAAATCCGGTTCATCGCTGTTAACATTTTGTCTTTTCGGCGGAATGATTTTCGCATTGCCAGCACCGGGTTATGTTCACAATAAAGGCGAAGATTATTTCAGCCTTACCAAGGAAATTCCGGTTCTCTCTTTCAGATCAAGAAGTTTTAATTATCCTTCCGGTTACATATCAATTGAATATACTTACATATTCAATGCAGAAAGCAAAAGTTTTTTCAGAGCAGGATACAAAAAAATCTATGAAACCGGTTTTCTCAAGTACATTTCGCCCGGAATAAGTGCCTACACAGACTTTAAAGGACGAAACGGTCTTGCACCTGAAATATCCGTCGGCTGGTTTACACTTTTTAACGATTCCTTTACGTTCTATACAAGGTATCGTTTTAATTTCAGACCTGGTGATTTATCGGTCAATTTTCATGAGTTTAATTTAGGACTTTACTCAAGATTTTTCTCACTCTATCTTAACTAAAAGTTTCTTAATCAGTTTGGAATGTTTTTACGCAATTTTGTGTTTATCTGTGTATGCGGAAAGATTATAGGAAAATGAAATTTTTAGTTTACAGCATATCAGTATTTGTTTTATTTCAACTTCAATTATTTTCTCAGACGGGAAGTATTAAAGGAAAAATTACAGATGGTAAAAATCCTGTTCCGTTTGTTAATGTAATTTTCTTAATACAAATATTGGTGCAGGAAGTGAACAGGATGGAACTTACCGCATAGATAATATTCCCGTTGCTGAATATGAAGTTAAATTCAGCGCAATCGGATATGAAACAAAATATTTTGATGTTGTAATAACCGAAAGAAAAACTGTAGAACTAGATGTTGTTTTAAATTCGGTTGCAATTCAGGTGCAGGATGTTGAAATAACAGGTTTACGCCAGCAGAAACAGAGTGATACGAGAACAAGCCTGATAGACTTAAATCCACGCGATGCAAAAATTCTTCCCGGCGCCGTTGAAGATGTTTTAAGAACGCTTCAGTCGCTTCCCGGTGTTCTTGCTCCAAATGATTTTTCCTCACAGCTAATTGTGCGCGGCAGCGGACCCGATCAAAATTTAATTATTATGGATGATGTTGAAGTATTCAATCCATATCGGTTGTACGGTGTAATCAGTATGTTTAATCCTGATGCTGTTTCTGATGTCACTCTTATCTCCGGCGGATTTCCTGCAAAGTATGGCGACAGACTTTCTGCAGTTCTCGATGTTACAAATCGTGAAGGTGATGTAAATAAAAATCTTACCGGAAGTTTAAATGCTTCAATCGTTGATGCAAATCTTGTGCTGGAAGGAAAAAATCCTTTTGATATTAAAGGAAGCTGGCTTTTTAATTCCAGAAGAACTTATTACGATCTTATAATAGAACCGTTTGTTAAAAGTGCAGGACTCGTTGATGAAAGCACGTCCTTTCCGAATTTTTATGACATACAAGGCAAATTAGTTTTTGGTCCATTTGATGGTCATAAATTTCTTATCAACGGAATTTATTCGCGCGATGGCGTGAATGTAATTAGCGGTGAAGATAGAAAGACTCCCGACAGTGTTGGTATTTTTAATATTACCAGAAATGATATTGTCTCCGGTGCCTGGCATTATGTTCCGAATGAAAAGTTGTTTAATAAATTTGTTGTATCGTGGTACGGAAACAGCGGCGATACTGATTTTGATTCTCAAATTCTCGATCCTTCTCTTAACAGCAGTGATTTTGAAGATGTTATTCCGGATACACTAAGACCTTACTTACTGGGCTTTAATTTCGAAGGTGAATTTAATTACACAAAAAGTTTCATTTGATGACAAGTTAACGTACTTCTGGAAAGATAATGTTTTTGAAGCAGGTGCCGGGTATGATATTATGGAAACGGAGCAGAATTTTAATTTTGATCTTGATCCTCAGCTGATGGCGATAATTGCAGCTAATCCGCAGATGCGATCTTCCATAGATGATTTAAAAGATAACAGAAAGTATAATCGTTTAAGGGCTTATGCTCAGAATAATTTTAAGTTAAGCAGTAAACTATATCTTAATCCCGGTCTTAAGATTTGATTACTACGATCTGCTTGACAAGTCGTATTTAGCTCCAAGAATTTCGTTGTCTTATGCAATTGATGAAATAACGACTATCAGAGCTGTGTGGGGAGTTTATTATCAATCACCCGGTTATGAAAAAATTCGTGATCAAGGCGTACTCTTCGATCTTGGCGATAAATACACAAAACTGTTAAATGCAGAAAGAGCTTATCATTATGTATTTGGAATTGAAAGATGGTTAACCAATGAATGGAGTTTACGCTTCGAAACTTATTATAAAGAGTTTGATAATTTAATTGTTCCGCAGATAGTGCAGGGCACAAAATTTATTGTTGAACCTGTTTCCGGAAATGATCCCAGGTTTGTTGACGGCTGGACAAATCCTGTTTCGGTTATTGGCGATTCCGTTACACAAATCCCGATTAATAATTCTTTCGGCGATGCATACGGCTTTGAATTCTTTCTCGCAAAGAAAAATTTAACCAGGGACAGTAGACTTTCCGGATGGGTTTCGTATTCACTCGCTTATGCAGATCGTTATGAAGATGGGAAAAAGTATCCGTTTAGATTTGATCAACGCCATACAGTAAATATAGTTTTAAATTATGATGTATCGGACTGGTTTAATTTTGGTGTCCGCTGGCAGTTTGGTTCCGGATTTCCAATTAGCGAGGCAATCGGTGTTAAACCGAGAATTATTTATTCCGATACTGATTCAGATGGTATCCCGGAAACTCCTGTTATTGCTACCCGGCAATCAAATGATCCCAATTCTGAACCAGAGGTAATTTTTGATGTTGATTTCGGCGACAGGAATTTCAATGCAAGAAAACCTGATTATCACAGACTTGATGTGCGTGCAAATTTTCTAACGAATTTCTGGAGCCTTGATTGGATTTTCTACCTCGATGTAATCAATGTGTATAACAGAAAAAATGTCGTTAACTATGAATACTATGTGGAAGATGATCTTACTCTCGGTAAAAGAGCGAATAATATGTTCCCGATTCTTCCTACTCTGGGATTCAGTGTAAAATTTTAGTTAGATTTCAGATATATTTTTACAAACTCAATAAGTTAAATGAAAAAGCATATTTTATTCTGGATTATTGCGGTTGCTGTAACATTGGCGGCAGCATATTATCAGCGGTTAACGGGTCCTACTTATCCAATAAGCGGTCAATTTAATTTTGCCGATAAGAATTATAATTACAAATTTGACAGAAGTCACGGTGGAGATGGTGATCATTTTGTCAGCGTTGAAATTGATGATCAATATATAACCGGTGTTCTTCAATGGAAGCGATATAAAACAAATGATGCCTGGCATGAAGTAGAAATGAAAAATGAAGATGGAAAATTAACCGGCTATCTTCCTCATCAACCACCGGCAGGAAAGTTACTTTACAGGATAATCTTAAAATCTGAAAATGAAGAAAGAATTATTCCTTCTGAACCTGTGATAATCCGATTCAAAGGCGATGTACCATTATTTATTCTTATTCCGCATGTCATATTTATTTTTGGTGCTATGCTTTTATCAAATCGAACTGCGCTTGAATGTTTTGTTGAAAAACCAAATCTGAAAAAATATACTTTGTGGACATTTGGCATTCTTATTATTGGCGGAATGATATTAGGACCGGTGGTTCAAAAGTATGCCTTCGGTGAATTCTGGACAGGCTTTCCGTATGGAACAGATTTAACCGATAATAAAACTTTAATTGCTTTTATCGGATGGATAATTGCTCTCATCGCAGTATTCAGATCACAAAAACCAAAATGGTATGTTTTAGTTGCCGCAATAATTATGTTTATAATATTTATAATTCCACACAGCATGTTTGGATCGGAACTTGACTACAGTACTTTAAATAATAAATGATGGATCTTTTTAACGGCGACATATTGAGTGTAAGTGAGTTAACAAAACAAATAAAGTTAACTCTTGAAGAAAGTTTTGAACAGATCAGCGTTATTGGTGAAATTTCCAACTTTAAAGCACACTATTCGGGTCACTGGTATTTTAATCTTAAAGATGAAAAAGCAGTTATCAATTGCACAATGTGGAAAGGTTTGAATAGTTTTGTGTTCTTTACACCTCAGGACGGAATCAAAGTAATTGTTAACGGCAGAATAACTGTTTATCCACCGCGCGGTAATTACCAGATAGATGTTCGTTCAATGAAGCCCGCCGGAGTTGGCGAACTGCAGGCTGCATTTGAAAAGTTAAAGGAAAAACTTCAATCAGAAGGTCTGTTTGATGAAGAGCATAAAAAATATATTCCAAAGTA
This sequence comes from uncultured Ignavibacteriaceae bacterium, assembly GCA_963804005.1. Lineage (GTDB taxonomy): Bacteria > Bacteroidota > Ignavibacteria > Ignavibacteriales > Ignavibacteriaceae > JAGXRK01. The sequence goes on along the minus strand of CAWDOP010000009.1, from coordinate 75,779 downwards.
TCCCGGGAAAATCGGACTTGTAACCGCAATTGATGGTGCTGCAATAAAGGATATGTTAAGTGTCGCAGAAAGAAGATTTCCTTTAGTGGAATTGGTAATTGCTCCAACAAAAGTTCAGGGTGCAGGTGCTGCTGAGAACATTGTTGAAAACATTAAACGATTAAATAAGATTAAAGATATTGATTTAATTATTATAGCAAGAGGCGGTGGTTCAATTGAAGATCTTTGGGCTTTTAATGAAGAAATTGTTGCCAGGGCAATTTTCAATTCTAAAATTCCAATAATATCGGGAGTTGGTCACGAAACAGATTTTACTATAGCGGATTTCGTGGCTGATTTAAGAGCTCCAACTCCATCTGTTGCTATGGAATTGGCTACGCCTGATCAAGAGGAAATCATTGCCTTTATTAATGAATTTTCATATTATACATCACAGAATATTAGTGAGTTGTTAGAAAGCAAAAAGGAAAATATTTACAGTATTTTGAAATCATACGGGTTCAGATATCCGGTTGATAAGGTGAGAAACTTTTTTCAGAAATTAGATGGTTTGATTTTTAAGAATTCGCAATCGATTGATCGAAAGTTATTAATCAGGCAAAATCAGGTTTCACTTCTTGGCAAAATCACTGAATTCCATGACATTACTAAGTCACTGAAAAAAGGTTTTGCATTAATACAACAGAATGATAAGTTTATAACCCGTAAAATTCATTTTAATGAAAAATTACCTGCCGCTGTCAGGTTTTTTGATGGTGAAATAAAAGTTAAGAAGCAAAAAGATGGCTAAAAAAAAATTAGATAAGAGTTTTGAAGAAAAACTTTCAAGACTTGAAAAAGTTGCTAACCTGTTGGAGCAAGAAGATTTAGGGCTTGAAGAGTCAATTTCTCTTTTTGAAGAGGGAGTTAAACTTTCAAAAGAGTGTTTAACTGCTCTTCAGAAGGCGGAATTAAAAGTTACGGAATTGAAAAAGCAAATATCTGAAAATAAAAAAGATAATTGAAAAGTGATGAATAATCGGAAAAGAAGATAATGCCCCAAGAAAAGTATCCTATACTCTCAAAAGTAAATTACCCCAGTGATATCAAAAACCTATCAGTTCAAGAGCTTAAAGTTCTCTGTCAGGATATTAGAAACTATTTGGTTGATACTATTTCTGAAATTGGCGGTCACTTCGGCGGCGGACTCGGAACTGTTGAACTAACTGTTGCAATTCATAAAGTATTTAATACGCCTCATGATCAGGTTGTTTGGGATACCGGTCATCAGGCTTATCCGCATAAAGTTCTTACTGGAAGGAAAGAGGCGTTAAAGAAAATCAGGTTGTTAAACGGTATCAGCGGCTTTCTAAAAAGAAATGAAAGTGAATATGATTCCTTTGGCGCCGGTCATGCTTCAACTTCAATTTCAGCAGCACTTGGAATGGCTGTTGCAAGAGATATAAAAAAAGAAAATCGGAAAGTGATTGCAATAATTGGTGACGGTGCAATGACCGGAGGTATGGCTTATGAAGCGATGAATAACTCCGGTGTTTTAAAATCTGATTTAATAGTTGTATTGAACGATAACAGAATGTCAATCGCTCCAAACGTATGGCAGATTTCAAATTACTTCACTGAAATGATTGCTCATCCTGATTATAATAAATTCAAGGGACAGATCTGGGATTTAACAGGTAAACTTGATCAGTTTGGTGACAGGCTAAGAAAAATTGCCGCAAGATTAGAAACCGGTATAAAAGCAGTAATTACTCCGGGAATGTTATTTGAAGCACTTGGTTTTAGATATTTTGGACCTGTCAATGGTCATAATATTCATCAGCTCGTTAAATTGTTTGAACAGGTAAAAGAATTAAAAGGTCCAATTTTAATACACGCCATTACTGAAAAAGGAAAAGGTTACAAACCTGCTGAAGGTCACTCGCAGCGATTACACGCTTCCACTCCTTTTGATAAAGTTACGGGCCAGGCAATTAAGAAAGGTTCAGCTCCTTCATCATACACAAAAATATTTGGTGAAGCTCTTGTACAGATAGTTAAAGAAAATCCAAAGGTTGTTGGAATTACCGGTGCAATGCCAGATGGAACAGGACTTGACATTTTACAAAAAGAATTTCCCAATAATTATTTTGATGTCGGGATTGCTGAAGAACACGCAGTTACTTTTTCTGCAGGATTAGCAACACAGGGAATAATTCCGGTGGTTGCAATTTATTCAACATTTATGCAAAGAGCATTTGATCAGATTATACACGATGTCAGCCTACAGAAACTTCACGTGGTGTTTGCAATGGATAGAGCAGGTTTGGTAGGTTCTGATGGTCCAACTCATCACGGAACTTTTGATATCACTTATTTAAGAATGATTCCCGGAATGGTAATTATGGCTCCAAAGGATGAGTCGGAATTACGCGATATGCTTTACACTGCTACGGTTTATAATAAAGGTCCAATTGCACTTCGATATCCGCGGGGAAATGCACTTGGTGTTGAATTGAAAGATGGATTTGACTTTATTGAAATCGGCAAAGCTGAAGAGTTAAAAGCGGGAAAAGATGTTGCAATACTTGCTTTAGGTTCTATGGTTAATTATTCATTAAAAGCTGCTGAAAAACTTTCACTTGAGGGAATTCATTGTGAAGTTGTTAATATGCGTTTTGCTAAGCCGATTGATACCGAACTACTGGATGATATTTCATCACGACATTCAAAAATAATTACTATTGAAGAAAATTCTCTTCCCGGCGGATTTGGTTCTGCAGTTGTTGAGTATTTTACAGACAGTAATTATAAAAATGATATTTTAAGATTAGGACTGCCGGATAGTTTTATAGATCACGGCACACAGGAAGAACTTCATAAACTGTTAGGTATTGATCCCGATGGAATTGCTGAAAAAGTTAAACTATTCTGTTCATCAAAAAAAATAAAACACGAGGTTACTCTTTGATGGAAAAAGCCAAAATAGGAGTAATTGGTTTAGGCGGTGTTGCACAAATTGAACATTTGCCCAATCTCCGGAAAATTAATAATGCAGAAATTGCCGCAGTAGCTGAGATTAAGCAAAGCAGTCTTACAGCAGTTGCTGATAAATTTGGTATTAAGAATAGATACAAAGATTATCGGGAGATGCTGGAGAAAACCGAGCTTGATGCCGTTATTATTTCCACTCCAACGAGCACTCATAAAGATATTGCTATGGATTGTATAAACGCCGGTAAAGATATTCTTATAGAAAAACCACTGGCAAGATCTTACGCAGAAGCAAAATTGATAGTTGATGCTGCCAAAGATGGCAAATGTAATTTAATGGTTGGAATGAATTTACGTTTCCGACCCGATACAATGCTGCTGAGAAGTTTAATAAATAGTGGTGAAATTGGTATTCCGTATTATGCTAAGGCTGGATGGATACGTCAGCAAAGCAGCGGTGAAAAATGGTTTACAAAAAAGGAAGAATCTGGCGGCGGTGTAATAATTGATCTTGGGCTTCATCTTATAGATCTTTCCTTTTGGTTATTAGGTTATCCTGAAGTTGATTCGATATCTACAAAAAACTTTTATCATAACACAAAGAGCGTTGAAGATACTTCCGTAAGTTTTATTAAGTGTAAAAATTCCTCTGTAATCAGTCTCGAAGCAAGTTGGTCACTTCCTGTTGAAAAAGATTATTTCTATCTTAACATTTATGGTACAAAGGGTAGTTACTCTTCGACACCATTTCGTTTATACAAAAAGATGGAAGAAAATTATATGGATCTTACGCCTTCTCAATCTGATAATCCTGCGGTTCTTTTTAAAAAATCTTATATGAATGAACTTAAAAGTTTTATTGGTGCTGTTAAAGGTTTAAATCCTGTTTTTTCACCCGGTGAAGAATCAATGGAAAGAATGAAAATAATTGAAGCGATGTATAAATCAGCATTGGACAATGTTGAGGTTAAGTTTTAATCATATATGAAAAAAATTTTACTTGTTGATGACGAAAAAGATATTGTGGAATTTCTCAAGTATAGTCTTGAACAGGAGAATTTTGAGGTTCTCGTAGGGTATAATGGCGAAGAAGCTCTTGATAAAATTGCACAAAAACCCGATCTGATTATTCTTGACATAATGATGCCTAAAATGGATGGTTATGAAGTATGCCGCAGAATCCGTGCTACTAAAGGTTTTGAAAACACGCCTGTTATTTTTCTTACTGCAAAGTCAGGTGAGACGGATGAAATAAAAGGTTTGGAAATCGGCGCAAGTGATTACATTCAGAAACCGATCTCACCCAAAAAACTTGTAGCAAGAGTTAATTCAAATCTTAGAAAGTATGAAGATGCCTCTGGTTCTCCCGTGGGTCCAATTAAGATAAAAATCGGTCCGTTGGATATTGATAAAGAAAAATATGTTATAACTGTTGACGGTGATAAAAAAATCTTTCCAAGAAAAGAATTTGAATTATTATACTATCTTGCAAACAATCCCGGAAGAGTTTTTAACCGTGAAACTTTGTTAAAAGATGTTTGGGGTGCAAACGTTTTTGTGGTTGATAGAACTATTGATGTTCATATAAGAAAAATCCGCGAAAAGCTTGATAGTTTTTCAAATCTCATTGAAACAGTAAAAGGCGTAGGTTACAGATTCAAAAGTGTGGAATAAATTAAAATCCAATCTCTCTTCTGCATCAGTATTTCTCAGAGAATTCATTCTCAATAATTTCCTTGTTATTATAATCACACTTATCATTGTTGAAAAGTATTCCGTCAGCATTCCACTTATCATCATTCTTCTTTTCGTTAGCTTTATTATCCTTAACCTTATCGGGGCAAAGCGCAATAAAGAGCTTAATAAGATCAAGGAAATTATTACGAATATCAGTAAAAATGTTTACGCTAATTCTGAAGAAATCATTTTAACTAAAAATCTTTCCGGTCTTGAAGATGCAATCAAAGGTATGTTTGAAAGAGCAAAGAGCGATATTGAATACTTAAAGAAATTAGAAAAAATAAGAACGGAGTTTCTAGCAAATGTATCGCATGAATTAAGAACACCGATTTTTGCAATTCAGGGTTATATTGAAACTTTGCTTAACGGCGCAGTAAATGATAAAAATGTTAATCTCAGTTTCCTTGATAAAGCAAATCAACACACAATCAGCCTTAGCAACTTGTTGAATGATCTGATTGACATCTCGATGATAGAATCCGGTGAGATGAGAATGAGTTACAGGTACTTTGTTATTAATTCTTACCTGCAGCAGATTGTTAATGAATTGAAACCTATGGCGGATGAGAAGGGAATAGAACTTAAACTATATTATTCTGCAGACGAAAAACTTCAGTTATTTGGTGATAAAAATAAGCTCAGACAAGTATTAATAAATCTAATACAGAATTCAATAAAATATACTGAACACGGTAAGGTTGAAATATTTGTTGAAGAAGAGAAAAAGTTTGGTCTGATTCGAATAAAAGATACAGGTATGGGGATTCCTGAAGAGGATATAAATCGTGTTTTTGAACGATTTTACAGGGTTGATAAAGCCCGTTCAAGGGCAGTTGGAGGAACGGGACTGGGTTTAGCTATCGTAAAACACATCATTGAAGCACATGGGTCAAAAATTGAGCTAAAAAGCAAGCTTAACGAAGGCAGTGAATTTTCTTTTCGCTTGAAAAAATAGAATATTTTAAGATATTTTGACTACCCTAAAGTTTGACATATAGCCTTATCTTTATTACTTTTACAACCTTGATTTAGAAAAAAGAGGATGAAATGTTTGCAGTCGTTGATATTTTAGGACAACAATTTAAAGTGACAGAAAATACAAAGTACTATGTTCCTCGTTTGAAAGATGAACTTGAATCAGAAGTAACTTTTGATAAGGTGCTTTTATTTAGCGACGGTAAATCAACTAAAATTGGTAGTCCTTCTGTTAAAGGTGTTAAAGTTAAAGCAAAGGTTCTTGAACATTTAAAGGATGATAAAGTAATCGTCTTTAAGAAAAAAAGAATAATTAGTTATAAAAAGAAACACGGACACAGACAGCATTTAACAAGAATTGAAGTTCTAAAGATAGGATAAAGGAGATTTATAATGGCACATAAAAAAGGACAGGGCTCAACGAGAAATGGCCGTGATTCTAATGCACAGCGACTCGGTGTAAAAAAGTTTGGCGGTGAACAGGTTCTTGCCGGCAATATACTCGTAAGACAAAGAGGTACCAGATTTCATCCCGGTGCAAATGTAAAAAAGGGAAATGATGATACTTTATTTGCTGTTGCTGATGGTATTGTTAAGTTTGAAACCAAACGCGGTGAAAGACAAATTATAAGTGTTTATCCGGTCAACTAAAGATTTTTACATATTAGAAATAAAAAAACCCTCCGATGCCGGAGGGTTTTTTATTGATACTATTTCAATAATTAAAATCCCAATCTCTCCATATCAACGACTAAATCTTTAACAGCCTTTACCGAATTATCAAGTAATGCTTGTTCTTCTCCATTCAGATCAAACTCAATAATTTTTTCAACTCCATTTGAACCAAGCACAGCGGGAACGCCAACATAATAGCCGGTTATACCAAATTCACCTTTAAGATATGCACAAACAGGCAGCACTCTTTTTTCATCATATAAAATAGCTTCGGCCATAGCAATTGAAGCAGCGGCGGGTGAATAAAATGCTGATCCGGTTTTTAATAATTTAACAACTTCACCGCCAGCCATTTTAGTCCTGTCAACCATTGCCTTCATAACTTCTGCTGCTTTTTCTTTGCTGTTGTATTTTTTCTCCAGCAATTCCACTACAGGTATTCCGTTTACATTAGCATAGCGAACAATTGGAACCATAGTATCGCCGTGTCCGCCAAGCACCATAGCATTTACGTCTTTTACAGAAACGCCAAGTTCCCATGCAATGAAACTGGAAAAACGTGACGAGTCTAAAATACCGGCTTGACCGAGAACTCTGTTTTCAGGAAATCCTGTTATTTTCTTAAACAAAGTAACCATTGCATCAAGAGGATTTGATACTATTATAACTATAGATTTAGGTGCAAACTTCTTTACATTTTCTGCAACAGTCTGCATAATCTTTGCATTTGTAACAAGTAAATCGTCGCGGCTCATTCCCGGTTTTCTAGGAAGTCCTGCCGTTACTATTACAATATCGGATCCTTCAATATCTTTGTAATCGTTAGTGCCTTTAACGTGAACATCGAAACCATCAACTCTCGCTGCTTCTGCTATGTCGAGAGTTTTACCCTGCGGTAAATCTTCAACAATATCATACATTACCACATCAGCCAGTTGCTTCTGTGCAATTAGTTGTGCGAGTACGCCACCAATTTGTCCGCCACCGATTAAGGAAATTTTTTTTCGTCCCATTGTAAGTTCTCCTCTGGTTTAATTACAAAATTATTACCAATAAAAATAATTAAGGTTAAAACATATAACAAATAAGTACCTCTTTACTTAAAGAGGGTTTATAAAAAAATTCTCAGATATCCGAGCAATGATTGGTTATTTGCCTGATTGCTGCTTAAATAACAATTAAAAAGCTGACAATCTAACTTCTAAAAGTTCGCAAGAGAAGTAGATTCAAACAGATCATTCCAATTACAATTTTAATTTTAGAATGGTTTCTGTTCCCGTAGGTGTAATATTGATATTTATCTCATCCATATAAACTCTCATCAAGTATAGTCCACGACCGGAGTCTTTTAATAAATTATCCGGATGAGTAGGATCAGGTACTATTGCAGGATCAAATCCAACACCTTCGTCTCTAATTTTTATGGTCAACAACCGATCGCTCGCAGAAACATCGATATAAACCATTTTAGTTATATCACTTTTGTTTCCATGAATCATAGCATTTGTAGTTGCTTCTGTAACAGTGAGCAACAAGCTATTCAGTTTGTCTTCATCTAATCCGAGATCAATTGCGAAGTAATTTACAAATTCCTCAACAGTGATTAAGTTATTAGGATCGCTTTCTATTTCTAGTTGATAAGTCTTTTCTTCTGCCACGTAATTAAATTTTCAATTATGAAATGAAAAAATATCTTTTTAAATCAGAATTTCCAATTAACTTGCATAATTAGATTTGCTTGCTCACGTTGCGGACTTCCATAAGATTTAATAAATTCATAAAATCCATTTATGTACATATTCAATCGTTTCCATAGATTTATGCTAATTATTGCTATAGGACCAAAACTTGAATATTCTGTATCGAGCTTTCGGTTTAGTTTTTCAAAATTGTAAGTATTAAGTGAAAAATACCTTATTCCCGCTGAAAAAGACGAACGGTTAAGGTATAGTATAATTCGAGGTTCGATATAGATTTCCTGAAGAAATCTTGTTGGTCTGGATGTAAATTTACTCCAGCTTAAATCTCCTTGTTCAGAAAGTTTAAGTGAACCAAAGCCAAATAGCGATATACGGTCTGTTAATCTGATTGTAGTTGAATCAACCGCAGTCATTTGTCTGAATGTGAAACTCTGAAAGTTTGAAGTAATATCTTCAAAATCATATACCGCGTAATTTGCCGAAACTTCAAAGCTGTTGTAAGACGATAAATTTAGACCGTTATAATCACCACCTGCTTTGAGCCTTATAATTCTGTTTACATTATTATTTGAACTCCTGGCTGCAAAGATATAAACAATATGGCTGTAAGTTCCTTCCGCATTTATATAAGCTTCGAAGTATGGATTTAGAAATCTTGAATAGCGTAGTCTTACAATTGAAAGTATTTCATCACGGTCATCATCATTCTCATCGCTGGGTGTATCATATCTCAATTTACTCTGATAATAACTAATGGTTAGCTTATCTTTTTCAGACATTTTCAGATCACCAAAAAAAGTTAGGGACATTCTTCCCGAATTATTGTTTTTTTGACCATCAATTTCTGAACGCTGTTCAAAAAAACTTTCATCAACTCCCGTAAATGGTTTTGTAATATTTTTTTCATCTCTTTCCGCAAATGTCAATCGGAGTTGTCCATCAAATAACTTTGAAGTGTATTTTGCTATGGTTTCCAAATCAAGTTTAAGTTCTTCAATTTTTGTATCGAATATTGAAGAAGTAGTTAAATCGGAATTTTTATATCTAGTATCTCTGTCAACAGTTCTCATACTAATTCTGCCGGTAAAATTCAGCGATATAACGTCAAAAATTTTATCGTATAAAAGTCTGTCTTGTATCGAATATATCGTTTCAGTTCTGCTCTGAATGTTGTTTTCTATTCCAAACTTAACTTGAGTTAGCGAGTCAGTTTGAAAGTAAAAATCTTTTCTACTCTGAGTAAACAAAAAGTTAATTGTGTTTGATATATTTTGTTCAAAAAAATTAGCAGCAGTAAGTTGAAAATATCTTATAAGATTTCGTCTTGGCATTATATCTTCATTTCGGAAACGTAACTCCGAGTTTAATCGAAAATCGGAGAGTAAAAGATTTCTTGCAACTCCTTCCAAACCATATACGAAGCCGTAATCATTTTCACCTACCTGACTGTTGCGGGAATAACCGCCGAAAGGGGAGAATAAAATATTACGGTGTGGTTCAATCTCGCTAAAAAGTGTGGCAAATGATACTGAAGCCTGATTTATTTCAAGCTTTCTGTTGTCATCAAGCACTGTATTGCTTCCGAGGATACCAAATTTTACTTCATTGGAATATTTATAGGATGTTCTAAAATTGAGTTGCTGTTCATCCCGCGTGCTGCTCTGAAATCCCCGTACAAAAGTTGAATGGAAGTTCTCGTTAATTCTAACATCAAATTTTTCTGACTCAACAAAAAGTTTTAAACCTGTATTTAAATAAAATGTATTTAATTGCTTATCAAATCTGGTATAAAAATCATTTTGTCTGAATGTAGAACCAAGGTACTCGAGTGTGCTAACATTTACCTGTGCAATTGATAAATCAGTTGCAAAAAAATAAAACAAAGCAGCACATAAAATGTGTGGAAATGTTTTAGTTATTTTTTGAATAATAAAAATCAAGAAAAAAAGATTCTTTTTATAAAAGATAAGCAGTTATACTCTTACTAAAAAGCAATTTATTCGACAAAGACGGTTAATAATACTAAAATATATTCTGTGAAACTTTAAATCATAAATGCCAATTATAAGCTTATATTTAAATTGACAATCACTCTAAAATTGGATAACTTTGTCGTCAAAATTTAGTGATTATCAATTATGATTGAACAATACATACCAATATTTCTAGTTCTTGGGATTGCGTTACTAATCGGCGTTGGAATGGTTGCCTCATCAACACTTTTCGGTCCTCAAAGACCAAATCCTGAAAAATCCTCTACCTACGAAAGCGGAATGAAACCCGTTGGTTCTACAAAAGACAGAATGTCCATTAAATACTACCTTGTTGCAATGTTTTTTATCATTTTCGATCTTGAAGTGATTTTTGTTTACCCATGGGCGGTGGAATTTAAAAGACTTTATGGCGAGATAGGAATTCCAGTTTTCCTTTCTATGCTTATATTCTTAGTAGTTCTTGAATTAGGTTATTTATATGCATTTAAGAAAGGTGGTTTTAAATGGGATTAGAAGCCAAACTTACGCAGGATGGTTTTTTTACTACAAAACTTGATGCAATAATTGCTTGGGCGCGTAAAAGTTCTGTATGGCCTATGCCAATGGGAATTTCCTGCTGTGCAATTGAAATGATGGCTGCTGCTGATCCGAAATATGATATTGCAAGATTCGGTTCTGAAGTAATGAGATTTACTCCACGTCAATGCGACCTTATGATAGTTGCCGGAACAGTTACTTACAAAATGTCTCATGTTGTTAAAAAGATTTATAACCAGATGCCTGATCCTAAATGGGTAATTGCAATGGGTGCTTGCACATCAACTGGTGGAATGTACAGATCGTATTCTGTAGTTCAGGGGATTGATCAATTCTTACCTGTAGATATTTATGTTGCCGGTTGTCCGCCAAGACCTGATAACCTATTAAATGCTTTAATCCAGATTCAGAGTAAGATTGGAATGAGCAAAGCAAGAGAATTTCCGAATTTAGATCTTTCCGAATTAAACGTAATCCAGAATAATTAAAATGGAAATAAAAGAAATTATTAAGTCTAAACTTCAGGAGAATTTTAAAGAAGTACAGTTCGATTTCTCCGAGTATAAGGATGAATTTGTAATTAAATTCGACAAACAATTTGTTGTACCGGTGTGTAAATTTCTCAAAACTAATTCTGAACTTGAATTTATAATGTGTGAAGATGTTACGGCTGTTGATTGGGCAACTCGTAAAAACAGATTTACAGTTGTTTATCATATCTACTCACTTAAGAATAATTATCGAATCGTTCTTAAAGCTGATGTTGATGAATCCGATTGTTCAATAGAGACTGTCTCATCAGTATGGCGGTCAGCAAACTGGCAGGAGCGTGAGACATATGATATGTACGGAATAATTTTTAATAATCATCCTGATCTCAGAAGAATGTATCTGCCGGAAGAATTTGAGTATCATCCGTTAAGAAAAGATTTTCCTCTAATGGGAATTCCGGGTTCATTATCTCTTCCCAAAAAATAAAAAAATATGGAAACATTAAAAAAAGACGAAGTAAATCCGAAAATATTAGAAGCTCTTCTTAGAGATTCCGATATTACCATTGATGATGCACTTGATAATGAAATGATCTTAAATATGGGACCTCAACATCCGGCAACACACGGAGTTTTAAGATTGTTGCTGAAACTTGATGGTGAAACAGTTGTTGGTTGCGTTCCCGATCTTGGTTATTTGCATCGCGGATACGAAAAGATGGCTGAGAATATGTCATACTATGAATATATTCCTCATACAGATCGTCTTGATTATATTTCCCCCATAGCTAATAATGTTGCATGGGTTTTAGCTGTTGAAAAATTAGCCGGAATAGAAGTTCCCATAAGAGCTCAATATATAAGAATGATAGTGGCTGAGCTTGCACGTATTGCTTCTCACCTTGTTGCCGTTGGTTCTTTTGCAATGGACGTTGGTGCATTAACCGTTTTCTTATGGACTTTAAGGGAACGTGAAAAAATAATGGATATTTGGGACATTCTTTGCGGTGCGAGATTTACGAACAGCTACACCAGAATTGGTGGTGTTGCAAATGATGCTCAACCCGAAGCCCTCAAAATGATAAAGTGGTTTATTGATCAATTCGAACCAAACTTAGATGAATGTGAAAGACTTCTGAATACTAACAGGATTTTTGTTGAAAGACTTGACGGCATTGGTGCAATTACAAAAGAGGATGCAATCGATCTTGGTTTTACCGGTCCAAATTTAAGAGCTAGTGGTGTAAACCTGGACCTTCGCAGAGCGACGCCATATCTTCAATATGATAAAGTTGATTTTGAAGTACCTGTTTTTAGTGAAGGAGATTGTTTAGCCAGATATTTTGTAAGAACTGATGAAGCCCGTCAAAGTGCAAGAATAATAAATCAAGTACTTGATGTAATGCCCGAGGGAGATGTCCGCGCTGCAGAGCCTAAAAAAGTTCTTCCTTATAAAACTGATGTTTATTCTAAGATGGAAGAACTTATTCACGATTTTATGATTGTCAATTTTGGAATTAATCCACCTGTTGGTGAGATTTATCACGCAGTAGAAGCTTCGAAAGGAGAGTTAGGATTTTATTTAGTCAGCAAGGGTGAAGGTCATCCCTGGAAATGTAAGATAAGATCACCTTCGTTTAATAATCTTCAGGCTTTACCGCGTCTTATTAAAGGTTACATGGTTTCTGATGTCGTTGCAATCATCGGCAGCATAGATCCAATTATGGGTGAAGCGGATAAGTAACTCCAACAGAGTTTACGAAGAAAATGAAGATTATGATTCAACCAAATAATTTAGAAATAACAAATTCAAACTTGAACATAAACTTTTAAAAACTATGGAATTTAAATTTACAGCTGAAAACCTTAGTCGAATTAATAATGAGATTAAGAAATATCCCGTTAAGCAGCCTGCAGTTATGGCAGCCCTTTATATTGGTCAGGAGCAAAATGGATTTATTTCACAGGATGTGATTAAAGAAGTTGCAATCATTCTGGAAATGCATCCACACGATGTAATGGGAGTTGTAACTTTTTATACAATGTATTTCCAGAAACCAATGGGCAAATATCATATTCAGGTTTGTACAAACGTTTCATGCATGCTTCGCGGTGGATATGATATTTGGAATCAGGTTAAGGATAAACTTGGAATCAGTAATATGGAAGTTACTGCCGATAAGAAATTCTCTTTGGAAGAAGTTGAATGTATGGGAAGTTGTGGAACTGCTCCCATGTTTGCTATAAATGAAGATTTCTATGAAAATCTCACAAAAGAAAAAGTAGAAGAAATTATTGAATCCTTAAAGAACGCACACTAATGGAAAAAATTTTATTACCGGAAATAAAAGATCTTCACATCCTGGATGTTTATTTAAAGAACAATGGATTTGAAGCTGCTAAAAAAGCATTTGCTCAATCACCCGATGACATAATCGATCAGGTTAAAAAATCCGGATTACGAGGAAGAGGCGGTGCAGCTTTTTCAGCCGGGTTGAAGTGGAGCTTCATGCCGAAAACTACGGATAAACCAAAATATCTGTGCATCAATGGTGATGAAAGTGAACCCGGTTCATTTAAAGACAGACAAATTTTCGAATATAATCCTCATCAACTTATAGACGGAATACTTATCACCTGTTATGCCATAGGTGCTAAAACTGCTTACATCTATATCCGCGGGGAGTATCATAAGTGGATAAAACTGATGCAGAAAGCTCTGGATGATGCTTATGCTGCCGGTTACATTGGCGAAAAGATGAAAGATAAATTCGGAACTGATTTTTTCTGTGATATTTATATTCATAAAGGTGCCGGTGCTTATATATGTGGTGAAGAATCTTCTCTGATGAATTCAATAGAAGGGAAGAGGGGTTATCCGAGAGTTAAACCTCCATTCCCGGCACAGAATGGATTATGGGGTTGTCCGACTACAATCAATAATGTTGAAACAATTACAAACGTACCGCAAATTATTAGTAAAGGATGGGAATGGTTTTCCAAGATTGGCGAACCAAAGCATCCCGGAACAATTTTATTTGGTGTTAGCGGACACGTAAATAAACCGGGCGTTTATGAACTTCCTACCGGAACATTGTTAACAGATATTATTTATAAATATGCTGGCGGTGTTCCCGGCAATAAAAAAATTCTTTGTGTTATTCCGGGTGGTTCTTCCATGCCTCCATTACGAGGCGAAAAGCTTGAAGGCGTTAAAATGGATGCTGAATCACTTAAGGCTGTTGGTTCTGCAATTGGAACCGGTGGTGTGATTGTTATGGATGAAGATACAGATCTTGTAGAAGTACTTGCAAGAATTGCACATTTCTATCATCACGAAAGCTGTGGTCAATGTACACCTTGCCGTGAAGGAACCGGATGGCTCGAGAAAATTTTAAAAAGAATTATTGCCGGTAAAGGTTCAACCAGTGATCTTGATTTATTGATAACAGTGGCTAACCAAATTGAAGGAAACACCGTTTGTGCTTTAGGTGAAGCAGCAGCATGGCCTGTAAAATTTATGGTTGAAAGATTTAGAGATTATTTTGAAAAGAGAGTAAGTAAAGAAATAAACTTGCCCGTTGCTAATAAAGTTCACTCGATGAGGCATACAGCTTTTCCATTGGCGGATGTAAAGAACTAGTCTTTTAGTAGCCAATACTTATTTCGGATTACAATAGCTTACCGATATTAATTCGTTTACCAACTAGTGAATTTCCATTTTCGCCTAACGTTCCCAGCATAAAAAAAGTTTTGGCGAAGCAAAAATTTGGGTGAGTCCGCCAGAGGCGGACGAACCTTTTGTGCCGTGTTATATCAAGTTACAAATGATAATCATTCTATCTTTTTAATTATCTCCCTTCCCTATAAGACAGAAGAAAGATGCATAACAGCAATAATTATGATAGTGATTGATGATATTCCAATAGGGACCCATACTGGTGCAATCCAAGGACGAGGAATAAGAAAAAGAACATCAATTGTAGTAAGATTAGGTGGCCATTTAATCAAAAGGTAAAGCGATAGGTAATAAAACAGGTCCCAAAAAGCAAATGTCCAAAGAAAGGCAACAATCTTTTCAAGCCATGTTTCTCCAACCAAAAGAGCTAAAATTACAAGCATCAATATTGTGGCCACTTCCCTCGTTCTCTCAATAAAAATGTAACGTTTGGGAAAATTTTCAAGCGATGCTCTATTTGATTCTGAGTCAATTATTCCAAGTGCCTTACGAAGATAAACCACAACTACTCCCTCTAAATGGGCCATGGCAATACCAAAAAGAGCTAACAATAAAAATTTTTCTATCATAAGTTATCTATCTTCTTGTTGAGCAATTTCATATAAATAGTGTAACTACGCAATAGTGCGTCTATCCTTCCATTTTGGAAGGATTTTTAGTTTAAACTAATTGAAATTTACACAACAGCCGGAGCAGCAACCCTCGTACCCAACTCATTATCAAGCATATACAAGCCGCTCTTGTTGTCACCAATCATCTCAAGTTTCTGAATTAATTCTTCAACATTTGCTTCTTCTTCAACTTGTTCAGTAACAAACCATTGCAGGAAAGTGTGAGTAGCATAATCTTTTTCCAGCATTGCAACATCAACTAATTTATTTATCAAACCCGTAATTTTTTGTTCATGCTTCAATGTGTCTTTAAACACTTCCATTAATTGATTTCCATTCCGTCTTAGGATCACCAATTTGGGTAAGTGTAACTTTTCCACCTTTTTGAAGTATGAAATCAAAAAACTTCATTCCGTGCATTTGTTCTTCCTGAGATTGAAGTCTAAACCAGTTAGCAAATCCCTTTAAATTTTTTGCCTCAAAATGGGCAGCCATTGAAAGATACAAGTATGAAGAAAAAAGCTCTTCATTTAATTGTGTGTTTAGTGCTTTTTGCATTTTTGCGCTTATCATAGAATCCTCATTCTGTAAAAAAATAATGATATAATTAGTGGTCACAATATAGTTTTTTTCTAAATAATTGACCTTTTTTGTTAGATTAAAAAATTGTTAAATAGTGTTTTACATTACTGAAATTACTATAAAGCACATCAATTTGGATTGATAATCCGCACCTGTTTAACTAATTTTACCAAACTTAAATAGACAAAAATTTCAATTAAAGGAGATAAAAATGGCAGTTAAAGTAGCAATAAATGGTTTCGGAAGAATAGGAAGATTAGTATTACGTGCTATGGCTGATAAAGGCGTTCTGGGCAAAGAGATTGACCTCGTGGCTTTAGTTGATATCACTAACGACGCAAAATATTTTGCTTATCAGTTAAAATACGATTCTGTTCACGGAACCTCCAAAGGCGATATTTATTCTAAAAAAAGTAAATCCGATCTTGAAGTAGACGATATACTGGTTATTAACGGCGAAGAAACGAAATGTATTCTTGCCGCTAAAGAACCCTCAATGCTTCCATGGAAAGAAATGGGAGTTGAATATGTTATTGAAGCATCCGGAATTTTTAACAGTTCAGATAAAGCACAAGGTCATATTGATGCCGGTGCAAAAAAAGTTATACTTACAGCACCAGGTAAAGGAGATGTGAAAACAGTTGTAATAGGCGTTAATGACAATGAGTTAAAACCTGAACACACTATTATTTCCAATGCATCCTGCACAACAAACTGTCTTGCGCCAATTGTTCACGTCATGTTAAAAGAGGGTATCGGGGTTGAAGTTGGAATTATGACAACTATCCATTCATATACAGCAACTCAAAAAACAGTTGATGGACCTTCAAAGAAGGATTGGAGAGGTGGAAGAGCTGCTGCAATCAATATTATTCCTTCAACCACAGGTGCTGCTAAAGCTGTGGGCGAAGTTCTTCCAAAAGTAAAAGGTAAATTAACCGGAATGTCATTCAGAGTTCCAACTGCAAATGTTTCTGCAGTTGATTTAACATTCCGTACTGAAAAAGATACTTCTATCCAGGAGATTGATCAGTTACTTAAAAAAGCTTCTGAAACATATCTGAAAGGAATTCTTGGTTATTGCAAAGAAGAGCTTGTTTCAACTGATTTTAATCATGACGACCGCTCTTCAATTTATGATTCACTTGCAACTCTTCAGAATAACTTTAAAGATGAAAAGAGATTCTTTAAGATAGTAAGCTGGTATGATAATGAATGGGGATATTCAAACAGAATTGCAGAACTGGTAATGAAAGTTATTAAAATGTAACTGGTAATTTATAACGAGAAAAATAATTGTCATTCCTGCTTTTGCGGGGATGACAATTTTATTATATAATATTTCAAAATTAGAAAAATAATTTTTTGGAGAAATTATGAATAAGCTTTTTATTGATGATATAGAATTAAAGGGTAAAAAAGTTTTAGTTAGAGTAGATTTCAATGTTCCGCTCGATGAAAATTTAAATATTACAGACGATATCAGAATTACATCATCACTTCCTACAATAAAAAAAATTATTTCAGAAGGCGGTAAAGCAGTTTTGATGAGTCACCTTGGAAGACCTAAAGGTGGACCAAATCCCAAGTATAGTTTGAAACCAACAGCTATCAGATTAAGTGAACTTTTAAATAAAGAAGTAAAACTTGCTCCGGATTGCATCGGTGCTGAAACAGAAGCAATGGTTAATGAAATGAATGACGGTGATGTTTTGATTCTTGAAAACGTTCGTTTCCATTCCGAAGAAGAAAAAAATGATCCTGAATTTGCAAAGCAATTAGCCAGGCTTGGTGATGTATACATTAATGATGCTTTTGGAAGCGCTCACCGCGCACATGCTTCAACGGAAGGAGTTACAAAATATATTAAAGCTGCTGCAGCCGGTTATCTGATGCAAAAAGAATTAGATTATTTGGGCGGCGCTATCTCCAATCCAACGAGACCATATTGTGCGATCCTTGGAGGTGCAAAAATTTCAGGTAAGATAGACGTTATTTCTAATCTGCTTGATAAAGTTGATACTTTAATTATCGGTGGTGGAATGGCATTCACATTCTTCAAAGCTCAGGGTAAAGAAATTGGTAAATCTCTTCTTGAAGAAGAAAAAATTGAATTAGCCAAACAGGTTTTAGAAAAAGCCAAAAAAGCCGGCATAAAATTTTTATTACCTATTGATATTTTGGTAGCTGATGAATTTAAAAACGATTCTCCTTCATCTATCGTTAAGATTGATAATATTCCTGCTGATAAAATGGGATTGGATATTGGACCTGAAACAATTAATTTATTTAAAGATGAGATACTGAAATCTAAAACTGTTGTTTGGAATGGTCCGATGGGTGTTTTTGAAATGGATAATTTTGCTAAGGGAACTTTTTCTATTGCACAAGCATTAGCCGATGTAACAGGAAAAGGGGCAGTAACTGTTATCGGCGGTGGCGACTCAGCAGCAGCAATTGCTAAAGCAGGTTTAGCTGATAAAGTTTCTCACGTTTCAACAGGCGGCGGAGCGTCATTAGAATTTCTAGAAGGCAAAGCTCTCCCCGGTGTTGTGGCTTTAACAGATAAGTAAATAATTCAATTTGAATTATTTACAATATTGGAGCAGGAGTTAAATTTCGTTTTTTATTAGATAAACTTTTATATGTTTAACAAGGAATTCAATTGAGCAATTATTATAGACCAGGTGGATTTGGAGGATTCAGTCTTTTTCCTCCGGTAATTAAGACTTTACTTATAACTAATCTTGCTGTGTTTTTTATTCAAATTCTCGGCAATGAAATTATTGTATCAGGAGACCTTGTACTAAGTCAGGTTCTGTTAAAGTATTTTGCTCTTATTCCGATTGGTACGTTCTCTGATGCTTCATTTTATCCCTGGCAATTAATAACATATCAATTTATGCATGGCGATTTTAGTCATATCTTTTTTAATATGTTCGCATTGTGGATGTTCGGAATGGAAATCGAAAATATGTGGGGCTCTAAAAAGTTTCTCATCTTTTATTTAACTTCCGGTGTTGTTGCAGGATTATGTCATTTATTTTTATCTCCATTATTAGGAGCAGTTGCTGCTCCAACAATCGGTGCTTCAGGTGCTGTCTTTGGTGTATTGATAGCGTTCGCATTATTTTTCCCCAATAGATATATTTTCCTTTATTTCCTTATTCCGGTAAAAGCGAAATATCTTATTGGATTTTTAATCGTATTCGAATTTCTAGCTATAAACAGTGCACAAAGCAACATTGCCCATCTTGCACATCTTGGTGGAGCGCTCGCAGGTTTTCTCTTCATCTGGTTTGATAAATCAAGTAACATTGATCTAAAGAGTATGATCAGAAGAAATAAATTTAAAAGCTCTGCTTCTTCATCAAGTTCAATATTTAATATTTTTAATCGTGATGATAAAATTCAGGAAGCAAAATATCATGACATCAATTCCGATAAAGACAAAAAAGTTGAAGTTACACAAGAAGAGATTGACAAAATACTAGATAAGATCAGTCAGAGTGGCTACCAGAATTTAACTGAACGCGAAAAGAAAATTTTATTTGAAGCTAGTAAGAATTAACAATATTTGTGAAATCTTTTTATTTAATATTGCCGTTCGTTTTATTCTTTACTTTTTGTTCAGAGAAAGTCCCTGTTCCTGAAGAAAAATTAATTCTTGTTTACACTGATCTGATGTTTGCTCAGGATACAGCTTCAGTAAATTCTAAGAATGTTGATTCATTAAAAACTGAAGTTTTCAATCGGCATGAAATTATGGAAGAAGACTATAAGAAGACTTTAGAGTTTTATAATGAATCGCCAGAACGTTGGGAAAAGTTTTTTGAAAAAGTAATTGAATACGTGGAGAGTCTGAAAACTAAACCGACTGATCCCGAGTAAATTTTCGTTTTGCAATAGCAATTCTTAGAAGAGCAAAACTTAAATCACCTTTTACCCGCCCTTTTAATTCCTTCAAGTCATCATAACCCTTGTCAATTTCCTGGTTAATCAAATCCAGAGTATCTGATTTAAATAGATGTTTTATTTCAGTTTGTGGCAAATATTGAAGTATGGTTTCAATCTGCATTGATATTACTGCTTCATTTAGTTTTCTTAGTGAAGAAATCTCTTCTAGTCTTTGTCCCTTAATTAAGAGATTATAAGTATCAATAATGTTATTTGGAATTTTGCCAATAGGCGATTTACCGGTTTCTTTATTTAATGATTTCTGAACCTCTTCAAGAATTTCATTACCGATTTTATTAAACATTCTTTGATTAAATCCATGTAGAGACATTAATTCAAATTTATTTTTTGGCTTCTTCCTTGATATTTCTGCTAATATACTATCCGGACAAATCAACTCAGGTGTTTGTAAAAATCTTTTTGACACTTCTTTTCTGATTTCACGCAATTTATGAAAAAGTTCCAGATTGCTATCGAAATGTTCTTCTTTTACCGGTTCTTGTAAAACTTCGATTTCATTTTCTTTTTTAACAAGAATATATGTTCTTTTCTTTCCGGTTAAACCAGAAATTCTTCCTTCATTTAACAGACTATTAAGAGCAGATTTAATTTCTGCAACCGAATAATTTGTCAAAGTTGAAAAAGTTGTAAGTCCGGGAAATTCATCTTTATTATTTTTTCCTCTTACAAATGAAATAAGATCTTTCTCTGAAATCGGGTTATCATATTCGGTAAAAGATTGAAGCAGGATTTCTTTAACATATTCAAGACTGGCGGATGGAAAAGTTTTACTGCGGTTACAATTGTCGCATTTATTACATCTGTAATTTTCTACATTCTCACTGAAATATTTTAGAATAACATTAAATCTGCAATCATCTGAATAAACATAGTCAATCATCTTATCAAGTTTTTTCTGCCCGTTAAGATAATTCTCATTTATTCTTTTATAATTTAATCTAAGCTCTTCAGATTTCACTCTTGGCTGAGTTAGTCGTACTAAATCTTTAGAATCAAATTCCGTGAATTCAGCAAATCCAAAATTTTCCAATAGTGTTAGAGTCTCTTTCAATTCATCAATAGTAAATCCGCTTTCAACAGAAATTTTTGGAGTTGAAAATTTTATTCTCTTTGTGAAAATGTCATTTCCAAACTTCTTCAATAAGAAAAGACTGACATCTTTTAGAAGATCGTTGCCTGTTATTTTAAGAAAATTCTGAAGCTTTTGAATACTAACGATAAATTTAACAGAAGCATTAGATGAATACTCTGATGCTGTTGATATATATTTTGACTCTTCAAGATACTTTAAAGATGAATGAAGTAATCCCACGGAAATATCCATACCCGAATAATTTTTTATGTAATCAGAATTTATTGAAATTTCCTTATCACTGATATTACCAAGTGCGATTTGTGCATAATCGCATATCGCATCATAAATTTTTTGAATTACCACTTTGGTAGGGTATGAAATAGACAAAAAATAATTATGAATGTTTATATCATTATCATCATGCAGAAGAAATGCAAAAGAATCTTTACCATCTCTTCCAGCTCTGCCGATTTCCTGATAATAATTTTCAATTGTACCGGGAGTGTTGTAGTGAACAATTAGTCTTATATCTTTTTTATCAATTCCCATTCCGAATGCATTAGTGGCTGCTATGACAGGAAGTTTGTCGTTAATAAAATCATCCTGTATTCTTCTTCGTATTTCTGCTGGCATACCTGCGTGATAGTATTCGCATTTAACTTTATTGAGTACAAGATACTCTGTTACTTCTTCTGCGCGTTTACGTGATGAAGTGTAAATTATTGCCGGAGTTCCAAATTGCCTGATCAGACTTAATGTTTTTTCTTTTTTAGTTTTTGTAAGATGCAAACTGATATGAATATTATCACGTTCAAATCCCTTTACAAAAATCCTGGGATTTTTCAATCCTAACTGTCTAACAACATCATCAACAACCTCTGGAGTGGCAGTTGCAGTGAAAGTCGATATTTTTTTGATTTCGATGAAATCGACAAAGTCTTTTATCTTTGTATAGCTTGGTCTGAAATGATGACCCCATTCGCTTATGCAATGAGCCTCATCAACAAACAGAAAAGACGGAGATAAATTTTTTATTCTTTCAGCAAGCTGAACATTGCCAAGTTTCTCCGGAGATAGATAAAGCAGTTTAATCCTGCCGTACTGAATATTTTGAAGAACAGATTCTGACTCTTGAAAACTCATTGTACTGTTTATAAAAGCAGCAATTTCCTTTTTCTTGTTTAATGAATCGACCTGGTCTTTCATCAAAGCAATTAATGGAGAAATTACAATTGAAAAATTATCTGAAATAATTGAAGGTATCTGGTAACAAATAGATTTTCCTGCACCGGTTGGAAGTACGGCTACAACATTGTTTCCCTTGAGTATTGAATCGATTATTTCTTCCTGCCCAAGTCGGAATGAAGAATAACCGTAAAAGTCTTTTAATATTTCAATCGGTTTCATTAAATGTAATTAAAAACTTTGATTATTCTTTTAAAAAAGTAATTTTTACACGAGCACAATTTAAAAATAAGCAAAATCCTGCTTGATCACTTATTAAAATCTGGCTAAATATTTGTTCCATAAAATTAACTTAAAATTGAGTAAAATAATAAGAGGACAAAATGAAGTTTCTGCTTATACTCATTCTAACGTCAATTATCGGCTTGCAAAGTAACGCACAGGTTAATGTGTAAATCTTGAACCAACATCGGGTTACTATTTTTCCTATTGCTCTCTCAAAAGGCCGATTCTGTCAACCTGAACCTACCTGAGCCACAGACAGGCTTGCTTCAGGTTCTAAATATTACTTAAAATCACGACATAAGATTCCGATCCCGAGTAACCTATTTTTTATATCACAATTTTTATTGTGTCTAAAATTAAAATTTTAACCTTAAAATAATCTTTTTTATTTGTAATTTTGTGCGGCGTTATTGAATTTATTTTTAAGGTTAAGTTTTGTTTGGTTCTCTAATAAATATAGGTCATTTTCTCTCCTGACACAAGGATAAAAAGCCTATTTGAGTTCAAATCATTTTTAAACTCTTCATTTAATTCAATTCGAAAAGAATATTAAATGTAAAATAATCCGAAAGGTAGAAAAATCATTAAGGTAAAAATATGCAGGATGAAAATTTAAGATTAGAAGATTTATTAAGTGCATCAACTGCACCCGATGCAAAACCCGGTATAAATATCGTTGCTATTATTGGAGCAGGAGTAATGGGGCAGGGAATAGGACAAACAATTGCAGCGCACGGTTTTGAAGTCCTCATGGTTGAAAGAGATATCAATCTGCTGGAAAAATCTAAGGTTCATTTAGCAGACAGTATTGACTATGAAATCAAACGCTGGTCAATGACAAATTCCGATAAGAAGGCAATTCTTGGCAGAATAAAATGGCAAAACGATTTAAAGAACATAAATGAGTACGATCTTATTATTGAAGCAGTTGAAGAAGATTTTGGTATTAAGGTTAAAGTTTTTCAGGAACTTGATAAGCTTGCAAAGAAAGAAGCAATATTTGTTTCTAACACTTCAACTTTAAGTCTTACTAAAATTTCTGAAAAAACATCCAGACCGGACAAGATGATTGGTCTTCACTTTCTAAATCCGGTTCCAAAAATACCGCTAGTTGAAATTGTAAAATGTTTACATACTTCAAATGAAACTGTAAATTTCGTTAAAGAATTTGTCTCTAAAATTGGAAAAACTCCTGTTGAGGTTTATGAGTATCCGGGATTTATCACTACGCGTTCGATAGTTCCGCTCATCAATGAAGCAATGCACATCCTGTTGGAAGGTATTGCGACAGCAAAAGATATTGATACAGCTATGAAGCTTGGTTATAACTTCCAGTACGGTCCACTTGAAATGGCTGATTCGATGGGACTTGATGAAGTGCTTACCTGGATGGAAACATTATGGGGAACTCTTGGCGAACCTAGATACCGACCAAATGCTCTGCTAAGAAAGCTTGTTCGCGAAAGAAAGCTTGGCAAAAAAACCGGTGAAGGTATTTTTAAATATGACGAACACGGAAACAAAATATCATAGTTCTTTTTAGGGGAAATTATTAAATCAAATACGGAAAAATGAAATGAAAGTTTTAGTTTTAAATTGCGGAAGCTCATCAATTAAATATCAGTTTTTCGATACCGATACAAAGACAGCACTTGCAAAAGGATTGGTTGATAGAATTGGTATGGCAGGTGCGGTTCTTAGTCATCAGCGTTACGATGGTGATAAAATAAAAATTGCAGGTGAAATCCTTGATCACCAAATTGCAATTGAATATGTGCTTGGTGTAATGCTCAGTAAAAATCATGGAGTGATTGATGATAAAAAAGATATTGAAGCCGTTGGACATAGAGTAGTTCACGGTGGTGAAACATTTTCAGATTCAGTTTTGATAACGGAAGAAGTTGTTAACGTTTTAACAGAAAATATTGAACTTAGCACCTCTGCACAATCCGCCTAATATAAAAGGTATTCAGGCTTGTCAGAGAATTTTACCAGATACTCCTCAGTGCGGTGTATTCGATACAGCTTTTCATTCACATATGCCTCCTAAAGCATACTTGTATGGAATACCATTCGAACTATATAAGAAGCATAAAATAAGAAGATATGGTTTTCACGGAGCATCGCATCTTTTCGTTTCTCATCGGGCTGCTGAAATGACGGGAAAGAAAATAGAAGATCTTAAAATAATTACGGCACATCTTGGTAACGGCTGCAGTATGGCTGCAGTTGATAAAGGAATTTCTGTTGATACAACAATGGGATTTACTCCTCTAGAAGGTTTACTGATGGGAACCAGAAGTGGTGATCTCGATCCTTCCTTAATACTTTATATTATGAGCAAAGAAGGTTTAACTGTTGGTGAGGCGGGTACACTTTTAAACAAGCATAGCGGACTTATCGGTATCAGCGGTGAAAGCAGCGATATGCGTGAAATTCTTGCAGCGGTTAAAGATAAACAGAAACGATCTGAGTATGCCTTTGAAATATTTTGTTACAGAATTAAAAAATATATCGGTGCATATATTGCGGCAATGGGCGGATTAGATGTTTTAGTTTTTACTGGTGGCATTGGCGAAAATGCTCTTGAGGTTAGAGAAAATGTTTGCAGCAATATGAAGTTTCTTGGAATTGAACTTGATGAATTTAAAAATCAAAACAACGAAGAAATAATTTCTAAGGATAATTCTAAAGTTAAAGTATTCAGAATTCCAACTAATGAAGAATTAGTTATTGCTTTAGATACAGATAGAATAGTTTCTGAAATAAATAAATAGAAGGTTTGCTATGGACCTCGGAATTAAAGGTAAAACTGTTCTGATAACTGCTTCCAGTAAAGGTATTGGTAAAGCAGTTGCTGAAGGATTTGCAGCTGAAGGTTGTAATTTAGCTATCTGTTCCCGCAATAAGGAATCGCTTATTGAAACATCAAAGGAAATCCGATCGAAATATCAGGTTGAACCTTTTTGGGGTGTTTGTGATTTGAATAGTCTGAAGGACATTGAAAACTTTCATAACGCAGTTACAAAACAATTTGGCAATGTTGATATTCTTGTGAACAATTGTGGCGGACCGATTCCGGGATTTTTCAAAGATCTTTCCGAAGACGACTGGAACAATGCATTTGTACAGGTTTTGCTTAGTGTTGTAAGGCTGTCACATCTTGTCCTTCCCGAAATGATTAAACAGGAATGGGGAAGAATTATTAATGTAACTTCTGTTGCCGTAAAACAACCGGTGCAGAATCTTATGCTCTCGAATTCTTTGAGAGCCGGTGTAACCGGATTCGCAAAATCATTAAGTAATGAAGTCGGTAATAAAAATATCACTGTTAACAATGTTGCTCCGGGATATACTTTAACAAATCGTTTGTACGAACTGGCAGTAAATCGTGCAAAACTTTCAGGAAAATCTCATGAAGAAATTCTTGCTGACATAGCAAGAGATGTTCCTTTGAACCGATTGGGCGGACCCGAGGAAATAGCATCTCTTATAGTTTTTCTTGCTTCTAATAAAGCAAGTTATATAACGGGAACTACAATTCAGGTTGACGGTGGAACTACTAAAGCAATTTTTTAATTACTAATTATTAATTTTCCTCATAGGCAGAGGACATAATGAAAAAGCAAATTGAACTTACAATTCGTCCGGAAGAAATCAATCTTCCTGAAATCTTACTTCTGAAGTCCTCTCAATATCTTAAAATGGACAAAGAAAAAATCTCATCGGTAATTCCGCTTAAAAGATCAATTGATGCACGAAGTAAATTCGTGGTATTTCGGTATTTAGTTGAAGTTTATATTGATGAAAAACCTATTAATCAAAACAGAGTGATTCGATATGAACCTGTAGGTGAAGATAAAAAAGTAATCATTGTCGGCTTCGGTCCTGGCGGAATGTATGCAGCTCTTCGATTAATTGAACTAGGAATAAAACCTGTAATTATTGAAAGAGGGAAAGATGTTCAAACAAGGAGACGAGATATCCGGGCAATTCAACAGGAACATATTGTAAATCCCGATTCTAATTACTGCTTTGGTGAAGGTGGTGCGGGTGCATATAGTGATGGTAAACTTTACACTCGTTCTACTAAAAAAGGTAATGTCAGAAAAGTGCTTGATGTTTTTGTACAACATGGTGCCGATCCCGATATACACATTGATACTCATCCACATATTGGTTCAAACAAATTGCCCATAATAGTTGCAGCGATAAGAGAAACGATATTGAATAATGGGGGAGAGATTAACTTCAATTCCCGTGTCACTGATTTTATTCTGAAAGAGAATAAACTTATCGGAGTGACGGTAAATGATGTTCAAAAGTTTTTAGGTGATGCGGTAATTCTTGCAACAGGACATTCGGCAAGAGATATTTACTATCTTCTCCATAAAAACAAAATAAGAATTGAACCAAAACCCTTTGCAATGGGAGTGCGAATAGAACATCCCCAGACTTTAATAAATGAAATTCAATATCACACAAAAGAAAAAAATCAAAATCTTCCTTCTGCATCCTACAACTTTTCTTGTAATATTGATGAGAGAGGAGTCTATTCTTTTTGTATGTGTCCGGGCGGAATTATTGTTCCCGCGGCAACTGCTCCCGGTGAAATTGTCGTAAATGGAATGTCGCTCTCAGAAAGAAATTCTCCGTTCGCAAATTCCGGATTTGTTGTTGAAGTTGGTGAGAAAGAATGGAGTAAGCACGATCAATATTTGCCGTTTTCAGGATTGATGCTTCAAAAAGAATTGGAACAGCAGGCATTTGAACTGGCAAATGAAACACAAAGTGCGCCTGCACAGCGAGTAACAGATTTTGTTTCAGGAAAATTATCTTCATCCTTACCAAAATCATCATATATACCGGGATTAACTTCTGCCTCGCTTCATAAGGAATTACCTCAGTTTATTTCTTCGCGATTGAAAAAAGCGCTAAGTGTTTTTGATAAAAAAATGAAAGGATATTATTCTGAAGAAGCAATTTTGGTTGGTGTTGAATCGCGGACAAGTTCTCCGATCAGAATTCCGCGTAATAAAGAATCATTAATGCATTCAGAAATTGGAGGTTTATTTCCTTGCGGCGAAGGTGCCGGTTATGCAGGGGGTATTGTTTCATCAGCTATTGACGGTGAAAATTGTGCAGATGCGGTTGGAAAGTATCTGGGTTAATATTTTCTCTGTTGATAGTTGTATATACTTTCCACGTTCCTATTTATCCGCTATTACTTCTTAAGCTTAATTTGAGGACTTTTCCAAAGCTTAGACTTTATGAATTCATTTACTTTATAGCCGCTCTTTATTGATTGTTCAATTAACAAATTATACAATTCCGAATAATATTTAATGGCATCCTTTGCTTTCTTTCCACTTTCTAAAGTAATAGTATAAATAGTTGATTTAATGATCAACCATTTAATTAAGACATCAAATCGTTCTTTATTAAAAAATGAATCACCGTCATATTCATTTACAAGAAGAAAGTTTTTGGAGATATCTTTTGAAAACAGATCTGAGCAGAATTGTTCCTTGTCGATAATTTCTTTTTTGCTCTTATCAGATTTTCCTTTCTTCATTTCTGACGATTTTATCTGCTCTGCATTTATATAGTGAGGAATATATCCCGATTCAAACAAAACAATCAGAAGGTTGTAATAAACCTCACTAATACTTCCTAAACCTATATAACCCATAATTTCGAACAATGGTTTCCAGAGCATTAAATTATGAAAAACAACCGGTGAAGAATGTGTTTTAATTTGTGTAGATAAAATAACTTCGATCATTGAGTGAACTATGAGAAAATGATTTTCTGATTTCTTGCCTTCCAGTAAATTGAAAGAAAAAATATTTTCAAAATATTTAATCCATTTATCTTTTCTTTTTACTGATGCAATTTTGATTGACAGATCATAAAAAGATTTTAACGATTCGATTTTATTTTCAAAATCTTCAATAAGTTCTTCGTTGCTTTTTTCTGAAGGCAGAACTTTATTCAGGTTATTAATAACATCTTTTAACTGATTAATAATTTCATCATCAATCAGTTCAGATTCACCTTTTATTACTTGTTCAATATTCTCAAGGCTTGCAGTTGAAAATAAATTTATGAAAGAATTATGAAAAGGAGTAAGATAAAGTTCCATTAAAGCTTTATCCAACGATTCAACGCCTCTTCCGCCGAGGTGATCATATAGTCTTCTGTACTTTCCGTCCAAGTCATTAATCTCATTAAAATCCAGAAGAACTTTAAACTGGTATCCTCTTAAATGTAAATGAAATCCATTGTGGTGGAATTCCTCACCCGAAATAAGGTAATAAAGGTTTGTTGCGTAATCACGGCACGAATAAAAGAATGAATGATTACCATTTAATGAAAGTGCATTTGCTATTGTTGTATTGCTTACTGAATTATTTTTCTGAACTTTATTTACAGAGTATCTGATACTTCCAAAAGCTTCAATATATGAATTATTGTAAAGCACTAAAGCCATCTCGCTGCCTGATCGATTTGAATAAGCAAAAACGTTTTCATTTACATCTTCTGTTGGAGAAACAAAATCGTAAAGCTCAAAATTTTCAACCTGACTGAATAAATGTCGTTTTCTTGTAAGCGGAAAAATTTCTTTCTCATGACGCCGGATTAAATGATCATCAGGAATTTCGTTGTAGTAAGATCTTTGATACTCCATTCCGTACTTTTCAGAGTAACCATCTATCTGTCCGTGTGCAAACATTGGAAGACCCGGCAGAGTAATCAATAAAGTTGCTACGCCGAAATATTTATCTCCTTTACCAAACTGGTTTACGGCAGTTTCTTCATCGGGATTGCTCATGAAGTTAACATAGCGTTTTAGTATTTCCGGATTGAACGTAAGAGTATTTTTTATCAACAGCTTATACTTTTCATTTTCTTCTTTCATAAGCATATGCATGAAAGCACTGTTATAAACACGATGCATTCCAAGAGTACGGACAAAATAACCTTCCATAAGCCAGAAAGCTTCTGCAAGAAGAAGAGTGTTAGGCAATTCGGCATTAATTCTGTCAACAACTTCGCGCCAGAATTCCAGCGGCATGGCGTCATCAAACTGTGAGCGTGTTAAAGCATAATCGGAACGTGAAGGTATTGCACCGCCTGTACCGGGAATTGGAAACCATAATCGCTGGTAATGTTTTTTGGCAAGTGTCATTGCTGCATCAAAACGAATGATGGGGGTTTTTCTGGCAACGTGAATGATAGTCTGGATAAGCGACTCACGTACTTCAGGATGCATAAGATTTAGCTGAGCGGTATCATTCCAAGGCATATTAGTTCCGTCGTTGCCGTGATAAATATATTTTCTGTCGCCCGTGTAACGATCAAGTCGTTCAAAAACAATTGCAGCATCAGTTCTTGAATAATATTGATCTTCAATTCTCACTTCAACTCTTTCATCGTCTGAAAGATTTGGACCTAAAAACCTATAGCCGGGATAGGGAGGAGAAGATGTTTGGATAAAATAATCAGGTTTCTCAACAACCCATTTAGAATAAATGCCAGTGTGGTTTGGAACCATATCACTGGAAAGTCTTATCCCGCGCTGCCAGGCGCGATCTTTAAGATTGTTAAATGCTTCTTCACCACCGAGATCATTTGCAATAACATAATCATACAAAGAATAAGCTGATGAAGCTGCTTCAGGATTTCCCATCATCTGTTTAATTTTCTTTGAGGCACTGCTTCTTTCCCAGATACCAATAAGCCAGAGCGCTGTAAAATTCCATCTTGCAAGCAGGTCTAATTCTTCATCGGGAATCTGATCAAGTCTTTTTATTTCATGACCGTATTTTTTAGAAAGCTGAAATAACCATACGTAAGCGTTTCTGGCAATCATCACAACTCTTGGCATCCAGTCAATGTCTTCCGTAAATCTTTCAAGTTCTAATTGATAATACTGGTACTCTGCATCGGAAAGCTTTTTGCCTTCTTCCAATTTTTTTCTGAGACTTTCAAAATATGCGTGGTCAAAGTCGTAACTGGGAACAGGCGGAGTGCCTTTTTCACCACCGCCGTGCTGAACATAAAGTTTAAAGTCTTCCTGAATAAGATCTTTGCCGCGTAATAATTTATCTAATAAAATCTCATCAAGCACAATTCCCCAATTCGTTCTGATGAATTCCAATTGTTCATGAATGTTGTATGGACTTGCTGTAATCGGTTTTCGTAAAAATGAAATTAAACTAAGCCCGCCTTCGCCAAACGGAATTTCTTTTTCAAAGAATTTCTCCGTTGTTTCAATCAGGGCGTTATACTTTGTAGTTTTTACAAGCTTTTCATCGGAGTAAAGTTCTTTAAGCTGCTTTGTAGATGGATTAAGATTTTCAAGGTTCAGAAGGATTAACTCTTCTAAAATTATTTCACGGTTGGTTTTATTTCCTGTTTTACCTTTGAGATAATCCAGTGGCTTTATTTTGTTTTTGAAAACAGGCAGTGGAGGAAATTCTTCAATAAATGATAACAGAACTTTGTCTACTTCATCATTGGATAAACTGCCGTCTAGGAATTCTAAGTTTCTTTCAAACACACCGGGATTATCAGTCTCTTCATACTTTCTTATAAGCAGATGAAAAATTTCGTGCATTAACCCTAGTGCATTTAATTGTCCCGGAGTAATAAGCTGGTCCTGTTTTCCTTCATCTCTGCGTATCTTATTTATTCTTTCTGAAAGAAGCCGGGCAGTTTTTGCATTTGCAATAATCAAATCTCCCGTAACAGAAAAAAGAGATTCCTCAAATTTGTATTTAATTCGCGAGTCTTTAGAAACGTGAAAATAATAAGTAGTCATATTACAATATGAATATTTTACAGATTACGACTTGTTTTAACAGCTAATATAATAAATATCTCATTCGGATTCTGAAAGCAACGGGCAATTGGCGACTGAAAGAATGATTGATTGAATGGATGAATGATTGGATTTTCAACCCCGAATTCTTCCAAAAACTGCTGAACTAACAACTCAAACCTTGAACTCCGAACTTTAAACCTTTTGTATTGAACATTCAACATTGAACATTTATCATTTAACCTTAAGCATTTATTAAAAGTTTTCGTCGTGGCTTGTAGATTTAAAGTCAATTTCTTAGTTTCAGGTGAGTATTCAAGGGAGTTAGTTGTTGGCGAGTGGTATCACAAATATTACTTATCAAAAAGTCACCCTGAAGGGGTATATTAACAAGCTTAAGTTAACTTACCTGCTTCGAGTAATCCTGCACACAAACTACTGCAATAAAGAAAACAAAAAACTTTTTAGACTGAATTCCATAAGATTATAGATATGCATTACATAATTTTAAATAGTGTGATTTTGAAAAGTTTTCAGAACAATTGGAATGTAGATACCTGCCCGCTTTCTGGCGGATCTATGTCCTTTAACTAATAATTCAGTGCAGTATAAGCAATAGTTAGCTTTCTAAAAATATTTATTAGATGTAAAATGAATTTAACATTTAGATTATTCGTTCTGTTTTTTTTAATAATATTTGTCTCTCATAAAAATATTTCAAACACTCCAATTTCTTCTGGGAATATAAAAGTTGTTGGTAAGGGAACCATTACTTATGTAATACCAAGCTTTACACCAGAAGTCGGTAATCACATAGGATATATTTTAAAAAATCCAACGTGGGAAATTCCGCCGAAGGAAGAGAGATTTAGTACTTTTCTTGAACCAGACTCAATTATTAAAAATTATTTAAACAAATATGTTCATATTGAGGGGACGCAATATAAAATCCCTGGCAAAAAAATAAATAGCTATACATTCATAAATCCATATGATGTAATCGTTGTAGATAAAATTTATGTTATAAATTAATAATCAAGCTAGCAAGCTCCCTACCGTCGTCAGGCAGGCTTACATTAATATGGGATGCACTTAATTTTTTAGGAAAACCTTTTTACTTGCTAATTATTGTATGAAGCTTTTTAAAATAATGTTATGTTATAGCTTGTTAATGTGATTAGTTAATTACGACGTTATTAAATAACAAATTAGAAGAGGTTTGTAATGAGCCACACAATTAATTACTTGGAAGATAAAAAAATAGTTCAAGTCGAGATTCAAGAAAGAGTAGACTTTAGAATTGCTCAACAATACTCAATAGACGCAATAAAAGTCGCACGCGAAAACAATTGCAAAAAATTTTTATTTAATCATTCTAAAACCTTACTGGAAGCAGGGATATACAAAATACATACAGACGGAGACGCTTTAGAACAGTTTGGATTTAAAAGTAGCGATAAGATAGCAATTGTCATCTCAAGTGGTAAGAAGGATAGTCATTTTTTTGAAACGGCACATTCAAATGTTAAATGGAGCAATTTTAAATATTTTAATACTATTAAAAAAGCCGTTCGTTGGCTTGAAGAAGATGAATAACATTTGTGGAAATTATGTTAATTCATTCGTAATTTATTAATGTGGTTAATACTTAGCTGAAAGCTTTCTGACAATGCAAAATCTAATTTCGCCCCCAGGATGTCACCTAAATTTATTTTTACCGTCGCCCTGTTGAAGTAGGACAAGGAATCTTCAGGCACTAATTCAATTGCTTTTGTAAAGTATTCCGCTGCTTCTTTAAACTTACCATCATCGGCTTTCTTCACTCCTTCAGTATTATAAAAGAGTTTATCAACATTATTCAGTCTTAACTGCTGCACTGAAATTTTCAAGAGGTTCAGTTTCTTCATTCTTTCATCTCGTTATCGTAGGGAATATCAATTTATTTGTAATGCTTCTTATTGGTAGCACTATAAGCATTATAATCAAGAATAGCAAGGGATATAAGCAAAACAGAATATCTAATTTAACAATTCAACAGCATTCCTAAGATTATCAGATTCTTTTATCTGAAGAGAATAAAATGAGTATAAACTTTAACTAAAATAAAAAACCCTGCCTATTTTATTAAGCTGGGGTCGTTGAATTGATTAACCGAAATAAACAGAAATGTGTTGACAATTGCTATCTGTTAATTGACCTTCTCCCTAAACAAACTTATTTTTAACTGTCTTTAAGTTTATTCTTAGACGTTCCTACTGATATTGCCCTCAATTATCCTTCTTTTCCTGGCGGGGGTCTGACTTGATGAGTTGAGTGCTGGATCTTTAAAAAATATCTTTCGCATAAATCCTGGAATTCTAAGAATATATTTATGCAATAATATTATTCTAAATATTTCGATTATGAACTTAAATCACAGAAACTGGAATATATATGCAAGCGCGTGCATATCTATGTTCTTCAGTTAATAATTTCGTGCAGTATAAGTAATAGTTATGTGGTAAGGGAATTACTTAGAATACTGTAAAAATAGATTATAAGAAATGAAAGAGAATTACATTAAACCAAAATCATTATTTTCTAAGTATAAAAAATCTTTAGTATCGAAAATAGGTTTAAAAAAAGAAGAATTGGATGGGATAATTAGTTATGAAGAATTGTATCAAATATTTAAAGAAAATATACTTTCTTACTTATATATGTTTAGTAGAGAATTTGATGAAGTAAACGAACTAATTCTTGAGTTAAAAAAATGTTCCCCTTATCAAATTGATGTTGCAGAATGCAGCACAATTCAAATTGCATTAAATATTGCAGTTGTTATTTCTTATTCACGTAACTTCACAAATAATTATGGATTCTTTTATACTAAAGACATTAATAAATTATTATTTCAGCACTACACTAAAGAAGAAGTAGAACTTCATGAAATAGTATTAGAAAAAAGAAATAAAGAATTCGCCCATTCAGATGCTACAGCAAATAATATCCAAATATTTTCTGAGGGTGATTTCTTATTTGGGATAAATCCTTTGAGACAACCATTAGAAATTAATGACCTATCTATGTTACATGAAATGGTTTTTAAATTGAGAGAAGAAGTTAAAAGACAAATAGACAATTTTAGTATTAAGTAAAATTACCACATAACCCGCAACTCAAAGCGACCGCAAAAACGGTTCGGTTGCTTTGCAGTTATTGAGTTTGACAAGTACGTTTAACATTGTTATTAGAGATAGTTTAGTAAAATAAGTTTTTTTAATTATTGGCTTTTGGGGCTAAGGCGGCGTAGCTGTATCGGGCGGCGCTTTAGTTGCAATGCCGTTATGCGGTTAATGAAGAATTATTAAATGAAAATCGAAATAGACAAAAGTGTCTTTGAAAAATTCCCTGAATTAGAAAGTGAGAGACTTCTCTTTCGGGAGATTCTGTTGAGTGATTCAAAAGACTTGTATCTCATTGAGTCGGATGATGCTGTAGTAAGATATATGGATAAACGCAAAATGGAATCAATCAACGATTCTGAGAAATATATTCGGTCTTGTTGGGAGTCATATAAAACTGAAAATGGTATAGAATGGGGAATTGTTGAAAAAAGTTCAAATAGTTTCATCGGAAATTTTGGATTTTGGAGAATAGTTAAAGAACATTGCAGAGCTGAAATTGGGTATTCTCTCAATCTAAATTATTGGGGTAAGGGCTATATGACTGAGAGTCTAAAGACAATGATAATATTTGGTTTCGATAAATTAAGACTTCATAGCATTGAAGCAAATGTAAATCCCAATAACAAAAATTCTATAAAACTACTTGAAGGGATTGGGTTTAAAAAAGAAGCTTATTTTAGAGAAAACTTCCTGTTTGACGATAAGTTCCTCGATACTATAACTTATTCATTACTTGAAAAGGATATGAAAGATACTTTAGATATCACCGCATAACCTCTTTAATCCGAATAAAACGGACAAGCAAGAGGATATCCCGTTTTTTAAGAGGATAATATTTTTGTTACAGGGTTCAAGAGTTTGTTAAAAAATAAATCACAAAGCTCTAACTAAGTGATATGGAAATCTTTTAATTAACACTGGCGTTTTAACAACTTGTCCCGATTTAATCGGGATAAACTGAGTTAGGCGCAACGCCGTTATACCTCAAAATAAGGGAACAATGATTGCAAATTCAAATAGAGAAAAAAGAAAATATATTGCAATGAATTTCATTCTTTTTGCGATATTATTTTTGTCTGTTTCCTTTAATAAAGAATACATACGTCCAATATTTAGGAACAAACCTTTTTTAGGAATATTAACTGGAAGTTTTTCAAACTTTATGGCAGCATACATTATAAGTCTTTTCTCAATTGCTGCAATTTTAAGTAAAAAGATAAATGTTAAAAAAGGTAGATTTATTTTTTATTTAGTTGCTTTGATTGTTTTTCTTATTTTAACATTTGAAGAGATTACTCCTTTTGTGAATGCGAGCAAAGTATATGATATCTATGATATAATAGCAAGTGCTATCGGTTCCATATTTGCGATTATAACATTTGAAGTTATTATGATTTTTAGAAAAAGTAAATCATCAAGAGAATAAGAACTTGTAGAGTTACTAAATGAAATTTAGAAAAAAGTACCCAAATATTGTTCTAATATTAACGAGTTTAGCTTTTTTAGCAAGTGGAATTGATTGCATAGAAAATGATTTAAAGGTATTAGGCTTTTTAAGTTTTTTTGTTGCTTTCTTAAACTTTGTGTCATTATTCTATTTTAAAAAATATCCCTTGTATTCAAAAATCACTTTGTTAATAATCAATGCTTTATTTGCATTAGCATCAAGTTATTTGTTTTTCATCGCGGGTAAAGATAAAATTCAATATGGTTGGTTACTTGTTTTTATTGCTTATTTAATCGCCACAATATTATTCCTCAAGAAGAATAAAATATTTAATAATAAAATTGTAGGTTCATAAAATAATTAAAGTATAAAGAGTTGAACCAGCGCCTCAACCCCGACCGCCATTTTAATTTGGCGCTTTAGGCACAACGCCATTATATGGCTAAAATATAGAAGACAAAATATTGTATCAGAAATTAGAAGATATTAACAAAAGACCATTACCTTTTCAGTATTACACAGCAGATGAATTATGGACTGATGAACACACCTCTAAAAAGATGCTTGAATATCATCTTAACGAAAATATTAATGCTTCATCTCGTAATAAAAAATTTATTGAAGACTCAGTTAAATGGATCATATCTAACTTTTGTGTTGATAGCAATTCATCTATTTGTGACTTCGGATGTGGTCCTGGTTTGTATACAACACGATTTGCAGAAAAAGGTGCAAATGTTACTGGAATAGATTTTTCAAAAAGGTCAATTGATTATGCAAAGAACGTTGCACAAAAAAAGGGATTGGATATTGACTATGTTAACCAGAATTACCTTTTATATGATACAGATAAACGATTTGATTTAATAACAATGATAATGTGCGACTATTGTGCATTGAGTCCTTTACAAAGAGAAGAACTGGTTCATAAATTTCATAGACTCTTAAAACCAAATGGTTCGATTTTATTAGATGTTTATACATTAGAAGCCTACAAAAAGAGAGAAGAACAATCACTATATGAAATTAACTTACTCAATGGATTTTGGTCCGCTAAAAAATACTTTGGATTTTTAAATATCTTCAAATATGAAGAACAGAAAGTTGTTCTTGATAAATATACAATTGTTGAAGAAGATAAAAATCGTGTTGTTTATAATTGGTTACAATATTTTAGTGCAGAATCATTAAGAAGAGAATTTGAAAGAAATAATCTCATAATAGAGAGTTTATACTCAGACGTTGCTGGTAGTAAATATGATTCAAACAGTGATGAGATTGCAATTGTTGCAAAGAAAACCATATAACAAGATTTACCACCCGACCGCTCCGTCAGTTGACGGATTCAGAGCGGCATTATTGTTCGAGCGGACGAGTAAAAAGCTACGTCGTTATGTTTTTCCTTTATTGTGCAGATTATTGAAATTTTATGAAAAAAATTAAAGGGCTTGTTAGATTATTACGTTTCGAGCTTCCATTCTCTGCCGGAGTTTGCGTTGTAATGGGTCAATTGTTAGCGCTTGGAAAATTTGCATCCATTCCAGAAACAGTCAATGGTTTTTGGTCAATATTTTTAATCTCCGCTTCAATATTAGTATTAAATGACTACTTCGATATTGAAACTGATAGATTAAATGCCCCCGATCGCCCAATCCCTTCAGGTCTTGTTACTCCAATAGAGGCTTTGTTCTTATCAATAATTCTTTTGGTCGTCGGTCTTATCCTAAGTTATTTGATTAGCATTACAGCTCTATTATGCTCAATTATTTTATCGATTGTTGGATTTCTATACAACAGAAGATATAAGAAAACTGGATTGCCCGGAAATCTAATGGTAAGTTTTTCTGTTGGGATGACATTTATTTATGGCGGTATATCAGTTGGATTACCCTTTAATAAAATAGTTTTATTATATGGTTTAATAGCCGCATTAATAGATTTAGGAGAAGAAATTGCCGCCGATTCTATGGATATGCATGGTGATCTTCTTATAAAATCAAATTCCTTAGCAATTAAGTATGGAAAACAAGTGGCTCTTAATATAAGCGGTTACATTTTCTTTTTTGTTATTCTGCTGACTACTATTCCGTTTATGTTAAATTGGTTCTCAATTATTTATTTGATACCTATAGGAATAATGGACTTATCAATTGCTTATTCATCGTTGAGATTATTGAACTCTAAAAATGAAGAAGGAAGAAAATATATCCGCTGGCTTTATTTAGGTGCAACAATAGGACTTTTGATTTTTATAATGATGAGACTTATTGGATTATAAAATTGAAGAGCTTAAAACTAACAAGCAAATCTCAGAAGGAGTTTTTTTGACAACACGGATTCTTAATGCTGGTTAAGAATTTTCTAACTAAAAGTTGTTCTATGGAAAGTTTTTTCAAATTGTTAATTATTCATTTTTAATCGATCATTCTTGCTTTTAGCTGATGATTACCCAAAGCCGTAATACAATGCAATCGAAAATAAGTTATGCAAGATCAATCTCAAAAATCTGTAGCGAACTCTCTAGAAGTAGAAATAAAACTTCTAAAATACATGCCCTATTTGCTTCAGGATTTGTGGGCATTAGGAAGTTCAGTTAATCAGATTCTTGATTTGATCAAAGCACTTCCTTTAGCATTAGATAAAACCAAAGTTTTGGATCTTGGTTGCGGCAAAGGCGCCGTTTCTGTTCAGATAGCTTCGAGGTTTGGTTGCAAAGTAGTCGGAGTAGATGCAATGCCCGAATTTCTCGAAGTAGCGAATAAAAAATCATCTGAATATATGGTATCGGACATTTGTACTTTTATTGAGCAGGACATTCTGACTTATGTAAAAGAGTCGCATAGTTTTGATATTGTAATTCTTGCTTCTTTAGGTGGAATATTTGGAACTAATAAAAAAACTATAAAACTTTTGCGCACACAAGTTAAGCCCGGTGGATATATTGTAATTGATGATTGTTACCTCAAGAAAAAGAAAGTT
Source organism: uncultured Ignavibacteriaceae bacterium (assembly GCA_963804005.1). Lineage (GTDB taxonomy): Bacteria > Bacteroidota > Ignavibacteria > Ignavibacteriales > Ignavibacteriaceae > JAGXRK01. The sequence goes on along the minus strand of CAWDOP010000009.1, from coordinate 36,819 downwards.
TTAAATCGAAAAGGCTACAGTCATTGTCGCGATTATAAAACCACAGTTGATGAGTTGAAAGCGTTCAACGATTGCCTGGTTACCGAGATTTCTACAAATGAGGCGAGTAAAAATATAAATGCAGAATATATAAAACTTATTGAGCAAAGAAGTATTGAACTTGTAGAAAAGAATCCTGACCTTGAAAATGACCTTAATAAATATATAGCTCTTCAAAGAGAAGAGTGTGCTATTCTGGATAGCGAGTTTGAAGGCAGGATTTGGGTACTGAAAAAAAAGGAACTATAACCTTTTTAATCCACCAGATTTATCAGTCTCCGCCATAGGCGTATAAATTTTGCTGAGGCGGGTAAGTGAGTAAGAATGACAAATGATAAAAATTTTCTTTTAAAACAATAGCAGATCGAATTAAAGGCAACTCTATATTATCAAAGGAGAAATATGAAAAATATATTTATTGTTTTCGGTCTTTTATTTCTTTTATCTTTCTCAAACATTTCGTCTAATGAAATTTCAGTTGATAATTATAATCAGTCAGGAATTGAAGACTTATATTTGGGAGAAAAGGCATTACCAAAGCAATTAACTTCGGATAATATTATTTTAAGTTCCGATAATTACCATTCAAACAAGGATGATTGTAATCTTATTTATTCAGCTATGCTTGGTCTGCCGGGAGCTTTCGTTAATAAGATCGAGGGCAGTTTCTATGATGATTATTTAAAAAAATATATTGATGGCTGCTTACTGCTCGTATCCGGTACATGGACTGAATTGGACGAAAATCAAGACCCAATAAATTTAATCTTTAATTTTCTTTCAGATAATGGTTGGTCACAATATGTAGAATATTCAGCCGATGGCCCGGATGGAACCATTTTTTCATTAATTAAGGATGATGATTGGTGTATTGTTAAAGGACAATGGGATGGCGGAGATGATGCTGATTCGACTTATATTCCTTCAGATGCTTATCTGATTATTGTCATGTGCGGTAGACTTTCTGATGACTGATAAAATTATTATTAAGATAGTTTAAAATAAAAACAGCTTGTTTTGTATCGTCTTAACCCGATACTCAATATTTTTCCGGACAGGCTGCCGATGCTAATGGATTTGAGGTTTTAGACTTTTAAATTTTGTTCTAAGTGTTCTCCGCCGCGGCGGACTAATTAATTAACCAGCCAGAGGCTGGTAAACTTACCTTCGGTGCGTGATGAAAAACAAAATAAGCACTTACGGCTTAATCTTTAGCGTTTGTGCTTTACTTTTATCCCGAAATAACATGCCCTTATTAGCAAAAGGATTAAGATGATTAAAGGGATTTTCTTTGACCTGAATGGTACCCTTTTCATTTTCGGTGACATGAAAAAAGCTTGGGCAGATTGGCTGCATCATTTTTATTTATCGTTGAAAGCATATGGTCTTACGTTATCAAAAGAAGAATTTTCAAAAGAATGTGATAAATTTTTCGGCAAAGATGAACCTGCATTAAATTATCCGAATCTGACAGTATTCGAGAAACGAATTAAAGCTCTATGTACCTCTCTTGGAATTAAACCAGGTGAAGAAGACATTTGCCGCATTGCAGATTTGATTGCAGGTAAATGGCAGGAAGAACTCAAACTTGATCAAGATGCCATTCCTGTGTTGAAGAAGTTAAAAGAGACTAAAACGCTCGGTCTGATTAGCAATTTTGATCACCCGCGACATGTTCGTAAGTATCTATCAGAATATAGGTTAGATGGTTTTTTTGAAACGATAATCATTTCAGGAGATGTCGGAGTAAAGAAACCGGATCCGCGTATTTTTGAGCCGGCTTTATCTGCAACAGGACTAATTCCTGCAGAGGTGATGTATGTTGGTGACACTACTGAAGATGTTGAAGCCGCGAATGCTTCTGGGATGATGCCAATATTGATAAAAAGGAAAAATAATTACACAGATATAAAATACCTTGATTTTGAGAATGATATTCAAAATGGAATTATAAAAGACAGTAATAAAACTAGAACATCTTGCAAAATTATATCAACTTTAAAAGAACTACTTTACGAATGACTAATAGCTGCAGCGGATGCTGGACAAACCGTACTGCTGAGTTTAAACATCAGGCATAAAATTATAAGAGAATTTATATGAAAAAAATCTGTCAAATTTGTGGACGTGATGAATCTCACGTGGAAATTCTTTCAGCAGTAATTGTAAGACCCGCTGTTGCTGATTTAATCAAATCGTCTTATCCAAAATGGGATTTAAAAGGATTTATATGCAGAGAAGATTTACGAAAGTATAGAAGTGAGTACTTGTTAAAAATAATGGAAGATGAAAAAGGTGAACTAACAATATTAGAAAAAGATGTTATAGATAAACTTACTGACTATGAAACAATATCAAGCGATATTGAAAAGGAATTTTCTGCAAAATTTACATTTGGTGAGAGAGTATCAGATAAAATTGCAACTTTTGGAGGCAGCTGGAGATTTATTTTTATATTTGCATTCGTTCTTTTTGTTTGGATAGGAATTAATAGCTACTTCCTTCTTTCACGTCCATTTGATCCATTCCCTTTCATTTTATTAAATCTTATATTGTCTTGCATAGCAGCAATTCAAGCTCCGGTAATAATGATGAGTCAGAACAGACAAGAATCCAGAGACCGCAAACGAGCTGAAGCAGATTATAAAATAAATTTAAAGTCTGAATTAGAACTAAGACAACTTCATCAAAAGGTTGATCATCTATTAATACAACAATGGGAAAGAATGGTGGAAATACAGGAATTGCAATTGGAGTTGTTAGAAGAGTTAAGAAGAAGTACAAAGTAAAATCAATCGACCGATGCAAGAAGTAAATACCAGGATGTTTTTGATACTTTTATAGATGGTCTGTTGTTAGTAGAGCTTGAAGTTCAGGAGCAGGGTAGTATTTCTAAATCAATAAATGATAATTTGAGAGTACAAATGGATGACATTAGTCAAAATCTTTCTATTATTGCAAAAAGGTATAAATCTCAATAAAAATTGTTTTATTATAATAGGAATCAGTAAAACCCGTTTGAACAATAACGACTTATCAATCAGCGATGATAAGCGGTACTTGAACCCACCCAGGTTTTGTTTTTATTAAAATCTACTCCCATCATTTTACTTTTGCTATAGAATAAGATTATTTACATCTTAACTTTAGAGTATCCTTCCAGCGCTTCAATCATCGGAGCGTATTCAATCTTTCTTTAAAAAGTGTAATTTTCTTTATTACTTAGAAAATTATATAATAATACTTCTCATTTTGAGAAGCATTCTGGTTTGGATATATAAAAAATGGCGGTCTTTTTAACAAATATGACTTATTTAGAGAGAATAATTTTCACTTAAGCCTTAACGTAGAAAATAAATTGAAATTCTTAACATTAGAGGGTATTTTTGTTTCTCTAAATGAAAACTGATACTCAACAAACGCCTTTAATGGCTCAATATTTAAGAATTAAGGAAGCTAATCCGGATACTATTTTACTATTTAGGGTTGGCGATTTTTTTGAGACTTTTGAAGAAGATGCCAAAACTGCTTCCAAAGTTCTGGGAATTACTTTAACAAAACGAGCCAACGGTGCTGCTGAAAATGTTCCTCTTGCAGGATTTCCATTCCACGCAATAGATACCTATCTGCCTAAATTAGTCCGAGCCGGTTACAGAGTTGCAATTTGTGAACAGGTTGAAAATCCGAAGTTCGCAAAAGGACTTGTTAAACGAGAAGTAATTGAAGTTGTTACACCAGGTGTTACTTTATCCGATAAACTTCTTGATCATAAAAAGAACAATTACCTAATGGCAATTTGTATTCTTGATGAAATTGCCGGGATTTCTTTTTGTGATATTTCCACAGGTGATTTTCATACTTATGAAGTATTTTCAAAAAGACTGGGTGAGCAGATTGAATTAATTTTACCTTCAGAAATTTTGATTCAAAAAAAAGATAAAGAAAATCTTTCACCTGTTATCAGCAGAATTAATTCTTCTATTCGAATATCCAGAATGGATGACTGGATTTTCAATTTCGATTATGCAAAAGAACTTTTACTCAATCACTTTAAAACTGTAACACTAAAAGGATTTGGAGTAGAGAGTCTTTCTGCCGGATTGATGGCGGCAGGTGCAGTTCTTAATTATCTGCAGGATACACAAAAATCAAATCTTTCTCATCTTAACAAGCTTTCGGTTTATAATCCGTCCGAGTATATGATTCTTGATCATTCAACGAAACGAAATCTTGAAATTACTTATACTATGCAGGATGGCGGTAGGGAAGGATCGTTGATTTCGATTCTGGACAAAACTGAAACTGCAATGGGTGGAAGACTGTTAAAGAAATGGATTTCTGCTCCCTTAAGAAATCTCGAACCGATTCTAAAACGTCAGGAAAGTGTTGAGGAACTTCTTAAAGAAAAAAGATACAGAAAAGAACTTATCGAACATCTAAAAGAAATTGGCGATTTCGAAAGACTTATTTCACGAGTAAGTACAGGACGTGCCACTCCGAGAGAACTTATTGTTATAAAATATTCTCTTAAGAAAATTCCTTTTGTAAAAGATATTATAGCAAACTTTAAAGTTAGTACTTTAAAACAGATCGGAACTTCATTAGAGTCATTAACCAACATTGTTAAGAAAATAGAAGAAGCTATTGTTGATAATCCACCAAATCAAATAACGGATGGCGGAATTATAAAAAGCGGATTCAGTGCTGAGCTTGATGAGTTGCGCGATATTGCAATTCACGGCAAAGAATGGATTGCAAATCTTCAGAAAAGTGAAAGAGAAAAAACAGGAATTTCTTCACTCAAGGTGAATTTTAATAAAGTGTTTGGTTACTATATTGATGTAAGCAATACTCATAAAAATAAAGTTCCTGAATCTTACATTAGAAAACAAACACTCGTTAATTCTGAACGATATATAACTCCCGAGCTTAAGGTTTATGAAGATAAAATTCTTAATGCAGAAGAGAAGATTGGTGACCTTGAGTATCAGCTATTTAATGAAATAAGGGTAATTGTTGCCCAGGAAACAGAAGCAATTCAAAATAATGCAAGATTAATTGCAATGCTGGATTGTTTTATTTCTTTTGCTGAATGTGCCGCTAAGTATAATTATGTAAAACCTGAACTAAGTTTAAGTGATGAGATTGAAATAATCGACAGTCGTCATCCGGTCGTTGAACGAATTCTTCCGCCGGGAGAAAAATTTACTCCCAATGATTGTAAACTCAACAACGCTGATCATCAAATTATAATTCTTACCGGGCCAAATATGGCTGGTAAATCTGTTTACCTTAGGCAAATAGGATTGATAGTATTACTGGCACAAATTGGTTCTTTTGTTCCGGCTAAACAAGCAACGATTGGTTTGGTTGATAGAATTTTTACACGAGTTGGCGCAAGTGATAATATCGCTGCTGGTGAAAGTACTTTTCTTGTTGAAATGCAGGAGGCAGCAAATATTATTAATAATGCAACTTCAAAAAGTTTAATTCTTCTTGATGAAATCGGAAGAGGCACAAGCACTTTTGACGGAATATCCATAGCGTGGTCAATTACAGAATATTTGCACGAAAATCCCGATCTATCAGCTAAAACATTATTTGCAACTCATTACCATGAACTTAATGAAATGGCTGATCTTTTTCCTAAAATCAGAAATTATAAAGTGGAAGTACGTGAGTACGATGATAAAGTTATTTTTCTGCATAAAGTAAACCCGGGCAGAGCCGATCACTCTTATGGAATTCAGGTTGCACAAATGGCTGGCTTACCATTATTTGTGACTAATCGTGCTAAAGAAGTTCTGGATAATCTTGAAAGCAAAGAGTTAACTCCTTATGAAATAAAAAAAGAGAGACTTAAGAAACTTAAACAGGAAAATGATAATCAGATAGGTCTGTTTGAAATCAGGGATGACAAATTGCGTGATGAAATTGATAACATTGAAATAAATAATCTTACGCCTATTGAAGCGCTGAATAAACTAAGTGAAATAAAAAGAAAAATGAAACAGGAGAAATCGAAAAAATGAAAGGAACAATTTTAACATTTTTAATGTTTATCTTATTAACGTTTGTGTTATTTTCTTGTTCAGAAAAAAATGAAGATGAACTTGTAATTGAGGATGATTATTCGGCAACCTTATTGAAGGAAAGAACCAAAAAGGATTTTGAATTAAAGAATAATCCTCATTCTCCATTTAAAAGAGATCCTAATGCGAAGTATGATAAACTTAAATATTTTGATCCTGATACAAACTATATATTTAAATCAAAACTTTACAGATACGGTAAACAGGACACTATAATTATTATGGGTACTAAAGGCGAGGAGAGAAAAGCTATTAAGGAAGGTTATGTTGTTCTTAATTTTGAAAGTAAAGAATACAAGTTGAACGTCTATAAAAGTTTTAACCAGCAAAGTCAGCCTTATTTCAGCATATGGTTTACCGATTTAACAACCGGTAATGAAACTTATAAAATTGGCAGATATTTAGATTTCGAGTTTTTACCGAATGAAGATTTTGTTTATACAATTGATTTCAACAAAGCTTTTAATCCTTATTGTGATTATAGTGAATTATTTACTTGTCCTATCCCAACGGAAGAAGATCATCTTAACTTTGAAGTTAAGGCAGGCGAAAAGAGTTTTCATTAATTTTTTTGGAGTTTTAAGTGATAGTCATATTAGACAAATCAGCTACCGATGAACAAATTGAAAATGTGGTTAAACAACTCGAATATTTCGGATTTGATGTTCATAAGTCTGGCGGTTATGATTATATAGTAATCGGTGCAATTGGAGTTAAACCGAATTTTGATATCCGAAAAATCCAGCTGTTAGACGGAGTTGTTTCAGTTTTTCGTGTAACTGATCAGATAAATCTTGCCAGCAGAAAATCCAAAAAAGAAAATACTGTAATAAAAGTTAAAAATGTTACAATTGGCGGAAATGAAGTGATTGTGATGAGCGGACCTTGTTCTATTGAAAATGAAGATCAAATATTCAAGATTGCTAAAATTGTTAAAGTAAATGGTGCTAAAATTCTTCGTGGCGGTGCTTTTAAACCCAGAACTTCACCTTATTCATTTCAGGGATTAGGTGAAGAAGGTCTGAAATATATTCGTGCTGCTGGTGATGAATTTGATTTGCCTGTAGTTACCGAAGTGCTGGAAATAAAACACCTTGAACTTGTGAATAAATACGCCGATATTTTTCAGGTTGGTTCAAGGAATATGCAGAATTTTCCTTTGCTCCGCGAGTTAGGTAAAACTAATAAATCCGTTTTATTGAAACGCGGTTTTTCAGCTACAATTGAAGAATGGTTAATGTCTGCAGAATATATTTTATCTGGCGGAAATGAAAATGTAATTCTTTGCGAAAGAGGGATCAGAACTTTTGAAACTTCCACAAGAAATACTTTTGATCTATCTGCAATACCGGTAGTTCATCAAAAAAGTCATTTGCCTGTAATTGCCGATCCTTCGCACGCAATAGGATTACGGGATAAAATAATTCCTATGGCAAGAGCAGCAATTGCTGCTGATGCAGATGGTCTTTTGATTGAAGTTCATCACGATCCGACTAATGCGTTATCAGATGGTCCGCAAGCTTTATTGCCTGAACAGTTTAATGAATTGATGATACAGATTAAACAAATTGCCGAAGTAATTGGCAGAAGAATTGGTGAAGGCTCATTTGAAAAAATTATGTAATTTTTTGATTAAACAGTTTTTTGAATAAGCTTGTGTTGTGCTATTTTAAGATAATCAGGTAAGTAAAGAAGTCTTCCTTCAAATCTTATAATCGAAAGAAGAAAATCGTTGTTCTGTGGAGGAATAAATTCTAAGTGTTTTGTAATTTTTCTGTCAATTGTGAGCAGCTCGGAAACATTATCAACAAAAAATCCAAATCGATTATTATCCTTTTCATAAAGAAAAATTCTTGTATCCTCATCAAATTTAGTTAGAGTAATTCCGAATATCTGATGAAGATTAATAATCTGTACTTCAGATTTATTGATCATCAATTTAAGATTATCTAATCTGGAGACAGGATAATTGTTGCCAAGTTTATCAACTTTAATAGTAGTAGAGATATCTTTAATATCAGCACAAAACTCCAAATCACCTAAATAAAAAACTAACAAACCTTTTAAATTATCCATTTATCATAAGCCTTAGGTTGGAAAAATTGCCCTTACGAAATTAATTAGTTCAATAGTCTTGCCAAAATATTACTGAAATTACCTGCTAATTATACGTTAATATAAGGTTTTATTTGAAAATCTCTTAGTGCAAAGTAAAAATAATTTACCCTAGGTAAAATTTCTTTAATAAAAAGAAAAACTTAGTCAGGATTTTTATCTTTTCCGGTTCTAAGTGAAATACCGTAAAGATTTAATTTATAATAAAGAGTTGGTTTTGAGATGCCCATTATTTTACAGGCTCTTTGCTTATTTCCCTTTGTTTCATTCAGTACATTTTCTATATGGAATTTCTCAAGCTCAGACATACTCCAATTCCTGTTGTAGTTATACATATCTGTTTCGTCCGATGAATTTATCTTCCCTGACTTTTTTAAAAGAATATTATCCGGTTCAATAACATCGGATTTTGAAAGTAATATTGCCTGCATTAAAGTATTTTCTAATTCACGAACATTGCCTACCCAGTCGTGTTCCTGAAGCATTTCCATCACTTCAAAAGGTACTTTTCTTACATTTTTATGAAGTTCTTTATTTATCTTTTTAACAAAATGAATAACTAAAGCGGGAATGTCCTCTCTTCGTTCACGTAAAGGAGGAGCAGTAATATTAAACACTTTTAATCTGAAATAAAGGTCTTCTCTGAATTTTCCATCATCTACAAGAGTTGATAAAGTTTTATTTGTTGCTGTAATTATTCTTGCCTCAAGCGGAACTGTGGTTTCACCACCGACTCTTTCATATTCTTTTTCCTGAATAACTCTTAAAAGTTTTACCTGAAGGTCATAAGATATTTCAGAGATTTCATCGAGAAATATCGTTCCTTTGCCAGCAAGTTCAAACTTACCTTTCTTGTTTCTTACAGCACCCGTAAAAGCTCCTTTTACATGACCAAATAATTCGCTTTCAAGTAATGACTCGGATAATGCCGAACAGTTCACTGCGATAAAAGGCTGACCTTTTGTAATACCGGAATTATGAATCATTCTTGCTATAAGCTCTTTACCGGTTCCGCTGTCGCCCTGAATGAGAACGGTAATACGAGAAGAGGAAATTCTTCCTATGCTCTTATAAATCTCTTTCATTATAGAAGTGCTACCCACCAGACTGGTTTTACCTCTAAATTCTTCCTCTTCTTCTTTTGACAGCGAAACAGCAAGTTGTTCGCTAAGCTCTTTACTCTTTATAGCATTTTTAACAACCTGATTAAACCTGGTTACATCTATTGGTTTTTCAATGTAATCGTAAGCACCTTCCTGGATAGCTTTAATTGTAGATTCCGTATCACCTACACCTGTGATCATAATTACAGGAATGTTCGGGTCATTTTCTTTAACATATCTCATCACCTCAAATCCGTCAACTTCAGGCATTATAATATCCGTAATGACTAAATCAGGTCTTTCTTTTTTGAAGATTTCAATGGCTACAGCACCATCTTCGGCAGTATAGACTAAATGTTTTTCTTTGGAAAGATAGAGTTTTAAAGTGCTTTTTATTAACTCAGAATCGTCCGCAAGAAGAATCCTTGCCATATATAACTCGTTTTGAATGATTAATTATTTTATTTCTCACAGAATTAAAAGAATTTTTAATATAGCTTCCCTGAAAGCCTAAAATAAAAGTATCAATAATTTCAGAAATGAAAGCATCAATTTTTCTTATATAGTAAATTTTCCTAACCAAATTATAAAATATTTTAATCATTTTATAGGAAGACAGTAAAAAATACCAAATTAATTTTTGTGAATTTTTCTTAAGTGTTAATTATTATAACTTTAGGCACTTTTTTTTATTACACAATAACAATAGAATGAATATACAATCAAGAATTATATCTCTAATAGTAATTATATACTTATTTCCCGCCTTTTTTTATACTCAGACTTTATCAGCTTTAGAGGTAAAGGTTACTTTTTATCCAAATGGAGTTGTTAAAACGAAAGGTGATTATTTGTATGATCAGCTACATGGAAAATACTTTGAATATTATCCATCAGGTAATTTATGGAAAGAATGGATTTTTGTTAACGGTAAAGAAGATGACAAATCCATCTGGTATTTTGAAGATGGTAAAGTAAGTATTATCTGGAACTATCGGGAAGGTGTGCGGTCTGGTGTTTCCAAATGGTTTTATGAAACCGGTGAACTCTGGGCTGAACAAAATTATTGGGATGGCGTATTACAAAATATTACAAGAACTTATTACAAAACAGGTGAACTTCAAGGTGAATGGAATTATATAGATGGAGTTTTACAGGGCATTTCAAAAACTTATTATTTATCCGGTAATGTTGAAGTAGAAAGAAAGTTTGTCGATGGTAAACAACACGGAACCACAAGAGTTTTTCATGATCATAAAGATCGTGTTGCTCTCGAAGCATTTTTTATTGATGACCGATTACAGGGAAATTTAAAAATTTATGATCTGGGTGGGAAAGTCCGTGTGCTTGATGAATATAGTAATGATGAACTGTTAAACCGAACACGTTATGATTATATGGGAAAACTTGAATCAGTTGAAAAAGTAGAAAGAGATTTTTACGAAAATAAAGCTATCAAACAGGAAATATTTCTTAAAGACGGTATAAGAGACGGAATAACCAGATCTTTTTACGAAAGCGGTTTTCTGAAAGAAGAATGGAATTACACGAACAATACTCTTCACGGACGTTCTTTTTCGTATTACGAAAACGGAGCACTGAAGAAATCAACAGATTTTATAAATGGTATTAAGCGAGGAAACGAAAAAACTTATTATGAATCAGGTGTCCTTAAAGAAGAAGCAATCTATGAAAATGGTCGCAGGAACGGAATTGTTTTAACTTATTATCCCAATAGCGCCCTGGAATCTTTTGCAACATACGAGAACGATAAAGTTAATGGCGAAGTAAAGTACTATTTTGATAACGGATTGATCAAATCTTCTGAATATATCGAAGACGGAATAAGAAAAGGAAACAGACAAACTTATTACCGTAACGGTGCACTTGAAAGACTGGAAAATTATTGGGATGGAAAACTGAATGGCTGGACTAAAACTTATTATGATGATGGTATTTTAATGAAGGAAGAATATTATAAAAACGGAATCCTTGAAAGAAGTAAAGCGTTTAATAGAAGAGGTGAATTAGTTTCTACAATGGGATATTGAAATAGATATATTTATCATTACTTGCAAATAGTAATTTCAAAATTTAGTTTTCTGTTGTCATTATAACATATTAATAAAAACCAATGAGCAAAAAATTACCCGTTAAGTTTAAGGTCGGTTTAATACAAATGGCGTTTACAAAAAAGCCGAAAGAAAATGTTAAGAACGCAGTTAGATGGATTGAAAAAGCAGCAAAGCAAAAAGCGCAGGTAATTTGTCTTCCTGAACTTTTTACCTCTCAATATTTCTGTCAATCTGAAAATATAGACTATTATGATATTGCCGAACCTCTTGACGGATCGTCAATAAAAGAAGTTTCAAAAGCAGCTGCAAAAAATAAAGTTGTTGTTATTGCTCCATTTTTTGAAAAACGTGCTGTAGGAGTCTATCATAACAGCGCTGCAATTATTGATGCAGACGGAACAATAGCAGGTCTTTATCGCAAGATGCATATTCCTGATGACCCTGCATTTTATGAAAAATTTTATTTTACTCCCGGTGATCTGGGTTTCAAAGCTTTTGATACAAAATTTGGAAACATTGGAACATTAATTTGCTGGGATCAATGGTATCCCGAAGGCGCGCGCTTAACCGCTTTACAAGGAGCAAGCATTTTATTCTATCCAACTGCAATCGGGTGGCATCCTAAAGAAAAAGAAGAACACGGTAAAGCTCAGTTTGAAAGCTGGCAAACTGTCCAGCGCGGACATGCAATTGCAAACGGAGTTTATGTCGCGTCCGTCAATCGTATCGGTTTAGAAAAACAAAATCCAGATTCAGCCGGAATAGAATTTTGGGGACGATCATTCATCTGCGATCCGCAGGGAATTATTTTAGCCGAGGCATCAACAGATAAAGAAGAGATTTTAATGGCGGAAGTTGATCTGAATAGAATTGAATATATTCGCCGCAACTGGCCATTTTTACGCGATAGAAGAATAGATGCGTATGGAGGCATTACCGAAAGGTTAATAGATTGATGGAAAAATAATTTTAGTTATATAATTGAACAAACCCTGAAAGGGTGATATTGTTATAAATATGATGAATAAAGAAAATGTTACATACCGTCTTCCTGCCGAATGGGAATACCACGAAGCCACCTGGATCGGCTGGCCGAATAATAAAGAAGACTGGCCTGGAAAGTTTGCTCCAATTTCATGGGTTTATGGTGAAATAGTAAGATACATCTCACGCGCTGAAAAAGTAAGAATTATTGTTGAATCAAAACTACATCAGAAAAAAGCTCAAGCAGTGCTTAAAGCAGTTGAAGCCGATTTGACAAATGTTGAATTCTTCAGACTGGAGACAGATAGAAATTGGCTGCGTGATTCGGGTCCTCAATTCGTCAAAGACGATAAGGGAAATACTATTCTCATCAACTTTAAATTCAATGCCTGGGCTAAATATGATAACTATAAAAAGGATAATAAAATTCCTAAGATGATTGCTAAGGAATTAAAACTTCCTCGGATTAAAGCTGAACATAAAAACAGGGAAGTGGTTCTTGAAGGCGGCAGCATTGATTACAATGGGACTGGCACAATCATCACAACGGAAGAATGTTTAATGGATGATAAAACTCAGGTTCGTAATTCAGGATTTACAAAAAAAGATTATGAAGAAGTTTTCAAAAAATATTTGGGAATCACAAACGTTATCTGGCTTAATAAAAGTATTGCCGGAGATGATACACACGGACATGTTGATGACATAACAAGATTCGTAAATAAGAATACAGTTGTTACTGTGATAGAAGATGATCCAAACGATCCGAATTATAATCCGCTAATGGAAAACCGTGAAAGACTTTACGGTGCTAGGTTAGAAGATGGAGCAAAACTTAATGTCCTTGAAATCCCTATGCCTTCACCTGTGATCTTTAAAGGTGAAAGACTTCCTGCCAGTTATGCAAACTTTTACATTTCTAATTATGCAGTGCTTGTTCCTACTTTTAATGATCCGAAAGATAGAATAGCATTAGGAATATTAAGTGAACTGTTTACGGATAGACCTGTAATCGGAATTCACGCTGTGGATTTAGTTTGGGGATTAGGAACACTTCACTGCTTAACACACGAACAACCATTATAAAAAAAGACGATCGAATGATCGCCTTTTTTAATCTTCAATGATAAATGCTCAATGTTCAATTATTTGATTGCTATCATCTTCTTTGTATGAACAAATTATTCAGATTTTTATTCCAGATGATAGTCAATTAATGAGACACCTGGATTATAAAATTCATTCACAACTTCATTTATTTCAACCCAGTCACTCGCGACTAATCCAATACCAGGTTTGAAAATAGTTAAACCGGTTTTTTTTATTTCATCAGTTGGATAAAATGCAAGTAGAAAATAATAATAACAATCGCTAAAAATTATAGTATCTGTCGATGTAACGAATGAGTAATTAAAATCAGTTCTGGAAATGATGCCTTCAGGATTGTTTCCATTTATATCAAAAACATTTCCCAATCCCATTAAGCCGCACTCTTCACCGATTACACCTGGGTATTTAAACTGCAAAGTGTCATTCATATAAAGTCCGCCTGTGCCGTTTTTATAATAACCATTTAACAGAATTATCTGTAATCTTGATTGCAACAAAAATCCTCGATCTGTTTCATCTATTACTCTAAGCGTATCCTGAAATGAAAGTGTAGTATCATTGTAGGAATCTTTTACTCCAACGCGGTAGATCCAATAATTTCCAATTTTAAGAGGAAGCAACTCAACAGTTTGATCAATTGGTTCTGTGGTTTGTTCATTGCAAGAAATAAACAATAAAATAAATGTGGATACTAAGGCGAAAATAGTTTTCATTTTTTTTTGTTGTTAATTAAATTTTATTTAGTAATAAATCAACACTTAATAAATACCAAATCTCTCTGTAAAGTTTATTTGAGTACAATCATCTTTTTTGTTTGAGTAAAAGAACCAGCCTGTATTCTGTAAAAATACACTCCGCTTGCAAGTGCGCTTCCATCAAATTTTACTTTGTATTTCCATCTAACTTTTTCTTCGTTATCTACAAGGGTTTTTACTTTTCTTCCGAGTATATCGTATATTATTATTGTTACATTTGTTTTCTCAGGCACTTCATACTCAATTGTAGTTTTGGGATTAAACGGATTAGGATAGTTTTGATATAAAGTAAAACCCAAAGGAGCAATAGTTTCTTTTGTGTTTAGTATTTCAACAAGCTCGGTGTTATAAAACTCCTGCACGTGAGCAGCTAACTCTCTGAGTTTTGTTATGCTGTTTAAGTTGCTATTTCCTCTGGCCATAAAAATTGCGATACAAACTTCCTGCGTATCCCCGTGAGCTATATTAAAAGGACCTGATGAGATTATCAGTCTTCTGCTGTTACTTAATGACTGATTCTGGTACCAACCCGTACCAGTGACTGGATCACCAGAAAATGGGAATTTAGTTATCTGTCCGCTCAACGGATCAATAACATCATTTTCATTCCACAAGAGCCCGTGCATTTGATTATAAAAATGTAGTGTGCCATTGTAATCTCCAAGTTCTGCATCTCTATAAGTAGCACTACCGTTAATAATCGGTGCGAATGCTGTTATCGGAAGATTTTTAAAATTCTTTTCCCAGCCGTTATCAAATCGAGCACTATCCTGGTTTGAAGAAGATATTTTAGGACCTTGAACAAACATATGAGCAACTGCCGGAGGATTTATACCATAATATCCCTCATCATTATTATCGAGATTAAATGAAAATGATAAATTTAAAGAAGAGTCGCAACCTAAACCGGTATCACCACCATAACCTAAGAGTTCATCTGACCAATAGCTGAAATACATTTCTGTAATATCATTACTACCTTTGTTAATAACTCTGTATTTTTTGAAGACAACATCTTTCAAGTCTTCTCTGTTAAATCCGAAGACCGTTGTCTGGAATTCAAGTCCAATAGGATTTGAACCATACGTGTACAAGCATCTGGCCGTATCAAGCTCATTAGCAACATAGAATAAAGTTTCATCACCAATAAATTTCGGTTTATCAAAACCGGGAGTATAAACATCGTCTTCATTCACATCATCCCACGGTGCTCCTGCCTCTACAGGCCAATGGTTGTAATCGTACTCAAGCCTATCTTTAAGAACGCTTTCGGGGAGCGTCTGCCAATCTTTTCTAATTTTAAATATCTTGCTTTGAGTTGAAAGGGGATTATCTGCTGTACCATCTTCCAGTATTCTCCCAGGTTTAAGTCCGTAACGGTATGTATTACCATTCACTCTTATTTCTT
The DNA here is from genome assembly GCA_963804005.1 of uncultured Ignavibacteriaceae bacterium. Lineage (GTDB taxonomy): Bacteria > Bacteroidota > Ignavibacteria > Ignavibacteriales > Ignavibacteriaceae > JAGXRK01. The sequence goes on along the minus strand of CAWDOP010000009.1, from coordinate 21,138 downwards.
CATTAACTTTTCCACCCCAGACCAATCCATCAACAAAAATTGCAGGAATTGTAGCAGAATCACCTCCCGGCCAAAAGAATCCATCAGCATCTGTATATGGATTGTGAGAACCCATTCCGTTGCTGCCAATCCACATTAAAATTTCATTTGTAGAAATGTAATCAGTAGGCTGATAAACGGACACGTAAAAAGGATATTCAGAAAAGTTAAATATGTTTGGGTTATCAGCATCTTCAATTTTTATTTTTATACTATCAATAAATAGTAGCGGAACAGACCAGCTAAACTGACTTGTATCGGCAGTAATATTTTTTTCAATAATATTCCATTTTTTCCCGTCGTCGATAGAATAGTATAAGTTTATTTTTTCAATTCCATTGCTGTGCCATCCAATAAGATATTTGCTGAATGTAAGCAGTTTCTCAGAACCAATAGGTGTAATTAAATTTATCGCTTTATAGTCACCTGAAGAATCAGTTTTCAAAATCCAGCAGTTAGGGCCATAGTTACTAAGGTAATAAAAAAAAGATGTGTATAAAATTCCTGAGCATAAAAGTGTTTTATCAGCATTTTCATTTATATTATAAACGGTTCCCTGAACAGCTCTTGCCCAAATTAAATCACCCATTTCATCGATTTTAATTATTGAATCCGTATCGGCGTAGTAATAATTATTAACATAGATTAAATAATTCCCGTCCGAAGTCTGTATTGCAGGGCCTGGGTCTCTTAAAAAATTTCTGGTCCAAATAATATTATTACTTGAATCGATTTTTATAAGGGTTTTTGTTCCTGATAAAAGCAATGAACCATCAACGGTTTCCGAAGTGAAATTGTGGATGCTTGTAGCAAGTGTAACAAATAAACTATCACCGTTAGAATTAATTTTTAATATACTGTTGTTAAATCCAATTGCATAATCATTAAAACCCCATTTTTTTATAAAAAAATCTTGCTTGTCAGCAATTAAAGGTACATTAGCATAAATATTTTTTTGCCATAAAATGTTTAATTGCTGGTTTATTTTTAGAATATTTATAGTTTCATAACCTTCCCCGCCATAGTAAGAAATTAAATAATTATCGTCCTGTGTTTTTGTAATCGCACAACCGACAATTGATGGAGCGGTAATTAAATTATAGCTGGAGAGTTCAACTCCATTAAGATCCAGTTTTTTTATGTTTAAAACATATAAACTATCCGAGCTTTGAACGTTGATTAATAAAATATCATTTTGTTCAGTTAATAAAATCTGGTTTGATTTTCTGCACTTAGTAGGAGGAGTTTCAATTTCTTTTCGCCAAATAGTATAACCCGCATTATTAATTTTTGTTAAGATTATATCTGACCAAGTAGTATACCAAGGATACGGGTATCTGCTGCCCAGAATTAATGATTCATTATTCGGGAGCTCAATAGTTTTTAATCCAATAACAGATGGTTTACCAAAACTCGGGTAGCTTCTTTCAAAGGTATTGCTTTGCCCGATTAAAGAATTAGCATTAATACCGATGAAAATGGTAATAAGTAATAAAAATCCTTTTAGCATAAGATTCCCATATATTTATTTGAGTACCATCATCTTTTTTGTTTGAGTAAAACTACCTGCTTGTATTCTGTAAAAATAAACGCCGCTTGATAATTTTGAACCATCAAATTCTACTTCATAGCTGCCTGCTGGCTTTTCTTCGTTAACAAGAGTTATGACTTCTCTTCCAAGTATGTCATATACTTTTAGAGTTACATTTCGTAAAGACGCATTGCGATGCGTCTCTACATTTGGAATCGAATACCGAATAACTGTAACAGGATTAAACGGATTTGGATAATTCTGCGACAAAGAAAATTCTGTTGGAAGAGATGGCGCTGTTTCATTCACATCCGTAACTAAATCATTATCATACCAATGTTGAATTAGGGCAGCATAATTTTTGAGTTCCGCAATGCTGTTAATATTATCAGTGCCCCTCTTAATCAAAAAAGCAATAACAACTTCCTGAGTATCGCCTGGGGCTATATTAAAAGGACCGGAGCTTAAGCTGAATCTTCTATCATCAGGCCAAGGACCACCAGGCCATCCATCACCTTCATACCAGCCTGTAGCTGAGACAGGATCTCCGGCTAAGCAAAAATTAGTTTGTAAACCTGTGTTGGGATCTATAAATGGATCTCCATTCCATATTAATCCTTGCATATAATTATAGTACATAAGAGTTCCGGCATATACACCCATGTCGGGATCAGCGTAAGTACTGCTAGCGCCAATATATAAAACGAATGAACTTAGAGGAGTATTTTTATAACCTTTTTTCCATCCATCACCAAATCGGGCGCTGTCTGTCGGCTCAGACGCAACAATTGGAGGCTGAACAATCATATGTGCAACTGCGGGGGGAGAAGCACCATAAAAATGATCATCATTATCTCCGTTATATGTATAACCAAGATTTAAGAGAGTATCACATCCGACATAATCATCACTGGCATAACCTAAATCATCATCAGTCCAGTATGTTAAGTACATATCAGTAACTGTGTCAGGACTCTTATTAATTATCTTATACTTTTTGAAAACAACATCTTTCAGCAATTCGCTGTTATAACCAAAAGTTGTAACCTGAAACTCCAAACCTATAGGATTTGAGCCGTAAGTAAAAAGAGAAGTTGCAGTATCAAGATCATTGGCAACAAAGAAAAGAGTTTCATCACCAATTATTTTAGGTTCATCAATACCCAGAGTATAAACTCCATCATTGTCATTATCAGTCCAGGGCGCTCCAACATCAACAGGCCAGTTCAAAAAATCGAATTCATATCTGTCTCTTTCTGCACTTGGAGGAAGATATTGCCAGTCTCTTTTAAGCTTAAACATTTTAGATTTTGTTTCTGCTGGATCTGATGGAAGACCGGAAGGTAAAATATAACCGGGTGTTAATCCATATCTGTAAGTTGAACCATTGACTCTTATTTCCTCATTAACTTTACCGCCCCAAACAAGTCCATCAGCAAATATTGCAGGAATTGTTGCCTCTTCTCCGCCAGGCCAGTAAAAACCACTATCGTCTGTCAGCGGATTGTGAGAATTCATACCATAATTACCCATCCACATAAATATTTCATTTGCTGCAATGTAATCAGTTGATTGATAATTTATTGCTGTTTGCGGTGGGTCGCTAATATCATAAACATCCGGATTGAATGAATCGCTTATCCTTATAAAGAGATTTCCGGATGGCATATCCGGCAAAGTCCAATTAAATGTATCTGCTTCGGCAGGATAGTAATTAATAACACTATTCCAGGTAACCTGGTTATCAGTTGAGTATTCGATATTAACGTAATTAACATTATTTGCTTTCCAGATAATTGGATAAGTATTAAAGATATTTAAATTTTGTCCATCATTTGGTGCCCTTAGACTGATTGCAGTATAATTAAATTCATTATCTGTTTTAAGAAGCCATGCTGGAAGCCATGCTAAATTCGAAGGCATACTTCCACAAATAGCAAATCCACCGTCCAGCGTATTTGTTATGTACTCACCCCGCTCTTCGAATGAAATTTCAGATAAAATATTTCCACTTGTATCTATAGTTAAAATACTGAATGGGCTTGGATTGAACGTAGCGAACGCCCCTTTTAATAAAATATATTTATCGTTTGTAGATTGAGCAAAGGACTTAACGAAACTAATATCTTTTCCCCAGAGAATATTTCCATCCTGATCGAGTTTCTGGAGATAGCTGAAAGTTTGAAGCAAGATGTAGCCATCGTTAGTCAGAAGACTATAGTTTAAGCCAATTAATGTTTTATTCCAAAGAGTATCAGCGTCAGAATTCATTTTTATTAATGTTCCGTATAGACCAAACAGAAAATTGCCGTCATTAAGATTAACTAGATAAGACGGCACTAATGATTTACCACCAATCATTTTTGTCCAAAGTAAGGAGCCATATACATCAGTTTTTCTTAAGTAAAAACCAGGATAATCAAGTGACGAAATAATAAAGCTGCTATCAGGTAACTGAATTACTGTGTGACCTGTTTCCGGTTGGTCAAAAGCACCATAGGTTTTGGTCCATATCGTATCCAGATTTTGATCTAATTTTATTAGGCAAATATCAGTATATGAGCCGTTTAATTTATTACCAACAGCGATATAACCTCCATCGTAAGTTTTGTAAATTTTCTTTCCAGGTTGAGTTATTTCAGGGTATTCCTTTGACCATTGAATGTAACCAAACTGATCTGTCTTAACAAAATTTAGATAGCTCGTTGGATAGCTCGAACAATTAAGCAGATATCCGCCATCATCAGTTTGTAAAACCTGAGTTGCATAACTTGCAGGGAAAGTTTTATCAAATGTGATAGTTTGTGAAATGGCTACCACAGAAAATGATATGATAAACAGTGTTAGAAAAAATATATTTTTCATTTTTTAACCCATTATTTAATTAATAACATCTTTTTTGTTTGTGTAAAACTTCCTGCTTGTATTCTGTAAAAATATACTCCGCTTGGTAAAGACGCATCGCGATGCGTCTCTACATTAAAAATAACCTCATATTTGCCGGCTGGTTTTTCTTCATTAACAAGAGTTGTAACTTCTCTTCCAAGAATATCATATACTTTTAAGCTAACCAATCCGCTAACTGGTAACTGGTAACTGATCACCGTACTCGGATTAAACGGGTTAGGGTAGTTTTGAGAAAGTGTATATGTGTCTGGTAATAAATCATCTTCTTTTTCAACTCCAACAGGAATACCAAACCAATCAAGCAGTGGTTCAGCGTATGGTGCTGTATTCATAAATCCATACCAGAAATATTCAACTTCATTTTCAGTATCTGAATTTAATGACAATGGATCAAATGCAAAGAAAGCAATTTTATTACCTGCAGGTAATGTACGATGACCACCAATATTATATACTGTGGTTCCATTAATTGCCAATCCTTTCATATCAACTTCAACATCAGGTTCAAAATCAACTCCATCCAGCCAGTTAGATACATCTATCTCGTAAAAAGGATCATACGTCATTGGTGCAGTCCAACCACTATCTGTTGAGACTTGAGTGTATAAATCAAATATAGGTCCACCTAGCATAGAACCTGATTGAGGATAAACTATAGATGGTTTATTTTCATCACCAGCTACAGCATAGTTTACATCATTATATTCATAGTTAATACCTAGAATATCAAAAATAAAATCACCGGCAGAATGCGGTCCGTCTGTCCAGTTAGATTGAGCACCTAACCATTCATCGCCTGCAAGCATATAGTTATGATCACCACTTTCTTCCAGCCAGGCTCTGATTGCATCACTATTGATATCGTTCGGTCCGTTTGTGCATATCTCTAATACATTTCTATAGTTACTAAGTAGTTCAGCAGTTAAAGGACCGTAAGCCCAAACATCGTGATCAAAAATTAAAGTGTTATCGTTGTTCGGCCATTCTCCTGAACCGAAATAATATTCTTGTGGATATCCGGTTGGAGTTGTAAAGCCATTAAAAACAACAAGTGTATTAGCCCACGGAGGACGAGAGATAGAATAATTAATTTCTGGTGTTCTAGAAGTATTCATCCTGAGTGTATCAGTTGCCTCAAAGTAATAAGAAACCATTGTTCCTGCCGGGAATCCCGGAAGTTCACCTGTGTACAGACTATCGCTAACGTGATTGAGTTGTAATGGGAGATTCTGGTGCCATATTGCTCCATTATCAGTAGAGTAAGAGACTAAGGCTGATACTAAAATTTCAGGAACCCCATGACCACCAAAACCAAGAGTAACAATAGCAGATACTGGTCTTGGATCAGTTGATAAAGTGAAAGTTAAACGTGAATAATCTACAAAAAAAGGAATGAGCGGATTATAACTTATATCCACAGCAACCTGAAAATCAAATGTTAATTCTCTCGTCCACCATCCATAATCAACTCCTGGAATCAACCTTCCGTTTGCATAAAATTTCCAGAAGGGATATCCAACACTATAACCAGCTAAAAATCCCACGCGATCACTGTCCATAACAGCAGAAGTATTTTTTACTGCAACTCCAAAAATTTCTCCATAGTTTAAAAATGGTTCATTTCCAAGAAGATTCATATCGATCCATTGATGATCGTTCAGCGTTTCATCTGGAATAAAAGAATAACCAACTCCGTTATCACTCCAAATATCATATTCAAAAGGTTCAGTATCTACGGGCTGAATTGAAGTCCAACCTCCGGTCCTATCAGGATTATCAAGAAATGAAGTAATGTCATTATAGCCATTTCCCAACGCTTCATAATATCCACGCTGTAATGTTTCGGCAGAAATTAATTGAGCCTCAGTCCAATTGACTTTAACAATTTTTGCTTCAACCGGTGTATCGTTAGGATTATCCATACAATAAAAACCAAGACCTTTAATTACCAGATCTGTTGGTGCTTTAAACCATTGAAGAATCCAATCCTGACCAAATATTCCGAAATTAGAATTGTAATACCCGTAGTAACGAAGAGTATCGATCATATTAATTTCATTTGGAAGATTAATAGGTTTAAGCACTTGGGTAGTTGAAGTGTTCAGAGGTAATTTAATTCTCTGAACTTCCCGCAAGTTTTGGGCATTTGTTTTTTTCTGTTTTTCAAATAAAACATTTTCCTGCGGAAAACTGTAAGCTGTTATCAAAACGATAAAAAGTATTGTTAAAGTTTTCATAACATTATTCCTTTATTTGATTAATAACATTTTCTTTGTCTGGATAAAAGAGCCAGCCTGCAATCGGTAGAAATATACACCGGAGCTTAATTGTAAACCAGCCTGTCCGGTAGGCAGGTTGTTAATCGTAAATTGTACATTGTAAGAGCCTGCAGATTGTTCCTCATTAACCAGAGTTGCAACTTCACTTCCAAGAATATCATATACTTTTAAGCTAACCAATCCGCTTACCGGTAATTGGTAACTGATCACAGTACTTGGATTAAACGGATTTGGGTAGTTTTGTGATAATGAATATTCTAATGGAATTGTGGATCCGGTTTCTTCAACATCAGTTACTAAATCATTATCGTACCAATGCTGAATCTGAGCAGCATAGTTTCTAAGCTCTGTTATGCTGTTTAAATTGTCCGTTCCTTTCTTAATTAAGAAAGCAATTACAACTTCCTGCGTATCGTTTGGTGCCATATTAAAAGGACCTGTTGGTACGTGGTACCTTTGATCACCACCACTTCTTGAATAATAGGTTACTATATACCATCCTGTACCTGTGACCGGATCACCAGTTAATGGCCAGATCGTGGGAAGGTTTGTAATTGGATCAATAATATAACTGCCGTCATATCTTAATCCTTGCATTTGATTATAGAATTCAAGTGTTCCTTCGTAAACTCCCATCTGAGCGTCATCTTTAACTATCAATCCTGAAGAAGTCATTCCTAAATTCTTAAATCCTTTTCGCCAACCATTATCATATCTTGCACTATCCGAACTAGTCGCAGGAACTATCGGGCTCTGAACGATCATATGTGCAACTGCTGGAGGGGGAGTGCCGTAATAATAATCATCATAATTATCAAAATTATAGACATAAGCCATATTGTATGTCGAATCAAAAGCTGATAAATCATCACTTGCGTTACCCAAATCATCATCGGCCCAGTAAGTAAAATACATATCTGTGATATCAGTATTACTTTTATTTATTACTCTGTATTTCTTGAAGACAACATCTTTCAGCAATTCGCTGTTATAACCAAAGGTTGTAACCTGAAACTCCAAGCCAATCGGATTTGAACCGTAAGTTAAAAGAGAAGTTGCTGTATCAAGGTCATTAGCAACAAAGAATAAAGTTTCATCACCAAATATTTTTGGCTCATCAATTCCCGGTGTATAAATGCCATTGCCGTCATTATCATCCCAGGGTGCACCAACATCAACAGGCCAGTTCAGAAAATCAAATTCATATCTGTCTCTTTCCGCACCTGGCGGAAGGTATTGCCAGTCTTTTTTAAGTTTAAACATTTTGGATTTTACATCCAGAGGATCAGAAGGAAGTCCAGAAGACAGTATACAACCGGGAGTTAATCCAGATCTGTAAGTTGAACCATTTACTCTGATTTCTCCGTTTACTTTACCGCCCCAAACTAAACCATCCTTAAATATTACAGGAATTGTTGCATCTTCTCCGCCTGGCCAATAAAAACCACTACCCTCTGTCAGCGGATTGCATGAGCCTATTCCATTATTGGCAATCCACATTTTAATTTCATTTGCAGCAATGTAGTCATAAGCTTTATAACTAATAACACTTTGCGGCGGGTCACTTCTATCATAAATAAGCGGATTGAATGAATCACTTATCCTTATAAACAGATCACCCATTGGCATATCAGGCAAAGTCCAATTAAATGTATCTGCTTCTGCAGGATAGTAATTTATGATGCTGTTCCAGGTAATCTGGTTATCATTAGAGTATTCTATATTTACAAAATTAACATTGTTCGCTCTCCAGATAATTGGATAAGTAATAAAGATATTTAGTGTAGAACGATAAACAGGGTTTATTAAATTAATTGCAGTATAATTTATGTTACTATCTGTTTTAAGAAGCCAGGCTAAACTCCTTGTCATACTTCCACAAGTAGCAAATCCACCGTCCAGCGTATTTGTAATGTAATTACCTGAATTTTCAAATGAAATTTCTGATAAAATATTTCCACTTGTATCTATAGTTAAAATACTTGATGTGGGTGTATAGATATAGAAGGCCCCTTTTAATAAAATATATTTATCATCTTCGGATTGAACAAAGGACGTAACGCTACCAATATCTTTTTGCCAGATAATATTTCCATCCTGATCGAGTTTCTGGAGATAGGAGTCAGTTGATAATAAGATAAAGCCATCGTTAGTTAGAAAACTATAGTTTAAGCCAATTAATGTTTTATTCCAAAGAGTATCAGCGTCAGAATTCATTTTTATTAATGTTCCGTATCGCCCAAACAAAAAATTGCCGTCATTAAGATTAACTAGATAAGACGGCACTAATGATAAACCACCAATCGTTTTTGTCCAAAGTAAGGAGCCATATACATCAGTTTTTCTTAAGTAAAAACCAGGCCAATCGTATGACGAAATAATAAAGCTGCTATCAGGTAATTGAATTACTGCGTGACCTGTTTCCGGTTGGTCATAAGCACCATAGGTTTTGGTCCATATCGTATCCAGATTTTGATCTAATTTTATTAGGCAAATATCAGTATATGAGCCGTTTGATTTATTACCAACAGCAATATAACCTCCATCAAAAGTTTTGCAAATTTTCTTTCCAGGTTGAGTTATTTCAGGGTACTCTTCGGACCATTCGACATAACCATACTGATCTGTCTTCATAAAATTTAGATTACCTGAACAATTAAGCAGATATCCGCCATCATCAGTTTGCAAAACCTGGGTTGCAGAACTTGCGGGTAAAGTTTTATCAAACGTAATAGTTTGTGGAATGATTACCACAGAAAACGATATGATAAATAATAATAAGTGAAGTACATTTTTCATCTCATCTCTCCCTGATTGAAAAAGAACTTTTAACAATTTAGAATATTTATTTTGGGTTTACATTATTTCAGTATCACCATCTTTTTAGTTTCTACAAAAACCTGTCCCGAACTTGATTCGGGATCTATGACTTGCAAACGGTAGAAATACACACCTGAGCTTAATTGTAAACCAGCTTGTCCGGCAGGCAGGTTGTTAATTGTAAATTGTACATTGTAAGCCCCTGCAGCTTTTTCTTCATTAACAAGCGTTGCAACTTCACTTCCAAGAATATCATATACTTTTAAGCTAACCAATCCGCTTACCGGTAACTGATAACCTATAACAGTACTCGGATTAAACGGATTTGGGTAGTTTTGTGATAATGAATACTCTAATGGAATTGTTGAATTAGTTTCTTCAACATCTGTAACTAAATCATTATCATACCAATTGTTGAATGAGAGCAGCATAGTTTCTAAGCTCAGTAATGCTGTTAATATTATCAGTACCTTTTTTAATTAGAATTGCTATGGCAACTTCTTGTGTATCGCCTGGTGCCATATTAAATGGACCGGTAGGAACGTGATAGCGTCGATCATCAGGCCAAGGACCTCCAGGCCAGCCATCTCCTTCATACCAGCCAGTACCTGAAACAGGATCTCCACAAAGCGACCAAATGGTAGGTTCACTTGAAATAGGATTAATTATTGAACTTCCATCCATATTAAGACCCTGCATCATATTATAAAATTCTAAAGTACCACTATAATCTCCAAGATTTGGATCCGTTGGATAGTCTGAAGAGTGTTTAAGGATCAGACCTGAAGATGTCATTCCAATATTTCTAAATCCCTTTTTCCAACCATCGCCGTATCTAGCGCTATCACTTTCTGTCGAAGAAATAATTGGACTTTGCACTATCATATGTCCAACTGCCGGCGGAAGTGATCCATAGTAATACTCATCATAGTTATCACTATTATAGCAATAACCCATATTTAGAGTGGAATCAAATCCTTCATAATCATCTCCAGCATAACCTAAATCATCATCGGTCCAGTAGGTTAAATACATTTCAGTAATTTCTTCCGAACTTTTATTTATGATTTTAAACTTCTTAAACACTACGTCTTTAAGTAACTCAGTATTATAACCGAAAGTTGTAACCTGAAACTCCAAGCCAATCGGATTTGAACCGTAAGTTAAAAGAGAAGTTGCTGTATCAAGGTCATTAGCAACAAAGAATAAAGTTTCATCGCCCAATATTTTTGGCTCATCAATTCCCGGTGTATATATACCATCTCCATCATTATCATCCCACGGCGCTCCAAAATCTACGGGCCAGTTAAGAAAATCAAATTCGTATTTGTCTCTCTCCGGACCTGAAGGTAAGTATTGCCAATCTTTTTTTAACTTAAATATTCTAGATTCTACATCCAGTGGATCAGAAGGAAGACCAGAAGGAAGAATATAACCCGGTGTTAATCCCTGCCTATATGTTGAACCATTTACTCTTATTTCCCCGTTCACTTTTCCGCCCCAGACTAATCCGTCTTCATAAATTGCGGAAATAGTTGCATCTTCTCCACCCGGCCAATAAAAACCGCAATCGTCTGATAGCGGATTGTGTGAGTTCATTCCGTTGTTGCCAATCCACATAAATATTTCATTAGCCGCAATGAAGTCATAAGCTTTGTAGTTGATAACACTTTGAGGAGGATCGCTTCTATCATAAATAAGCGGATTGAATGAATCACTTATTCTTATAAACAGATCACCAACTGGCATTTCCGGCAAAGTCCAATAAAATGTATTTGCATCAGCAGGGTAATAATTTATGATGTTAATCCAGGAGTTTTGATTATCAATTGAGTAATCAATATTTACAAAATTAACATTGTTAAACCTCCATGCTATGGTATATTGTGTAAATGTATTTAATTCTCTTCCATCCCACGGTGAGTAAAGATTTATTGCGGTGTAATTAAAATCAGAATCAGTTTTAAGAAAACGACTATACCAATCATAACAAATAGCAAATCCACCATCTGATGTATTGATAATGCAACTACCTCCAGATCCAATCTCAAATTCTGATAGGAGATTTCCACTTGTATCTATTTCAAATATCTTTGAGGGATATGGAGCTGGCGACATTCTCTGTAGTAAAATGTAATGATCATCAACAGATTGAACAAAAGACACAATGTTGCCATATGAATTTTGCCATCTAACATTACCATCCAAATCAAGTTTTTGAAGATTTGTAGAAGTCGAAAGTAAAATATGTTCATCATTGGTAAAAAAACTTTGATGCGTTAGGTACGTAGGGTACATAGTTTTTATCCACAGTGTATCTGCCTCTGAATTCATTTTCATTAAGGAAAATATATTCCCGTATAAAAAATTATCATCTTTCAGATTAACTAAATAAGAAAACTGATACATTGTTACCTGGTGACGTATATTCTTTATCCAGATAAGATTTCCATTCGCATCAGTTTTTCTTAAATAAAAACTAAGATCACTCATATCATATGATGAAATAATATAACTGCTATCTGGTAGTTGAATTAAATCATGTCCCGTTTCAGAGTATTCTGGTGTGCCATAAACTCTTGTCCAGACAGTATCAAAATTTTGATTCAATTTTATAAACCAAATATCAGGTACTGTGCCATTCAGTTTTTGCCCAACAGTAGCATATCCGCCATCCAGGGTTTTTATAACTTTTAATATGGCACTCGAACCACTGGAAAATTTATAGCCTTTTTGCCACTCGATGTATCCATGCTGACTTGTTTTAGTGCAAGTATATATCCCATTAGTGAGTATATAACCACCATCATCAGTTTGCCAAACTTGTGTTGCACCAGTTATGGTTTTATCAAATGTGATAGTTTGTGAAATAGCTACCACAGAAAATGATATGATAAACAGTGTTATAAAAAATATTTTTTTCATTTCACTAACCCTTTATTTGATTAATAACATTTTCTTTGTCTCTACAAAAGTACCAGCTTGCAATCTGTAGAAATATACACCACTTGCCAACTGAAGACTGCCGATTGTGGATTTGAATTCAACTTGGTAATTTCCTGCAGGTTTTTCTTCGTTAACAAGCGTTGTAACTTCACTTCCAAGAATATCATATACTTTTAAGCTAACCAATCCGTTTATCGGCAACTGATAACTTATGATTGTGCTCGGATTAAACGGGTTAGGGTAGTTTTGAGATAAAGAATACTCTAATGGAATTGTTGAATTAGTTTCTTCAACATCTGTAACAAAATCATTATCGTACCATTGTTGAATTTGAGCAGCATAGTTTCTAAGCTCTGTTATGCTGTTTAAATTATCCGTTCCTTTCTTAATTAAAAAAGCAATAACCACTTCCTGAGTATCGCCAATTGCTAAATTAAATGGACCTGTTGGTACGTGATACCTTTGATCATAACCAGATGAGGGATATCCATAAATCAAATACCATCCAGTACCTGTAACTGGATCACCAGTTAACGGCCAGATAGTTGGAAGATTTGTTGTTGGATCAATTATATAATCACCAAAATTATTTAGTCCTTGCATAAGATTATAAAATTCAAGTGTTCCTTCGTAAACTCCCAGGTAAGGTTCATGTGGCCAAGACCAACTACTTTTAACCAGCAATCCTGAAGAAGTCATCCTTAAATTCTTAAATCCTTTTCTCCAGCCATCATCATATCTGGCGCTATCCGAACTAGTCGCAGGAATAATCGGACACTGAACAATCATATGTGCTACTGCAGGAGGTGGGGTTCCGTAATAATATTGATCATCATTATCGGCATTATAGACATAAGCCATATTGTATGTCGAATCAAAAGCAGAAAGATCATCACCAGCATATCCTAAATCATCATCAGCCCAGTATGTAAAGTACATATCTGTTACTTCATTCATACTTTTATTAATAACTTTATATTTCTTAAATACAACATCTTTTAACAATTCAGAGTTGTATCCAAAAGTTGTTACCTGAAATTCAAGACCAATAGGGTTCGAACCATACGTGGACAAGCATCTGGCTGTATCAAGATCATTGGCAATAAAGAAAAGAGTTTCATCACCAAATATTTTTGGATTATCAATTCCCGGTGTGTAAACACCATCTCCATCATTATCATCCCACGGCGCACCAACATCAACAGGCCAGTTCAGAAAATCAAACTCATACCTGTCTCTCTCAGCACTTGGCGGAAGGTATTGCCAGTTCCTTTTAAGTTTAAAGATTTTAGATTTTATATCAAGAGGATCAGAAGGAAGTCCAGAAGGAAGAATATAACCCAGTGTTAATCCATATCTCCGTGTTGAACCGTTAACCCTGATTTCTCCATTTACTTTTCCGCCCCAGACTAAACCATCGGCAAAGATTGCAGAAATTGTAGCGTCATCTCCGCCGGGCCAATAAAAACCGCTTCCATCAGTTCTTGGATCGTGTGACCTCATCCCGTTATTCCCAATCCACATAAATATTTCATTTGCAGCAATATAATCAATAGATTGGTATCCAATTCTTTGTGGCGGATCACTTCTATCGTAGATACCCGAATTGAATGAATCACTTATTTTTAAATAAATATCTCCAGCGGGTAATTCAGGCAGTGTCCATAAAAATGTATCCGCATCTGCTGGATAGTAACTGATGATATTATTCCAACTAATCTGGTTGTCAACAGAGTAATCTATATTTACATAATTAACATTGTTCGCTCTCCAGGTTATTGGATAAGTTTCAAAGATATTTAGTGTAGAACCATAAACAGGGTTTATTAAATTAATTGCAGTAGAATTTATGTTACTATCTGTTTTAAGAAGCCATGCTAAATTCGTTGGCATACTTCCACAAATAGCAAATCCACCATCTGAGGTGTTTGTAATGTAATTACCTGAATTTTCAAATGAAATTTCAGATAAAATATTTCCACTTGTATCTATAGTTAAAATACTGGATGGGTATGATCCAAGTAATGACCCTTTTAATAAAATATATTTATCATTTGTAGATTGAGCAAAGGACTTAACGTAACTAATATCTTTTTGCCAGATAATATTTCCATCCTGATCGAGTTTCCGGAGACTATCCCATGATGAATTTAGAATAAAACCATCGTTAGTTAAATAGGCTGAAATTGAGGCCACGAAAATGCTACTCCAAATAGTATCAGCATCAGAATTCATTTTTATAAATGTTCCGTTTGGACTCCCAAACAAAAAATTGCCGTCATTAAGATTAACTAGATAAGATGGCGAGATTGTTATACCTCCTGTTATACCTCCCATCATTTTTGTCCAAAGTAAGGAGCCATACACATCAGTTTTTCTTAAAAAAAAGTTGCTGCTATCAAGTGACGAAATAATAAAACTGCTGTCGGGTAACTGAATAACTGCGTGACCTGTTTCCGGTTGGTCATAAGCACCATAGGTCTTGGTCCATATCGTATCCAGATTTTGATCTAATTTTATTAGGCAAATATCAGTATATGAACCATTTAATATACTACCAACAGCAATATAACCACCATCAAAGGTTTTACAAATTTGCTTCCCCGGATTAGTTATTTCAGGGTATTCTTTGGTCCATTCGATGTATCCATTTTGATCAGTTTTGATAAAATTTAAATTGCCAACACAATTTAGCAGATATCCGCCATCATCAGTTTGCAAAACCTGTGTTGCAGTGCTTGCAGGTAAAGTTTTATCAAATGTGATAGTTTGTGAAATAGCTACCACAGAAAATGAAATGACAAACAATAGTAAGTGAAGTACATTTTTCATCTCATCTCTCCTTAGAAAAAAAAAGCTTCCAATAATTAAGAATTTATATTTTGGGTTTACATTATTTCAGTATCACCATCTTTTTAGTTTGTACAAAAGAACCAGCTTGCAATCTGTAGAAATATACACCGCTTGCCAACTGAAGACTGCCGATTGTGGATTTGAATTCAACTTGGTAATTTCCTGCAGGTTTTTCTTCGTTAACTAATGTTGCCACTTCACTTCCAAGAATATCATAAACTTTTAAGTGTACTAATCTGCTTACCGGTAACTGCATATTTAATTGCTGTACTTGGATTAAACGGGTTAGGGTAGTTTTGTGATAATGAATATTCTAATGGAATTGTGGATCCGGTTTCTTCAACATCAGTTACTAAATCATTATCATACCAGTGCTGAATCTGAACAGCATAGTTCTTTAATTCTGTAATGCTGTTAATATTATCAGTGCCTCTTTTTATTAAAATTGCAATAACAACTTCCTGAGTATCATTTGGTGCCATATTAAAAGGACCGGAGCTTAAGCTGAATCTTCTGTCACAGGCACATCGCCTCCAGGCCAACCGTCACCTTCATACCAACCAATCTTTGCAACAGGATCACCGGGGACACAGAATTTTGTTTCTTCACCGGTATTTGGATCAAGGAAGGGATCTCCATTCCATATAAATCCTTGCATATTATTATAAAATTGAAGAGCTCCGGAATTAGTACACCCATGTCGGGAAGCGTAATAAGTCATAGTACCACTTATGTATAAAACAAAAGAATTAACATTTATATTCCTGTAACCCTGTTCTCCATCCTTCACCATATCGTGCACTATCTGTTGGCTCAGCAGGCAGCAATTGGTGGCTGTACAAATAAATGACCGACTGCTGGTGGGGGAGTTCCGTAACCAAATGAGATCATCATCATTATCTCCATTATATGTATAACCAAGATTTAAGTAAAGTATCACATCCAACATAATCATCACTGGCATAACCTAAATCATCATCTGTCCAATAAGTAAAGTACATATCTGTTATTTCATTCATACTTTTATTAATAACTATATATTTCTTAAAAACCACATCTTTAAGCAATTCTGTATTATAACCAAAGGTTGTAACCTGAAATTCAAGTCCAATCGGATTTGAACCGTAAGTAAAAAGAGAAGTCTAGCAGTATCAAGATCATTAGCCACAAAGAAAAGAGTTTCATCACCAATAATTTTAGGTTCATCAATACCCAGAGTATAAACTACCATCACCATTATTATCAGTCCACGGAGCACCAACGTCTACAGGCCAGTTAAGATAATCAAACTCATATCTGTCTCTTTCTGCGCCAGGAGGTAAAACTGCCAATCCTTTTTAAGCTTAAAGATTTTAGATTGTATATCGAACGGATCTGAAGGAAGACCGGAAGGTATTAATACAACCCGGTAGTCCAATCCATAAGTTGAACCATTAACTCTTATTTCGCCATTTACTTTACCACCCCAAACAAGTCCATCGTGATAAACCGCAATAATTGTTGCATTTTCTCCACCAGGCCAATATACTGGTACACTAAAAGTATATGGGAGTGGTGTGGGAATCGCATTATTGTTTAATCTCATTTTAATTTCATTTGCCGCAATGTAATCAGTTGATTGATAAATTATCGTTTTCTGCGGCGGATCACTTCTATCGTAGATACCCGAATTGAATGAATCACTTATTTTTAAATAAATATCTCCAGCGGGTAATTCAGGCAGTGTCCATAAAAATGTATCCGCATCTGCTGGATAGTAACTGATAATTTTATTCCAACTAATCTGGTTATCAACAGAGTATTCGATATTAACGTAATTAACATTGTTCGCTCTCCAGGTTATTGGATAAGTTTCAAAGATATTTAGTGTAGAACCATCAAGGGGAGTTCTTAAATTTACCGCAGTATAATTTATATTACCATCTGTTTTTAGAAGCCAGGCGTAATTTGATATGTTTCCACAAATAGCAAATCCACCATCTTCGGTATTTGTTATGTACTCACCCCGCTCTTCGAATGAAATTTCAGATAAAATATTTCCACTTGTATCTATAGTTAAAATACTGAATGTGGATGGCAAATATGATTTCCCTTTTAATAAAATATATTTATCGTTTGTAGATTGAGCAAAGGACTTAACGTAACTAATATCTTTTTGCCAGAGAATATTTCCATCCTGATCGAGTTTCCGAAGACTATCCCTTGATGAATTTAGAATAAAACCATCGTTAGTTAAATAGGCTGAAATGGAATTCACGAAAACGTTACTCCAAATAGTATCCGCATCAGAATTCATTTTTATTATTAATGAGAGTTTCCCAAATAAAAAATTGCCGTCATTGAGATTAACTAAATTAGACGGCCAGAATGATGTACCTCCAATCATTTTTGCCCAAAGTAAGGAGCCATATACATCAGTTTTTCTTAAGTAAAAACCAGGATAATCAAGTGACGAAATAATAAAGCTGCTATCAGGTAACTGAATTACTGCGTGACCTGTTTCCGGTTGGTCATAAGCACCATAGGTCTTGGTCCATATCGTATCCAGATTTTGATCTAATTTTATTAGGCAAATATCAGTATATGAGCCGTTTAATTTATTACCAACAGCAATATAACCACCATCAAAGGTTTTACAAATTTGCTTCCCCGGATTAGTTATTTCAGGGTATTCTTTGGTCCATTCGATGTATCCATTTTGATCAGTTTTGATAAAATTTAAATTGCCAACACAATTTAGCAGATATCCGCCATCATCAGTTTGCAATACCTGTGTTGCAGTGCTTGCAGGTAAAGTTTTATCAAATGTGATAGTTTGTGAAATAGCAACCACAGAAAATGAAATGACAAACAATATTAGAAAAAATATTTGTTTCATTTTGTTCACCCTTTATTTGACTAACAACATTTTCTTTGTCTGGATAAAAGAGCCAGCCTGCAAGCGGTAGAAATATACACCGCTTGCCAAAGACGCATCGCGATGCGTCTCTACATTAAAAATAACTTCATATTTTCCTGCGGGTTTTTCCTCGTTAACTAATGTTGCAACCTCACTTCCAAGAATATCATATATCTTTAAGCTAACCAATCCGCTTACCGGCAACTGATAACTTATAACTGTGCTCGGATTAAACGGGTTAGGGTAGTTTTGTGATAAAGAAAATTCAGTTGGTATAGAAAGATTAGTTTCTTCAACATCTGTAACAAAATCATTATCGTACCATTGTTGGATTTGAGCAGCATAGTTTTTAAGTTCTGCAATGCTGTTAATATTATCAGTACCTTTTTTAATTAGAATTGCTATGGCAACTTCTTGTGTATCACCTGAAGCTAAAGTAAATGGACCCGTAGGAACGTGATAGCGTCGATCAGCAGGCAAGGGACCTCCAGGCCATCCATCACCTTCATACCATCCGGTACCTGAAACAGGGTCTCCGCTGAGAGGCCAAATAGTCGGCTCATTAGTAATAGGATTAATTATTGAACTTCCATCCATATTAAGCCCTTGCATCATATTATAAAATTCTAAGGTTCCTTCATAATCTCCAAGACGCGGGTCTGTTGGATATTCAGAAAAGTGTTTAAATATCAAACCTGAAGAAGTCATTTTTAAATTTTTGAATCCCTTTCTCCAAGCATCATCAAACCTTGCACTATCACTTATTGTTGAAGGTATTATTGGACCTTGTATAATCATATGACCGACCGCTGGTGGAGCTGTTCCATAGTATCCTTCATCATCATTATCACCATTAAAACAGTAACCCAGATTTAAAGTTGAATCGAATCCTTCATAATCATCACCTGCGTAACCCAAATCATCATCCGCCCAGTAAGTAAAATACATATCCGTGATATCAGTATTACTTTTATTTATTACTCTGTATTTCTTGAAGACAACATCTTTCAGCAATTCGCTGTTATAACCAAAGGTTGTAACCTGAAACTCCAAGCCAATCGGATTTGAACCGTAAGTCAAAAGAGAAGTTGCTGTATCAAGGTCATTAGCAACAAAGAATAAAGTTTCATCACCAAATATTTTAGGATTATCAATTCCAGGTGTATATATACCATCTCCATCATTATCATCCCACGGCGCTCCAACATCTACGGGCCAGTTAAGAAAATCAAACTCATATTTATCTCTCTCAGGGCTCGGCGGCAGGTACTGCCAATCTTTTTTTAACTTAAATATTCTTGATTTTACATCAAGTGGATCAGAAGGAAGACCAGAAGGCAGAATGTAGCCAGGTGTTAGTCCATACCTGTAAGTGGCACCATTAACTCTGATTTCACTATTTACTTTCCCACCCCAAACAAGTCCATCTGCAAAAATTGCAGGAATTGTTGCATCTTCTCCTCCCGGCCAATAAAAACCGCAATCGTCTGATAGCGGATTGTGTGAGCCCATTCCATTATTACCAATCCACATAAAAATCTCATTGGCTGCAATGTAGTCATAAGCTTTGTAGTTGATAACACTTTGAGGAGGATCACTCCTATCATAAATGTCGGGATTAAATGAATCACTTACTCTGATATATAGTTCTCCATCAGGTAAGGAAGGAACAGTCCAGTAAAAAGTATCTGCATCTGCAGGATAATAGTTGATAATATTAGTCCACGAATTCTGGTTATCAATAGAGTAATCAATATTTACATAATTTATGTTGTTTGAGTGCCAGGCAATTGGAAATGAATTAGAAATATTAATGTTTATTTGTTGTCCATCCCACGGTGAGTAAAGATTTACTGCAGTGTAATTAAAATCAGAATCAGTTTTAAGAAAACGAGTAGACCAATAATAACTTACAGCAAATCCACCATCTGAGGTGTTGGTAATGTATTTACCAAAATCTCCAATCTGAACTTCAGATAAAACGTTTCCACTTGTATCTATTTCAAATATCTTTGAGGGATATGGAGCTGACGGCATTCTCTGCAGTAAAATGTAATGATTATCAACAGATTGAACAAAAGACACAATGTTGCCATATGAATTTTGCCATCTAATATTACCATCCAAATCAAGTTTTTGAAGATTTGTAGAAGTCGAAAGTAAAATATGCTCATCATTGGTAAAAAAACTTTGATGCGTTAGGTACGTAGGGTACATAGTTTTTATCCACAGTGTATCTGCCTCTGAATTCATTTTCATTAAGGAAAATATATTCCCGTATAAAAAATTATCATCTTTCAGATTAACTAAATAAGAAAACTGATACATTGTTACCTGGTGACGTATATTCTTTATCCATAATAAATTTCCATTCGTATCTGTTTTTCTTAGATAATAACCAAAATCACCCTCATCATATGATGAAATAATATAACTGCTGTCTGGTAATTGGATTAAGTCATATCCTTGTTCCGATTGATCAGACGCACCGTAAGTTTGTGTCCAAATCGTATCAAGATTCTGATCCATTTTTATAAACCATATATCTGGTAGTGTGCCATTCAGTTTAGACCCGACAGTAGCAAATCCGCCATCCAGGGTTTTTATCAGTTTTGATATAGTACTCGAACCACTGGAAAGTTCATAACCTTTTTGCCACTCGATATATCCATACTGATTTGTTTTAGTGCAAGTATATATCCCATTAGTGAGTATATAACCACCATCATCAGTTTGCCAAACTTGTGTTGCACCAGTTATAGTTTTATCAAATGTGATAGTTTGTGAAATAGCTACCACAGAAAATGATATGATAAACAGTAACTAAGAATAATTTGGTCTTCATTTTGGACTCCATATTATTT
>CAWDOP010000008.1:0-243598 GCA_963804005.1 uncultured Ignavibacteriaceae bacterium | reverse complement strand
TTAACCGAAAGGAGCTTTTTATGCCTTCCAAAAGATTAACTGATTATTTAGATCAGAATAATATTAAGTACACAATGCTTAAGCACTCGCTTGCCTATACTGCTCAGGAAATTGCGGCTGTAGCTCATATTCCGGGTAAAAATATGGCAAAGACAGTTATACTTAATATGAATGGAAAACTGATTATGGCTGTTCTTCCCGCTTCATATAAGATTGACTTTGACCAGTTAAAACAAACTCTTGGAACGGATGCGATCAGATTGGCTCATGAAAAAGAATTTCTTAATCTTTTTCCGGATTGTGAAGTCGGTGCAATGCCTCCATTCGGAAATTTGTATGGAATAGATGTATATGTTGCAAAAAGTCTTGCTGAGGATGAGGAGATTGCTTTTAATTCTTGTATCCATTCCGAATTGATTCAGATGAAGTATAAGGATTTCAAAAAGCTTGTTAAACCAAAGGTGATTAAGTTTGCTTTTCAATCAAAATTGTAAATAGTTTGGTTAAAGTATTTGTGTTATCTCTTACTTGAAGATTAATTTTGAGGGGTACATTTATTTCTATCCGGAGGGAAAATTGAACAAAAATTTTAGTCTACTTTTACTTTTTATTTTCATAACAACCGCTGTTCTTGCGCAGAACAAGTCTGATATTGAAATTCTTAGTGAATGGATGAGTGGTTCGTTTAACAGTGAAGAACAATCATTAAACGATTCCAGCTACTATAATATCTCTCTTGAAATGACCAGAATATGGAATCAAGCGAATGATGGTTACTGGCTTTATGTTGAACAGGCAGTTACTGAAACAAAGGATAAACCGTATCGACAAAGAATTTATCACTTAATTGAAGAAAACGGAATTATAAAGAGCATTATCTATTCAATTCCTAGTGAAAAAGATTTCGTTGGAGGATGGAAAAATCCTTCGGTATTTAAGTCTTTGAAACCTGCCCAGCTTAAGATTAGAGAAGGCTGTGAGGTTGTAATTCACAGGAAAGATGAAAACACTTTTATTGGTAGCACGGTTGACGATAATTGTTTCAGTAATCTTCGAGGAGCAACCTATACTACAACAAAAGTAGTTATAACTAAGGATTCAATGATAAGCTGGGATCAGGGATTTACTGAAAAAAGTGAGCAAATCTGGGGTGCAGTAAAAGGCGGATATCTTTTTAAGAAAGTGATAAATTAATAGCTGACCATATTCTCACCACTTGGAAAATTGGAGTAATTAAATCCAATCCGGCAGATGAATTGTTGGAAAAATGGAATAATATGCTAAAGCATAATTCAAATCTTTCATAACTCCATCATTCCAATATTCTATCGAGGAGTTCTTTGGGGAAGTAGTTGTGCTAAACGTCAGTAAATAATTTTTTGTTATTAAAATAATTAATCCTATTTTTGACCACTCGATTCGCCCTTTTAAGGGCGTTTTTTGTTAGTATGAACGAATTAATTAAAAATATATCTAAAATCGCTGAAAAATCGGCCTCCGAATTCGGATTATTACTCATTGAGATTAATCTAAGGGGTAATGACAGAAACCGTATTATTGAAATATTTGTTGACGGCGAGAAAAATGTTTCGGCTGAGAATCTTGCTGAATTAAGTAAATTAATTTACAGCGAAATAGAAGAAAAAAACTTAATTAAAGGTTCATACAGACTTGATGTTTCGACTCCCGGTGTTGATAGACCGCTCAAATTCTTAAAGCAGTATCCTAAACACATCAATCGAAAATTTGAGGTTAAGTATCAATCAGGTGAAGAGAAATTAGAGTTAAATGCAAAACTTGGTTCTGTTGAAGGCGAAGATCTTCTTTTCTCAACAGGCAAAACATTAGTAAAAATAAATTTTAAAGATATTATAAGTGCAAAAGTAGTAATCAGCTTTTCTTAGTGGAGGAGAAAAATTAAATGAATTATGATATAGTTGAATCCTTTGCCGCAATGGTGAAGGAAAAAGGAATAGATAAAGATGTTTTGGGTGGAATACTCGAAGATATCTTCGGGCTTCTTATCAAAAAGAAATATGGTGAAGAAGCAAAATTTGATGTGGTTGTTAATACTGATCGTGGCGATATAGAAATGTTTCTTGAAAGAGAAATAGTGGAAGAAGTTGAAAATCCGAATACACAAATCAGCATTAACGAGATTAACACCCGCGGGAATGACGATGAACTGGAAGTTGGAGATGACTATGTCGAAAAAATTGAACTATCATCACTTGGAAGAAGACTTATTGTATTGGCAAAACAAAGTTTAAATCAAAAAATAAGAGAACTTGAGAAGGAAATAATTTACAATGAGTACCAGGAATTGCTTGGAGAAATTGTCGTTGGTGATATTTATCAGATCAGAAAAAGCGATATACTTATCAATCACAATAAGAATGAATTAATACTTCCACGCGCAGAACAAATTCCTTTTGAAAGATATAGGAAAGGTGATACGATAAGAGCAATTGTAAAAGAAGTAAGAAAAGGAAGCACCGGTCCGGTTATAGTTGTATCACGTTCCGATAATATGTTTTTAAGAAGATTGTTTGAAATTGAAATTCCCGAAATTTATGACGGCATAATTGAAATAAAAGCAATTGCCCGTGAACCCGGTGAAAGAGCCAAAATTTCTGTTGAATCTCAGGATGCAAGAATAGATGCTGTTGGTGCTTGTGTTGGAATGAAAGGTGTGAGAATTCACGCAATTGTTAGAGAGTTGAATAATGAAAACATAGATGTTATCAATTATTCTGAGGATCCTTTGGTTTACATTCAAAGAGCACTTGCCCCGGCAAAACTGAAAAGAATTGAACTTGACGAAGATGAAAAGAAATCGGTTGTAAATGCTGATAGCGATCAGGTTTCTCTTATAGTTGGAAGAAATGGTGTGAATATACGTCTTGCTATGAAGCTGACAGGTTATGAAATCGAAATAATAAGAGAAGAAAAACCATTCGAAGAATATGATGAAGATATAGAACTTTTTGATCTCAAAGATGAACTTGGCAGCGATGTTTATGATATACTAATTAATAATGGTTATGATACAGCCATTGATGTTCTGACTGCTGGTCCGGAAAAGTTGAAAGAAATTGAAGAGTTTGATGAAGATAAGATCAAAGAAATTCTCGAAACAATTAAGTCACAGTTTGAAGAAGAAGAGTAATCCAGAAAGAGTGCATTAGAATGCCCGAAACAAAAGCCAAAAAACAACGAATATACAAGTTTGCTTCTGAACATAATCTTTCGGCAGAAAACCTGATTGAGTTTCTGAAAGAAAAAGGATATGAAATAAAATCTCATATGTCTTTGATTACCAATGAAATGCTTACTGATATTCAGTTGCATTACAAGAAAGATATAGAAAAAGCCGAACAGCATTACAAGAAAATTGCTGAGTTCCAGAAAAAACGGGCAGAAAAAAGCGAAGAACCTAAAGACCTTAAAGTTCCCGATTCTGTTGAGGACGAAATTGAAGTAAAAGGAATAATTATTTCCGATGCGGTGAAGGACGGACAAGAAGTTGCAGAAATGCCTCAGGATGTAATTGAACAGGCAGGGGAACAAACCGAAGATGAAACTGCTCTTGAACAGAAAAAAGCTATTGATGGAGAAAAATCGACGGCAGAGAAAGTGGATAAATTTGTTTCACCGAAACAAGCTGAAGTTGAAAAAAGAAAAGGACTTAAGGTTGTAGGCAAGATTGATCTTACAGAAAAGAAGAAAAAAGAGAAAATTGTAAAGGAAATTCGACCCGAACAAGAGACCAGAGATAAAGCAACTACAGCAGAAACTGCAAAGAAAAAAAAGAAACCACGCACTAAGAAAAAAGCTACCGAAGTAAGTCCTGAAGAACCTGTTCTTGGTAAGAAGAAGAAGAAGGTTAAAAGGTTTGAGATTGATGAAAAGGATGTAAAAGCAGCGATCAAAAAAACTATGCTTAGCATGGATGATACAATGACATCCGTAAGAGCAAGTTCAAGAAAGAAGAAGAGAAAAGAAAGAGAAGCTGAAGAAGAAAGACTTCTGGAAATTCGTTCCAAAGAGCTGAACATTCTGAAAGTAAGTGAATATATTGCTGTTAATGAACTGGCAAATCTGATGAATGTTCCTGTCGGTGATGTAATATCTAAATGTATTGGACTTGGACTAATGGTTTCAATCAATCAAAGACTTGATCTTGAGACCCTTACACTAGTTGCAGATGAATTTGGATTTGAAGTTGAGTTGCAGGAAGAATATGCTGCGGAAGCACTTGAAGATGCTCCTGACCTTGAAGAATCATTAATGCCTCGTCCACCGGTTGTTACAATTATGGGTCATGTTGATCATGGAAAAACTTCGCTTCTTGATTATATCAGAAGAACAAACGTGGTTGCCGGTGAATCAGGAGGTATTACACAGCATATTGGTGCGTACAAAGTTGAAATAGATGACGGCAAAGAAATTACTTTTCTCGACACTCCCGGTCACGAAGCATTTACCGCAATGCGTGCACGCGGTGCACAATTAACAGATATTGTAGTTCTTGTAGTTGCTGCAGATGATGCAGTTATGCCTCAGACAGTTGAAGCACTCAACCACGCTCAGGCAGCAGGTGTTCCGATTATCATTGCAATTAATAAAATTGATAAACCCGGAGCTAATCCTGAAAAAATCAAACAACAACTTGCCGAAAGAAATGTTCTTGTTGAAGACTGGGGTGGTAAATACCAGATTATAGAACTTTCTGCTAAAACCGGTTTGAACGTAGATCAGCTTTTAGAGAAAATTCTTCTTGAAGCTGAAATTCTTGATCTTAAAGCTAATCCGAACAGATTCGCGCGTGGCGTTGTTGTTGAGGCTGAACTAGATAAAGGAAGAGGAATAACCGGAACTATTCTGGTTCAGAAAGGAACTTTAAAAATTGGTGATCCTTTTGTTGCTGGTGTTAATTACGGACGTGTAAGAGCTATGTTTGATGAAAGAGGAAATAAAGTAAAAGAATCTCCTCCTTCGTCACCTGTTCTTGTTCTTGGATTCGAAGGTGCTCCTCAAGCCGGCGACACTTTTGTTGTTATACAATCTGAAAGAGAAGCAAAAGAAATTGCAAATAGAAGGGCTCAAATTAAAAGAGAGCAGGATCAGAAACAGATTCATCATATAACTCTTGATGAAATTGCTGAACAAATAAGTATTGGCGGTGTTAAAGAACTTCCACTAATTGTTAAAGGCGATGTTGATGGTTCAATCGAGGCACTTTCTGATTCATTGATGAAATTAACCAATGAAGAAGTTGTTGTAAGGGTTATTCATAAAGGTGTTGGCGGGATTTCTGAAAGTGATGTGCTTCTTGCTGCAGCTTCAAATGCTATTATTATTGGTTTTCATGTAAGACCAAATATCAATGCACGTAAGCTTGCCGAAAAATCGAAAGTAGATATTCGTTTGTACAATGTTATTTACGATACAATAAATGAAGTAAAATCGGCTTTGGAGGGATTATTATCCCCGGTTATCTCAGAGGAAATTACTGCTACCGTTGAAGTCAGAGAAACATTCAAAGTTCCTAAATTCGGAACGGTTGCCGGTTGTTATGTTCAGGATGGAAAGATTGTGAGAAATAATAAGATCAGATTGATAAGAGACGGAATCGTTATTCAAGAAGGCGATATATCAAGCTTAAAAAGATTTAAAGATGATGTTCGCGAAGTTGATTCAGGTTACGAATGCGGATTAAGCATTGCTAATTTTAATGATATTAAAGTTGGCGATATAGTTGAAGCATTCAAACTTGTGGAAACAAAGAAGAAACTTTCATAAGCAGTATTAGAAATACTTATAGGATTTGATTTTATGTCTTACAGAATTGATAAAGTTGAGAATCTGATAAAAGAGGAAATCAGTTTGATATTCCTGCATAAACTGGATGAACTTCATCTTGGATTTGTGACCATTACAAATGTTAAAGTAAGTCCTGATCTGAAAATCGCAAAAATATATCTCTCAATCTTTGAAAAAGAAAAGAGAGCACTTGCTTTGGATAAGATTCAAAACAAAACCGGATTTATCCGTTCAGAACTTGCTCACAAAATACGAATTAAATTTGTTCCGGAGCTAAGATTTTTTCTTGATGATACTTCCGATTATGTTGAAAAAATTGAAGGATTGATAAAGAAAATTCACGAGAATGATGATAACAAAGGAAACGACTGAACTTAAACATCTTGATTATCATGCCGGTCAAACAATTCTGATTGATAAACCATTAAAATGGACTTCGTTCAAAGTTGTTGCCATAATTCGTAAAACTCTTGGGGTTAAAAAAGTTGGACATTCGGGAACTCTTGATCCTTTGGCAACGGGACTTTTAATTCTTTGCACCGGTAAGAAAACAAAGGAATTAGATAATTATATCGGACTTGAGAAAACTTATACCGGAACTTTCATTCTCGGTAAATTCTCAAAAACTTTCGATCTGGAAAAAGAAACAGAAGATGTAATAATTCCGGAGGGTGTTAATGAACAGAGAATTCTGGAAGTAAAGAAAAAATTTGTTGGAGATATTTATCAAAAGCCGCCAATGTTTTCTGCAAAGAAAGTAAAAGGAAAACGGCTTTATAAACTTGCCAGAAAAGGTAAAGAAATAGAAGTTGAACCAAGAAAGGTCACAATTCACGAATTTGAAATAACATCAATAAATCTTCCTGAAATTCAGTTCAGAATAAGATGTTCAAAAGGCACATACATAAGAAGTATAGCCTATGATTTTGGAAGAGAGCTTGGAACTTCGGCTGTTCTTAGCTCCTTAAGAAGAACTAAAATTGGCGATATTGATATTGATAATGCACTTTTAATTGATGAATTTGTGGATAGAGTCAAACCGGAAGACTCTCTAAATGTGGTTAATAATTGACAGGTATTCGTTTTCTTCTTTTTGCCGATTAAATAAGGTATATTTAAAAGCTTTTGTTGTTAAACTGTGAGTATGGAGATATTTAGAAACCTATCCGAAGTTCAATTCGATAAGAACACTGTTCTTACTTTGGGAACATTCGATGGTATTCATTTAGGACATCAGCAAATTATAAGCGCGGTTGTAGATAAGGCAAAACAAGACAGAATGCGCGGCTTTGTTTTAACTTTTGATCCTCATCCGCGAAAAGTTCTTTCAAAAGATGATAAAGTGTACTTGCTTAGTTCTCTTGATGAGAAAGTAAAGATATTTGAAGCGCTTGGTGTTGAAAATCTCTTTGTCGTAAACTTTACAAAAGAGTTTTCTCAGCTTTCACCCGAAGATTTTATTGTAAAATACTTGATTGATGGAATCGGATTGGGTGAAATTGTGATAGGATATGATCATCACTTCGGAAAAGGTAGAGGCGGGAATGTTAATATTCTGCGATCAA
The DNA here is from genome assembly GCA_963804005.1 of uncultured Ignavibacteriaceae bacterium. Classification (GTDB taxonomy): domain Bacteria; phylum Bacteroidota; class Ignavibacteria; order Ignavibacteriales; family Ignavibacteriaceae; genus JAGXRK01. The sequence goes on along the minus strand of CAWDOP010000008.1, from coordinate 236,207 downwards.
TTGGCAAAGAGAAAAATTTTAACACAACAGTAATTCCATCTTACTCATTAGAAGATAAAATTATAAATAGCACGAAAGTTCGAAATGAACTTATGGAAGGCAATGTTGCACTTGCAGCCAAAATGCTTGGCAGGCGTTACAAATTTTCCGGAACTGTAATCCATGGCGATAAAAGAGGAAAAGCGCTAGGTTATCCTACTGCAAATATCGAATTGGAAACTAAAGAAAAATTACTTCCTTTGATCGGAATCTATGCTGTAAAAGTTAGACTGTCCAATATGTCATATAATGGTCTCTTAAGTATTGGCAAACGCCCGACATTCTATATCGATGGCGAGGTAGTATCAGAAGTTTACATCTATGATTTTGATAAGCAGATATACGGTGAAAAAATAACAATCGAGCTTGTTGAAAGATTACGAGGAGAGCAAAAATTTGATTCAACAGATGAGCTAATTGCTCAGATGAATAAAGATAGAGAAAACGGAATAAAAGTTTTAAAAATCCCAAATAATTAATCCCGGTTGCTGTCTATCAAAAGCAGGCATTCTGGGTTTACATTGTACAATTAAATAAAAGGAAGTGTCAAAAATGACAAAAGAAGAAAAACTCGAAATAGTTAAAAAGTACGGAAGCGATGAAAAAGATTCCGGCAAACCGGAAGTGCAGATTGCGTTAATCACAAAAAGAATTAATGATCTGACTTCACACTTCGATGCCCATAAAAAAGATCATCATTCAAGAAGAGGATTAATGATGATGGTGGGTAAAAGAAGAAGACTTCTCGATTATCTTGCGAAAAAAGATATCGGGCGATACAGAACTATTATTAAAGAATTGAACATCAGAAAGTAAAGGAAAAGAAATGATTGTTAAAAAAGAAGTTGAAATTGGCGGAAGATTATTATCAATAGAAACCGGGCGATATGCCAGGCAGGCAAATGGTTCTGTTATGGTTCGCTACGGAGATACGATGGTTTTAGTAACCGCAGTTGCATCACGTGAAGCAAAAGAAGGCTTGGATTATTTCCCGCTTCAAATTGAGTATCGTGAAAAAACTGCAGCTGCCGGAAAATTTCCCGGTGGATATATAAAACGTGAGGGAAGACCAACTGAAAAAGAAATATTAAGTGCAAGATTGTGTGATAGACCAATCAGACCGTTATTTCCTGAAGGATTTCGTAATGAAACTCAGGTTATTGCATTTGTTCTTTCATACGATGGAGAAAACGATCCGGATGTATTAGCTGCTTGTGGAGCTTCTGCGGCGTTGGCAATATCGGATATCCCGTTCGATGGTCCGATAGCAGAGGTGAGAATTGGAAGAGTTAACGGACAGTTTGTTGTGAATCCCACTCATGAGCAAATCAAGCTAAGTGATGTAGAACTTATTGTTGCCGGTACTTCAGATTCAATCATGATGGTTGAAGGAGAATCAAAAGAGGTTAGTGAGCAGGATTTACTTGATGCATTAAAGTTCGCTCAGGCTGAAATTAAAAAACTTGTCGATCTTCAAAATCAGTTAAGAGCAGACGCAGGGAAAACAAAGTGGGAAGTTGCTGAAAAAGAAGTTGATTCAAATCTAAAAAAAGATGTTTATGATTTAGCCGAAGCAAAATTTAAAGAAATAGTTTTCTCAGTTCTAGCAAAAGAAGAAAGATCATCAAAAAACAAAGAACTTTCTGAATTTGTTCTGACATCTCTTGCAGAAAAATATCCTGAACAGGAAAAAGCTATCGGAGAAATACTTCACGACTTAGAAAAAGATCTAATGCGTGAAAGAATTCTTAATGAAGGTATTCGACTTGACGGTAGAAACACTACACAAGTCAGACCAATTTCAATTGAGTTGGGGACTTTACCAAGAACACATGGTTCTGCGTTATTTACAAGAGGTGAAACTCAAAGCTTAACTTCTGTTACACTCGGTACAAAAAACGATGAGCAAACAGTCGACGGTTTGTTGGAAGAATACAGTAAAAAATTCTATCTTCAATATAACTTTCCACCTTTTAGTGTTGGCGAAGTTGGAAGAATGATGGGTGTAGGAAGAAGAGAGATAGGACACGGAAATTTAGCTGAAAGATCTTTAAGGCAGGTTTTCCCGGCTGATGAAGTTTTTCCATATACTGTTAGAATTATTTCTGATATTCTGGAATCAAACGGATCATCTTCTATGGCAACTGTTTGTGCCGGCTCACTTGCTATGATGGATGCTGGTGTACCCATAAAGAATGCAGTTTCCGGAATTGCAATGGGATTGGTAAAAGAAGGCGATAAGTATGCAATCCTTTCAGACATTCTCGGCAATGAAGATCATCTTGGCGATATGGATTTTAAAGTTTCAGGAACTGCGAACGGTATAACCGGTTTCCAGATGGATATTAAAATTCAAGGAATCTCCTTTGAGATTATGGAAAAAGCTCTTCATCAGGCAAAAGAAGGAAGAATGCATATTCTTGAAAAGATGAATGAAGCAATAAGCACTACAAGAGATCAGCTTTCTCCTTACGCTCCAAGATTGATAACAATGAAAATCGATACCGATCAAATAGGATTGGTTATTGGTCCCGGCGGAAAAACAATTCAAGGAATGCAAAGACTATTCGGTGTTGATATTAATATTGAAGACGATGGAACAATCAATATTGCGTCTCCCAATAAGGAGAATGCACAGAACGCAAAAGAATACATCAAAAAGCTTACAGCAACTCCTGAAGTCGGTGAAGTTTATGAGGGTGTAATTACCAAGATAATGGATTTCGGTGCTTTTGTAGAAATTCTTCCCGGTAAAGAAGGACTTTTACATATTTCGCAAATTGATAACAAGAGAGTTGATAAAGTAACAGATTATTTTAAGCAAGGTGATAAAGTTACAGTTAAACTATTAAAGATTGATGGCGGTAAATATTCATTAAGCAGAAAAGAACTGCTTAAGGATAACCGGGATAACAACAAAGGAGACAAAGTTTCCGAAGATAATACTGCTGTAAAGTAATTTTTTTTGATTTGAAATGTATAGCTCTGACTTTTAAGTCAGGGCTATTGAAATTAAAGATTAACTTATAATATTATTTATAAGGTAGAAAAAAGTTTTAAGGATTTTTGTATTAATTCAAAGCCCTCAATGAAATTTTTATTAAACATATTTGAAAGTATAATTATTCTGCTTTTTAATATCCGTATGGAAGCTGCGGATGTTAATACGGGCTTTGAATATTATGAATTTGGCAGAATGAAATATCTACTTTCATTAAAAGAGTTTCTTACTTATGGTAAAGGAAATTATAATAAATTCATCTTCAAACCAGACTCGTGTTGCTATCACGGAAGATGGAAACTTAGTCGATTTCTTCGTCGACTATCCTGAAAACAGAAGAATGGTGGGGGACATATATCTTGGTAAAGTTGCAAGAGTTTTGCCCGGAATCAGAGCCGCTTTTATAGACATCGGCTTGAAACACGATGCTTTTCTGCACTTTTCAGATATTGGTGAACGCACACAGCAGTTCCAGGACATAATTGGCGAAGAGGATGCCGATATTGAGGAAGAAGATGATGAAGAATCTTCAAACTTACATGGTAAACCTGCCGCAATAGAAAGCAAAAAAACAGAAACCCACTCAACTCCCAAACTGCGCAAGGGAGATGATATAATAATCCAAATAACAAAAGAACCTGTGAATAACAAAGGTGTACGTGTTACATCTTCTGTTTCACTTCCGGGAAGATTTTGTGTTCTCCTGCCTTTTGATAACAAGATAGGCGTATCAAAAAAAATTTACGACTACAAGGAGCGAAGAAGACTTCGCAGCATTGCCAGAAGTATTCTATCTAAGAATAGTGGACTTATAATCAGAACTGTTGCAAAAGATCAAACAGAAGAAGCGCTTAAAGAAGATCTTAATAATCTTTTAAAATCCTGGCAGAAAATTGAATCTGCAGTTAAAACAGAAAAACCACCCTCACTAGTTCATCAGGATTTAAGTACAACTGCAAGTGTAATACGTGATCTACTCACACCAGATGTATCAAAAGTTTTTATTGATTCCAAAAAACTATACAAGCAGATAAAAAGTTATGTTCAGCTTGTTCAGCCTGAATTTCTTGAAAAGATTGAACCATATAAATCTCAGGCTCCCATATTCGATTCTTTTAAAATTGAAGTGCAGATTAAAACTCTTATGGGAAGAAGAGTTTCGCTGCCCAGCGGAGGTTATCTTATTATTGAGCATACCGAAGCAATGGTTGTTATTGATGTTAACAGCGGTCGATATGCAAAGAGCAAAGAACAGGAGCTGAATTCCTTAAAAACTGATCTTGAAGCCGCACGTGAAATTGCAAGACAATTAAGATTAAGAGATATTGGCGGAATTATAGTTATTGACTTCATTGATCTTGAAGAAGAAAAAAATAGAAAAAAGATTTTTGACGAATTGAAAAAAGAATTTCGTAAAGATCGCTCAAAAGTTTCAATACTTCCAATGTCTGAATTCGGAGTGATACAAATTACTCGTCAGCGAATCAGGCAAAATATAATGCAGGCAATGAAAGATGTTTGTCCGGTTTGTATGGGAGCGGGATTCCTTACAAAAGAATCTCATCTTACATATGATATTGAAAGCTGGTTAAAAAAGTTCAGGAGAAATTCACGGGAATTAAGCTTGATTATAAGATGTCATCCTTTTCTGGCAGAAAAGCTTAAAGCGGGTAAATTAGGTTCGCTACTTAAATTTCAGCTAAAACATTTTGTAAGATTACATGTTGAGGAGGATGAGACTGTTCCACAGGGAAGATTTAAATTCATTTCAAAGAAAACAGAGGCAGATTTAACAGATAAGTTTATTTAATTTTATAGCATAAATTATTAATTTCTAAATCGGGTGTTATTATGAAGCTCACAAAGTTCAATCAGATTCATAAAAGACTAGGGGCAAAGATGGTTGAATTCGCAGGATATGAAATGCCGATTCAATATTCATCAATTATTGCAGAACATAAAGCTGTCAGAAATTCAGTTGGAGTTTTTGATGTTTCGCATATGGGAGAAGTATTGGTTACAGGTAAAGAGGCGGAAAAATTTGTTCAGTATATAACGATTAACGATGCATCAAAGCTCTTTACCGGACGTGTTCAGTATTCCGCAATGTGCTATACTGATGGCGGAATAGTGGACGATCTTCTTGTTTATAAAATTTCCGATGAACAGTTTATGCTTGTTATTAATGCCTCCAATATTGATAAAGATTTTAAATGGATGAATGAAAACAACAAGTTTGGAGTTGAACTTTCGAATCAAAGTGATGATTATTCTCTTCTTGCCGTTCAGGGACCAAATTCATTAAAAGTTTTGCAAAAACTGACTGAGAATCAAATCACACTTGAGTATTATCATTTTACAAATATGGAAATTGCTGGAATTGATATGCTGGTGTCAAGAACTGGCTATACTGGTGAGCGGGGTTATGAGCTTTATTTTAAGGGAGATGAAAAAGTCGCAGAAACTTTATGGAGTACTGTTTTTGAAGCCGGCAAAGAATTTAACATTCAACCTGTCGGGCTTGCTTCTAGAGATTCTTTAAGACTTGAAATGGGCTTTTGTTTATATGGAAACGACATTGATCAGACTACTAATCCTTTAGAAGCAGGACTCGGTTGGATAACAAAACTCGGTAAATCTGAATTTGTCGGTCAGCAGGCTTTGTTAAAAATTAAAGAAGAAGGTGTAACAAGAAAACTAGTTGCAATTACTTCAGATCAAAAAACTTTTCCGCGTCACGGATATAATATTTCTGTAAATGGAAAAAATATAGGACATGTTACCAGCGGAACAGTAAGTCCGATTAATGAAAAACCAATTGCACTCGGTTATGTTGAAAAAAAATATTCAGACATTGGAACCAAAGTAAATTTTTTAATAAGAGATAAAGAAGCTCCGGCTGAAATTGTTAAGCTTCCTTTTGTAAAGAAGTAATTTTTCATTATGAAAATAAATGTTCTGTTTTCACCGCTAAATACTGATGACTTGTACTTCACGAACAAGACAACTGTAGTAATTGATGTTCTTCGTGCTACATCAGTAATTACGCAAGCCATAAAAAACAAAGCAAAGGAAATTATTCCTGTTGCAACCGTTGAGTTTGCAGTTAAAGTTTCGGGCGGTATGTTTGGCGGACAAACTCTTTTAGGCGGTGAAAGAAATACAAAAAAAATTGAGGGATTTGCGCTTGGTAATTCTCCTTTCGAGTACGTTAAAAAAATAGTTGAGGGTAAATCGATTGTTTTTTATACTACAAATGGAACCAAGGCAATAGTTAAAGCTAAATTTTCGGAAAATTTAATTATCTGTTCGTTTCTTAATATATCTGCTGTTGCAAGGTACATTGTTAAGCTTGGGACCGATGTGGAAATTTTATGTTCAGGAAGAAATAACTTATTTTCACTTGAAGATTCTGTATGTGCGGGAAGACTTGTAAAAGAAATTGCCAAATTAAACAGTGATCTTACACTTAATGATTCTACTCTTGCTGCTATAACGCTTGATGATAAATTCGGTTGTGATATTATTGATATGATAAAAAACAGTGAGCACGGGAAAATACTTCTTGAAAATGGATTTGAAAAAGATATCGAGTTCTGCAGCCAATTAGATGTAATAGATATTATTCCTTACTTCAAAAGCGGAACGATTAAAGCTTTAACGCACAAGAATTGAGGTAATTGCATATTTATAAGATTATGTGTGCGCATGAATTATTTTTATACTTAGAACGAACTTTAATTAAGGTTTTCGGCTAAACCGATGAGTTGTTATGCCCTTAAGAAAAAAGAAAAATATTAAACGTAATGGCACTGCTGGAAAAAATACAAACGGCAGCAGTTATTTTAATCTATCCGGTGATAAAAAGAAAAAGATAATCGGAATACTTGTAATCCTTATTTCGTTTTATCTTTTCGTAAGCATTCTATCATTCGACCGAAGAGATGAAGCACTTCTTACAAACTTATTTGACGATATAAGTATTTCCTTCGATACAAAGATCGACACTTATAACTGGCTCGGTATAACAGGGGCACATATTTCAAAATTTCTTGTAAAAGAAGTATTGGGATATTTTTCCATTTCCATTCCTTTTCTTTTATTTTTATTCGGAATGCTTTTCTTCAGGAAAATAAGTTTCAGATTATTTATACATCTTTCAAATTTTACTCTGCTGTCTTCATTTATCCTTGCTTCTTTCTTCGGAGTGTTGCGCACAAATTATGATGTTTTTTCATCAACCATTGAACTTTCCGGTGGTATTGGCGATATTTTAGGAAATTTTTTCGCAGGAATTCTCGGCGGAATTGGAAGCGTTCTTTTACTGATTACATCTTACGTTGTTTTAATGATAATTTCTTTTGATATAAAGTTTGAAAACATTTTCTCCTTTATTAAAGGATTGTTTGTAAGCTCCGTTGATAAAGTAAAAGATGAATGGGAAAATTCGGCAGAAGAAAAAGATGAAAATCTTGAGAAGATTAAAAAACTTGGCGAGGCAAAGAAGAAGAAACGTAAAGAGAAAAAATCCGGTGAAGAAAGTTGCTGCTGCTGATTTAATGGAGCAGGAAGAAGACGATCAAACAAAGATTACAATTATTCGTAAGGATGATACTCCTACTCAAATTCCTGAAAGTCCGGTTATAAAAGAAGAAGTTAAAAAAGTTGATCTTGAAAAAACGGGTGAAGCGGCAGTTAAAGATGAAGAGAAAGAGAAGGAAGCCAAATTACCAGATCAATGGGATGAGAACATTAGTTATAAAATGCCCGGCTTCGATTTACTTGATCCAATTCCGGAAGAATCTTACCAGGTGGCTGAAGAAGAGCTGACCCATAATGCAGAGCTGCTTAAAGAAAAGCTTAGACTTTTCGACATTGAGATAAAAGATATTTCTGTCACTCCCGGTCCTGTAGTTACACTTTATGAAATTGTTCCTGCACCGGGTGTTAAGATAAGTCGTATTGTCGGACTTGAAAACGACATTGCACTTGCTTTGGCAGCACGCGGAATAAGAATAATTGCCCCGATTCCCGGTAAAGGTGCCATAGGTGTTGAAATACCAAATGCAAAAGCATCTGTCGTGAATGCAAGATCTGTTCTTGGTAAAATATCCGAATCTAAAGCTGAGCTTCCTCTTGCTTTAGGTAAAACTATAAGCGGAGATGTTTATGTAACTGATCTTTCTAAAATGCCGCACTTGCTAATTGCAGGTTCAACCGGTTCCGGAAAAAGTGTTGGAATAAATATGATTGTGTCTTCTCTTCTTTATTCCAAACATCCTTCGGAAGTTAAATTTATAATGGTTGATCCCAAAAAGATAGAACTTTCGCTCTATAATAAATTAAGAAGACATTACCTTGCCGTTTCTCCAGATCTTGATGAAGAAATAATAACGGCACCACAGAACGCTGTGTTAATGTTAAAGTCGGTTGAATATGAAATGGAACGGCGTTACGATAAGCTTGCCAAAGCAGGAGTACGTAATATAGTTGATTACAATAAAAAAGTATCAGATCCGAAAACAAAACCACATGATACCGATACAATAAAACATCATCCGGTTCCTTACATTCTTGTTATTATTGATGAGCTCGCCGATTTGATGATAACTGCCGGTAAAGAAGTTGAAGAACCAATTACAAGATTAGCACAGCTTGCAAGAGCAGTGGGAATTCATCTTGTGCTTGCAACTCAGCGTCCTTCGGTCAATGTTATAACTGGTGTTATAAAAGCTAATTTCAGTTCGAGAATTGCTTACCAGGTTGCGACAAAAATTGATTCAAGAACCATACTTGATATGAACGGAGCAGAGCAGCTTTTAGGAAGCGGCGATATGTTATTTCTTCCAACAGGTTCGCCAAAACCGATTAGAATTCAGAATGCTTTTATTTCTACAGATGAAGTTGAAAAACTTACTAATTATATTTATTCACAGCCTGCTTACTCTAAACCATATTTTCTGCCATCATTATACGATAAGAAGAAAGATGCTGCAAGCGGATATTTAGGAGATCTCGATCCGATGTTTGAAGATGCGGCAAGAGTGATTGTAAGACATCAGCAAGGTTCTGTATCGCTGCTGCAGAGAAGATTAAAGCTTGGTTACTCACGTGCTGCGAGAATAGTTGATCAACTTGAAGAAGCTGGAGTTGTGGGTCCGAATGATGGCAGTAAAGCACGAACAGTTCTGGTTGAAAATGAGGAACAGCTTGAAACAATACTTCGTTCCTTGTGACCTTTAAATTGATTTTCATTTATCACGAGTAATCTATAACTTTTCGAAAAAAATAATCATTTTTTATGAATGTAAAATTATTATATCTATTTATTGTTTTATTTGCTATTAATTTGTTTGCACAAAATACCGGTGAAGAGTATTTAAAATCGCTTCAGAATAAGTTCAATACTATTAAAGATCTTACTGCAAATGTAGATCAAATGATAAATGGAAAATCTTCTCTTTCGGTAAAAATATTTTTTAAGAAAGAAAATAATATCAGATTAGAATTCGGAAATTCAACTATTGTTTCTGATGGCGTATCATCCTGGAATTATAATAAAAAAGAGAATAAGGTTATCATTAGCGATTATGAAGAAGATGGCTCACTGTTTTCAATTAACTTTCTTGTATATCAGTTCCCTGCACAATGCACACTAAAAGGTGAGCAGGATGGTAATCTCAGGAAACTGATACTTACACCCAAAACTAGAACAGCTAATCTTGGCGAGGTTACTTTATGGATAAATAAAGAGAACTTGATTGAAAAAGTTCAGACTAACAATCCTGCCATCCGCTTGATTGAGTTGAAATTTTCGGACATAAAAACAAATCAAAACTTATCTAATTCTAATTTCCAGTTTTCCCCGCCACAAGGAAGCAAGGTAATTGATCTCAGATAACCAAAATAAAATAATTACCTTCCGAAGCATAGTTAATTTTGTTCTATCTGTCGCTTTAGCAGCAGTGTTTCTTTACATTGCATTTCATAATGTGAACTTCTCTGATGTATGGTTTCATGTTACACGAGCAAATTTGTTCTGGGTTCTAATATTTATTGTTTTAGTCTTGGTCGGCCATTTACTTCGCGCAATAAGATGGAAATATATTTTACACTCAGTAAAACCTGATATAAAACTCAAAAATCTTTTTGGTTCACTTATGGTCGGTTATGGAGTAAATGCCGTTACTCCTAAACTAGGTGAATTAACAAGAGCAGTACTAATAGGAAGATGGGAAGGACTTTCTCGCTCATCAATGTTCGGAACAGTGATACTTGAACGTGTTATTGATGTTATTTCTCTGGGATTTGCAATTTTAATCGCAGTATTTATTTCTTCAATAAGTTTGTATGATCAATTTCCCTGGCTTGAATCAACACTTTACATAACCGCTGCAATAATCCTGTTAGTGCTATTTGTTATATACCTTGCAGTAAGATTCAAGGAAAAATTTTATGAAACGATTATTAAGTTTTTTGGAAAATTTTCAGGTTCAATCGCCTTAACGATAGCACACATCTTTAATATGTTTACCGAAGGATTCAGAAGTCTTAAAGGGACAAGAAATTATTTCTGGACAATTTCTTTATCAGTAATAATTATGGGTGTTTATGCGGTTACATCTTATGTCGGATTTTTAATGCTTGATATTAAAAACGTAAACTTTGGTATGGGCTGGGTAATAATGAGCATTAGCGCAATAGGTGTGGTAATTCCAACTCCCGGCGGAACAGGATCATATCATACACTTGCCAAATCAACATTGGTTATGATATATGGATTTACAGAAGTTATTTCACTTGCTTATGCATTTCTCACACACATAATTTCATACATCATATCAATAATAGGAGCTTTGATCTGCTTCTTTATACTTAACAAACAAAAATCAAAAACTCTTTATGATATACAAACGGAGTCAGATCAATGAATAAAATATTTTTTACTTTAATTTTAATTATTTCAATGAATTCTTATGCACAGGATAACGAGTTGAGCGTTACAATGGGAATTGATTTTATGAGCACGCCTTCATTCAGGGATTATATAAATCAGAATTATGCGGATGCGGAAGAGATGAGTGATTTTAATTCGGCCGTTCAATTCACTGTTAAATATGGGAGATTGTTAAATCCGAATTTTATGCTTGCGGCTGAAGTAGGATACCAGATTTATTCGTATAACAATTATTTTAGTTTAGGACAATATGATGTTTCCATAAACAATATTATGCCCAGTATTCTGACGTACTATGTTGTTAGCGGGGATGGTTATAATTTTAAGTTTGGTGGCGGCGCAGGATTGAGATTGCTTTATATTACTGAAAAACTTCCAGGTGACGCAAATCCGACTGACTATCTTGCAACGGGATTCGGTTTATTATTAAGAGGTGAAGGCAGTACACGAATTGATGGAAATTTACATGCACACATTGGCGCTGATATTAGATATGATATAGCCGGAAGACCCGAAAAACGAGAAGATGATCTTTCATCAAACAGAACTTTTGAAGAGGTTGAATTTAATTCTCTGATTGTTGGCGTTCGCCTCGGTATATCATATTATTTTTAGGAGTTTTAGTTGAGTGTATTAGAAGCAATTTTTTTAGGAATAATTCAAGGGTTAACAGAGTTCCTTCCGATAAGCAGCACAGGGCATTTAACTTTCGCTGGTAAACTGATGAATCTTATTTCTGAAGATCATCCCGAGCAATGGACTGCATTCATCGCAATTATACAATTAGGAACTTTACTTGCCGTTCTCGTTTATTTCTGGAATGACCTGATAAATATTATTAAAGATTTTTTTAAAGATAATTTAATAAAACCAGTTAAATATTCTGAACAAAATATTAATTCAAAACTAGGTTGGCTTATAATAATCGGAACTATTCCTGTTGTGATAATAGGATTAACCTTTAAGATTACAATTGAAGGCGCATTAACAAAAAATCTTTTCATTATTTCCGCAAGCCTCATTGTATTAGCAATTATTCTGGCAATTGCAGAGAAGATAGCAAATTTCAAAAAAGATGTTAAAGATATTACTATTGTTGATTCACTAATAATCGGTTTAGCGCAAGCAATATCTCTTATTCCCGGTTCGTCAAGATCGGGAACAACAATTACTGCCGGATTATTTGTTGGATTAAATCGTGAGGCAGCGGCAAGGTTTTCCTTTTTGCTTAGCATTCCTGCTGTTCTGGCAAGCGGAGTTTTACAGCTATATGAAGCATTGAAATTTGTTGATCAGACAATGGTGGTAAACCTTATCGTTTCAACAATTGTATCCGGCGTAAGCGGTTATCTTGCAATTGATTTTTTGTTAAAGTATTTAAAGAAAAACTCCACTTTTATTTTCATTTATTACAGAGTCGGATTGGGAATTTTAATAATCATTTTTTTATTAACGAACATCATTAAATCCTAGGAGGAAATATGAAAAGACTTATGTCTCTTTTTTTCGTTCTGATATTATTTATTGGCTTCATGAACGGGAATTCAAACAATCAAAATCTTACACAAGAACAGGAAAAACAAGATATGAATGATTCAACGGTGGTTGCTGTTATTAAAACAAACATGGGTACAATTGAAATAGAACTATTTGAAAGTCAAACTCCTAAAACGGTTGCTAACTTTGTCGGACTTGCAGAGAAAGGTTATTATAATGGAGTAATATTCCACAGAGTAATAGAAAATTTTATGATTCAGGGTGGAGATCCTACGGGAACAGGACGCGGTGGTGAAAGTATTTATGGTGAAAAGTTTGATGATGAAATAGTCTCCTCATTAAAGCACGAAGGACCTGGAATTCTTTCGATGGCTAATGCTGGACCAAATACAAACGGCAGTCAGTTTTTCATTACACTTATTGCAACTCCATGGTTAGACGGTAAACACACAGTTTTTGGAAAAGTTATTTCAGGAATGGATATAGTTGAAGAAATTGGCAAAGTTGAAACCAGCAAACCCGGTGATAAACCGTTGAAAGATGTTGTCATGGAAAGTGTAACAATAGAAAAAAGACCTTTAAAATAATTATTTTTCAGCCGCATCATTTATGATGCGATTTTTTATATTATAGTAGATGAAACAACAGGAATTTTTCTCCTCGCGTTGGGCGCTGATAATCGCAACAATCGGCATTGCTGTTGGCACCGGCAACATCTGGCGGTTCTCAAGAATAGTTGCTCAGAACGGCGGAGGATCATTCCTTATTCCGTGGGTAATATTTTTACTTATCTGGTCTGTGCCTCTTATTATTGCTGAGTTTGCTATTGGCAAATCAACTCGACTTGGACCCGTAGGTGCATTAGGTAAAACTGCCGGAAAACAATTTGGCTGGATGGGTGCGTTTGTTGTTTTTGTTTCAACAGCTATTATGTTTTACTATTCTGTTGTTACAGGATGGTGCTTACGATATTTTTTCTCGGCTGCTTCGGGTGATTTGTTTAATACTTCCAATCATCTCGCTTACTGGAATGATTTCACTGCAGGTTATTCTCCGCTGATCTTTCATTTCATTGCAATGGTTCTTGTTGCGTTTGTTGTAATGAGAGGAGTTACTAAGGGTATAGAAAAAGTAACAAAGTTTCTTGTTCCTTCCTTACTTGTTATTCTTTTAATTTTATTTGTTCGTGCAGTAACTCTGCCAAATGCAATTGAGGGAATAAAATATTTCTTTACTCCCGATCTTGATGTTATTCTGAATTATAAAGTCTGGCTGAATGCACTAACTCAAAATGCGTGGGATACAGGAGCAGGCTGGGGATTGATAATGACTTATGCAATCTATATGAGGAAAAAAGAGGATATTTCTCTTAATGCAGCGTTAATCGGATTCGGCAATAATTCAATTTCTATTATTGCAGGCATTATAATATTTTCAACAGTTTTTGCTTTAAGTTCAACTGATGCGATGATGCAGGTTTCGCAATCTGGTCCGGCAAATACGGGATTAACATTTATCTATCTTCCTTTGCTTTTTTCAAAAATATCCTCAAGCAATTTGGTTAATATTATTTTCGCATCAATGTTTTTCCTTGCTTTGTTCTTTGCTGCAGTAACCTCCTTAATATCAATGGTTGAACTTGCAACAAGAACGATGATTGATTTTGGAATGAGAAGAAAGAAAGCTTTGATAATTGTTGCTTCAGCAGGAATGTTACTTGGAATTCCATCTGCCATAGATCTGAATTTTCTTGCAAACCAGGATTGGGTGTGGGGAGTAGGATTAATTTTAAGCGGTGCATTCATTTCATTTTCCATTATCAGGTTTGGAGTGGATAAATTCAGAACCGAAGTGATAAACGGATTTGGCAGCGATGTTAAAATCGGTAAATGGTATAATTTTGTAATTGGAATTCTTGTTCCTGTTCAGGTTGTAGTTCTTATTTCCTGGTGGCTGATATCATCTATTTCCTGGGACCCTGAATGGTGGAATCCTTTTCATGCAGAAAATTTAGGAACAGTTCTTTTTCAGTGGGGAATTATTATCGCCGTATTTATTATTTTGAATAAGACAATGGTAAAAAATATATTTAATGAAAATTCCCAATCTCAAATACCAAACTCCAAATAAATATCAAATAATAAATTCAAAACTGTTTTTGATATTTGGAATTGTGAATTGAAAATTGTTTGTTCTTTGTCCGCCGCGGCGGATTGTTCTTTGGTGCTTAATCGGTTTTGAATTATAGAAATTAATATGAATTTATTTACAATTATTACAGCATTAGTCGTGTTAGGGATAGTTTGGGGTGGATTAGCATTTTTCATTTACAAAGCTGTTAAATTTGAAAAATTGAAATCGGAGAATGGCAAAGAAAAAAGTTAACATACCATCTGTGCTGGAGATTAAAAAGGAATTACGCAAAGGTAAAATCCTTCCTGTTTATTATCTATGTGGAGAGGATTCTTATAACACTGATGTTTTTTTAGAAACCATTCAGAAAGAAGTTGCGCCATTTATTGCCTCTGATTTTGATAAAGAAACTTTTTACGGCGAAAATATAAGTTTTGTTGATGTTATCGGTGCTGCCCAGGCTTTCCCTTTTGGTTCGCCAAAGAAATTGATAATCTTTAAGCAAGCAGATAAACCAAAAGATAAAAAAGAATTAATTCGTTATGCAGAATCTCCAGCCGATTTTACGGTTCTTGTCTGCATTCATGATGGGGCTATTTCAAATCCGGATTCAGAGCCATATAAAACTCTTCTGCAAAACGGTTTTTTGTTTGAAGCAAAAGAATTAAAAGGCAAACATCTTCTAGATTGGCTTATCTTGGAAGTTGAAAGCAGAGGGAAAAAAATCTCATCGGAAAATGCAAGCTTGATGATGGATATGGTTGGAGAAAGCAAACAGCTTCTTGAACTTCAGCTTGATAAAATATTTTTATTCCTTGCTGATAAAAATGAAATCACTCTTGACGCGATAACTTCTCTTTCAACAAAGCTAAAAGAGTATTCCGTTTTCGATTTGCAGAATGCTATCGGGAAAAAAGATAAAGAACTTGCATTAAAGTACGCGTACAATCTGCTTGAAAAGGGAAGCGACTTAGTTAAGATAGTTGCAATGCTGACAAGATATTTTACCGGATTAGCCAGAATTCCCGAACTTATTTCGACCAAAGTTCCTGATCCTCAAGCGGCAAGAATTGTAGGAACTCATCCATATTATTACAAGGATTATTTAAGCGCAAGAAAAAAGTATTCCAATAAAGAAATTGTTGAGGCTTTCCGTGCTTTATTAAAAGCGGATTTGGCCAACAAAACAACTCAAACTGATTCGAAAACGATTATTACTGTTCTGATTGCAGAAATCATCAATTAAATCATTTCCTTAACAAAGGGATTCAACCTGAATAATTAGTAAAACTTAATATCATCGTATCTCTTTTTACTTCTCAAATTCACATTATTTAACTATTTTTTCCAAAACCTTTGAAACTTTATTCACTATCTGAAAGTATAAACGCAGTTTGGTGACAAAAGACTTAAGTCAACAAAGCGATGAAGAGCTGATTCTTGAGTTCCAGCAGAGCGGAAACGAAGAAGCGTTTGAGATTTTGGTTGAGAGATTCAAAAATCCCTTAACAAATTTTGTTTACCGTTTTCTGGGGGATTACGAAGCCTGTACCGATGTTGTTCAGGAAACTTTTATAAAAGTTTTCAGATATAAAGAGTCATATAGTTCCCTGGCAAAGTTCAATACCTGGATTTATACAATTGCTGGAAACCTTGCAAGAAGCGAGTATAAACGGAGAAGACGAAGAAACTTTTTTTCGATAAGTGATTACGGTGAAGATCATCAGACTTATGATATACCCGATGAAACTTATCGACCAGATGTTGCAACAGACAGCGGAATAAAAGATGAGATTATTCAGAAAGCATTGCTAAAAGTAAAAGATGTTTATCGTCAGGCAGTAATCTTAAGAGACATTCAGGAATTATCTTACGAAGAAATATCAGAAATACTGGGAATTGAAGTCGGCACAGTAAAATCAAGAATAAACAGAGGAAGAGCACAACTTCAGAAATTGTTAAAACATATTTATAAAGATTAGGTTAAAAAATGTATCCCGCAGGAGATGAAAATAAATACAAGAAAATGATTGATGATTTAAAGAATCTGAAAAAAATAGAAGCGCCCGTTGGTTTTGAACACAAGCTTTGGAATAAAATAAACTCGCGGGAAACTGTAAAAGAAAGATCTTTATGGAGTAAAATTTCAATAAGACTTGTCCCTGCAACGGCAGTTCTTGCAACTGCAGTAGCTTTATTCATTATTATAGACAACAACGCTTACGAATATCAGGATCCTTTCTTAATTGAGCCTGAAGAAAGAAAAGACATTGTCGAAATTTCTTCTGAGGATATTACTCTATTAAAATCTGAGGATGAAAAACCAAAAGAGCAACTTCAGGAAAAAAGTCCTGTGAGATTTAGAAAAAAAGAAATTGAACCTCCGCAAGTATTATCTGTTGAAACGGAACTTGGTGTAAAAGGTAGATCAGGTAAAGATGAGGATTCTGCTGTTTCCCCGGAACCATCAATAGCTGCCTCAGCGGTGGTTGCTGATGAAGTTGGTAGAAGCGAAGGGCTTATTGCTCCGGCACCTGCTATACAACAAAATTTAAATTTCCGACAAATTCAACTTTCCGAAAAAGAACAACGTGAAGTAATTGAATTAAAAAATAAAATCTTAAAAACAGACCAAACTAAAGAAAAATAAAGCTCGCGTTTACTAAAATTACTCTTAAAGTTTTCTTCCTTTCTTAACCATGGGGTCTCCAGAATAACCAAGCGCTTCCCAATCCATTCTATTTGCCTTTTTCCCATGACAGCTTGTGCACTTCAGAGCTTTATCTTTTGATACCACCATATGATTTATCGGCCAATACATTTCTGTTTCTACAAATCCAAAAGAACCAGAGTAATCAAGTTCTATCTCTTTCATTCCCATTTTAGAAGCAAGATTCCAGTCGAAAGTTTTCCAATACCCATTTTCCCCAAAGAGTTTTGGAACGATTAAGTAATTATTTTTTGCGTCATATATTTGCTTCCCACGCATTATTTTGAACGGCGCAATTTTGGAGTTAGGATCTTTAATATTTCCTGTAAGCTCATTAAGTTGAATAGGTTTTGATGGATCAATTTTATCGCCGAATCTGTAATAATTTGCTTGTCCGTTGTGCCATTTGTAAGTAGGCACAACATTTTTAGCCCAAATGAACTCGCCTTTTAGCTTATTGTAAGTTTCCATACCAAATTCATCTTTTACTGCTGATCTGTCTTCACCAGCTAATGACCAGTCCCACCAGGTTTTTGTTGGTATAACTCTTGCGAATTCAGGAATATGACAGGTTTCACAAGCAACCGATTTTACGTGTTTGTTAAGATTTTCACTTTTATGAACTCCATCACCATGGCAGTCTGCACAATAAAAATGATTTTCATTTGCAGCCATTGAACCATGACTTGCACCTTTAATTTTATGTTCTTCAGTTGCGTGACAGTCAGTGCAAACAAAACCAAGAACGCCCATATGAAAATCAGTTTCTGGTTCAGGATCATATAGACTATCATCAAGATCACCGTGTTTAACTCCTGTTCCGCCGCCGCCATCGAAATGGCAAATACCACAATTATTTCGGGTCGATTTCCCAACACTTTGTGCAACTTTTAATAAGTCAATATCTTTATCAGGAATACCAGCACCGGTTGGAGTTTTTGTGTACGTTCCACTGTTGTCGTGACAAACAAGACAATCAACATTTTCTTCATTGCTGAAATCGAAGGAAGCATCTTTCCAACCGTAACCTGCATGACAACTTGTGCATCTCGGGTAATTTGAAGGAACTGCGATACAAAAATTATTTATAATATTTTGTTTACCAACTTTAACTATTTCGTTATTCGCGTTGGTAAATTCTTCGTTCAACCAATTCCAATGATTAGTTCTCATTATTTGTTTGGCAGCTTCATCGTGACACATCAGGCAAGTTTGTGTAACTTCCTGTGGTGAGCTAAATGCATCAGTTATAAACTCGCTATGATCTTGAGCAAACATAAATCGAGTGATTATTAAGCAGAAAAGAACAATTGATTTTTTCATAGAGAGAATCCTCTTTTTAATCATGTCAATTTAAAAAACATTCTTGAATCCTATTCAAATTTAAGGAATCATATCGAAGTTAAAAATAAAGAATTATTTCAAAATGAATTGTGAAGAACTCATAATAATTCTGAGTGTAATAGAAGACTAATTAATAATGAAAGGAAAAAAATGTTAAAAACTAATCTAACTCATGTACTTTCGGAAAAAGAACATTCCGAATTAATTAACAATAATGAAAATGTTATGATTTGCTTTGGACGAATGGGTCCTATGTGCATCCCGGTATATGAAATAATGGAAGAATTAGAAGATCAATATAAAAGCGTAAAATTTGCGGATATGGAATTTGATTCACCGGATGCAAAAGTTATAAGAAACTTGCCGGAGACAAGTAATTTTCAGGGATTACCATTCACCGCATATTATAAGAACGGTAAACTTGTAAAAGCAACCAGTAGTATACAGACGATGGAACAGGTTTCTTCAATCCTTGATGAACAATTTAATCAATAAATTTCAGGAGAGCTATGTACTCTCCTTTTTGCTTAATCTAAAATTCTGAAGAAATATGGATAATCATTTTGATGTAATTATAATTGGTGCCGGTGCTGCAGGATTGACTGCAGGCATTTATTTATCACGAGCGAAAGTAAAAACTCTGATTCTTAACGAAGGTGCTGTCGGTGGTCAAATGGTGTTAACTCATGAGATAGCCAACTATCCGGGTTTTGAAAATATTAGCGGATATGAACTTGCCCGGAATATGAAATCTCAAGCAATGAAATTTGGCTGTAAGATTAAATCTAATATTCGTATTACTTCCCTTGATTTGAATGATGAGTTGAAAAAAGTAACTGTAAATGATAAAAATGTTTATACATCAAACGCAGTAATCATTGCAACTGGTGGCAGATCCAGAAAAATTGGTGCTATAAACGAAGACCAATTTAAAGGAGTTGGCATTTCTTATTGTGCAACATGTGATGGCGATTTTTTTCAGGATAAGGAAATTATAGTTATTGGTGGTGGTAACTCGGCTTTGGAAGAAGCGGTCTCTTTAACTAAATACGCTTCAAAAGTAACGGTGGTACATCAGTTCGATAACTTCCAGGCTCTTGAACACTATGTTGATGAGGCAAAGAAAAACGAAAAAATAAATTTTATTATGGAATCGAAGATAGTAGAATTTGTTGGCGGTGAGAAACTTGAATCCGTAAAAATACAGCATCAGACGACTAATGAAATAACGGAGATTAAAATTGATGGAGTGTTCATCTTTATAGGTTATGTGCCTAATACAGAATCGTTAGAGGCAATCGAACTGAATGAGTTTAAGGAAATTATTGTCGATAAAAATATGAAAACAAATATTCCGGGAGTTTACGCTGCAGGTGACTCTATTCAGAAAAAATACAGACAGGTTACTACAGCGGTTGCTGATGGAACAATTGCAGCTTTAAGTGTTGTGGAATATATTAATAACATTAAAAAATTAATTATCGAAACAGAAGTCGTTTAATGTTGCAAAGTAAATCAATGCCCGGGAATAAAAATCATTGGTATGACGGATTATTTTATGATATTGTTATCGCTCCGAATCAAGACAAATCCTTCAGTCATGTAAAAAATATAATTGAACCAGATTCAACTTTAATAGATGTCGGTTGCGGAACAGGGAGACTTGCTTTTCAAATAGCAGACAAATGCAGTAAAGTTGATGCATTAGATCTTTCAAAAAGAAATATTGAACTTGCTAACAAAAAACTTACTAAGAATTCTAAAAACAATATTCGGTTTATTCATACCGATGTTTTAAAACATATAAATGAAATTGATCAGAAGTATGATTACGCTGTTCTCTCCTATGTAATTCACGAAATTGATGAAAATTTAAGAGAACAAATTTTAATTGAACTTTCTAAATCTGCCGAAAAAATTATTGTCATCGATTACTTAACTCCAAGAACAAAAGGAATGTGGAGTTTACTTAATGAAATTATTGAGTATGTTGCGGGCAGAGAACACTACTCAAACTTCAAAACATTTATTGCTGGAAACGGAATAATAGGATTATCCGAGAAGACCGGGTTAAAGATTGTAAATGAAATTAAAAACAGCCCGTCAACCAGTCATATAGTCGTTTTAAGCAAATAATGATTAATTAGTTGCTTATCAGATATTTATTGTAAAGGAAACTCCAAAACTATTTGTTATCGGGTTTTTCATTTAAAAATTTTTCCGGCATTTGAATTGCCACAACTGTTCCCTTTGCTGTAATAATTTTATTTGCTGAAACAGTTATTTCCGAAACCACTTTTCTTCCTTTTATCTCAAGTACTTTCCCACGAAGTTCAAGTTTTACGCATAGCGGAGTTGGTTTAAGATAGTCAACCTGAAGCGATGCAGTTACAAAACGAAACGGCGGTTCTGTATCAGGTTCTCTTCCTTCACTACGGTATGATGCTAATGCAGCAGTTCCGGTTCCATGACAATCAATTAGTGATGCTATCAATCCACCATAAACATATCCCGGAATTGCTATATGATATTCTTTAGGAGTAAATCGTGACAATTGTTTCATCACCATCCCAATAACTTTTTATTTGATGACCGTGTTCATTTAATCTGCCGCAGCCATAGCAATAACTTAGCTCCTCGGGATAATAGTCTTGAATTGCTTTTGATTCCATTTTGTTAAATTCGTCTTATAATTTAGATTACAATTATTCTATTTCAAAAAGTTATATGTGGTTATAGTAATAAAGAATCTTTGTTAAATAGATCATGGTAAAAGTATTGCCGCTGCAATTACCGTTGTCCACAAACCCGATTTATCTGCTTCTGCTGATTGAGTGACGTTAAATGTTTTCACAATCTTCCCGGACATTTTGAAAACCTGCTCGCGCTCATTCCAATCAGCTTCAGGATTGAATTCAACTCCTAATGTTGTTGCAAGCATTTGAGCTGCAAGGTCTTCAGCATAATCACCGGCATTCTTTTCTGTTACACCATAAGGATGATACTCAGAGAGATAGCCATACTGAGCATTGTCAGCAGGAATCGCTCCGCCAATCGATGCTGCTATTAATCTGTTTGGTTCATTTGTAGAGTTTCTTGCCATTACGGCGAATGTAATTTGTCCGGGTTTTAATTCCTTCAAACCCTCTTCTCTACTTATCCGTTTGCAGGAAGGTGGAAATATGCTGCTAACAGAGACAAGGTTACATATTTCAATTCCTGCACTTCTTAGTGCAAGTTCAAAAGAGCTGAGATAATCTTTGTGTTTACCCACTCCTTTTGTTAAAAAGATTCTGGTTGGTATGTACAATTTAGACTCCTACTTTGTTTTCAACAAATGATGATTAATTGCATCTATAACTTTTGTGTTTTCTTTTAGTTCATCAACAATTTTTATGTTTCCTCTTTTAAGGGCTTCTTCAGCTTTATCACCAACATGACCAGTTAACAAAACCTTCACTCCTTTGCTAATTATCACCTCCGCTGCTTTGGGTCCGGCACCTCCCGGCATTTGTTCTCCCGGATTTGGAACAGCTTCATATTTCATTGTTTCCGGATCAACAACAATAAAGTATTGGCATCTTCCAAACTTTTCACTTACAAAAGCATCTAATGTGTTTCCGGTCGATGTTACTGCTATTAACCTTGAAAGGTGGGAATTCATTTCACTCAACATTTTTTTATCCTTTTAGTTTAATAAGATTTTCTGAATATCCATCCAAATAATTCTAAACATATCTGCATATGTGCGATCATATTCAATTATTGATTTGGAATTTTGAATTGCTTTTATGAATTTTTTGTTAAATGGGATTTTTGCCAGGATATTAATTCCCTCTGACTTAATAAATCCCTCAATATTTTTGCTCATATCTGTATTTATACCGAATTTATTTATAATTACCCCGCTCGAAATTTTAAACATCTTTAAAAGGTTAATTAATCTTTTCAAGTCGTGTAACCCTGATTGTGTTGGCTCAGTTACAATTACAACAAAGTCAACTCCGGAAAGACTTGCATTAACCGGACACCCAATTCCCGGAGGTCCATCTACAATAATCCACTTAACATTTTCTTTGGCTTGTTCATAAGCTTTCTTTTTTATTTCGCTCACCAGCTTGCCCGAATTACCTTCTCCTGCCAATAACCGTGCATAATAAAATTTAGATTGATCTTCCAATTCACATTCTGAATAAACTCCGGATTTTGATTCATAAAATGAAATTGCGTTATCGGGACAAACACGAAAGCAGAATCCGCATCCCTCACAACTTGATCTATTCACTTTGAAATCTCTTATTGCATCAAATCTGCATACCGATTCACATATACCGCATTGGGAGCACTTATTAGTATCTATTTCAGCTTTTTTACCACCATAGTAATCATATTCAGAGTTAATGTAGTAATTGAAAACTAAATGCATATTAGCAGCATCAACATCAGTATCAATTATAACTTTGTCCTCGGCTATTTCTGATAATGCAGTTGCAACAGTCGTTTTACCGGTTCCACCTTTACCGCTAAGAATTACAATTTGTTTATAGTTTTTATCAGACATACTCTTTTTCAACAATTTCTTTTCTGATTTTTTCTACAAGATCTAACATCATTATTCTGAAATCTTTAATCGTTTCAGTTGGCAATTCACCCTTTGAGTAACTCTCAGCAATATCCATCCTAAAAGGAATCTTCAATAAAAGATTCAGCTTGTTGTCATGAATGTATTCGTCAAGCTGGGAGAAATTATCATCATATTTGTTTATTACAATTCCGAATGGAATGTTTATTTGTCTTAAAACATTTATGGCGAGTTTGAGATCATTAAATCCAAACGGTGTTGATTCTGTCACGAGCACACAGAAATCCGAATCTTTAACTGCTTCCAACATTGAGCAAGAAGTGCCAGGCGGCGAATCAATTATTACAGGTCTGTTTCCTTTATATACATTTTTAACTTTCTTAATTAGAGGTGCGGCAGAAGCTTCGCCAACTTTTAGATATGCATCATAGAACAAGATATTATTTAAAGTTTCCCCGATTCTGATTTTACCATTTTCTTTATTTACTTCTGTAATTGCTTTTTGCGGACAGAAGTAAGTACAAGCTCCACAGCTATGACAGAGTTCATCAAAGAGATATATTTCTGATTTAAGATTGAGCAAAGCGTTAAATTCACAAACCTCTGCACATTTATTACAGAAGTCGCATCTGTCATAATTTATCTTTGGAATAAGTTTATAAGAAGGTTCTTCTACTGTGATTTCAGGTTTTAACAAAAGATGACCGTTAGGTTCTTCAACATCGCAATCGATGTAGACACAGTTATTAATAACAGAAGCGAGTCCGCATGCAACTGTTGTTTTTCCTGTTCCGCCTTTACCTGAAGCAATTGATATTACCAACAGATACCTCAGTGATGATGTTCGTGCTTACAAGCTTCGTAACCTCTCAACTTTCCTTCGATGAAAAGGTTTAGTGCTTCTTCATAAGCAAGTCCCGGTGCTGTAATAACATCAATACCATATGACAGGAAATTAGAAACTGCCTTTTGTCCCATGCCGCCAGCAATAATAGTTTTCACATTGAACTGCTTAACGTATCCGGGGAGTTGACATGCGCCGCCGTGATCTCCGGCTAAAGGGTTAAAAAATGATTCGACTTTTAATACCTTTTTTTGTCCGTCAAGTTCGCATACATTGAATTTTGAACATCTTCCAAAATGTTCTGCAACAATTTCTTTCGTGCCGATTTCTTCAATTGCTATTACTAAACGTTGATTCATATTAACTCCATATTTTTATTTTACTTGAGAATTTATTTAATTAAAAATTTTTATTCCGATTCCTTCTTTTTCTTCCTCTTCCGTCTCTACCGACTTTTTGAGATGAGTCTAGTTTAACGATCTCTAATTTCCCTTCAACAAATTTATTCACAACTTCTTTAACCTGCATTTTGGAACAAGAGTAAACTTCAACATCAGCAGATTCCATCAATCGAAGAGGATGCATACCTATCTCAGTTGTAATTACCAAGCAAACATTTTTTTCAATTATGAACTGAGACGTTTGAATTCCAGCGCCGCCAAATATGTTTGCATAAGGATTGCGGAGAGATTCGAATGTGTTTTTCTCCGTATCATAAAAAATTATGAAAGGAGTCCTTCCGAATTTCTCCGCAACTAAAGAGCCCAGGTCCAATCCTTCAGAGGTAATTGCAATTATCAATGAATTAACATTCTTTATCTGTTTCCGAACCCTCTTCTTGCACCGCGACCTTTGCCAAATCCACCACCGCCACGTGGTCTTCCGCCACGTCCCAGCCCGTAAATAACTTCTTTACTTTCTGAGGACTTGTTTTGTGCCTCAGCTTTTTCAGTATCTCTGCAGCGACCGCTTCTTCTTCCGGTCAAAGGACCTTGTCCTTGTGGACCTGTTCCATTTAAATTTGGCATAATTTTCTCCTCTTTTTGATTTAGTGATTTAATTCTTTTTATAAAAAATATTACCATCGTATTGAAGTTCTTTAATCTTTTCCTCTTCTATCAGTTTTTTAACAATATTCCAATCTGAATTTGATTTTGTCAGATAGTTCTCAACTGCTTCCTTCCGCATTGGATGAACCGCCATAATACTGATTAAATTTTCTACTGTTTCAGTACTTGTAGAAAATTTATTTCCTTCATATTCGTTCAATAACTCTGTACTCGTGTAAATTGATTTCACAATCCTGTAAGCAACAGCTGTCTTTTCTTTACCCGGGCTATGAATATATTTTAATGGAGTAGGTCTTGTCGGAATAGTTAAATAAGCTGTTTTAGGTTCAACACGAACAATAAAATGAGCAATTTTTATAAGTTCGTCTTCATTATCATTTAGTTCATCAATTAACATTGTCTCTGTTACAAGGGTGCCATTGTAAATTTCTTTGAACTCCAAAATTCCATCTAATATTTTATTTAGATTAAGTGATAAAGCAGGATGATTAATATGTTTCCATTTGGTTTCATCTATTGCATCAATCTTAACTGAAACAAAATCAGCAAGTTTTAATGCTGCTTGAACTTCCTTTTTCCAGATGAGAGATGAATTTGTAAATACTGCAATCTTTATTCCAAAATCCTGAAGAAGTTGAATTGTTTCATAAAGATTTACATCAAGCGTTGGCTCACCATCAGGAACGAAAGAAAGATAATCGATTCTTTCCTTATTGTTTTTAAGCTCTAACAATCGATCTTTTATTTCGGTATAAATAATCATAGGTGAGTAAAACTCTTTTCGCTCGGTTGATAAGTAAGTAGTCAATCCAACCTGGCAATACACGCAGGAATAACTGCAAATCTTTGGCGGAATATTATTTATACCAAGACTTCTACCTAAACGACGAGATGGGATTGGACCAAATACTAGTGACATATTTTTCCTTAATAGAATTAATGATGGAATTCTATCATTCCATCAGTTAAGTTTTTTAAATCAAGATTATTAATTATATCGCAATCACACTTTAATCCTATTTGATTAAAGAAATTCAAAATCTCCTGTATCTCTTCTTGTGTAAAATTTTCATTCAAATACCATTTCGTATTCTGAAAATTATTTTCGCAATGTTTTTCAAATGTAAAAGCCTGATATAAATAAGCCTGCAATAATGCTAACTTATAAATCGGTATTGGTAACGGAACTTTAGTCATAAGTCAATCTTACTTCCTTATCTTTTAGTGTTGGTTTTATTAATTCTTCCCACTCCGGAGTATTCCACGTTCCTAACTTTAAATGAGTGAGATAATATTTTTCCGGAATCGGATGTGTACCAACAACTACTTTTAATTTGTACTTTGTTTCTATAAATTTTTTAAAATGATCTACATAAGGACAAGGTGGATAGCCAACAACCATTCCTGTTGCGAAATGAATTGCTTCAGCACCATTCTTCTTTAATTCTTCAGGCGCATATTCAATGTTACCGCCCGGGCATCCTCCGCAGGTAGTGTATCCTACAAGCTCAACTTCTTTATCTTTGTAAATATCAAAAGCTCCTGCTCTTTCTTTAATTGATCTGAAACACTTTCCACCTGCACAGCTTTTATATCTGTCACAAATGATGATTCCTATTTTTACTATGTCATCCATAAAAATTCCTTCTGCATTAAAAAGTTTTATTATTCTCAACACTTTGTTCAAAATGAACCTGGATTAACTCTGAAATTGATTTGAAAGATTTTGATACTTCACAATTTGGTTTCTCAAGGACAATTAGTTTTCCTTGATCACTTAGAATTCTTGTATCAATATCAATAGGAATAGAACCGAGAAATGGAATGTTATAATCGTCGGCTAATTTTTTGCCACCGCCTTCGCCAAAAATATTAAGCACTGCACCGCAATGCGGACAAATAAACCCTGACATATTTTCAACCACACCGACAAATGGAATATC
This sequence comes from uncultured Ignavibacteriaceae bacterium, assembly GCA_963804005.1. GTDB lineage: Bacteria > Bacteroidota > Ignavibacteria > Ignavibacteriales > Ignavibacteriaceae > JAGXRK01. Next base: position 209,087 of record CAWDOP010000008.1, on the reverse strand, counting down.
AAGTTTCCTTGCCATATTGATTGCTCGCTCTGCATCGAGAACAGAAACTTCCTGCGGTGTAGTAACTATGACTGCATAATTAGGTTTCATTTCCTGAGAAATAGTTAAAATTTCATCTCCTGTTCCTGGCGGAAGATCAGCAATTAAATAATCTAGTTCGCCCCAATCTACATCAGCTAAAAATTGGTTAATCACTTTTGAACGCATTGGTCCTCGCCAGATTAAAGGCTGACCTTGTTCAATTAAACCTGCCATTGAAATCATTTTAGCACCATATTTTTCGAAGGGAATAATCTTTTCATTCAAAAAAATCAACTCGCTTTCTACATTTAACATTTTAGCTACATTTGGACCGGTGATATCTGCATCAAGGATTCCCGTTGAAAATCCTTTCGATTTTAATGCATAGGCAAGGTTAACGCTAACAGTGGTTTTACCAACGCCCCCTTTTCCGCTGAACACAGCAACACGGTGCTTAATTTTTGAAACAGTTTCTGAAATTCTTCTTTCTTCTTCTTCGTGTTTCTTCTTTTGATCGAATTCATTCATTTCCACTCCAGATTTTCATAATAAAAATTATTGTTGAATTAGACATCAGGAATTAAACAAGCAATTCTGTGCCGTACAAAAATCTTAAAAAATTGATGATAGTAGCGGGTTTTTTATTTGCAACAGTGCAATAATGCAAGTTTATTGCAACGGCATTGCATAATTGCAAAAGATTCATTAAGTTTTATTTAGTTTTATTTCAGAAAAAAAATGACAGAAGCAAAAAGATTTTTAGATATAAATAAAGAAGCGTTGGTAATTCCGGATGGTATTGCTGTTATCGGAAAAGACCACAAAGTAATTGTTTTTAATGAAGCTGCCTGCCGGATTACCGGATTTGAAGAAGAAGATATTGTCGGAAAAGATTTTATGATTTTATTTGGAAAAAACGATAAGGATGCAAAACTGATTTTGGAATCATTTGAAGAGAACAGAACTTTTTCAAATCTATCAATTAACCTATCGGACAGCAAAGAGCGAATAAAAAATGTGCTTGCCTCAATTACACCAATCCATAAAGATGATGAAGTGTTATCTGTTGTCTTTGTCTTTCGCAATACAAAAGAAATGCTGACCATGGCAGAAGAGATTGAGGAGAAAACTCTTGAGTTAATTGATCAGAAAAATAAACTTGATGCAATATTTAACAGCAATATAGAGGGGACTTTTACGATTGATAATGAATGGAATGTAACATCATTTAATCGTTCTGCAGAAAAGATAACAGGTTATAAGAAATCAGAAGCAAATGGTAAAAAGTGCTGGGAAATATTTAAGTCATCCCTCTGCCGAAACGGCTGCCATATGGAGCAGACAATGTTAAAAGGCAAATCATCCATTGGCAATGAACTTGAAATAATTAATAAAAAAGGATTTAAAGTTCCTATAAGAGTTAATTCTGGAATTCTGATTAATAATAAGGGCGAAAAAACAGGAGCTGTAGAAACTTTTATTGATGTTTCGGAAATAAAAAATTTATCCGATCATCTTAAAACGCAATTCAAGTTTTCAAATATAGTTGGCAAGAATAAAGAGATGGATAATGTATTTGCTTTAATTGAGAGTGTCGCAGAAACTGATAGCTCTGTTCTGATTACCGGAGAAAGCGGAACAGGGAAAGAATTAGTCGCGAGAGCAATTCATCTTAACAGTTCGCGTAGTACAGGCCCTTTCATCGCGCTTAATTGCAGTGCATTTGTAGAAGCATTAATTGAAAGTGAATTGTTTGGGCACGAGAAAGGAGCTTTTACTGGAGCAATAAATTCAAAAATCGGAAGATTTGAACTTGCACATAACGGAACATTATTCCTTGATGAAATTGGCGATATCTCTTTACCTGTTCAAACAAAATTATTAAGAGTTCTTGAAACCCGTCAGTTTGAAAGAGTCGGCGGGAATAAATCAGTTAATATTAATGTGAGAATTATTGCGGCAACAAATAAAAACATCTTACAAGAAATCCGGGAAAGAAGATTCCGCGAAGATTTTTTTTACAGAATAAATGTTGTCAATATTCATCTTCCCTCCTTAAGAGAACGAATGGATGATTTTCCTTTGCTGGTCAGCCACTTTATAAAAAAATATAATGAAAGATTTTCCAAATTGGTTTCTCGTTTTTCACCCGATGCATTTGATCTATTGCAAAACTTTTCCTGGCCGGGGAATATCAGAGAACTGGAAAATGTAATTGAGCACTGTTTTGTTCTTTGCCGATCTGATGTAATTCAGTTAGAACATCTGCCGGAAAGAATAAAACATAACAAGATATCGGATATCTCCGTTACAAATAGTGGAATTGAGGATTTTGAAAAGGAAATGATAATTCGGGTATTAAAAAAGAACAACGGAAGTAGAACTAATACCGCTAAAGAACTTAATATTAATTCTTCTACGCTTTGGAGGAAGATGAAAAAGCTGGGTATAAGTTTTTAAGTCATATGACCCTTTAACTTAATAATATATCCAGAAGACTGGATTCTGATGTAAAATCGAACAAAGTTTCATTAAATGCACGGATTAAATCAATTGGAATTAAAAGTCCAATAATCTATATTTACAGCCACGATTTTGAATAATAATTGTTAATAAGTCAGGATTTAATAATGAAAAAAGGCATTCATCCGGGATACAGACCGGTAGTTTTTCAAGATGCATCTTGTGATTTTGCTATCTTAACCCGTTCAACCATCAAAACAAGTGAAACAATTAAATGGGAAGATGGAAACACTTATCCATTAGTAAAACTTGAAATTTCAAGCGGGTCACATCCGTTCTTTACCGGAAAACAAAAACTTCTTGATTCAGCAGGAAGAGTTGAAAAGTTCAACAAAAAATATTCTAAGAAAAATTAATTTTTTGTCCAACGGACATTATTTATAAAAGGCCAGCTCTCGCTGGCTTTTTTATTCTTATCAATTTTGAGTGAACAAAATATTTTATTTATATGTTAATTAGTCGTATGGCTGATAAAATGAAAAAAAGAATCAAAAGTATTTTAATCGGTGTAATAGTAATAGTAGTTTTATTAATTTTATTGCTTACTAAATTTATTGCCTCTGGAGACGACACAACCGCAAATATTAACGCTGCAAGAATGAACATGACAATTCCTGTTAAAGCTCATATTGTTAAGCCAGAAAGATTAAGTAACATAGTTCTTTCAACCGGATCAATAATGGCTAATGAAGAAGTAGAATTGCAGAGTGAAACTTCAGGAAAAATTACAAGCATTAATTTCAAGGAAGGTTCTCATGTTACTAAAGGTGATCTTCTCGTTAAAATAAATGACGCCGATCTTCAGGCACAGTTAAGAAGAGCCGAATCAAAAATTAAAGTAGCAGAAGAAAAAGAATTTCGTCAGCGCACACTTTTAGAACGGAATCTTATCAGCCAGGAAGAATATGACAACACGCTTAATGAATTTAATGCAAGCAAAGCAGATTGTGATTTGATAAAAGCACAGATTGAAAAAACAGAAATTCGTGCTCCTTTTAGTGGTATCGTTGGATTAAGATCCGTTAGTGAAGGAAGTTTTGTAAACACATCTACAGTTATTGCGCGATTACAAAATCTCAGCAATCTAAAAGTAGATTTTTCTATTCCTGAAAGATACTCTTCAATGGTTCGCCCTGGCGATGAAATAGAATTTCGTGTAAGTGGGGACAATGAATTCTATACAGCGAAAGTTTATGCAATCGAACCAAGAATTGACCCCTCCACAAGAACTTTACAGATACGCGCTTTTTGCCGTGTATATAAAAATCTTATTCCCGGTGCATTTGCAAACGTTCAGTTGAAATTAAAAGAAACAGAGGGTGCTATTCTTGTCCCTTCTGTCTCTATCGTACCAGAATTAAAAGGACAAAGAGTTTATTTGTATAAAGATGGAACTGTTGTTCCGCAAAATGTTGAAATTGGTATTCGTGAAGAAACAAGAGTTCAGATTTTATCGGGACTTAATGCAGGTGATACAGTTATTACTTCCGGTATTTTACAAATCAGACCCGGGGCAAAAGTCAGTATATCAGAGCTTAATTAATAGAAGAATTTAAATGAGTCTTTCCTCAATAAGTATTAGAAGACCTGTCTTAGCTATTGTAATGTCAATTACAATAGTTGTGTTCGGGGTGATAGGCTATACTTATCTGGGTGTAAGAGAATTTCCTTCCGTAGATCCTCCAATAATTACAGTTTCTACAACTTATGTCGGAGCCAATGCAGATGTTATTGAAAGCCAGGTAACTGAACCGCTTGAAGAATCAATAAACGGAATTGCAGGAATTAAAACTTTAACTTCTGTTAGTCGTGATGGAAGAAGTACAATTACTGTTGAATTTGATATAGATGTGGACATGGAAGCTGCTGCTAACGATGTGAGAGACAGAGTTTCACGAGCTTCATACAATCTTCCCCCTGATATTGAAATACCAATTGTTTCAAAAGCAGATGCAGATGCAATACCTATTGTTTTTCTTAATGTGCAAAGCGATACAAGAAATCTTCTTGAACTTTCTGAAATAGCAAACAATATTTTTAAGGAAAGACTTCAAACCATTCCCGGTGTTAGCAGCGTTCAAATATGGGGACAGAAAAGATATTCGATGCGCTTATGGTTAGATCCGGCAAAACTCGCTTCGTTTCAGCTTACCGCTGTTGATGTGAGAAATGCTCTTGCAAGAGAAAATATAGAATTACCCTCCGGAAGAATTGAGGGCGACAACACAGAGCTTTCAATAAGAACAATGGGCAGGCTTCAGACCGAACAGGAATTTAATGATCTTATCATCAAAGAAGCTGACGGAAATATTGTAAGGCTTAAAGATTTAGGTTATGCTCAGCTTGGTGCTGAAAATGAACGGACTATTCTAAAGCGCGATGGGATTCCAATGGTTGGTGTAGTTCTTATTGCTCAAGCCGGTGCAAACAACATTGCAATTGCCGACGAGTTTTATCGACGACTGGATCAGATGAAAACATCTTTACCGCCGGATATTAAAACAGATATCGGTTTTGATGTAACAAAATTTATTCGTGATTCGATTGCAGAAGTTCAACAGACTATCTTAATTGCATTTGGATTAGTTGTGCTGATAATATTTCTTTTCCTGAGAGACTGGCGAACCACAATTATCCCTGTTATTGCCATACCTATTTCTCTTATCGGTTCATTTTTTATAATGTTCATTGCAGATTTTTCAATTAATGTTTTAACTCTTCTTGGAATTGTGCTTGCAATTGGTCTTGTTGTTGATGATGCCATAGTTGTGCTTGAAAATATTTACGCAAAGATTGAAAACAGAATGGAACCAACGGAAGCCGCAAGAAAAGGTGTCGCGGAAATTTTCTTCGCAGTAATTTCTACTACGGTTGCACTTGCTTCAGTTTTTTTGCCCGTTATCTTTTTACAAGGATTGACAGGAAGGTTATTCAGAGAGTTTGGTATTGTAGTTGCAGGAAGCGTTATTATTTCATCTTTTGTTGCTCTCACATTAACACCTATGCTCAGTTCAAGAATTCTGAAGAAAAGAGAAAAACACAATAAGTTTTATGAGCTTACTGAACCTTTCTTAAGAAAAATTAATGATACTTATAAAAAACATTTAACTTATTTTATGAGAAAAAGATGGCTGACATTTCCGGGTATTGCTGTTATTATTGTAATGAGCTATTTCCTTTTCAGGTCTATTCCTTCAGAGCTTGCACCCCTTGAAGACAGAAGTCGTTTAGTATTATCAGTAACCGGTCAGGAGGGTGTTACTTTTGAGTATTTAGATAGATTTATGGATGAATTAGTTGAAGTTATTAATGATAAGGTTCCTGAAAGAGAAGGAATTATTTCTGTTACTTCACCCGGATTTGGCGCATCAAGCTCTGTTAATTCCGGTTTCGTAAATTTAATTCTTAAACAACCAGATCAAAGGAAAAGATCACAACAACAAATTGCCGATCAACTAACTCCCTCAGTCAACATACTAACGGGAGCAAGAATTTTTATTACACAGCAACAAACAGTTGGTGGCGGAAGACGCGGAGGATTGCCCGTACAGTTTGTTATTCAAGCTCCAAACTTTGAAAAGCTGCGTGATTTCCTCCCTAAATTTTTAGATGAAATAAGAAATCATCCGATCTTTGCTGTTTCCGATGCAAACCTGAAATTCAATAAACCCGAGATACGCCTTTCAATTGATAGGCAGAAAGCCATTGCATTGGGAGTTTCCACCAGCGATATTGTACAAACAATTCAAGCTGCTTTTAGTGGACAACGATTTGGATTTTTCATCAAAGATGGAAAACAATACCAGGTTATCGGTCAGTATGATAGAGAAAATCGTGATGCACCTATAAATCTGAAATCAACTTATGTGAAGAACAATCGAAGTGAAATGATTCAGCTTGATAATGTTGTATTTGTTGAAGAGCAAAGCACACCCCCTCAGTTGTTTAGGTTTAACCGTTATGTATCTGCAACAATATCGGCAGGATTGGCGCCAGGAAGAACTTTGGGCGAAGGCATAAACACAATGTATGAAATCGCTGATAAAGTTTTAGATGAAACATTCACAACTGCTCTCGATGGTCCTTCAAAAGATTTTATGGAAAGTTCATCAAGTTTATTATTTGCTTTTATACTCGCACTTGGATTGATCTATCTTGCTCTTGCCGCTCAGTTTGAAAGTTTCCGTGATCCATTCATCATTCTTTTCACTGTTCCGCTTGCTCTTGCCGGCGCACTTTTAACTCTATGGTATTTCAATGAAACGCTGAATATTTTTAGCCAGATTGGAATTATTATGCTTATCGGATTAGTTACTAAAAACGGAATACTTATTGTTGAATTTGCAAATCAAAGAAAAGCCGCCGGACTTGAAAAAACCGAAGCAGTTATCAGTGCAGCAATTGCTAGACTAAGACCAATTTTAATGACCAGTCTTTCCACAGTATTGGGAATTCTTCCAATTGCCCTTGCACTTGGTGCCGGTTCTGAGAGCCGTGTTTCGATGGGTATTGCTGTAATCGGCGGATTGATATTTTCAACTTTTCTTACTTTGTTCGTTATTCCTGCTATGTATTCCTTTCTTTCAAGAAAAACTGCTTCTGTGTCGAACGTTACCGAATAGGTTATTTATTCTTTTTCTTCTGAGATTCTTACTTTAAAAAATGTTAAATTTTAAACTAATAATTTCAATTTAAATCTATGCACATTTGCATTTTTGAAGACAAAAAGTTTTCCGATTTTGAACCATTGATATTCTGCAGACCGGTTTATGATTTTAGTATAAGTATTGAACCCCCTAAGAGTATGACTTCAAGAAGAAAAGTTGAATTTACACCGGATGATGAAAATCTATTTCGTGATATATTTAAATTGACACAGTACGATAGAGATAAGAAAGGATTTTAGTTTGTGGAAGAATTAGAGAGTAAAGAACAAGAAATTAAATCGGAAGAGAGTGTTACCGGTGATGAACCTATAACAGTGCACAATGTTAAAGATCTTTATTCGGGTGTTAGAGGATTAGCAGTAAAAATACTCAATCGTGTAGAGCGATCTGATGCTTACCTTGAACGACTTCTTGACAATGAAATGCGTAACTCAGAATTAGTCGGACCCGATAAAGCACTGCTTTATGAAATTGTTCACGGAGTTGTAAGGTGGATGGGAAGATTGGATTGGGTTCTGAATGGCTTTTATAAAGGTCAGTTTTCCAAAGCCATTCCTAATCTTAAAAATGGATTGCGTGTTGCTTTATATCAAATACTTTTTCTTGATAGAGTTCCTGATCACGCTTCAGTTAATGAAGCTGTTGAGTTTGTCAAAAAACTCCAAGGACAAAAACCTGCAGATCTTACTAATGCAATTCTCCGCAATATCATAAGAAGCAAGAATGCTATCAGGTATCCGGATCCCGTAGAGGATTTAATCGGTTATCTTTCTGCGTACTATTCTCATCCTTCGTGGATGGTAAAAAGATATGTTGCAAGATTCGGGCGTGAAGAAACTGAAAAATTACTTCAGGTAAATAATGAAAAACCCTATCTTACTCTCAGGATAAATTTACTTAAAACCAATATTGAGGACTTCAGAAAACTTCTGGATTCTGTTGGCTTAAAATACACGAACGGAAAATATTTTCAGGAATTTGTTCAATTGCAGAACCTTACTAACATAACTGCCTGGGAATATTTTGGAAAGGGGTATTTTAATATTCAGGATGAAAGCACCGGACTTGCCTGCCATTTACTTGGTGTGAGTGAAAATATGAGTGTGCTTGATCTTTGTTCTGCCCCTGGCGGTAAAACAGCTTATATTACCGTGATGATAAAAGATAAAGGTGATGTAGTTGCAATTGATAAATTTGAAAGCAGATTAAAATTAGTAAAACAAAATCTTGATAGATTAGGAATAAAAAGTGTTAAAACAATTGCAATGGATGCCCTTGATTATCAGGGAGATAAATTCGATAGAGTTCTTGCAGATGTTCCTTGTACAGGAACCGGAACATTATCGAAGAAACCAGATATAAAATGGAAGAAAGATATTTTTGATCTCAGGAGAATGAATGAACTACAATATAAACTTATTTGTAAAGCTGCCGAAATGATTAAACCCGGTGGTGCATTCGTCTACAGCACTTGTTCAATTGAGCCTGAAGAAAATTTTGAAATAGTTAAAAAATTTCTTGACAATCATCCTGATTACAAATTAGACCGGGCTGCTGATAACTTTTCTAAAGATCTTGTGGATGAAAATGGATGCATTCAAACTTATCCGCATATTCATCAAATGGATGGTGCGTTTGCGGCAAGAATAATAAAAGTAAATTAAAAAGAATAAAATTATGCTTGATAAATTTGCAGATGAACTAAGAGAAAAAAGAGAACAGAGCGGAATAACGCTTCTACAAATGGCCAACAAAACCAGAATTGATATAAAATTTCTTGAAGCTCTTGATCAGGGAAACTTTTCTTTTCTTCCCGAGCTCTATGTAAAAGCATTTATTAAACAATATGCCAAGGTGGTTGGATTTGACGAAGATCAAACAATCAAACGTTATGAAGCTGCAAAAGAAGGAAGATTGTTTCAGCAAGATGAACTGATCCCAGAGCCCGAAACAACGCTTGAACAAAAATCGCAGGAGCAGTCTCCAATCAAACAACCGGCACCTCAACCCCAACAACCATTAAAGTCTTATAACGATCCTTCGGTTGAAAAACGCGAAAGTGAAGATGGACAAGCGAAAATAGATAAAATGGTAATCCTTACTGCAGTTGCTGGAATTTTTATAATACTTATTGCTGTTTATTTCTTTTTTATTCATGATACAAATGAAATAATCGTTGCTGAAAGGCCGATAGAAGAAGTCATCCAGGAAAATCAACAGAGGTATGTTGAAGAAACTTCTGAAGGAACATCTGCTTCATTAATAACTTCTTCCGACAGTTTATATCTGAAATTTGTTTCTTCAGAAACCGCTTGGATTTTTGTCGTTTTAGACGATGTACGAATAGAGGAATTTATTCTGGCTCCCAATGATGAAAAAATTGTTGTTGCCGGAAATAATTTTAAGGCAACCATTGGAAACTCCGGCGGAGTTAAACTTATGTTAAATAATAACCCTGTTGATTTTTCCGGAAGAAGTGGTTTCGTTCGTCATTTCAGTCTTGATAGACAAGGCTTACAGTATCTTAATACTCCACCTAAATTAGATCTCTGATAATGTCCGTTAATGTAATAAAAAGGATTGAAGAGTTAAGAGAAATTATTAATGATCACGACCATCATTATTATGTTCTTGCAGAACCGGTAATCAACGATGAAGAATATGATAAACTTTACAAAGAACTTGAGAAACTTGAAAATGAAAATCCGCATTTAATCACCCCTGATTCACCAACGCAAAGAGTAGGAAAAGATTTAACAAAAACTTTTAATTCCGTGACGCATAAAATTCCGATGTTAAGCCTTGCCAACAGTTATAATGAAGAAGATGTTTTAGATTTCGATCGAAAAGTTAGAGAAGCATTGCCTCAAAACGAAAAAATAGAATATATTGTTGAATTAAAAATTGATGGGGCTTCAGTAAGTCTAAATTATGTAAACGGTGTCTTAAAAACTGCTGCGACAAGAGGTGATGGAACAACCGGAGAAGAGATAACTAATAATGTGAAAACAATTCGCTCAGTTCCTCTAAAATTGAAAATCTCAAAATCTATTAGATACGGTTTGAATGATTTTGAAGTGCGTGGCGAAATTTTTATGAAGACAAATGATTTTTTTGATCTCAATAAAGAAAGAGAAAATCTTGGTGAAAAGCTTTTTGCAAATCCGAGGAACTCAACTGCGGGAACATTAAAACTTCAGGATCCCAAAGTAGTTGCAAAAAGAAAACTAAACATTTTCTTATATTCACTTATTAGCATTGAAGATGAATTAGAATCGCAAGAAGAAAATTTAGGACTACTGAAACAGTTGGGCTTCAGCGTTAATTCCGAATATAAAATTTGTAAAAACATTGAGGAAGTTCTTGAAGTCTGCCGTAAGTTTGAACAGATTCGCGATTCACTTGATTATGAGATTGATGGTGCAGTAATAAAAGTAAATTCCATCCGGCAGCAGAATATTTTAGGCAGTATTGCAAAATCACCACGTTGGGCTATTGCATATAAATTTAAAGCAAAACAGGCTTTTACATTTGTCAAAGATATTACCTGGCAGGTTGGAAGAACAGGTGCTGTTACTCCAGTTGCAGAACTTGAACCGGTATTTCTGGCTGGCTCAACCATAAGTCGTGCAACATTACATAATTTTGACGAAATTAAAAGAAAAGATATTAGAGTTAAGGATAAAGTTGTTATTGAAAAAGGTGGTGATGTAATTCCTAAAGTTGTTTCGGTTGTTTTAGCAGAACGACCAAAAAACAGTAAAGAAACAATAGCGCCTGAAAAATGTCCGGAATGTAATTCTTCAATTGACAAACTTGAAAATGAAGTAGCCTTATATTGCGAAAATCCTGAGTGCCCGGCACAGATAAAAGGAAGGCTTGAACATTATGCTTCACGCGGAGCAATGGACATTGAAGGACTTGGTGAAGCACTAATAGATCTTTTTGTGGATAAAGGATTTTTAAAAACTTTCACCGATATTTATGAACTAAAAAACAAGCGGGAAGAACTGGTTCAAATTGACCGACTTGGAGAAAAAAGTGTTGATAATCTTTTAAGTGCAATTGAAAAAAGTAAAACTCAACCTTTTCATAAAGTATTATTCGCACTTGGAATAAGGTATGTTGGTACAGGTGCTGCAAAAAAACTTACAGATCATTTTGGCTCTATTGATAGTATGATGACGGCAACCGAAGATCAGATAGTAGAAATTCATGAAATCGGTCCGAGCATTAGCAAGAGCTTAAAACATTTCTTTATGCAGGAATCAAACCTGAAGCTTATTCATAAATTAAAATCCGAAGGTTTAATTTTTTCATCTGAAAAGAAAAAAATAAAGGATAACTTGTTTAGCAAAAAAACATTTGTTCTAACGGGAACATTAAATTCCTATTCCAGAGACGAAGCGGGGGAGAAAATTACTTCGCTTGGGGGAAAAGTGCCTTCAAGCATAAGCAAAAAAACTGATTATGTTATTGCAGGCGAAAATGCAGGATCAAAATTGGTAAAAGCGAAGGAACTTGGAATTAAAATTATAAATGAAACTGAATTCATAAAAATGCTTAAAGATCAAGAATAGAATGATTGAATTTTTAAAACAAAAAACGGCAAAATTTTTAGTCAACAAAAAACTAAAGCACAGTAAAAGCGAAGAAATTTCTTTTTCCACTGCATTCAGGCGCTCTTTTTCTTTTCTTATTGTTCTTCCTGATGATGAAAAAGATTTTCGTGCTTCACTTCATGTATTAAGGTTTCTTGATGAACGTAAAAAAAGTTTCCAGGTTCTTACAAGAGATTACCGGGTTAGTCTTCTTGCTCAGATTTATAGAACAAGAGCAATTGAGGTAGGAATTGCCGAACTAACAAGACTTGATCTTCCAAACCATAAGCTTACTGCAAAGCTTGAAAGCATGCGGTACGATGCAGTTATTGATCTTAACCGTGCTGAAAATTTATTTGCCATATATATTTTACAAACCATTCCGTCAAAAGTGAGAATAGGTTTTAAGAGAAAAGGCTCCGATAAATATTACAATCTTCAAATAGCGAATAATGAAGAAAAACCGGAAAACTCATATAATAATTTTTTAAATTGTCTTAAAATGTTTTAAGGATTCTTTATGAATTTTGAAACCAAAAAAATCGGTGATATTACAGTCTTCAAACTGAACGAAAAAAGATTAGACACCAATATATCGGGCTTGTTGAAAGGTGAATTTACAGTGTTGCTTAAAGTTGAAGGCGTTAATAAACTAGTAATTGATCTTAGTGAAGTTGAAAGCTGTGATTCATCTGGTTTAAGCGCCATACTTATTGCAAACAGAATTCTTTCAACCGGTGAAGGACATATAAGGCTTTCTGCACCTTCTGAGAAAGTATATTCATTAATTAAAATAACTCAGCTTGACAGAGTATTGCCTGTAACTCAAACAGTTGATCAGGCAGTAGAAGAGCTAAAAGGAGTTTAGTTGTTGGGAGCTGCTACGGTTGATTATTTTATTATAGCAGCTTATTTGGTTGGTGTTGCAATCTTCGGAATTGTTTCTGGAGGAAGGCAAAAATCAATTCAGGATTATTTTTTAGGATCACAGGCCGTCCCGTGGTGGGCTGTTTGCTTTTCTATTGTTGCCGCCGAAACCAGTGCACTTACTTTCATTTCAATTCCAGGTCTTGCTTACTTAACTAATCTTAACTTTCTTCAGATTACAATAGGATATTTGCTCGGCAGAATTGTGGTTGCAATTGTTTTTCTTCCTCAGTACAGTAAAGGAAACTTAAAAACGGCTTACACTTTTCTTGAAACAAGATACGGCGGAAAAACAAGATCTTTTGCCTCAGTTGTTTTTATTTTTACTAGGACGGCTGCAGATGGCGTAAGACTGTTCGCGACGGCAATTCCAATTTATCTTATGCTAAATGTTGATCCAATGATTGCGATAGTTATAGTGGCAGTTATATCGCTGATTTATACTTACACCGGCGGAATAAAAGGAGTAATCTGGGTTGACGTTATTCAAATGACAATTTATGTGAGCGGTGCAATAATAGCGGGAATTTTTATTATTTATCATCTTCCTGATTCTTTATCAACAACATTAAGCAGTACTTCGATATCAGATAAATTAAGCATTATAAATTTCGGATTTGATAAAGGTCTCTCCGGTTTTTTAAGTGATCCATATACTTTAATCGGCGGATTAATCGGCGGCGCTTTTTTGTCTATGGCTTCGCATGGAACAGATCAGTTGGTTGTTCAGCGATTACTTGCGATAAAAGATTTAAAGGGAAGTCAGAAAGCTATTGTCGGAAGTGGGATAATTGTAATAATGCAATTTGCTGTTTTCTTATTTCTAGGTGTTTTACTTTATGCGTTTTATGGTCCAATGGATTTAAGATCTGATGAAATTTTTCCAAAGTTTATAATAGAAGTATTACCAATCGGATTAACAGGCGTTATCATAGCAGCCTTACTTGCCGCTGCAATGTCAACACTTGCTGGGTCAATGAGTTCACTGTCATCTTCAATGATGATGGATTTATATCTTCCCTTAACTAAGAAAGAACTCAATGACCAGCAAAAACTTAGAATCTCAAGGTTGTTCACTATTATGTTTGGGTTTTTGTTGGTGTTATCGGCATTCTTTTTTAAGGAAAGTTCGCAGGCAGTTGTTGAAATTGCATTAAGCATTGCTTCGTTTACTTACGGCGGATTGCTTGGTACTTTTCTGCTGGGAATATTCTTCCCAAAATCAAAACAGGAAGATGCTCTCGCCGGATTTGTTGCAGGAATCTTTATAATGATAACAGTTATTTCGCTTAACTTAGTTGCATGGACGTGGTTTACTTTTGTGGGAGTTCTGGCAACTCTGCTTATTGGAGGATTGCTTTCAAAGTATAATGATAGAAATTCTTAACTTATTAGATTAATATCTGAATTGTGTATTATTTAATTCGTTTTGAAAATCAGATACCGGATACTCGACTCTGGTATCTTGCAAATGGAGATGAAATTTTGAGTTTATTCAATTATATACAGAATCCAGAAACTAGTATCAAGAATCTAAATATAGTTTGGTCATAGTTGTGAAATTATTAAAAGACTATCTTAATAGAATACAAAATTACATTGCTAGTATTAACTTTGATTTTATTACTGGCAAAGGTTCTCTCGATGAAATTTATGGTGACAGCAAACCTTTTCTGTTCAAGAAAAGCGGACAGATATTTTTATTAGTTACCGCCGTAATAATTGGTGTGCTCGGTGCGTATGGAGCGATTCTCTTTAGATATTTATATAAACTTTCTCATCACCTTTTTTTTTCAACAGACAGCTACGAAACATCGATACTTCTTCAGATTCCATGGTGGATAAGGTTAGTTGTGCCCGTTATCGGTGGTCTGCTAGTCGGTCTTATTATAACTCGTATTGCTCCTGAGGTTAAAGGTTCGGGTGTTCCGGAAGTAATGGAAGCATTTGCCACTAAAGGCGGAATAATACGGTTCAGAGTTTTTATTTCCAAAGCAATTACATCAGCAATTACAATTGGTTCCGGTGGTTCTGCCGGAAGAGAAGGTCCTATCGTTCATATCGGTGCCGCAATAGGTTCTGCTATAGGACAGGTACTAAAGGTTAATACACGTCAACTAAGAACATTTCTTGCTTGTGGTGCAGCAGCGGGTTTATCAGCAACATTCAATGCTCCAATTGCTGGAGCAATCTTTGCAATAGAAATTATTATTGCAGACATGCGTGTTGTAAACATGCCTCCTATAATCATATCATCAGTTGTTGCTACTGTTGTATCAAGATATTATCTGGGAGATTATCCCGCATTTATAGTTCCAGCTTATGATATGCTCGATGCACGTGAATTGTTCATCTATGCAGCTCTTGGAATCATAGCTGGATTAGCATCCGTTGTTTTTATAAGATTATTTTTAAATATCCGCAAGTATTTTGAAGAAGCTAAATTGCCGCCCTGGACAAAACCTGCAATTGGTGGATTGGCTGTTGGAATAATTGGAATATTTCTTCCCCAGGTATTTGGTGTTGGATATGAAGCTATAAATGATGCAGTATGGAATAACCTGGAACTTAAATTATTATTACTGCTTCTCGGTGCCAAGATGATTGCTACCGCTTTTACACTTGGTTCAGGAGGTTCGGGTGGAGTGTTTGCCCCATCTATTTATTTCGGTGCAATGCTTGGTGCTTCCACGGGAATCATAGCAAATATGCTGTTTCCTCAATGGACTGCATCTCCCGGTGCTTATGCATTGGTTGGAATGGGTGCAATGCTTTCAGGTGTAACTCATATGCCTATAACCGCAATACTGATGATTTTTGAATTCACAAATAATTACCTAATCATTCCTCCTTTAATGATTGCCAGTATAATTTCGGTTTTACTATCAAACCAGATTGCAAAAAAATCTATTGAGACTGCAGTTCTAGAAAGCAAAGGAATTAATATTCACGATAAAAGAGAAGTTAATTTGCTGCGGTCAATTTTAGTAAGCAGTGTAATGGAAACGGATCCTGTTCTAATCAAACGATCTTCACCATTTTCTGAAGTCATTACAAGTTTGTTAAGCGGTAAAAGTCATTTTGCAATAGTTGTTGATGAAAGAGATTCTTACATCGGATCAGTTGAATTAAATGATATTCGTGAACATATTCTTGATACAGAATCTGTCTCTCTTACTTTAATTGCAAGCGATGTTGCAAATTCAAATATTCCATTCGTTTTGCCGGAAGACAATCTTGACCTGATTATGCACATTTTTGGACAGGTGGATAAAGATCATATTGCGGTTTGTAATAATGCACAGGAAAAGAAAGTAATTGGTATTGTTACAAAAAGTGCGGTTATAAATGCTTACAATATGAGAATCTTTCAGGAGGATCTAACTGGCGGATTTAGCTCATTGCTTGATTCAGCCGATGACTCACGGTCGATTGAAGTTTTAGGTGGAATGCACATTTGTGAAATTGATGTACCCGTTTCTTGGATTGAAAAAACAATTAAGGAAATTGATATTCGTAAAAAATATGAACTCGAAATTTTAGTAGTTCATCATTCAGGGAGCGACTCGGAAGATAAAAGCATTCGTCCCGGTGAGTTTCCGTCTCCATCACTGATTTTGCAGCCGGGCGACAAATTACTTGTTCTTGGTAAACCGGAAACCATAGAAAAAATTCAAAAAGCTTAAATTGTGTCGTGGAGGAGAACGTGCAACTAGTTGATTACATAATTCTTATCCTTTACTTTATCATATCAATTACCATTGCAATTATCTATTCCAAAAGAGCTGGAAAAAGCACAAATGAATTTTTTCTTTCCGGAAGGCATCTTCCGTGGTATCTCGCCGGTCTGTCAATGGTTGCAACAACATTTGCTGCCGATACTCCGCTTGCAGTAACAGAACTGGTTTCAAAAAATGGAATTGCTGGCAACTGGATATGGTGGAATTTTGCTTTTGGCGGAATGCTTACGGTTTTCTTCTTTGCAAAATTATGGCGGAGAGCGGGAATAATGACAGAGGTTGAATTTGCCGAGTTCCGTTATTCAGGAAAACCCGCAAGATTTTTGAGAGGCTTTCGTGCTCTTTACCTCGGACTTTTTATGAATGTTATTATTATGGGTTGGGTAAACAAAGCGATGGCTTCTATCATTCACGGAATATTCGGTGTACCTGAATCAGAAGTATTACTCTATGTTTTTCTATGTATGCTTTTAGTTGCTGTGTATTCTGCTCTTTCAGGTTTATGGGGCGTTGTTATTACAGATGTTTTCCAGTTTGTTATTGCTATGGCCGGATGCATTATTCTTGCCATTCTTGTAGTGAACTCTCCTCAAATAGGTGGAATTCAAGGTTTACAAAGTAGTTTACCAAACTTTGCTTTTAATTTTTTTCCTGAAATTAATAGTGTTGGTGAAGCAACGGGAGCGTTTGCTTTAACTATTTCATCATTCCTTGCGTATATAGGAATTATATGGTGGGCATCCTGGTATCCCGGTGCTGAACCTGGCGGTGGCGGTTACGTTGCACAAAGAATGATGTCTGCTAAAGATGAAAAGCATTCACTGTTTGCAACTTTATTTTTCCAGGTTGCTCATTATGCAATCAGACCATGGCCTTGGATAATAGTAGGGCTTTGCACATTAATTCTTTATCCTGAACTTCAGAGTGGAAATACAGGCTTAGGTTTCATTTATGCAATCAACGATTTTCTACCAGCCGGATTGAAAGGATTGTTAGTTGCTGCTTTCTTTGCAGCTTATATGAGCACAATAGCAACTCATCTTAATTGGGGAACATCTTATGTAATTAATGATTTCTATCAGCGGTTTGTTAATAAAGGCAAAGATGAAAAGCATTATGTTCTTGCATCACGTTTAAGCACGGTTGGATTAATGATTGTTTCTGTTATTGCTACTTTATTTATTAACCGAATTTCAGGTGCTTGGGAATTTATTATGGAATGCGGCGCGGGAGTTGGATTAGTTCTTATTCTAAGATGGTTTTGGTGGAGATTGAATGCTTGGTCCGAAATTTCTGCAATGATAACTCCGTTTATTATTTATCCGATACTTTTACAATTTAATGTAAAATTTCCTGATACACTTTTTATTATAGTTCCAATTACAACTTTGGTTTGGCTTACTGTTACATTTCTCACCAAACCGGTTGATGAAAAAGTGTTGCATAGTTTCTATGAAAAAGTTCATCCCGGTGGAGTTTTATGGACTAAAATTTCTTCTGCCTTACCTCACGTAAAAAGCGATACTGGTTTTCTGAGTATGTTTCTTAACTGGATATTTGGAGTTATTTTAGTTTATTCAATTTTATTCGGAACAGGAAAATTGATTTTCGGCGAAATGATTACCGCTGTCATGTATTTTGCCGCTTCATTTGTTTCGGTATTTGTTATTTACAGAAACTTATCAAACAAAGGTTGGAAAACTGTAATTAAATAAAATGTTATTATCTAAAATCCTTAAAGACATAAAACTCGTCGTGTTTGATTTAGACGGTACATTACTGAGCGATGATGGAAAAATTGGCGAAAAAACAAAAAGTCTTGTAAAAGAATTGAAAAAAAAAGACGTACGATTTTCTTTTGCTTCAGGCAGACTTCATTCAGCAATTGTGAAGTTTACAGAAGAGCTGGATATAGACATGCCGGTAATTTCTCTTGATGGAGCATTGATTAAGAACAGCAGAGATAATAATATTTTATATGAATCATTTATAAGTAAAAGCCATGTTAAAAAAGCGTTAAGGTTATCCGATATGTATCTTGTTAATGTTGCTTTATGCCACGCAGATGCGATTTACTATACTGATCAGAACTCTATTATTCCTCAGATAACGGATAAGTTCGGTGCAAGGTTTAAAGAAGTTAAATCTTATGACGATTATTTGGATAATACTCTTGAAGTATTTTTTGCAGGCGATAACAGAAGTGCAGTCACTTTTCTTAGAGATAAGATGAGTTTTCCTTTTACTTTCGGATGTTCTTCTTCTTTTTACCGTTCACACTCGAAAGAGAATATTTATTATCTTGAAATAAGAAAATCAGGTTCCACAAAAGGCAATGCATTAAAAAGACTTCTTAAGTATTTAAATTTATCTGAGAATGAAGCGGCAGTTGTTGGCGATTGGTATAATGATATTCCGATGTTTAAAACCAACTCTTTTAAGGTTGCTGTAAATAATGCAGTTGCAGAACTTAAACGAAATGCAGACTTTGTTACTAGAAGAACAAATAATGAAGACGCTGCCGGAGAGTTCCTCAGCCTTATCTTAAAATACAAGAAAGGGAATTGAATGGAGGACTATTTAAATATCGATACTAAAAAAGGAATCAAAAGAAAAATTTTAATTGGACTGACTACTATTTTTCTTATTGTAATTATGTTTCCTAAAGGTGAATCAATTGAATATGAAGTAACCGAGGGAACTATCTGGATTCACGATGATCTTATTGCTCCGTTCAGCTTTCCAATCATAAAAGATAAAACAATTTATCAGGCAGAAATAAAAGCTGCCGAGGAATCTGTTTATCCAGTATTTATCAAAAAAGAATTACTTGGCACCGATTCAGTTCAAAAATATGCAGCTTATCTTATAAATGTTATTGATGACAATCTTCAGAAGGATAATAGCAATATTATTAATCCAACTTTTCTGAGTTCAAATTCTTTTAATAAATTTTTGAATATTAGGAAACGTCAAAAAGGTATGATCAGAGGAGGCGGGCCAGGACTTCAAGAAATATTTTCATCTGTTATATCCGCGATCGAGAAAGTTGAAAAAATCGGAATACTCAGTGTCAACAGCGATGTAAAGCTAAAAGACAGCATCGCAATCAGGCAGGGAAATATTGATAGGATTGAACCGATAGGTAATTATTTAACAGCTGATCAGGCAAGAAGAGAAGTTAGAAACAATATAAGCAGTTTTAATTTTAATGCTGAAACTGAAAATGCGGTTTTAGAGTATACAATGCGTTTTGTCTTTCCTAATCTTATTTTCGATAGTGAGTTGACAAATATAGAAGTAGAGCAGGCAAAAAATAATATATCAAAGTATTCCGGTATTGTTAATGAGAATGAAAGAATTATTGCAAAGCACGATAGAATAACCAAACAGGCTATACTGATAATTGAATCGTTTAAAGAAGCAAAGGGTGATACAATTGGGCAGGTTGGAATGCTGCTTCAAGCTCTCGGTAAGTTTATTCATATTGGATTGTTGATAGGCTTGCTTACACTCTATCTCTATTTTTTCCGAAAAAAAATATTTTATGATAATACTAAAATAGTTCTCATTGCAATAGTATTTATCTTTGTTTCGTTCGTTACATTTTTGCTAAGTCAAATTTCAGTAGAAGCTCCGATTCATTTTTTGATTTTCGTTCCTGCCGCATCAATGATATTTACAATTGTATTTGATTCAAGAGTAGGATTTTACACAACTGTTATTCTGACTCTTATAACAGGTGCACTGCGCGGTAATGATTACACTTTTATGGCAATGAATTTTATTGCTGGCGGAATTTCAGTTTATACGGTTCGTGACATAAAAAACAGAACACAAATATTCCGTTCGTTTTTATATATTCTTTTTGGTTACTTTGCCTCAATTCTTGCATTCGGACTTGAAAGATTTGCTCCTGTAGATACAATGCTTATTGAACTTGCTTTTGCCGGGTCGAATGCGCTCATCAGTCCTGTACTCACATATGGGTTATTAATATTCTTCGAAAGAATTTTTAAGATAACAACAGATCTTACTTTACTAGAACTTTCTAACTTCGACAGACCAATACTAAAAGAACTTACAAGAAAAGCCCCCGGCACTTTTAATCATTCTCTTATTATGGGAAATCTTGCTGAAGCTGCTGCTGAAAAGATTGGAGCAAATCCGCTTCTGGCCAGAGTTGGTGCTTATTATCACGATATAGGAAAAACAATTACCCCCTTGGGATTTGTCGAAAATCAAATGGGCAGCCAGAATATACATGAAGGACTTAAACCTGAAGAAAGTGTACAGATGATTGTGCGGCACGTTAAGGAAGGAATTGATTTAGCCATTGAAGAAAAACTTCCAAAAGAAATTATAGATTTTATTCCGATGCATCATGGCACAACCATAATAACCTTCTTTTATGAAAAAGCAAAAGAATTATACGGGGAAGAAAATGTGAATCCTGATGATTACCGTTATCCGGGTCCAAAGCCAAGAACAAAGGAAACAGCAATTGTAATGTTAGCAGATGGCTGTGAATCTGCGGTTAGATCAATCACAGAACCCGATCAGCAAAAAGTTGAAAATATGATAAACAACATTGTAAATGCGCGAATTAAAGAAGGACAGCTAGATGAAGCGCCAATAACATTTAGAGATATTACCATTATAAAGAATTCCGTTAAAACTATTCTGCTTGGTCAGTATCATAAAAGAATAAAATATCCGAAGCAGGAAGAAATGGAAAAGGACAATACTTCTGAAAATGGTAAGTAATGGAAATTTTTCTTAAAGAATATCTTACCGTTCTTAAACTAGAAAGAAATCTGTCCGTAAATACGCTAACTTCTTACAGAAACGATATAAAATCATTTATCCTTTTTCTCGAAGAAAAAAAAATTGATGATCCTTCCGTCGTTGATTCTAAAATTCTTACTGAATTCTTTAAACTTCTCAAAGATGCCGGATTAACATCAACTTCTGCAGCAAGATATCATTCATCAATAAAAGGCTTTTTTTCATATCTTCATCAGAATGCTTACATAAAAACAAATCCTGTTGAGAAACTTAATCCGCCAAAGCTCAGCAGAAGACTTCCGGTTGTGCTTAATATTAATGAGGTTGAAAAAATACTGGATTCACCAGATGTAACTACAAAATTTGGATTGAGAGATAAAGCAATATTAGAAATATTTTATGCATGCGGATTAAGAGTATCAGAGTTAATTAATCTTAAGATATCTAATCTTTATCTAAATGATGTGGTGATAAGAGTTATTGGCAAAGGTTCAAAAGAAAGATTAGTGCCGATAGGAAGCAGTGCAATAAAATGGACGAAAAAGTATCTTACAAAAAGTCGTCCCTTGCTTGAAAATAAAATTAAAAGTGAAAATATTGTTTTTCTGAATACAAGAGGCACAAAGTTTTCAAGAATGGGTATTTGGAAAATAATAGATTTTTATTCAAAGCAAGCCGGAATAGAAAAAGAAGTTCATCCGCATACATTTAGGCATTCCTTTGCTACACATCTTATTGAAGGTGGCGCAGATTTAAGAGCGGTGCAGGAAATGCTTGGACATTCGGATATTTCAACAACACAGATTTATACTCATATAGACAGAGATTATATTAAACAGGTTCATCGAGATTTTCATCCACGAGGTTAAGATTTGGAAAATATTCAGGTAAGCGAGAGACTGATTTCATTTTTATTGTTCATTCCGATTTTCCTTTTGTCGCTGACAGTGCACGAACTTGCTCATGCTTTCACTGCTTATAAAAAGGGTGACAGCACAGCAAAAAATGCCGGAAGGCTTACACTAAACCCGATTAAACATCTGGATATTGTCGGTTCGGTTATAATGCCGTTTGCATCATTTGCCTCGGGATTTTTACTGATTGGTTGGGCAAAACCTGTTCCCGTTAACAGAAACAATTTTAAAAATCCTTTAAAAGATGATGCAATAGTTTCTTTTGCGGGACCACTATCAAACTTTGTTCTTGCAATTGTTTTTGCTCTTATGCTGTCTTTGTTTTATAATTTTCAGTTAACATCCTCGGGAATAGTTATCAACCTGCTCTGGTATGGTGTGTTCTTTAATATTTTTCTTTTTGCATTTAATCTTCTTCCGATTCCGCCGTTAGATGGTTCACACATTTTGTTTGATTTATTTCCAAATCAATACACCGCAAAATATCTCGGCATAGGTTTTTACGGAACAATAATATTGTTCTTATTTATTTACAGTCCACTGTGGAAATATTTTTTCGGAATGATAAATTTCATTATTAGTTTTCTTCTTTCATTAACGGGAATGTCGGTTGGTTAAAACAATAATAAATACGTTGCTCATCAGCTTTATTTTATTGAACTGTACCGATAATGCAGAAGATCATTTACCTGGCAACGGCAATTCCGAGAATGAAAATATATTTCCCTCTCCGGAAACATTTTATTTTGTAGGAAATACAGAATTGAATCCCGGAGTTTACAAGTATAACTTCAGCAGCAAAAAATTAACCAGAGTCTGGAATAGCAGAAGTGAAAAAGTAATTGATCTTATTAATTCGGAAGATTTTAAAACAACATTCTTTATAACTGCAAGAAGATTCGGCCTTGCAGGCTCTTTCCCTTTTGTAGAAAAAGCTAAACTTTACAGGATTGATGCTGAAACAAAAGAAATATCTCTAATAAGAGATTTGGGAAACGCAATTCAGATTTATGCTTTTTGGAGCGATGAAGGAAATTTTAATCTTGCCATAAATTCATTCGATCCTAAAATAAACACGTACATAATTCAGAATAAGCAGTTATACAATCAATTCGGAAAAATATTAACAGATCAATCAGAAACCTTTGATCTTTTGATAAGCGGATATCCCAAATTTAAATTAAAGGAAATAAAATCAACTTCTTATAACGGAAGATATAAGATATTTAGTGTTTCAGATTCGATCTTTGTACGGGATTATAAAAACAAAAAGAAAATATTTTTAAAAGAAACGGATCATAAAATAAATGAAGTTGAATGGATACCCGGCAAATCACTGTTTATCTATTCAACTCTTATTGAAGAGAATAAAAATTCAACGGAAACAGCATCATTAAATATTTTTGATATAAAAAATGAAGAAATTCTAAAAACTTTTGGTGGATTATCCCTTTATCGTTTTGCTATCACAAGTGATTTCTTGATATTTGATTCAGGTTTCAAAATAAATTCTAAAATTCATATTATTAATTTAACCGACTTGCACGAGTTTGATAAAATTAACATTGCAGGAGGCTGCGGATTAAGGAACATTCCGGATAATCCGTTTCTTTGAAATTCCAGATAGCTAACTAGATATCTTGAGAAGATGAATTAAGAAAATTTTGATCAAACTTTATGAAATGTAGTTTCGGGATCAGTAAAAATTGATTATGCAAATCACTTCTAAATTCAATAATAAAATTTCAATACTAGTAATTGCCGGATTATCTTTAAGCTATGTTCTATCTCTATTCTTTCTGCAGCTTTTTGCGGCTGTAATCTTTTTAATGTGGCTGTTCGAAAAGAATTCTGAAAAGATAAAAGCTGTTGATACACTAACTTATATAATTATTACTTTTGGAATTATCAGGTTATTTTCCATTATCTTTTCTGAGTATTCCGCATCAAGCAGCGAGTCATTTTATAAGGAAGCACTTTTTTACCTGAGCTTTTTTGCTCTCAGCTTTTATCTTAAAACTTATAATGATAAAGATCTTGCAAATGTTGTTTTCTTCTTTGTAGTTGGAGCCGCAGTAAATGCATATATAGGACTTATAAAATTTAATCTCAGCATTGATGAAAGAGCACAATCCTTTTCTTCGGGCTATGCGGCATTTTCATCTTATATATTAGCAGCATTCGGACTAGCACTTTTCTATAGAAAAAACATAGTAAAAAATTACAACCAGTATTTGTGGGGAATAATCCTATCTATTCTGTCAGCTGCGATGATTACATCGCTTGGAAGAGCCAACATCGCATTCGCTATAATCGTTTTTCTCACAGCAGTCGTTTTAAAACATATTAAATTAAAAATTGTTTTAATCACAGTTGTTCTGACAATAATAATATCATTTATATCATTTGAAAATAATGATAGAGCATCTTTACAGAGCAGAATGGAAAATCCCACACAGCTTTCAGACAGAGATATTTTATTCAAAGGTGCTAAAGAAATAATGTTTGAACATCCGCTTTTTGGTTTCGGACCAAGAACATTCAACCATATATTTCCTTTTAAAGATGAATTTGCTGATAAAGATATAGGAGGCTGGCATAATGATTTTTTACAGATTTATTTTGAAAGCGGCTTTCTGGGTTTATGTGCTTTTATAGTTTTACTTTTTTATTTCCTTTTCATCTCTCTAAAAAATCTTAGAAGGGAAAAAATTACTGAAGAAAATAAAAAAGTTGCAACAGGTATTTTTGCTGCAACTTTGTTACTAATTGCATCAGGATTAACAGCGGGATTTATATTTTCTCCTGTTCTGTCAATAGTATTTGTTTTTTTAATTACAACATCGTCTTCAATTCATCATAAAAATCAAATCAATTAAAGAAAAACCTGAATCCTAATCCCGCATTAACACTAAATTCTGTGGCAGGAATTATGTCGAGTAAGGGAGCAATTTCAACAAACACATCAATAGGTGCACTTCTTGGAAGCCAGACAAGACCCACTCCAAACCGGATACCTAAACGTGCATCATCGCCTTCAATTGTTTTTAGTCGAAATCCGGGTCCATAGTACAATGCGAAATTTTCTTCTGCACGGAAAATATTTTTATGATGGAATAAATAATCCATATGAAAATGCATCCTTCCTCTGTTTACAAAAGAGTAACCGAGTCCAAAATCAAGAGCGTTCTGACTCGATAGCCAGTATTTTGCAGTAAGTCCGGTTGGTTCGCCGACAATTACTCCTACACCAAATCCACGTGTTTGAGAATAAGACGATACAGATAATAAAACGAATAATGCAGTAATAAGAATCCAGCGTGTTTTCATTAAAAGGTTCCTTTCATTGATTTGTAAAAAAGTTCAAGTTCATTCCGATTTATCGGGATTCAGGTCTATTGTTACTTGTGGTTGTAAATTTTCTAATTATTTAATAAACGTAGTAAAAATAAGAAAATTATGGCAACTAAAAATATGATAAAGTTATTTCTTGTTTTAGTAATAAAAGATTCAGATTAAAGTTATATTTTGCAGTTCGAATACTCAATCATTAATTTTTATGTGTGATTATATCACTAATTGGAGCTTTAACTAATGTCTGCCAATAATGGAATTATAAATAAACTATCAGAATTATCATCCGGATTTAATTCTTCTAATGAAGTTGCAATTATTCTTGCCGCAGGTCATGGCAAAAGAATAAAATCGCAAAAATCAAAAATGCTTCACAAAATCTGGGGCATACCAACAGTTGAACGTGTTTACAATGCCTGCAAAAAGGGTATTAAAGGTGTTAATACGGTAATTGTCGTTGGTATTAAAGCTATTGATGTGATGGAAGTTATCGGCAAAAAAGAACAAAATATTTTTGCTTATCAGGAATTTCAAAATGGAACCGGACACGCTGTACAGATTGCGCTAAAAAGTTTTAAGAAAAATCCCGTTGACGGAATTGTGTATGTTCTTCCAGGTGATATGGGACTTCTGAACAGCACAACAATGAAAAAATTCCGCAAGGATTTTATTGATTCAAATTCTGATATGATAGTTCTTACAGGAATTTATGAGGGCAATCCCCACGAAAATTATTACGGCAGAATTATTCGTGTTAAGGAAAATGATATTAAGGGAAATACTTCGGGAAATGATAAAGGCAATGTAATTCAGATTATGGAATACAAAGACATTATGGCTCTTTCAGATGGTGAGCCTTGTGTGGTAAAATATAAAGGAAGAAATTATTCTTATACAAAAGATGAACTAATTCGCAATAATGAGTTTAACTCAGGTGTGTATGCATTTAAGTTTAATAACCTGATTGAACTTGTTAACAAGCTTTCCAGCGATAACGTTCAGAATGAAATTTATATAACCGAGCTGATTGACCTGTTTAATAAAAGCGGTTATTCTGTTGCTGCTGTTAGTCCGGAAGAACCTTATGTCGTGATGGGGTTCAATAATAAATCCGTACTGAAAGAAATGGAAGCGATTGCTCGTGTACAAGTTTATGAAAAACTGAAAGATATAATTGAGATTGACGATCCGGACGATTTTTTTATTCACGATAAAGTTGTTGAACAACTCCTGGAACAGGATAAAAAAGGTGTCCCGCTTGATGTTAAAATCGGTAAAGGTGTTTTCATAGGTGCAGATGTTGACCTGCATTACAATGTTGAATTACATAAAAATGTTTTTGTTGATGGGAAAATTATTTTCGGAAAGAACTGCAAGATTTGGGAAAATGTTCACCTTTCTACTTTTCCTGGGCAGACTTTTAAGATTGGTGATAATGTAGAAATCCTTTGGGGCGATATTATCAAGGGCAATATTAATATCGGTGATAATTCAAGAATTGAATCCAGCGTTAATATGACCGGAAGTAATGATCATCCTCTGCAAATTGGAAAGAATGTACTTATCAAAGGAACAAGCTATATTTTCGGATCTATTATAGAAGACGGAATTTTTATTGAGCACAGCGTTATAATTAGAAAGAAA
Organism: uncultured Ignavibacteriaceae bacterium; assembly: GCA_963804005.1. GTDB lineage: Bacteria > Bacteroidota > Ignavibacteria > Ignavibacteriales > Ignavibacteriaceae > JAGXRK01. The sequence continues at coordinate 181,908 of CAWDOP010000008.1, read as the reverse complement.
ATTAAAGCAGTTAAAGACAGTAAAGGAAAAATTAAACCTGTTAAATTTTATTTGCCTAAACCTAAGGGCAGCGAATTGATAGAAGATTTATAGAATTTTTAAAATAAAAATGGGCTGTCTCGTAAGTAATGATTTTCGCAATCCGCCTCGGCAGATTTGTCGTTTCACATTTGACGTTTCTTACTTAATCAGCGTCATCTTCCTTACTTCGTTAAATCCATTGGACTCAATCCGATACATATAAATTCCGCTGTTCAGTCCTTCTGCATCAAAGTTGATGATATGTGTGCCTGCTTCTTTAACTCCGTTAACAAGAGTTGCAATTTCCTGACCGAGCATATTGTAAACAGTTAGTTTTACAGTTCCCGTTTCCGGCAAAGTAAACTTTATCGACGTGTTTGGATTAAACGGATTAGGAAAATTCTGAGCAAGCTCATATTTATTAGGAGCACCAAGATTAACTTCAATTGTTTTCGAATATTCAAACTGTCCGTCGATGTCAATTTGTTTTAGACGATAAGAATAAGTTCCTGAGAGAACCCTCGCATCAGTAAAAGAATAATCTTTAGGAGAATTAGAATTACCATAACCTTCTACAAAACCAATCTTCTCCCAATCTGTCACACTGAGCGCAGTCGAAGTGTGACCTTGTCTAAGAATCTCAAACCCATAATTATTAACTTCCGTTTCCGTTCTCCAGCTTAGCTTAATAGCAGCACCAATTACGGAGGCTGAGAATGATGAGAGCTCGACGGGGAGAGGATTTGCGCCATCGGAGACAGTAAAGATTGAGAAAGAATTAACACTTGTGCTAACTGTTCTTGTTCCTGACGCATCTTGCTGAGAACCAACTTTGAACCAGGAAGAACCGACATCAGTGCTTTTCCAAATTTGAGCAGATGTTAGATCTTTGTTATTATCGTCGTCTGAAACCCAGGATAACGAAAGAATTCTTCCGTTAGTCGGAGGATTATCGGAAGTAATTGTCCAGTTTCTGTTAATACCGGTTTTACCGTCAAAAGTAACTGCTCCGTTTGAACCGGATACTCTTGTTACAGTAACTGTACCAATATCATCTGTACCGGCATCAAGAGAGATACCCAAACCGCTAAAGTTTGAAGAGTTTGTTCCTAAAGTTTGCGTGTTAACAACATTCCCAATAATATATTTTCCCGCAGCCTCTCCAATTAAAGATGCAGCACTACCTAATGTCAAAGCATTTGATCCTGTAGTAATATTTCCATTCGTTATAGTTAATGCGGAAGGGAAGGTGACAGAAGATAGTAATGTTATGCCTGCAGGATTGTTAATTGTAAAATAAATTGTATTAGAGACTGTCCCACCGCCTGTAAAGTCTTGGTTCTTCGTGCCATTAAAAACAATTGATCCATTTCCTGTTGATGTTTCGGTAATGGTTCCGCCAGTATGAGAAAAGTTACCTGCAACATTTAATGTTCCTGTGGCAGCACCATCGGACATAAGAAAAGTTCCATCGCTAAGAGAAAAATTTCCACCAACATTTAATGATGCTGAAGTACCGCCTGCAAGCCTGATTGAACCTCCTGTTTGGGAATAATTTTTGGCAATGTTAGTCGTCCCTTCTGCAAGTTTGAGCTGAGATTCACCAGTGCTGTTAATAGTAAAATTACCATTTACAGTAAAAAGACTGGTAAGCGGATCTGAAGTTGTTTGCTCTGGACAGTCCCACGTTAAATGTCCAAATGTTTGATTCATTCCGGTAGGAAGTGTAGAAGTTATACCTGTAATCAAACAAGTTGAATTTGCCTCCCACGTAACTGTTGGGATTGTCCCTCCATTGTAAGAATGTATGTAAGTAGCCCCGTTTACAACGTACGCATTAGTATTGTTAGATTCATAAACAATCACTCCGGAATTAATGAGGGCTCCACTAATTATTAAATCAATTCCGGTTCCATCTGCAATAGTCCAGGTAATGCCTGGGCTAACCGTAGCTTGTCCACCCGCATCTATTGTAATTTGGTCAGCAGTTCGATTATCACTGACTGTAACTGTATGTCCGTTTTGGATTATAATATTATTTGCATTTACGTCGGTTGGGATAGAACCTGATGAAACCCATTTTGAACCTTTATATCTTTCCCACGTGTCAGAGTCATTCCAGTTTCCCGATTTGACGCTTCTGAAATCCCCTGAAGTCTGCGACCAAACTGACTGACAAACTAAAACGAAAATTGAAAAAAGTAATCCAAATTTTGTCATAACACCTTCACGTAGATGTTTTTAAATATATTAATTAAAACTTATTTAACAATATGACTGCCGTTAGTGGATTAGTTCCATAGTTAGGTAACATAGAGGAAACAGTCGAAAATAGTCGAAAAATTTAAAGAATTATTACGTTGTTGATAATTTGAAATAGTTTCCCTTAATGCCCAGAATAAAATTAACACAATTTCTCAATATTTGTCAATAGTCTAACACATTATTTTTTAATCACTTACAAAACTCACCTAAACAATACTTTAAGTCCGTAACCAAACTCTAAGGAATAACAGCTAATTGAAGAAAATCTAATTTTATATAGTATTTGGTAATTATGGAAGATAAAAACGCTTGATTGGTGAAAGGATCTCTAATAAAGCACTTCTTTGTCTTTTTGTCCGTTAGCCAACGGATCATCGAGGGCTGAGAGTATAAATTACACAGTCCACCACGGCGGATTAAGTTTCTGTTGCACAACTGCACATCTAAGTTGTCACTGACCATTCCGTTACTGCTCGATAAAATTTATGCGCAAAGTGGAGGCCACCTCGAAGGTGGACTCCACTTAATACAAAAAAATCCCCTCCAAAAGAAGGGGATTTAAATTTTTATCGTTTGACGTTTTTTACGTTTCTTTCACTTGATTAGCGTCATCTTCCTCACTTCATTAAATCCACTAGACTCAATGCGATAAATATAAACGCCGCTGTTTAATTCTTCTGCATTAAAGTTGATGATGTGAGTGCCTGCTTCTTCAACTCCGTTTACAAGTATTGCAATTTCCTGTCCGAGCATATTATAAACAGTTAGTTTTACATTTCCTGTTTCAGGTAAAGTAAACTTTATAGTAGTATTCGGATTAAACGGATTAGGAAAGTTCTGAGTAAGCTCATATTTCTTAGGGGAGTGAAGATAAATGTTCTACAGGTACAGGAATGTCGGTTGTATTATATCTTCCCGGCGAATAAGGAACTGGATTAGATAAAATTTCGGTATGTAATACAAAAACAGGACCAGTAATATCTGGCAATCTTGCCAACGATTGATCTTGATCACCTCCCTCGTTGTAACTATAATATGCAATCAACGTCCCCAAATTATCCTTTAAAATTACTTCATCACCTGAATTAATTAATGAAAGTTGTCCTGTTGATGCAACCTGAACAATGCCCGGTATTCCGGTTGGCGTTCCACCACCAAAAACGACAATAGATTTGCCAGAAGGTAATATTGTTCCGGGCGGGAATGTGTGACGTAATTCTGTTGCATCAGATAATGAGTAATTAGACATATCGACCGCATTTAATCCGCCGTTTATTATTTCAACAAACTCATCATCATAAGCATCTCTTATTCCATCACCATTTGCATCTCCATCTAAGGGTCCCGGATCGGCAAGCATTTCATTAATTACCAATTCACCTATTGCCCGAGGATCGGTTATTGTATCGTCAGGAAAATTAAAAGTATTTAGTGTCGTTTGTCCCCAAATTGAAATGCTGTAAACCATACAACAAATAATCATCAAACTATATTTTTTCATAATTCCATCACAAATAATGTTTTTGAGATAGTTAATTGGCAATTAAAACAGAACAACTTATGCCTCTGATTGCAATAAATAATTCTTAACGTACCAATAATCAATACGAAAGTATATTACTAACAATAAATTAAATTATTGATATGTCACACTCAAGTAGTTTGGATAATAATTTTTTATTAAGACTTCCCCCTCAATAAAAGCCTTTCATAAAAAAATCCCCTCCGAACGAAGGGGACCTCTTAACTTTTGTCCGCCCCAGGCGGACTTATCTTTTATCTTTTTACTTGATCAGCGTCATCTTCCTTACTTCATTAAATCCGTTAGATTCGATCCGATACATATAAATTCCGCTGTTTAATTCACTTGCATTGAAGTTTACTGTATGAACTCCGGATTCCTTAAACTCATTAACAAGTGTTATTACTTCCTGCCCCAGTAGATCGTAAACTTTAAGTTTTACGTTACCAGCTTCAGAAATAGTAAAATGAATTGTTGTTGCAAGGTTAACGCAGCCTGTTATTAAGCATCAAGCTCACCAATATCTTCATTCCATAAATCAGGATTCTTTTCAATAAAAGTTTCCATAAGCTTTCGACATTCCTGATTATCAACAACTACTACTTCAACACCACGTGATATTAAATACTTTTCTGGTCCTGAAAATGTATGGTTCTCCCCAATTACTACTTTAGGAATACCATAAAGGAGAACTGCCCCGCTGCACATATCACAGGGAGATAAAGTTGAGTACAGTGTAGCACGACGATAATCGGAGGCTTTAATCCTTCCTGCATTTTCCAGACAATCCATTTCTGCATGTAAAATAGCACTTCCTTTTTGAACTCTCTGGTTATGTCCTCTTGCAATTATTTGGTCATCTATAACAAGCACCGATCCAATAGGTATACCACCATCAGCCATCCCCTTTTTTGCTTCTTCAATTGCACATTCCAAAAACTTATCCATTTTTTACCCTTAAATATCTGCAAGTTATATTAAAATACAATTGTCGTATTCTAAATATTAAATTAGTTTTTATCTTTTAGGTTAATGCCATTTTTTTATTTACAGTTCCTTTTCAAAACTTCTAGAAAATTGTCTATGCTTATATATATTCTGTTAGAATAATAGTTAATATATTAATAAGTACTAAGTTCCATTATCGCACATCTTCACTCCCACGACGGACAAAGAAAAGGGATTTGTATTTATAGGTGCAGCTTAGTTTAATTATATAATTATTTGAAACTTAAGTTTTTCTAAAGTTTTAATCAATCAATATTTGGCAATAAAAAAAAGGCTCAGTTACCTGAGCCCTTTTTAATATTTTCCGCCTTAGGCGGATTTCACGTTTGACGTTTCACATTTGACATTTTACTTAATCAGCGTCATCTTCCTAACTTCATTAAATCCGTTGGACTCAATCCGATACATATATATTCCACTGTTTAATTCTGCTGCGTTAAAGCTGATGATATGAGTGCCCGCTTCTTTAACTCCGTTAACGAGAGTAACAACTTCCTGTCCGAGCATATTATAAACAGTTAGTTTAACATATCCCGTTTCAGGTAAAGTAAACTTGATAGATGTATTCGGATTAAAGGGATTAGGAAAGTTCTGAGCAAGCTCATATTTATTCGGAGCACCAAGATTAACTTCAATTGTTTTCGAATATTCAAACTGTCCGTCGATGTCAATTTGTTTTAGACGATAAGAATAAGTTCCTGAGAGAACCCTCGCATCAGTAAAAGAATAATCTTTAGGAGAATTAGAATTTCCATAACCTTCTACAAAACCAATCTTCTCCCACTCCGTTTCACTTTTGACGTTTGACATTTGACTTTTCTGAATCTCAAACCCGTAGTTATTAATTTCCGTTTCCGTTCTCCAGTTTAACTTAACAGCAGAACCGATGATAGAAGCTGAAAAAGATGAGAGCTCGACGGGGAGAGGAGCTGATTCACCACCAGTGAAATCAGAAAAACTAGTTACAGTTCCGCTTAGTTGATTATTGCCGGCGTCAACTGCATTCAGTAAAGTCCACCCCAGTCCGTCCCACTTACCACAATAAAGATTTGCCTCAGTGCCAACAATATCAGCGTCAACGTAAGTAAAGGAGGCATCGCAAGAAAAGCCGCTAATTTCGCTTGACGAAACTGTCCAATATCGATTTATGTAATGAGTAACACTGGTATTATTCGGATGCTTTGAATTTGCCAATTTTACACCAGCATATGCAGATGAAAATGATCCTGAAGTAAAATTGAGAGTTACTGGTGAATATTCGGTGGTAACGGTATTGTCACCAACTGGAAAAGTGAATGATCCGGGTGCTGTAAATGTTTTTCTTAGTTCACCGGAGCCTGTGGGTACTACCATTGCAGTTGCAGAAGGCGTTCCACTAATTGTAGAGGAGCTGCCAAGAGTAAGATTGTTTGAACCAAGCGTTAAAAGTCCACTTGTTAGATTAAGTGTGCCATTAACAGTAACACTTGCCGAAAGTGTAACACCTGCTGTATTTAATATTGTTAAGTTACCTGTAATTGCAGTAGTTGGAAGTCCATTCCCTGTAACCTGAGCTGAAGTTCCATTGTATATATAATTAGCGCCAACACTGTAAGACTTTGTCCCGTTTACACGGACATTTCCAACTCCGTTTGTAGTAGAAATCCCATCAGCGTGACCGATACCAAGAGTACCACCAGAAGAAAGTGTAAATGTTCCCGAACTACCATTCCCAAACAAATTAGTTCCTAGATGTAACTTTGCACCGCTGTTCACAGTAAAATTAATTGTTTCAGAGATTGTCCCACTGCCTGTATAATTCTGTATTCCACTACCGTTGAAGACTATATTTCCACTTGTACCAATTTCTGTGATAGTACTTCCAGTAGTATGAGTAAAATTACCGGCTACATTTAGAGTACTTGCCGCGTTATCAGTGATAGTAAGAGTCCCACCGGTTAGTGAAAAATTACCACCTACATTTATTGTTCCTGCTGGTTCATTGGCAAGAATTATTCTGCCACCTGATTGGGAATAATTTCCAAGAATATCTGTCGTTCCGGCTGCAAGTCTAAGCTTTCCATCTTCACTGGTCCCGGTGCTTAAGAGTGTAAAATTTCCATTCAATGTAAAAATAGCACCAAGCTTATTTGCGGTTGTTTGCCCGGCACAATCCCAGGTTAGATGCCCAAAAGCTTGTCCCATTCCCGAAGGAAGTGAAGAAGTTATACCTGTAATTAAACAAGTTGAATTTGCATTCCAGGTTGCTGTAGGGATTGTCCCGTCATTTTTTTGATGCCGATATATAGAACCGCTTTCGAAAGATATTGTGCCATTTCGAATAATTGTCCCGATAGTTATAACTGTTCCATTAACAATTAAATCTGTTCCATCTCCATCTGCTATAGTTAAAGTACCGGGAGCTGTAATTGTAATTTGTCCACCCGGGTCTATTACAATTTGATCGGCGGTTCTTGAAGTAACGATTGAAACAATATGGCCGGATCGGATTGTAATAACTCCACTGGCACTGCTTGGTACGGAAGCTGGTGCAACCCAAGTTGTGCCATTAAACATTTGCCAGGTTGCTAGAGTACCCCAATTTCCGGTAGTTGCATTACTTCTGTAATCTCCTATAGCTTGTCCGCAAACCAATTGACTAACTAAAATAATAATTGAAAAGAGTAATCCAAATTTTGTCATAATACCTTCACGAAGAAAATTTTTTAAATAATTTTATTAAAACTTATTTAACAATCTGACTGCCGTTTGTGGATTACTTCAATTGTCGGGTGAAAAGTGGAGACAGTCAAAACTAGTTAAATATTTTAAAAACTATGACGTTGTTAGTAGTTTGTAATAGTTTCCCCAAATGGTCGAATAAATATTACAATAATTTTATCATATTTGTCAATAGGCGCAACTTACTATTTTTTAGTTGTTTACGGGGATTACTTAAAAGATGCCTTGATCTCACAATAGAAAACCAATGAAAAATATTTCTAATTAAGGAAAATTTAGTTTTATAGAATATTGGCAATTATGAAAGAGGGAAATTAAAGCGGGGATGGAAAAAAATCCCCTCCTTGCGAAGGGGATCTCTTAACTTTTGTCCGCCCTGGGCGGCTTTTATTTTTATCTTTTGACTTTTGTCTTTTTACTTGATTAAAGTCATCTTCCTTACTTCATTAAAGCCATTGGACTCAATCCGATATATATATATTCCGCTGTTAAATTCTTCTGCATTGAAATTAATAATGTGTGTGCCCGCTTCTTTAACTCCGTTAACAAGAGTTGCAATTTCCTGCCCAAGCATATTATATACAGTTAGTTTAACATATCCCGTTTCAGGTAAAGTAAACTTGATAGATGTATTGGGATTAAAGGGATTAGGAAAGTTCTGACTTAACTCAAATTTATCTGGCGCAGCAAGACCTATCTCAATTGCTTTAGAATATTCAAACTGTCCGTCAATGTCAATTTGTTTTAAGCGATAGGAATAAGTACCAGAAATTACAGAAGCATCTGTAAAAGAATAATCTTTAGGAGAATTAGAATTTCCATAACCTTCTACAAAACCAATCTTCTCCCAGTCCGTTTCACTTTTGACGTTTGACATTTGACTTTTCTGAATCTCAAACCCGTAGTTATTAATTTCCGTTTCCGTTCTCCAGTTTAACTTAACAGCAGAACCGATGATAGAAGCTGAAAAAGATGAGAGCTCGACGGGGAGAGGAGCTGATTCACCGCCAGTGAAATCAGAAAAACTGGTTACAGTCCCGCTTAGTTGATTATTGTTGGCATCAACTGCATTCAGTAAAGTCCAACCTAATCCGTCCCACTTACCACAATAAAGATTTGCTTCCGTTCCTATTATATCTCCATCAACGTAAGTGAAGATTGAATTGCACGAAAAGCCGCTGATTCCGCTTGATGAAACTGTCCAATACCGATTTATAAAATGGTTGGCACTGCTATTATTAGGATGCTTGGAGTTTACCAATTTTACACCGGCATAAGCAGATGAAAATGATCCTGAAGTAAAATTTAGTGTTGCCGGTGAATATTCGGCAGTAACATTATTGTCACCAACAGGAAAGGTAAAAGATCCGGTTCCTGTAAATGTTTTTCTTAGTTCACCGGAGCCTGTGGGTACTACCATTGCAGTTGCAGAAGGCGTTCCACCAATTGTAGCACTGCTGCCAAGGATAAGATTATTTGAGCCGAGTGTTACCAAACCGTTTGTAAGTGTAAATGCACCATTAACAGTAGTATTGCCTCCAAGTGTAACACCACTTGCATTGTTGACTTTTAATCCACCATATGTTAATGCACTAATAATTTGAGCAGCAGCACCCCCATAATCAACAGTTAGATTTGTCTGCGTTTTATTTGTAATAGAATATTGAGAACTAAAATCTGCTGTAGCGGATGTTCTGGTAACGAGTACTGTACCCGTTCCAGCTAAAGTACCAGTGCCGCTTATAGTTTGAGTTGCAGTTGGGGTGAGCAATCCAGTAACTGTTAATATTTCGGGAGTATTTATAATTATACTGTTTGTTGGAGTAACACCAGTCGTATTCTCTATTGTTACATTTCCTGTAATTGCAGAAGTAGGCAGACCGTTTCCTGTTACCTGAGTTGCGATTCCATTATATATATAATTAGCGCCAGTACTGTATGTCTTGCTGCCCGTCACTCTAATATTTCCGACTCCACTCGTAGTAGAAATTCCATCAGCGTGACCAATACCAAGAGTACCACCAGAAGAAAGCGTAAATGTTCCTATACTTCCATTGCCTAATAAATTTGTTCCAAGGTACAGCTTTGCACCGCTGTTTACTGTAAAATTTATTGTATTGGAAACAGTTCCACCAGATGTAAAATTTTGATTGCCGGTACCATTAAAAATAATAGATCCGCTTCCTGATGCATCTTCATCAATAGTTCCGCTTGTGTGAGAAAAATTACCGGCGACATTTAATGTACCTGTAGCAGATCCATAAGATATAAGCAAAGTTCCTCCACTAAGAGAAAAACTTCCACCAACATTCAGCGAGGTTGTATTGGAACCTGCAAGTCTGATCAAACCACCGGTTTGGGAATAATTTCCTGTAATTGTAGTGGATCCCGGATCAAGTTGGAGCCCCCCTGATCCAGTGCTTGTAAGAGTAAAATTGCCACTTACAGTAAAACGATTTGCAAGCGGAGTAGTTGTTGTTTGGTCAGGACAGTTCCAGGTTAAATGCCCAAAAGTCTGCTCCATTCCGGAAGGAACGGTATTAACTATACCTGTAATCAAACAAGTTGAATTTGCATTCCAGGTTGCTGTTGGGATAAACCCTCCATTTTTTTGATGTTGGTAAGTAGAGCCGCTTCCAAAAGAAGCAGTAACACCTGGATTAAAAGCAATAGAACCTGCATTTACAAGTAACCCATTCACGGTTAGATCTGTTCCTGTCTCATTTGTTATAGTCATTTTACGGGCTAAGGCGATAGTAACTTGTCCACCTGAATTTATTATCATTTGGTCAACGGTTACATCAGAAGAGGCGATTGCAATAACATTCGGGCTTTGGATTGTAATAACTCCACTCGCACTGCTTGGTACTCCTTCTCCGGAAGTTGGTATTGGCCAAGTTGAGCCATTATACCTTTCCCAAGTACCAAGATTACTCCAGTTTCCTGATTGTCTGCTTCTGTAATCTCCTATAGCTTGCCCCCAAACCAATTGACTAACTAAAATAATAATTGAAAAGAGTAATCCAAATTTTGTCATAATACCTTCACGTAGATTTTTTAAATAATTTTATTAAAACTTATTTAACAATCTGACTGCCGTTTGTGGATTACTTCAATTGTCGAGTGAAAAGTGGAGACAGTCAAAGCCAGTTAAATATTTTAAGAACTATGACATTGTTAGTTATTTGTAATAGTTTCCCCAAATGGTCGGACAAATATTACAATAATTTTATCATATTTGTCAATAGGCGCAACTTACTATTTTTTAGTCATTTACGGGGATTACTTAAAAGATGCCTTGATCTCACAATAGAAAACCAATGAAAAATATTTCTAATTAAGGAAAATTTAGTTTTATAGAATATTGGCAATTATGAAAGAGGAAAATTAAAGCGGGGATGGAAAAAAAATCCCCTCCTTGCGAAGGGGATCTCTTAACTTTTGTCCGCCCTGGGCGGCTTTTATTTTTATCTTTTGACTTTTGTCTTTTTACTTGATTAAAGTCATCTTCCTTACTTCATTAAAGCCGTTGGATTCAATCCGATAAATATATATTCCGCTGTTAAATTCTTCTGCGTTGAAGTTGATGATATGTGTGCCTGCTTCTTTAACTCCGTTAACAAGAGTTGCAATTTCCTGCCCAAGCATATTATAAACAGTTAGTTTTACATTTCCTGTTTCAGGTAAAGTAAACTTGATAGATGTATTCGGATTAAAAGGATTAGGAAAGTTCTGAGCAAGCTCATATTTCTGAGCAGGAGAGAACGAATGTTCGACGGGAAGAGGATTATCAAATAAAAATGATGCTATTAAAGGCAAGTGATCGGATGCATAATGAAGAGCATTGGCTATTTCTTGTCCAACAGCATTGTTTGGCGGTCTATTGATTGAATCATTATAATGTAATCCATCGTTTCCAAATGCAAGAGTAGAGCCCGGTACTAAACTAATACCACCAGAGTATAAACATTTTGCGAAGGTAGAATCATATCAAATCTGTCATCCAGCCCACCATTTGCACCACCTCCGAATTGGCGAGTTCGAGGAGATTGAGTATGATAAATAGCAAAAGCAGAGTTGTTCCAGGTACCAATTAAATTTAAAGGATCAACTACATAACCTGTGTTTGATTGGTTGAGAAGTTTTTGGAATGCTGATTCTGAAGAACGGTAAATATTGAAATCACCAACAATAATAAAATAAGAACCAGAATGCAGAGCACTAGTTCTTTTCCTTAAGCTATCAACTTCAGCGGCACGCTTTAATTCATCTTCAGTGGTACTCGAAGCCTTTAAATGAACAGAATAAATAATCAGTGTATCGCCAGTAACATTATGTTTTAATTGAAATTCATTAATATCCCTTAAGGCTGTTTTAACTGGAATATTACTCAAAAAAGTGAAAAGATTTGTTTTGTAGAAGATAGCGTTATCAGTATCCAGTCCATCAATAAATAATCCTGCTGCGTAACCCGAAGATGCAATATTAAGGACATTATCCAAAAAACCATTTACACCTGCTTGTGAAATCACTTCCTGAGCTACAAGAATATCTGGTTGAGAAGAAGCAATTACAGTTCTAAAATATGGATTTCGGGTTGTTGTATCAGTGCCTGGATAATTAAGCAGATTGTACGACATTAGTGTATGGTTCTGCTGTGCAAATGAAACAGCTAATAAAACTAAAGAGAAGAAAATGATTTTTACTGATAACTTCATATTAAACCAAAAATTGAGAGGTAAGTTAGTGAGAATTAAATTGCTTTGCTTAATATTAATGTTTGTGAAAATGTTTTATAGAACTCATCCCCCGTCCCCTTCTCTTAACAAGAGAAGGGGTGAATGTGTTTAGGGTGAGTTCTCTCATCAGCACCAGGTTTTTTAACGGTATTATCGGGGTTGTCACTGACCATTCCGTGACTGCTTCGTAATTAGTGTTGTGAAAATTTCTTTGTGGGACGGAATGAGACCGAGAAAAGTGGAGGCAACCTTGAAGATGGACTCCGCTTCAAAAAAATCCCCTCCAAGAGAAGGGGATCTCTTAACTTTTGTCCGCCTTTGGCGGACTTATTTTTTATCTTTTGACTTTTATCTTTTTACTTGATTAAAGTCATCTTCCTTACTTCATTAAATCCATTGGACTCAATGCGATAAATATAAACTCCGCTGTTAAATTCTTCTGCGTTAAAGTTGATGATATGAGTGCCTGCTTCTTTAACTCCGTTTACAAGAGTTGCAATTTCCTGCCCAAGCATATTATAAACAGTTAGTTTTACATTTCCTGTTTCAGGTAAAGTAAACTTTATAGATGTATTCGGATTAAACGGATTAGGAAAATTCTGTGCAAGCTCATATTTTTTAGGAGCACCGAGACATTAACATTATTTTGTCAAAATGTCGGTCAATTGCTTAGAATCACTGGAAGTAATCCATCGATTCCATTTGCAACTGTAGAGCACGTTCCTAAACTAACAGCAGCAGCAGTATAATCTTTAGGCGAATTAGAATCATATCAAACCTTCTACAAACCCACCATCTGCTCCACCTCTGCACACTGAGCGAGGTCGAGGTGACCTTGTCTAAGATAAATCTCAAACCCGTAGTTGTTCCAGGTACCAATTAAATTTAAAGATCAACTACATAACCTGTGTTTGATTGTTGAGAAGTTTTTGAATGCTGATTCTGAAGAACGTAAATATTGAAATCACCAACAATAATAAAATAAGAACCAGAATGCAGAGTACTACTTCTTTTCCTTAAGCTATTAACTTCAGCGGCACGCTTTAATTCAACTTCAATGTACTCGAAGCCTTTAAATAACAGAATAACTAATCAGTACCGTCAATGTCATTTTGTTTTAGGCGAAATTCATTAAGAACCCTTAAGTGTTCTAACTGGGAGAACACTCGCATAAGTGAAAAGAATAGTCTTGTAGAAGATTAGAATTACCATAACCGCTCAACAAATACCTCTGCGTAACCCGAATATGCAATATTAAGGACATTATCCAAAAAACCATTTCCACCTGCTTGTGATCACTTCCTGAGCGACAGAGTATCGGCTGGAAGAAGCTTACAGTTCTCAAATATCGATCTCGTGTTGTTGTATCCGTCCCGTAATTAACAGATTAACCTCCGTTTCCGGTTCTCCAGTGCAACTTAACAGCAGAATCAAAACCGAAGATGAGAAAACGATTTCCGAAAAGTTCTACAGGGAGGGGAGCTTCTGACCAGGAAGTAGCGACACGAATACCATCAATTTTACCTGTTGGTGTATTTGAACCCTGTCTTATTACTACAGAACCAATGTTTGTCGGATCACTGATAGTACCAGCACCAACCGGTCCGATAGTTACAAGCGGTGTTCCTGGTTCAGATGAAGGTACTCCAGAACTATAAACATACAACGTTACCAAATCATCGTCAGTTGCTGTAGTATTGAATGAGTACTTTAACACTATAAGATAAGTCTGATCAAAATTTAATATTGTATTATCATCTGTCCTTGTATCACTGGATTTAGATAATCCAAAGCTCCATCCTGCTCCATTAGATCTGGCAAAAACTCTACCTCTGAAATAACTTGTACTAAATGGATTAGTACTAAGATGTAGAAAGTAGTCTGCCGAGAGGGCTGAGGATATATTTAATAAGAATGATACATAGATATTACTTGTTAGTGTAACAGCATTAAAAACCCTATTGATATCACCATCATTGACTCCTGAACCGCCGTTAAGGAATGTGACTGCACCGCCGACACCCGAAGATGGATAATCAGTATAGGATAAACTTGTTGAACTGTAGGCAGGACCCATTGACCCGCTGTGCCTTACCCAATTTGATGTAAGCGTTACAAGAGATGTGTCATCAACACCGCCATAATCAAAATTCTCTGCCATCGGCAATGAAGACACTGGTGCCGTTACAGACCCACTAACAGTAACATTTTCCGTAATTGCGCCACCGCCGGAATTTGTAATTATTTCACTATCATAATTTCCAACACTTAAACCAGCTTTTAATCGAACATAAATAGTTGCTGAAGCTAATGTACTGCTTGAATTTGGAACATTAACACTTGGACCAAATGCTGAGTTATTAGTTGATACTTCATAATTGGTGGAACCGGTAACTGTTAGGTTGCCTGATGCCGGAGTTAAGTTTGTTCCGCTCAGATCATAATTTTGTGATGTTGACGGACCGGAACCAAACACATAAGTAAATCCTGTTAGGGTTGCCGGATCAACTGCAATGGTTGCTAATGGAGTTACAGAACCACTACAAGTTACTGTTCTATCTGTTGCGTCTGTAGAGGTAGCGGTTATATCTTCACTATTATAATCACCAACACTTAACCCTGCTTTTAAGCGTACATAAATTGTAGTCTCACCAACAGAACCATCGGTTTGGGTAAGTGTAATCGGTGTCGTATATCCAGAACCAGATGTTTCTGAAATTTCATAATTTGTTGAAGCTGCGATGGAAATATTTGCTGTAAGGTTCGATCCGCTGATTGTAAAGGTTTGCTCTTCGGATGGACCGGAACCTTCAACATAAGTAAAACCAGAAAGAGATGTGGGATTAACTGAAATTGTTGGTGTGGAATCCCGAACATACACTCTGTCCACGTAAAATCATCTATCATAATTCTTTCTGTAGTTCCAGTATTTGCAATTTCAATTAAAATGTTATCGACGGCACTGTTTACAGTACCATTATACGTGAAAAAGTCACTTGTTGTTAAAAGAGTCCCATCTATGTCCTTGTCAAACAAGTCCAATTGCTTCCACCATCAACAGAAGTTTTAAGTCCGTATAATCTGGCATAGGTCAAGTGCATCCCATCTGTCTGACCTTAATTGAAATTGATGATACTCCACCGGTTGAAACTGTAATAGTAGCCTTGAGACCGCTGTATTACCTAGTTCTCATAGTAGTATAGCTCCAAGTTAAGCCACCCGAAAACCACCAGTGCAGCTCTGGTATTCCTACAGAACATTTGTTCCTTGAAACTCACGCCGGATGCTGCGTATGAGTGGGCCCATTGCCTTGAGAAAATGTCCAGCTTCAGTTGTGGCTGTATTGCTTGCAGAAGCATCGCCAAATAATACTGTTAAATGCCCCCAAGTATAAAATTCAGTACTTCCGGTATAACTAACGTATTGGAGAAAATTTTGTTACAGAAGTAGAAGTTGAAGCTACTCCTCTTACATAAGTATCAGATGTACTTAAAGGGTTACTAGCAGTAGCTAATACTATAGGATGCATTTGGTGCAGTTGCACCAGCGATCTAGTCCAGTAGTCCTTCCATCTGTTGAATCTAAAATAAATGAGTGGTTGATTACCCGTCAGTACTTATATAATAAATTTCTGTACCAGTTCCAAAAATTAAGTTGAAGTTTGCCCCCACGTCAATTGAGATTCTTCAGCCACCGAAGAGAATTCGTAATGCAAGATTTTGTCGTGATCCCCTCACAGGTAAAATTCTAGAAATATTGTTTTAACTTGGATAATTAACGTGTAAAATTTACAATTCAGCAATTCACCGTTTCATTTGCCAAAGGTAGTGTTTGTTTATTATCTAACACCGGCGATTATTTAGTATCCGTAAATATTTATAAAAGTAAAAGGTAACTGAATTGGTCTATTACACTCAAGTAGTTTGGATTGTAATATCATTTTTGTTCAGCCGAAAAACGCTGATCGTTATCTTCAGCGGTAAAAACGTAAAAGATTCCCTAAAGACTGAAGGGAATTCGGAATGGCAAGATAATCTGCGGACTTTTCGTTAAATTCTCATAAAATTGGTTTATATTTGGCAACATTATTGCGCTAACATTTACAAACTTCAGGAAATTATGCTCGGATTTGTAAATACTAACAGACCAAAAGAACCAGGAATACGATATACGTAAAATTCATAAACGTAAAAGGATGATACTGAATATTGTCTATGCTATTATCAGTTTCGGATTGCTCAACATCATATTATATTCGCTTACAAAACTCTGATCTTTTTCTTCATTCGGTTAAATCCGGAAAATTTATGAGATAATAAAATTACGAACTCAACCCCCGCCCCCTTCTCTTAACAGAAGAGAAGGGGTGGATGTTTTTAAAAGTCCGTTCCTTCGTCTTTGCAGACGAAGTCGCCATTGAATCTAGATGAGCTTTTCATAAGTATAGGTCGTTAGACTCCGATGCAGAACGAGCTAAAATCGTCAGATTACTGAGGAATCAGTGTCGTAAGATTCGTAACGAACGGACTCTGACGATGATTTGAGTTGGGCATTAGCAAACATTAAGAATAAAAATGAGTCTCAACAAAAACAGCTTTTTCTTAAGAATTAGCTAATACTTGCCAAAATTGTTTGTCGTGATTTAAGAGAAGAAGCAAACAAATTGCTGAAAATTAATATTCTGGGAAGCAGTGAGAGATAGAATAGATTTCTGAATTTGAAATTTTTGAGACAACATCCTTTCTTTCACGATATTACAGGAAGAGAAACATTTTTCGTAGCTGATTTCTTTATCTTTGAAAAGAAACTCATCATTGAATTAGATGGAACGATTCACAAGTATAAACTTAGCAGGATGAAGAACGAACTAAAATATTAAATTACTTAGGACTTGATGTAGTAAGATTTAATAATGATGAAATTGAAAATAATTTGAGTGGGGTATTGGAAAAATTAAAAAGAAAGATAGAACTCAACCCCCGCCCCCTTCTCTTAACAAGAGAAGGGGTGACAAGCTTTAAAAAGTTAAGACCTGCCTGCGGTAGGCAGGAGTGGGAATCCATATTGTTTTATGGGTTTTAGATTCCCGCCTGTCTGCCGACAAGGCAGGCCTACGCGGGAATGACAGGGAAATTAAAAATTTTTTCTTTACCACTTATGCAAAAAAATAACGTTTACATAGAAACTTACGGCTGCCAGATGAATGTTGCCGATACGGAAATTGTTCTCGGCATTCTTAAAAAGCAAGGATACGATGTAACCGATAAACCTGATAATGCAGATATAATTCTTCTTAACACTTGCAGCATCCGTGAAAATGCTGAACAAAGGATTTACGGCAGACTTGGTAATTTCAAAACACTTAAAACTAAGCGCCCTGAAGTTATTGTCGGTATTCTCGGCTGTATGGCAGAACGATTAAAAAAAGATCTTATTGAAGAAAAGAAAATTGTTGATCTCATAGTTGGTCCCGATGAATACAGAAGATTACACGAATACATTGATGTTGCAATCAACGGTGATAAGGGAATCGGCGTTAAACTTTCGCGCACGGAAACGTATGATGATATTGAACCGCATCGTGAAGACGGACTTTCTGCATGGATATCTGTTATGCGCGGCTGCGATAAGTTCTGCACTTTTTGCGTTGTTCCTTTTACAAGAGGACGTGAAAGAAGCCGTTCGCTCGAATCTATTGTTAAAGAAGTTGAAAGTCTTTCAGCACGAAGATTTAAAGATGTTACTCTGCTTGGTCAAAATGTAAATTCTTACCTCGATGAACAGTTTGCCAACGGCGGAGATTTTGCCGATCTTCTTGCCGCCGTTGCTAAAGTTGATAGAACAATGCGCGTAAGGTTCACAACTTCACATCCTCAGGATTTATCTGATAAACTGTTACACACAATTTCAGAGCATCCAAATTTATGTAACCATATTCATCTGCCTGTGCAGTCAGGTTCAAACAGAATTTTGGAACTGATGAACAGGACTTATACAGTTGAGCATTATCTCAATCTTATCGAGCGCGCAAAACGCATAATTCCCGGTGTAAGTTTTTCAACAGATATTATTGCCGGATTTCCAACAGAATCATGGGAAGATCATCTTGCAACTCTTGACGTGATGCGTAAGGTAAGATATGATGGTGCATACATGTTCAAGTATTCTCCGCGTGAAGGAACAAAGGCATTCAAAATGAATGACGATGTCACTGAAGAAATTAAATCAAAACGACTCCAGGAAATAATTGAACTTCAACAGCAGATTTCATTTGAAAAGAATCAGGAATTAATCGGTAAAGAAGAAACTGTGCTTGTTGAAGGTTACAGCAGAAAGTCTGACGATTTTTATGCAGGCAGAACTGATTCAAATAAAGTTGTTATCATCTCTGCAGATAGAAGCATTAAACCCGGAACGTATGTTAAAGTGAAAATCAACAAAGCGACGCATGCAACGTTATTTGGTGAGTTTTTGAATGAAGTGAATATCGACAACGAAAAAGTTTTTGTAGTTTCTTAACCTCATTGTATTATTGAAAGACTACCTGACGGTAGTTAAAATTGGTTGAATGATTGATTGGTTGATTGGATTGTAAAGCTTTCCAAATTCTTGACCTTGACCTTGAACCTGAATTTTAGCACCCTCTTACATCCCAAGCTTGCCAAAAACAAATTATCCCAGCGGAGCGACCTAAATGAACTCTGGAATTCTATTTGTTTGGCGGACAATTTGAGTTATTTTTGAACTATGAAATACATTCTTCAAATATTATTATTTTCTTTTCTACTAATTCCTCTGACAGTATCGGCGCAAGACATTGATATTATTCCGTATTTAAAACAAATTGAAGCAGGCGAAACAAAAGCTGTAAAAGAAAAACTTCCTGAGTTGAAAGTTAAATTTCCCGGAAGTCCTGCAATTATGTTTCTTGATGGAGTGCTTACGGAAGATGGACAGCAGGCAGTTGCAATCTACCAGAGAATAATTGAAAAGTATCCAAACAGCAAATACGCAGATGCTGCAACATACAGAGTGTTCTCTTATTTTTATGCACTCGGATTATATGAAGCTGCTGAGAAAATGCGCAATAAATTAGATGACGAATATCCGGAGTCACCTTACCGCAGACTAGCCGAAGCAAATCAAATTCCAAAGTTTGATTCACCGCCGGTTCAACCTCCGGTTGAGTCAACGAAACCGTCAACAAATTATAGATTCATAATTCAAGCCGGTGCATTTTCAAATACAGTAAATGCAATTAATCTGAAAAATGATTTTGTGAATGCAGGTTATTTGTACTGAGATAAAAGAAAAAAATGTCGGTGGCACAGTTTTTCAGGTTGTGTATGTAGGAAAATTTTTAGTTAGAAATGATGCAGAAGATTTCTTGCATATTATCAACTCAAAGTATAATCTTAATGGAAGGATAGTTGAGATTACGCCGTGAATGGTTCAACACGCATTATTTTCATTGGTACCGGATCGGGGAAAGTAACTCTTAAAAGATTTCACTCGTCATTTATAATTGATCATTCAAACTTCAAACTTCTTGTCGATGCAGGTGATTCAATATCGCGGGCACTTCTAAAATCTAAAATTGATTTTGATTTTATTGATGGAATAATCATTTCTCATTTCCATCCCGATCACATTTGCGGTTTACCGCTTCTTCTCCTTCAGATGAAAATGATAAATAGAACAAAGCCGTTAAAAATATTTGTTCACAAATCTTTATCGGAAGAATTGAACAGGTTGCTGTTTTCAACCTATGTAATTCCGGATCGGCTAAACTTTGAGCTTGAATACATCAAATATGATTTTCAAAATGAATTTGAAGTGAGTAAAGATTTTAAGATTAAAGCATTTGGAAATTCACACCTTGATAAGTATGAGTACTTTGTAAAATCGGAAAAGATCAGCTTGGCGAGCGCATCATTTTTCTTTAAGGTTAACGGTACGAAGATTTTCTATTCCGGCGATATTGGCAGTGAAAATGACCTTAATCATCTCGACGAACACAAAATTGACGTTTTTGTATCTGAGACTACTCACATTGAACCCGGGCAAATTGTCAAAACGGCTGAAGATCACAAACCGGATACTATCGTTTTTACTCATCTAAGCGAAGAAATGGAAGAGAAAGTCAGCAAAATTGTTCAAAATCACACCGGAAAACCTGCAATTTTAGAAGCTTTTGACGGAATGGAATTAGTTATTTAATATCCTGAATCTTATCTTTTATAAGCTAATCAAATCACCTATATTTAACCTTACATTTTTATAATTATTGCCAAAATGACACGGGAAGAGTTTAAAGAGAAATTTGGAATCATTGGTCGCTCCAAAGAGATCAACGATATTGTTGATGTGATTATGCAGGTTGGCAAATCTGATATCTCTATTTTGATCTTTGGTGAAAGCGGAGTAGGTAAAGAAGTTTTTGCAAGAGCAATTCATAATTACAGCAATCGCAGTAGCAAGCAATTAATAAGTGTTAACTGCGGGGCAATACCTGAAGGAATTTTAGAAAGTGAATTGTTCGGACACAGGAAAGGATCTTTCACTGGAGCGATTGAAAGTCGTAAAGGTTATTTTGAAATTGCTGATCGTGGAACTCTTTTCCTTGATGAAATTGCTGAATTACCTTTAACCACACAGGTTAAGCTTCTTCGTGCAATTGAAACACAGGAGTTTATGAAAATTGGTGCAGAAAGCATCAGTAAAGTTGATATAAGAATAATTGCGGCAACAAATAAAGATTTGCAAAGAGAAGTTGAAACAAAAAGATTTCGTGAGGATTTATACTTCCGTTTGAAAGCCGTTAGTCTGAGCATTCCGCCGTTAAGAAAAAGAAAAAGTGATATTGAACAGCTTGTTCATCACTTCATTAATAGTTATGCTTTGCAAAATAAAATTCAAAGACCGCAAATAACAAATAGTGCACTTGAAGCACTTAAAAACTATAATTGGCCCGGAAACGTAAGAGAATTAAAAAACACCGTTGAAACTGCAATTGCTTTAAGCAGAGATGGAATTCTTACGGAAGATTCATTTATGGAACTAGCCGCAGTGGTTGAAGAAGAATATTCATCCAGGAATCTTCCCGTTTATTTGAGAAAAAATCCTGAAGATGCCGATCGTGAACTTCTTTACCGTGCTTTGTTTGAATTGAAAAAAGATATTATGGAACTGAAAGATATTGTTCTTCATCAGGGACAGGTAATGTATGATCAAAACAATAAAGAAGATGAAGAAATAAAATCATTAAACATTTTGGAAAAAGAAGCAATAAAATCGGCTTTGGAAAAAACACGAGGAAGTAAAAGGACTGCGGCGCGCTTGTTAAATATTAGCGAAAGAACTCTTTACAGGAAAATTAAGGAATACGATTTAAATGTTTGAACTCAGTAAATTGATTCGGATAGAACTTAAGAAAACCGGATTCATAGTATCCTTAATATTGCTTGTGGCAATTACTGTTCTTAATTTTAATGGTTGTTGCGGATATTCTTTTACGGGAGCATCCGTTCCACCGCATTTGAAAACAATTGCAATTCCTATTGCTGAAGACAGAAGCGGGTCGGGTGAACCGGGACTCAGAGAATTATTTACAGAAAAACTGACTCGTTTTTTCATTGAAGATAATGCACTTGAAGTCGCTGAGCGAACAAACGCTGATGCAGTTGTTGAATGTTCTATTGTTTCGGTAACTTCAGGTCCGGTTGTAATAACAAGCGGAGAAACGGTATCAAGTTTAAGAATTACCGTGAGTGTTAAAGCTGTTTATCGCGATTTAGTGCAGAGGAAAACAGTGTTCGATAAAAACTTTTCAAATTATGGCGATTATTCTGCAAGCGGTTCTTTTGAAGACCGTCGTGCAGCGATTGAATCGGCATTAGACAAAATTGCGGAAGATATATTATTAGAAACAGTTTCAGGCTGGTAAAATTTTTTTTATAGAGGGCAAACAAACAAAATGGACAGTATAGTTTTAATAGGTTACTTCTTATCGTTATCAATACTTTGTATGTTCGGGCTTCACGGCTTTATAATGATATACTATCACAAAAAGTACAGGGATAACAACCCGGTTCCCAAAACGGAAATTGATGAAAGCTCCCTGGTTACAATTCAACTTCCTCTTTACAATGAAATGTATGTTGCAGAAAGACTAATAGATGCAGTCTGTAGAATCGAATATCCAAAAGATATACTGGAAATTCAGGTGCTTGATGATTCGACTGATGAAACTACAGCAGTAGTTGCTAAGGCTGTTGAGCAAAAGCGAAAAGAAGGTTTCGACATTCGGCATATCAGAAGAGGAAGCAGAGAAGGCTTTAAGGCTGGCGCACTTAAAGATGGTTTGAAAATTGCCAAAGGTGAATTTATTGCAATCTTCGATGCAGACTTCATTCCCCATAAAAATTTTCTTAAGAAAACTCTTTCTTTCTTTAATAATGACAATGTCGGTATGGTTCAGACAAGATGGGAACATCTTAACAGTGAATACTCCATTATCACAAAAGCACAGGCGCTTGCGCTTGATGGTCATTTTGTTATTGAGCAATCTGTAAGAAACAAATCCGGATTCTTCATTAACTTTAACGGAACCGGCGGAGTATGGAGAAAAAGTTGTATTGAAGATGCAGGAAACTGGCACGCCGATACTTTAACTGAAGATCTTGATTTAAGCTATCGTGCCCAGCTTAACGGCTGGAAGTTTATCTTCTTAAAAGATTTTACATCACCGGCAGAACTTCCTTCTGAAATCAATGCTTTAAAATCACAGCAATTCAGGTGGACAAAAGGTGCAATTGAAACTGCTAAAAAAATTCTTCCGCTCGTATGGAAATCAAAAATTCCTTTACGTGTAAAGTTACAATCTACTTTTCATCTCACTAATAATTTAGTGTTCCCGTTCATTCTTCTTGCTGCAATTCTTAACGTTCCTTTAGTGTTCGTTAAGAATAGTGGTTCGCACGGATTATATTTTGCAATGATGTCTGTTTTTGTTCTTGCATTTATAAGCTCATTTGTGTTTTATCTTTACTCACAAAAAGATATCCGTAAAGATTGGAGAAAGAAAATAGTTCTCTTTCCGTTGTTTATGGCTGGCAGTATGGGACTTGCAGTGAATAATTCCCGCGCAGTATTTGAAGGATTACTCAACAGAAAAAGTGAATTTGTAAGAACTCCAAAGTATAATCTTGAAACAGGAAAAGATTCGTGGATTGGTAAAAAGTATATGGAAAAGAAACTTGGTCTTTCTGTTTATGTTGAAGCGCTTCTTGCTGTTTATTGTCTTATTGGAATTCTCGCTTCACTTTACTTCATGGAATTTGCAGCTTTACCGTTTCAAATGTTGTTCTTTTTAGGTTTTGCTTATATGAGTATTACATCAATCAGACACACTTACAGAAAAACAAGTTTATCTTAGAAGTGAAAAATCCATCGAAAATATTTAACCAGAAGGTTAGTCTTATTTATGAATACAATAAGAACTCGCCTTTGTTTGTACGCATTGCCAGTAACCAGATTGAAGATAATAATCCGGACAAGGCAATAGAAATTATTGATGAAGGATTAAAAAAATATCCGGAGTATCCTGTTGCATATTTTCTGCTCGGCAAAGCATACACTATTAAGGGTTTATACTCTCAGGCTCTAAAGTATGTTAAGCGCGGAAGCGAACTAATTCACTCTCCTAAAACATACGATTATTATCTTCGTGAAATGGAAGCAATAAAAAAACAACGTTCATTTTTTAAACCAGCCAGATGGGAAGATGATATTAAAGAAGAAGAAATGCCAGATTCTTCATTAAAAGAAATTGAGGATTCATTGAAAGCATTGCCTCCAATTACAGAATCAATTAAAAAGTTTAATGAAGAGTTGATGGAAGCAAGGGATACAATTCAAAAAGCTAAAGAATCAACAGCTCCCTTAGCAAAAAGTTTTACAGATAGTAATCTTATTGTTTCGGAAACATTAGCAAAAATTTATATCAATCAGGGTGAGTATCAGGAAGCCATTGCTGTATTTGAAAAGCTCATGAAAAAGAATCCTGATAAAAAGGATTATTACGAAATTAAAATCGATGAAATAAAAATCCGTATGAATCCGGATCAACTCTGATTTCTCATCTGCTCATTTTTTCTTTTCCCGTGTACAATGTTTAATACAGAAAAATTTACCATATTAACTAAAAGGTTTTATTCCAGACCTGTTTTAACAGTGGCAAGAGACTTGCTTGGTAAGATGCTCGTAAGCGTGGAAGGCAAAAAATTGTTGTCGGGCAGAATAGTTGAGGTTGAAGCATATGACGGAAAAATTGATGAAGCTGCTCATTCTTTTATTGGCAAGACTGAACGCAATGAAGTAATGTTCAGGGAAGGCGGATATTTTTACGTTTACTTTACTTATGGAGTTCATCATTGTTGTAATATTGTTACTGGTAAAAAAAATCACGGAACTGCATTGCTGATCAGAGCAATTGAGCCGGTTGATGGAATTGATATTATGGCAATGAGAAGATTTGGCAAAAAGAAAATAACGAACAAAGAAATTATTAACTTAACAAACGGTCCCGGAAAAATTTGTCAGGCATACGATTTTACTCGCAAGGATTCAGGAACAGATTTAACAGGCAGTGAAATCTTTTTATTGGATCAACCAAGGTTGAATAGAAATAAAATCGGAATTTCAGAAAGGATTGGGATTACGAAATCCAAAGAACTTAAATGGAGATTTTTTGAAATTGGTAATCCGTATTTATCACGAAAATGATTAAATCGAAAAGTTTACTTCTTATAAGAACTGACAGAATTGGTGATGTGATTTTATCATTACCTTTAGCTGAGATGATCAAAAAGCATCAGCCGGATTGTAAAGTAACTTTTTTGCTCAGAGAATACACAAAGGAGCTGGCTTTATCCAATCCTTTTATTGATGAAATTCTTGTTCTTAAAGAGAATGATGGTGAGATTGATATAAAAGCTAATCTCAAAATGCTTGGCGAAAAGAATTTTGATACCTGCATAACAGTTTATCCGACTTTCAAAATTGCATTGTTAATGTTTCGTACAAGAATTAAAAACAGGATCGGAACCGGTTACAGATGGTATTCGTTTTTTTTCAACAGAAGAGTTTATGAACATAGAAAATATGCCGACAAGCACGAGCTTGAGTATAATGTTAATTTGCTAAAAGAGATCGGGATCGAGGAAACCATAACAAGGGACAATGTTCATTTTTATATTGCTATTGAAAAATCTGTTGAATTAAAAATTAAAAAAGATTTAACAGATAATAAGATTGCTGAATCAAAGCCGATTGTTATAGTTCATCCAGGAAGCGGTGGAAGCGCAGTTGACCTTCCGGTTGAAAGATTTAAATTGTTGGTTAAAAAACTGGTTGAATCGGGAATTCAGGTTTTAATTACCGGCAGCAAAAACGAAAAAGAAATTTGTCAGAAGCTTGTTGTAAATGAATCAGTGAAAAATTTTGCTGGTAAGTATTTATTGAAAGAACTTACTGCACTGATAAATAAAACAGATGTGTTCGTTTCAAATTCAACAGGACCGATTCATATTGCAGCAGCATTAAATAAATTTTCAATTGGTTTTTATCCTCATCTTACTGCTTGTTTGCCGAAAAGATGGGGACCGTACTCAAATAAAAGTAATATATATATGCCCGAAAGTGATTGTGAGGATTGTAAGAATAAGCAATGCACAAAAGTTGAATGTATGAATACAATAAACATTGAAAAAGTTCATTCGGATATTTTAGAGATATTAAAGAGTTTAAATAAGGAGTAATAATGAAATCATTTAAATCAGTAATTATGATAATCATTTTGTTTTCTGTTTCTGTCTTTGCAACTGATGATAAAGATGGTTTTAGAAAATTAGAAAACAAAGCTTTTAAGGAAGGCGAGAAGCTTACCTTTGATGTTAAATACGGATTCGTAACAGCTGGAATTGCTACTATGCAAGTTCCAGCAATGAAAAGAATTTCAGGGCGGGATGCATATCACATTACTTTTGAAGTTAACACTGTTCCAAGCTTCGATATGTTTTATAAAGTCCGTGACCGTTATGAAACTTACATTGATAAAGAAGGTTTATTTCCATGGAGATTTGAACAGCATATTCGTGAAGGCGGCTATTCTAGGGACTTTGCCGCATTCTTCGATCAGAGAAAAGGCAAAGCAAAAACAAGTGAAGGCGAATATGAAATTCCGAAATATGTTCACGATATAGTTTCAGCTTTTTATTTTGCAAGAACTTTGGATTATTCAGATCTTAAAGTAGGTGAGACCATTTTCCTTCAGAATTTTTATAAAAATAAAGTTTATGATCTTAATGTTAAATATCACGGAAAGGAAACAGTCACCGTTCCTGCTGGTACGTTTGATTGCATAATAGTTGAACCGCTTGTTCAGGAAGGAGGACTTTTCAAAAGTGAAGGAAATATTATTGTCTGGTTAACCGATGATGATATTAAAATGCCGGTTAGAGTTAAAACAAAAGTCATTGTCGGTGCAATTGATGCAGATCTTACTAAATATGAGGGTCTTAAGGGTAAACTTAAATCGAAGAGATAAAAAAAGTGTTTAATACGTTTTTATGAATTTATAACCGATAATTAATTTTTAAGAAGAAGCATTTGCTTCTTCTTTTTTTTATTTTACCTGTAAATAATAAACAATTTCCCCAATAACAGAATCTCTATTTAATGCAAGATTTTAACGAAACAGATAATAAAAACGAAAATCCTATAACCGAAGAAATTCAACTTCAACGGGAAAAATTTGAAGGCTTAAATCCAATTATTTCTCCTATACTTGCTGCGTTTATTGGATTGATTGGCGGGTTTATTCTTTATCAGGTTGTCGGCGGACTACTAACTATAATAATTATCGGTTTTGATCTTGAAGCCGCTTCAGTATCTGCATTAAGATTAATGACAATGGCGGGACAAATTTTATTTATTCTTCTTCCCGCACTTCTTTTTGCAAAATGGTTTTATAATGATGTTGGAAAAGTAATTCGGGCTAACAGAACCTCATTAAAGGAAATTGGTTTATTCTCAATCGGTATTATCATTTTAACACCATTGCTGCAGGCGTATTTACATATTCAGAACCACTTCCTTTATATTCTTGCAGAGAATTCATCTTTTGTAAATGCGTTAAAAAACTTTTTCGATACATTGAATGAAATGGTTGAAAAAACATACGGCAATCTTCTTCATGCCGATAATATTTTTGAAATGGCATTTGTGTTTTTTATCATTGCTGTCATTCCTGCTGTTTCCGAAGAGGTTATGTTCAGAGGATATATACAAAAGAGTTTTGAGTTAAAAATGAAGCCGTTCACAGCAGCTTTGATTACCGCAATATTTTTCGGATTATATCATTTTAATCCTTATGGAATTATTCCTCTTATTCTGCTTGGATTGTTCTTTGGATATGCTGCGTATAAAAGTAATTCCATTATTGTTCCAATGGTTCTTCATTTTCTTAATAACTTTATAGCCATCGCATTGTTCTATGTTATTGGTGATGATGAACTTATTGAAACGAAAGTACAACCAAGCACGGAGCTTGGTGATTATTTAAGTTTATTCTTAGGTTTATGCGTTTTGTTTTCAGGTTTAATTTTTTTGATTAACAAGTTTTATGAAAGGAGAAAAGAATATGCCGGTTTGTCCTAACTGTAAATATGAATATGTAGAAGGAATAAAACTTTGCGCGGATTGCAATGTTAAACTTGTCGATCCTTCTGAATTAGAGCAGCCTCTTGTCTTGAATGAAAAAGACTGGGTAGTTGTTTATTCAACTGATCAAGAATATAAAGCTGAAATGTTAAAAGATAATCTTGAAAGTGCCGGAATAGAAGCAAATATTCTTTCTCAGCAAGATCATAACTTTCCTGCACCAGGTAACTTTTCGGTTGTAAAACTATTAGTTAAAAAAGAGGATGCGAATTCAGCAGTAGCTTTTATTGAAGACACAAATAAAAAAATAGAAGACGAGTAATCTGATGAAGTTAGGAAATACTGCAATCCGGGTTCTTGTTTCAATTGTTGCCATACCGGCTATAGTTGCTGTTACATATTTCGGGAAAGTGCCGTTCCTGGTTTTTGTTTTGGCAATTTCACTTCTTGCATTCTATGAATTTGTTCTAATGCTGAAAAACAAAAACTCTCATGTGAATTATTTATTGGGATTTATCGCCATTACTTTTCTTATTCTTAATCAATATCACCCAATGATGAATGCATATTTATTTTTAATCATCTGGTTTGTAGCTCTCCTGATCTTTGAGTTATTCAGAAATAAGAACTCAGCTTTAAATAATCTTGGCGCTACTTTATTAAGCGTATTATTTCTCGGTTTGTTTGGAAGCTCATTGCTTGGTATCAGAGAATTCTATTCCATTGATGATGAATTTTATTTGAACGGTGGATATTTAATCATCTCAATTATGGCTACAATCTGGATTTGCGATTCTGCTGCATTTTTTGGCGGAACGGCATTAGGTAAACATAAATTATTTCCAAGAGTCAGTCCTAATAAAAGCTGGGAGGGTGCAATATTCGGATTCGCCTTTGCAATCATTACAATGATCCTTGCAAAATTTATTGTGCTCGATTTTCTTGAATGGAAAGATGTTATTGTTATTGGACTGATAATCGGAATAATTGGTCAGATTGGTGATTTGGTTGAATCACTTATAAAACGTGATGCGGGTGTAAAAGATTCTTCTGCACTTATCCCGGGTCACGGCGGAATATTTGACCGGTTTGACTCATTACTTTTCAGCTCACCTGTAATTTATTTTTATTTGACATATTTTTTATAAAAAGCATAGCACATCATTAAGGAATAAATGGCTTACAAAGGCAAGGTTTCGGTGATTACACTTGGCTGTTCTAAGAACACTGTTGACTCTGAAAGATTAATGAGGCAGCTTCAGCTTAATAAAATAAAACTAACTGATGATCCGAATAAATCCGATATCGTAATAATAAACACCTGCGGATTTATTGAGGCTGCAAAAGAAGAATCAATTAATACTATTCTTACCTCTGTTGCATTAAAGAATGAAGGTAAACTTAAAAAAGTAATTGTAGCGGGATGTTTATCAAAAAGATATAAAAACGACCTGATAAAAGAAATTCCCGAAGTTGATGTTTATTTTGGAACGGAAGACTTTGAAGCAATTGTAAAAGAATTAGGCGGAAACCTTAAATATGAACTTCTTGGAGAAAGACTATTAACTACTCCATCGCACACTGCATATTTAAAAATTTCTGAAGGATGTGACCATCCTTGTTCATTCTGTGCAATTCCGCTTATTCGCGGGTTGCATAAGTCAAAACCAATGGACGAATTAATAAGGGAAGCTGAATTCCTTGCTGCTAGTAATACTAAAGAATTGGTAATTATTGCACAGGATACGACCGACTATGGAAAAGATTTGTATGGTCGTCATAATTTAGCTGAACTTCTGGGTAAGTTAAGCGATATTAAAAGTATTGAATGGATAAGATTAATGTATGCTTATCCTTCTAAATTTCCCGATAATGTAATTGAAGAAATAAGAAGTAATCCTAAAGTTCTAAATTATGTTGATATACCTTTGCAGCATATTTCAGATGATGTTCTGAAATCAATGAGAAGAGGAGTAACTGCAGCAGAAACAAAAAAGCTTCTTAATAAGTTAAGGGAAAGAATTCCAGACATAACTTTGAGAACAACTTTTATTGTCGGATATCCTAACGAATCTGAAAAAGATTTTGAAATGCTGTGTGATTTTGTACGAGCAGAAAAGTTCGACAGAGTCGGCACATTTACTTTTTCAATGGAAGAAAATACTTCAAGTTATATTTTGGGCAATCCTGTCCCTGATGAAGAGAAAGAGCGAAGAAAAGATGTATTAATGGAAATTCAGAAAGATGTTTCTCTTGAAAAAAATTCTACTTTTGTAGGAAAAATTCTCAAAGTATTAGTTGAAGGTGTAGAAGGAGATTTCTATATTGGGCGATCATATAGGGATGCTCCGGAAGTTGACGGCGAAGTGCTTATAAATAAAAAAGGAATTAAATTAATCCCGGGTAAATTTTACGATATTAATGTTACAGATTTCGATGAATATGATTTGTTCGGAGAATTAAAAATTTAGAAACGGAGAATAAAAATGAAATCTTTATTAATCCTTCTATCATTCGTTTTGTTATCTGCATTGGTTTATTCCCAGGTTGAGAACTTTGACAAAAATTCAGTACTTTCATCAGAACCAGTGTACTATCAGGAATTCCTGAACTTTCATTCCGGAAAAGAAGGCATAACAAGGGTAGATGTATATCTTCAAATACCTTACAGCAGTATTCAATTCATCAAATCTTCTCAAGGTTTTACTGCTAAGTATGCAGTTACAGCATCAATCTATGATACAAGTCAGAGCAAGCTAATAGTTGAAAAATCATGGAACGAAACAATTAATGTTATTGATTTTAATCAGACCATAGCTAAAGAAAATTATAACCTTACAATGCGCAGTTTTGAATTGGCGCCGGGCAGTTATTTTATTCGTACAATGATAGAGGATCGTGATTCAAGGCGCGAATATACTTCCGGAAATAAATTGACCGTCAGAGATTTCGATTCGCTAATCAGTGTTAGTGATGTTATGTTCATATCAGGAAGCAGAGTTATTGATGGTGTTAATCAAGTTATTCCGAATATTTCCAGAAATATTATTGGAACAGAAAAAAATATTCAGATTTATTTTGAAATTTATTCAAAAGATTCATCTGAGCAGAAAATTCCTGTTGAATACAACGTACTTGAAGCCGACCGGAAAACCATTTTTTATAAGAAAGAAGATTATATAGTTAAAGAAGGCAAAAACCATATTCTAAGTTCTTTGGATAACGTTAATATAGATCTTGGTTCATACGTTCTAAATGTTGCAATCTTCAAGTCCGATGGTGATAAAACAATCTCCTTAGATAAACAATTTTTTTCACGCTGGCGTGGTTTACCGGCAAATATAGTTGATATTGATAAAGCAGTTGAACAAATGGTTTATATTGCTACACCCGACGAATTAAGTTATATTGAAAAAGCCGAATCACCGAATGAAAAGCTTAAAAGATTTCTTGAATATTGGAAAGCAAAAGATCCCTCACCGAACAATGATGAAAATGAAATGTTTGCCGAGTATTACAGCAGAGTTAAGTATACCAATGATAATTTTTCCAGTTACCGGGAAGGCTGGAAATCAGACAGAGGAATGGTATTTATTATTTTAGGTCCACCTAATAATATTGACAGGCATCCTTTTGAATATTATTCTAAACCTTATGAGGTATGGGAGTATTATACAATTAATAGAAGTTTTACATTTATTGACGAAACAGGTTTTGGCGATTACAGATTAACTACTCCGCTTACAGGAGATCTGT
Organism: uncultured Ignavibacteriaceae bacterium; assembly: GCA_963804005.1. Lineage (GTDB taxonomy): Bacteria > Bacteroidota > Ignavibacteria > Ignavibacteriales > Ignavibacteriaceae > JAGXRK01. The sequence continues at coordinate 150,153 of CAWDOP010000008.1, read as the reverse complement.
TTAGATATCGTCCATAGTATTTTATTGTTTGTTATTTATATAAGGTTTTCAATTATATTAAGTTTGCTTTCAAAAAGATGCTTAAACAAACATCAGAATCTTTCTTATAATATTTTATGATACTTGTAGTAACCCTCAATCCGCTTCTTGAGAAAAGATTTTCATATAAAAGCATTACTCACGGCTCTGTTAATCGCAACGCATCTCTTTCAATTAAACCCGGCGGAAAAGGAATAAATGTAAGCAAGCAACTTAAACAGCTTGGACTGTCATCGTATAATCTTATTTTCAGCGGTGGGAATGACGGCAAAATTTACAGAGATGTTTTACGACGCGAGAATTTTGAATTTTCTTTTGTTCATAGCGAAAGCGAAACAAGATTTGCGTCAGTAATAATTGAAAAGGATTCGCAAATAATTACATCTTTTTTTTCTAATGATCCAGTGATAAGTGAAAAAGAATGTAACGAATTCATTACCAGACTTGAAAAAATGATAAAAAATTGTGAAATGGTAATCTTTTCGGGAAGTTCGCCCAAAGGTGCTGAAGAAATAATTCCGGCCAGTATTGAAATAGCAAATAAATATGATAAAGTATCGGTGTGCGATACTTACGGTTCTAATCTTTCCGAGGCTCTCAATGCATCTCCAACTATCATTCATAATAACCAGGATGAAACAACAAGCTCACTAAAAATTTCTCTTAAAAATGAACAGGAAATTATTTCTTACCTAAATTTACTTTACGACAAAAGTGTTAGAAGATCATATATTACTAATGAAGCAAATCCTTTCTATGCATCAAACTTTAATTATTACTATAAAATTTATCCGCCAAAAGTTAGAGGAATAGATTCAATTGGCAGCGGCGACAGTTTTGTGGCTGGCATTGTATATGGCTGGCATCATAATCTTGTCTTTGAGGATTCTCTTAAACTTGCTACAGCCTTAGCTTCAATCAATGCAACAACTTTTGAAGTAAGTAATGTAAAAATTGAAGAAGCAAAACAATTGAGTCAATCTATTCTAATTGAGCATATCGGTAAAAAAATAAAAGTTATAGATGATAAACCGGATTAAATATATTCTTGTTATTTCATTTTTGTTTTCACAAAATTATTTTGCTCAATTAACAGATAAGATAGAAGTATCCGGCTATAAAGTTTTCTCTTCATCGGAAATATTAGGATGGAGTGGATTACGAAAAGGATTACAGTTTAATCCTTCATTGATTGATACTGCATTGTCAAGAATTTCATTAAATCTTGCTCACTACGGATACCATCACCCCGCCTTTAACGGGACAACATTTCAAATTACAGAAGATTCTTTATCAGTAAATATTTTAGTTCATGTGAATGAAGGAGAGCCCACATACATTAATGAAATTTATTTTGTTGAATCTGATTCAATAGAAGAATCTTATCTTATTTCACCATTAAATTTTCTTAGAGGACAAATCTTCAATAAAGATGATATTGAATTTCAAATAAATAATATTTTAAACGAGTATGAGAATACGGGTTTTCCGTTTAGTAATGTTATCATAAGATCTGTAAATATTTATTCTGATAGTTTGAATAATGATTATTTATGTGATGTCTATATTAAGATTGATAAGGGAATAGAAAGTAAAATCGATAAAGTTGAAATACGAGGGAATACATCGACAAAAGATTATGTAATTATTCGTGAATTAAGAATTAGTCAGGGTGAAAAATATTCTCAAAAAATGTTAGAAGAATTACCCCGGAGATTGAACAGATTAAGATTTTTTGAACCGGTAAACCTCCCGCAATTTTATCTTAATCCACAGAATGAAGGAGTACTTTTAATTGAAGTAAAGGAAAGGCAAACCAACAACTTCGACGGCGTTATTGGTTACATACCACCAAGAAGTGATAACGAAAAAGGTTACTTAACGGGATTAGTAAACATTTCATTACGAAATCTTTTCGGAACAGGAAGAGCAGCAGCATTTCGATGGCAGCAGTTTGACCGCAATTCGCAAGACCTTGAATTAAAATATCTCGAGCCCTGGCTGCTTGGATATCCATTTAATATAAATCTTTCTTTGTATCAGCGAAAACAAGATACGACCTATGTTCAAAGAAAACTTGAAGGAGGAATTGAATATCTTGCAACAGAAGATATTTCCTCTGCTGTTTTTATCGCAACCGAATCTGTCATTCCAACAGAAAGAGAAATTCCGGTTTTTACTGTTTATAATTCTTCTATTTTAACAAGTGGAATAAGTTTCCGGATTGATACGCGTGATGATCCTTTTGCACCAACGGGCGGATTGTTATTTGGTACTGCTTATTCGTTTAGTCAAAAAAAAATAAACGGACCAGTCGAATTTGTAAATCCCACTTTAAAAACCGATATTAATTTTCAGCGGATAACTGTAAGCTTAAATTTATATTATGAAATTTTCACACATCAGATTTTGGCACTTGGATTAAACGGCAAAGAACTGCGTGGTTCAGATTTTGAAAACAGCGATTTATTTCGTCTCGGCGGAACAATGAGCTTACGTGGTTATAGAGAAGAACAATTTCTCGGCTCCAGAATTTTCTGGTCAAATCTGGAATATCGAGCATTACTTACGCAAAGGTCATATGCATTTGTATTTTTTGATACCGGATATTATCTGCGTAATGAAGAGCCGGAGAAGCTTATTCTAAAATCCGAAGAGTTTAAATTAGGTTATGGTTTAGGACTAAGTTTAGAAACAGGACTCGGCATTCTTGCTGTAAGTTTTGCACTCGGCGAAGGTGATTCTTTCAGTGACGGTAAAATTCATTTCGGAATAATCAATGAATTTTAGGAAGTCTTTTAATTGAACTTGTAATTTTATTCTTAATTTCAACTTGTAAAATAAAATATAGGAGACATTACTATGCAGGATTCAAATTCGCAACCAAAGGAGTCAACTAAAATCAAGTATTTTAAAGGAGGACCGTATCTAATAGAAGGTACTTGTGTTATTGTTGATGGTGAAGGAAATGAAATTGTAAAAGAGGGAAAAGTTTTCCTTTGCCGATGCGGGCAATCAGCTAACAAACCATTTTGTGACGGTGCTCATAAAAAAGTTGAGTTTGATAAGTAGAGTTACAATTCTTTTACTTTAAAGGCTGCTTCAATTATTTTGTAGCAGCTTTTTATTTTCATCAATTGAGTTATGATTCATTACATGAAATTATTCCGTCCGGTAAACTGCTTAATCACTTTTCTCAGTGTAATGGTTGCTGCTTTTATTGCATCATTTAATTCCTTTCCATTTATTACCGTTCTTGTCGCTGCCATTGCAGCATCGTTGGTAGCGGCTGCCGGTTATGTCATTAACGATTATTATGATATTGAAATTGATAAGATTTCACATCCCGAAAGACCTTTAGTGACAGGAGTAATAAATAAAAATAAAGTTATAATATTTTATACTGTCTTGAATTTGATCGCGTTGATAATTTCACAATGGATTAGTCTTCTTGTTTTTGCATTTGTTCTGTTTACGATTGTTCTCCTGTTCTTGTATTCTATCTCTTTAAAAAAGGTAATACTATTTGGCAATTCTATTATTGCCTTCTTAACTGGAATGGTCTTTGTCTTTGGCGGGATTGTTGTCGAGAATGTAGCAGCATCTGTAATTCCTGCCATATTTGCATTTCTGATAAACTTTAATCGAGAAATTGTAAAAGATATGGAAGATGTGGAAGGTGATTTAAATGCTGGTGTTGTTACAATTTCTGCAAGGTATGGGATTAAAAAATCGAAACTAATTATTTTAATAATTACCGCCATACTCGTCTTATTTACAGCATATCCTTTTTTAATTCAATTATATAAAATTGAATATTTCATTTTTGTAATGATTTTAGTGAATCCGCTCTTGGTTTATTTCTTAAAATCTATTTATAAAGATCATTCAAAAAAGAATCTCAAAAGAATGAGCTTGCTTCTTAAATTAAATATGCTGTTTGGATTAATTGCAATATTTCTGGGTAAATGAAAGAATTTGATTTAGAATATTTATCTGAAGAAATAACCTATCTTGCTGGTTGTGACGAGGCTGGGCGTGGTCCTTTAGCTGGTCCTGTTGTTGCTGCAGCAGTAATTTTTCCAAATGATTTTTATTTGGAAGAAATTAACGATTCTAAAAAATTATCACATAAAAAAAGAGAAAAGCTTTTTCCAATAATAATTGAAAATGCAATGGCTTGTTCTGTAACCTGTATTTCTCATGGTAAAATTGATCAGATCAATATTCTAAATGCTTCACTTCTTGCAATGAAAACAACAATTCAAAGGTTAAAAATAAAACCGGATATAATTCTTATTGATGGAAACAAATCTTTTCAATATGATGTTCCGGTTATTTCTATAGTAAAAGGAGATTCAAAATCTTTTACAATAGCAGCAGCATCAATTATTGCAAAGGTTGTCAGGGATAGAATTATGAATCGTTTATCTGAGTATTATCCCCAATACAGTTGGCAAAAGAATAAAGGATATCCTACTAGGAAACATTTTGAAGCAATAAAAATTTTTGGTGAAACTCCGTTGCATAGAAAAACTTTTTTGAAAAAGTTTTATGAGAGAGAAAAAATCAAAATTAGTCCCGGGGGGGGGACGACCTGTTTGTAGATAGAAAAATAATGAAATTTTATTAAGTTCCATCGGAGCGACCTGTGAAGCATAATTTGATAATTTTTATAATTGTGAAACAATATGAATGAATCCAATAAAAAAACAATCGGGCAGGAAGGCGAAGATATTGCTGTAGATTACCTTTTAAAAAACGGGTTTGAACTGGTGACCAGGAACTACAGGTTCGGGCATGGCGAGATTGATATAATTGTTAAAGATAAATCCGATGGTTATCTTGTTTTTGTTGAAGTAAAAACAAGACAAAATCTGGAATTTGGTGAACCTGAATATGCAATCACAAAAAGTAAAATCAAGCAGTTGAAAAAAATAGCCGAATCATATCTTTATGAAAAGGAAATAAAAGAAGTTGAATGCCGCTTTGATGTAGTTGCTATTATTTGGAACAGAGAAACAAAACCCCAAATAACACATTATAGGAATGCTTTTGACTAGATACTGGTTTCTCGTTCCTTGATGCTGGATTCTAAATTCAGTTATTATTTTGTATCCGGTATCAATAAATTTATAAAATAATATCAACACTATGTTGCTTCTAAAATATTGACAGGCTTAATTAAATTTGTTTATGATACAGATGACTTTTAAAGTCAGTCATTTTTCATTATTTTTGAACTAATTAACAAATCAGAAAAGCAATCCGTGAAATCAGTCGATATTAATAATTCCATAATGCAAAACTTTAACAACAGAATGAACGAATTCTTTCTGATGATTGGCGGATTAACGCAATTCTCAATTGATTTCTTTAAACAAATATTTATTCCACCTTATGAAGTTGTTGAAGTCAGAAAACAAATGATTGAACTTGGAATGAAAACTCTTCCAATTGTAAGTTTAACCGGATTCATAATTGGTTTAGTACTGGCAATGCAAACTCAGCCCGTACTAGCACGTTTTGGAGCAGAAGCATATTTACCAGGCTCCGTTGGAATTTCAATAGTTAGAGAAATTGGTCCGATTTTAACAGCTTTAATATTTGCAGGAAGAGTAAGCTCTGGAATTGGTGCTGAACTAGGATCTATGCGTGTAACTGAACAAATTGATGCAATGGAAGTTTCAGCTATTAACCCATTTAAATTTCTCGTTGTTACAAGAATATTTGCAACAACATTTATACTGCCTATACTTACAGTTTATGTTATCTTTATCGCATTAATCGGTTCTTATATCGCAGTTGTTCTGGTTCAAAATATGACGTGGGAATATTACACTGGAGCCGTTATCCTTTCAGTTGAATTTGGTGATGCAATTCCCGGCGTGGCAAAAACTTTTATTTTTGGATTTATTGTGGGTGTTGTCGGTTCTTATAAAGGGTACACGGCAACAAATGGAACAGAAGGTGTAGGAAGAGCATCAACAACAGCGGTTGTTGTATCTTCTATTCTTATTTTAATTTTTGATATGATACTTGTTAAAGTTACGTTGTGGTTATGGCCGACAATTTAAAAATGGTTGAAATAAATAATCTGCATATGCAATTCAACGACCTTGTCGTGCTTAACGATGTTTCTCTTGATGTGATGAATGGTGAAAATTTTGTCGTTTTCGGAAGAAGCGGCACCGGAAAAAGTGTTTTGCTTAAATGTATAGTTAGATTATTAGAACCTGATTCCGGTGACATTAAAATTGATGGTGTTGATGTTCTTGAGCTGAATACAAAAAAATTAAATGAAGTAAGAAAGCAGTTGGGATTTTTATTTCAGAGTGCTGCTTTATATGATTCTATGAGTGTAAGGCAAAACCTGGAATTTCCTTTAATCAGGCATTTTGATTTCACTCCTAAAGAGAGAGAAGAAAAAATAAGGGCAGTTCTTAAAAGGGTTACACTTGAAGAAGCTATTGATAAAATGCCCGCAGAACTTTCGGGAGGAATGAGAAAAAGAATCGGATTAGCCCGTTCCATTATTACAGAACCAAAGTTAATGCTTTATGATGAACCGACTACAGGCTTAGATCCTATAACATCAAAAGAAATAAGTGAGCTTATTCTTGATATGCAAAAATCATTAAATATAACCTCAATAATTGTAACGCATGATTTACTGTGCGCAAAGATCATAGCCGACAGGGCAATTGTTTTAAACGATAGTGAAATTCAATATAAAGGAACAATACCTGAATTAACCTCATCGAGCGATCCGTTTTTAAGAAATTTCTTCAGTCACGAGATTATTAAAGAGAATAACAGGAGCAAATAATGGAGAAAGGTTTAGCAACCGCAAAATTAGGAATTTTTATTTTTCTTGGAAGCGCTTTACTCGTAATTGGAATATTCCTGCTTGGAAATAAAGATCAGTTATTCGCTTCCACTTTTACTGTAAAAGCATACTTCGATAATATAGAAGGCTTACGAAATGGTGCCTCTGTAAGATTCGGGGGCATTGATGTTGGAGCTGTAAAAGAGATAAATATTGTTGATGATGTTTCGGGAAAGATTGAAGTATCAATGCGAATAAAAACTGATATTAAAAGATTTATCAGAGAAAACTCTACAGCTACTATTGAAACAGAAGGTTTAGTAGGTAATAAGATTATGATGATTTCTATGGGCGATGAAAATTTTAAAGAAGTAGCAGATGGCGGAACAATTCAATCTAAAGAACCATTGGGTTTTGCTGAAGTGATGGGAGAAACACAGGGAATTCTGGCATTCACAAAAGAAATGACAAAACATCTGGCGGAAGTTATGGACAGAATAAATCGCGGTGAAGGAACTTTAGGTAAAATATTGAAGGATGAAGAACTATATTATGCCGCTACTAATTTGACAAAAAGCGCTGATAATAGTCTAACAAATCTAGCTAATGATTTAAAAAATGTAATTGTTTTATTTGATGAACTTGGCAATGGTGTTCAAGATGTTATGAATAATATCAATAAAGTCGTTACAGATATCGATACTCTTATGAGCGGTGTTCAGGAGGGCAAAGGTTTGATGGGTTCACTTCTAACTGACAAAGGTAAAGAAGCGGAATCGTTTAATCAGATTCTAAAAAATCTTGTGACTGTTACCGAAGACACGAAACTTGGTGCATCTCGTCTGGCTGAAAATATGGAAGCTTTAAAGTACAACTGGCTCTTTAAAGGCTATTTTGAAGATAGAGGTTATTGGGATAAAGCAGAGTTTGAAGAACAAATTGATTCAAAACTTCTTGAGTTAAATGAAAAGATAAAATTGCTGGATGAAAAGATAGGTGAGTTAAAAACACTGGAAAAAGCTGGTAAATAAAGCTGATTTAACAATTATTCCTTGCTGAAGTAATAAGCTATTCGTAGCAGGCACGCATCTATTATCGAAAGTATATGCTGTCAACATTTCTTATTATTCCTGCTGAAAATATTATTAAATTAATATTCTACAAATTCAACCTTTTATGAATTTTGATTGTTGCCTTTTTGAATTGAAATTTCTTTATGAATAAAAACAATAATAAAAAAGAAAAGAAAATAATAGTTCGTGGCGCTCGTCAGCATAACCTTAAGAATCTAAGTTTTGAAATTCCGCGTAATAAACTAATTGTATTTACCGGTGTAAGCGGAAGCGGTAAATCATCATTAGTCTTTGATACCATCTATGCTGAAGGACAAAGAAGATATGTTGAAAGTCTTTCGGCGTATGCCCGTCAGTTTCTGGAAAGAATGAACAAACCCGATGTTGATTTAATTACAGGTATTTCTCCAGCAGTCGCAATCGAACAGAAATCCGGTGCGCGTAACAGCCGTTCCACGGTTGGAACAACAACTGAAGTTTATGATTATTTAAGATTGTTATTTGCTAGAATAGGAAAGACGATTTGCTTTCAATGCGGCAAAGAAGTCAAGAAAGCTACAACAAGTACTGTTGCTGACTGGCTTGAGAAACAAGCGGAGGGGACAAAATTTTATTTAACATTTCCGCTTCCTGATCACGAGGGGCACAGCATAAAAGATGAACTGGAACATCTTAAAAAAAGAGGTTTCTTCAGAATTTATTTTGATAATTCTCTTATTGATCTTAATGAAAAAGAAGTAAAACCAAAAAACAAAAATGATGTTCGTGTTGTTGTTGAAAGATTCAAAGTAAATAAAGACGAGGTTAGAGAAAGACTTTCTGATTCAATCGAAGTTACATTTAAGGAAGGTGAGAACAGATTAGCATTAATCAATATCGATACAAATGAGCAAACTGAGTTTAACAAATTTTATGAGTGCTGCGGAGTAAGATACGAAGAACCGGAACCACGTTTCTTTTCATTTAATAATCCGTTTGGTGCTTGTCCCGTTTGCCAGGGATTCAGTAAGGTAGTTGGAATCGATATGAATCTTGTTGTTCCTAATCCAAACTTAAGTTTAATGGATGGCGCTCTTGCTCCGTTCCGTTCTGCAAAATACAGTACGCATCAAAGAGAATTAATACAAAGTGCAAAGAGTGTTGGAATTCCTCTCAACATTCCTTATAAAGATTTAAGCGAAGAGCAAATAAAATTGCTCAGGAAAGGATTCTTAAAATACAAAGGGGTAGATAGATTTTTTGAGAATCTCGAAAGCAAGACTTATAAAATGTATATAAGAGTTCTGCTTTCACGTTACCGTGGTTATACAACTTGTCCGGCTTGTAAAGGAACACGATTAAGAAGAGAAGCACAACAAGTTAAGATAGACGGTAAATCGATTCACGACATAGTTAAACTTCCGATAGAACAGTCATTAAATATCTTTGAAAAATTGAAACTTTCTGAATACGATTTTCAGGTTGCTGAAAGAGTTTTGAAAGAAATAATTAAGCGATTACAGTTTCTGAATAATGTTGGTATTGGTTACTTAACTCTTGACAGATTAAGTAGCACGTTATCAGGCGGCGAAACACAGCGAATAAATCTTGCGACCTCACTTGGCTCTGCTTTAGTCGGAACTTTGTATGTGCTTGATGAACCGAGCATCGGACTTCATCCAAGAGATAATTCAAAACTGATAAACATCTTAAAAAATCTTCGCGATATTGGTAATACTGTTCTTGTTGTTGAACACGATGCATATATGATGAAAGAAGCCGATCTGCTTGTTGATATGGGTCCGGATGCTGGCATTAAAGGCGGTGAGATTGTTTCCATGGGACATTACACCGAAGTGATGAAAAATAAAAATTCTCTTACAGGAAAATATTTACTAGGTGAGATAAAGATTCCATTACCTGAAAAAAGAAACACAAAAAAAACTAAATCAATTAAAATTACCGGCGCTGCGGAAAACAATCTTAAAAAATTGGACATTGAAATTCCATTAAACAAATTTGTTGTTGTAACAGGAGTTAGCGGTTCAGGGAAGAGTACGCTTGTTCACGATATTCTTTATGCCGGAATAGCAAAATATTTTGGAAATGCTCCTTCATTTATTGGTAAGTACGAGAATATTAAAGGTGCTGAGTATATTGATGGCGTTGTAATAGTTGATCAGTCACCCATTGGTAAATCTCCAAGATCAAATCCTGCCAGTTATATAAAAGTTTTTGAACTGATAAGAGAGTTGTTTGCATCAACGCATCAGGCAAGAGCAAAAGGATATAGACCGGGATATTTTTCTTTTAACGTTCCCGGTGGAAGATGTGAAACCTGCCAGGGCGACGGATTCATAAAAGTTGAAATGCAATTCCTCGCCGATCTATATCTTCAGTGTGAGGATTGTGAAGGTACACGATTCAAAAAAGAAATACGTGAGATTACTTACCGCGGTAAAAATCTTGTCGATGTTCTTAAAATGACCGTTGATGAATCACTGGTTTTCTTTGAAGGTAATGACAGAATTACAAGACTTCTTCAACTGCTTGCAGATGTTGGCTTAGGATATATAAAACTCGGTCAGCCATCAAATACATTATCAGGAGGAGAAGCACAACGAATAAAGCTTGCCGCACATCTTACAGCGCAGCGAGAAAGAAGACATATTCTCTTCATATTTGATGAACCGACAACAGGACTTCATTTTCACGATATTTCAAAACTCCTTAATTGTTTTAATCTGCTTCTCGAAAGAAATAATTCCATCGTCATCATTGAACATAACCTTGATGTAATCAAATGTGCGGATTATATAATTGACCTTGGTCCTGAGGCAGGAGATAAAGGTGGAGAAGTTGTTGTAACCGGGACACCTGAAGAAATTGTTGATAATAAAAAGTCGTGGACTGGAAAGTATTTGAAGGAGTATTTAAACTGAGAATGTATTTTTATGAATCGTAGATGTTGATATTTTTTAACTAAATAAAAAAATGATTTTCGCAAAGATGAATTTCAAAATTTTACTAAAGAGCAATTTTATATCCGTATTGATACAATTATTTGTATTGATGTTAATAGCTAATAGTTTTTCGATTAGCCAATCTTTCTCTATTGATTCTGTAAAAGTCAGAGTAGCAAAATGGTCTGATGATAAACAATCAGCCTTTTCTTTCTCTTTTGATGACGGATTGTTCTCCCATTATCAAAATGCAAGGGGAATAATTAACCAGTTTGGTTTTAAGTGTTCTTTTAATGTCATGCCAAACTTTCTGGTCGATCCTCCTACTCCAACAATTTGGCGTTACGGAACCTGGCCTCAATTTCAAACACTTGCAGCTGAAGGACACGAAATAGCATCGCATACTTTCAATCATTATACTTTGACATCACTGGCAATCGGTGACACTTTAACTGATTCCACAATAATCTATGAACTGTATCATTCGCAAAAGGAAATTGTACAAAGAATTCCCCAACAGAAATGTATAACTTTGGTTTATCCATTTTCTATCCACAATAGTATGGTCGATTCACTAACGTCTTTATTTTATGAGACGGGAAGAAGTGATGGTGAAGAACCAAATCATTATTCACTTGATTATTTCTATGATCTGAATTCTTCTGCCGTTCATTTTAATTTGCCACGAGATAATATTGCTGATGATCTTGATGAACTATATAGTTTTATGAACTGGACTCATAACTCGATTTTAAATGAGGACTGGGCAATAATGATGATTCACGAGATCGTTCCGCAATCTGAATTACCGGACTTGGTTTCACAGGGATTGTATGAACCAATCTCAAACGAATGGTTTGCTTATTTGTGTGATTCGATAAAAGCACGGTCAGATAATAAAGAAATCTGGGTGGAAACTACCGGAAATATAGTCCGTTATATGAAGCAAAGAGATAGCTGTGAATACCAGATTATTTCATCAACACAAGATGAAATTGAAATTGAAATAACAGACAATCTTGATGATGAAATTTATAATTATCCTTTATCGGCATACGTTACTATACCCGAAGATTGGGACAATATTCTGTTTACACAATCTGGCAGGATTGATACATTATCTGCAATCGCTACTGATTCCGGTAAGGTTGTTTTATGTAAAATCATTCCGGACGATGGAATCACAACGCTTGCAAAGCTTAACATTACCGGTATCGATGATGAAAAATATCAGCCTTTGACATTTGAACTTTATCAGAACTATCCAAATCCGTTTAATCCATCTACTAACATCCGTTACTCCGTAATGTCAAATGTCAAACGTCAAACGTCAAAAGTAACTTTGAAAGTTTATGATATGTTAGGTGTTGAGATTGTTACTCTGGTAAATGAAGAAAAACCTGCGGGAACTTATGAAGTTGAATTCAACGGAAGCAGACTTTCAAGCGAGGTTTCCTCCAAAGGCGGATACGCCTCTGGCGTATATTTTTATCAATTGCGGGTTGGTGAGTTCGTACAAACACGTAAGATGATATTGGCTAAATAACAAACTTCTGTGTTCTTTTTATACGCGGGAAACGGCTTTTAATTCCTTCTTCATTTGCAAGCGCTGTTCCTAAAACTCTGCCATTATTTTTCATCACATATTGTCCGGCTGGAATATCTGCGTTTTTTATTTTCCATCCGGTCAGATAATTCTTTAACTCTTCTTCATCTTTAATATCATAAACAAATTTTGTGATATGATTTTCAAGAACCTGTGCCGCACTTGTATAAAAAGTAACCCTGCTCTTCTTATCCAATGTGCCAAATTTTATTCCTATGCGATGGAATAATCCCAATTTATCATCTTGCCAGTTTTTATTTATAAAAAATATATCTCTTGTCTTGGAGATGTATTGGTAATTGTGAAGAACTTCTATAGGAATTCCAAAATGCTCTGACACGTAATCAAGCAAAGGTGAAATGTCTTTATGAGTTGGCTTTAACAATTTAATATGTGGCGTGCTTAGTAATTTGTGCTCAGTAAATTCAGTAGAATCAACCTTACGAAGTTTCACAAGAAAAAAACCATCTGAGTTGATTTCCCAGGGGAGAATTCTGATTGCTTTATTTAATGATTTATTAAATTTTAATCCACTGTAACTGGTAAAAGCTTTATGTGTTCTTACAGGAAGATTTACATCTTCAATTTCAACAGGATACTTTGATAAGATTTTATCAATCACCATTTCGTTTTCTTCTACAGACAAAGTGCAGGTTGAATAAATAATTTCACCGCCGACTTTAGCCATTTTTATTGCGGCAATTAAAAGTCGTGTTTGTAAATCCTGCAGTCTTTGAACTCTGTCTAACGACCACCAATTACTTACTTCTTCTTTCTTCTGAATAATTCCAAGTCCGCTGCAAGGTGCATCAACAAGTATTTTATCAAAATGATTGCTGAAATAGTTGCTCAGAATCTCACCTTTAGAATGAATTATGCCGGTGTTAACGATACTCATCCTATCGAGATTAAATACAAGCGATTTAATTCTGTCAAGTGCAATTTCATTAACAATAAGAGTTCCGTCATTGTTCATCATCTCAGCCATCTGAGTTGTTTTAGAACCGGGAGCAGAACATAAGTCCATCACAATATCATTTGACGTTGGTTTTAGAACAATAGGCGGAAGCATTGATGATAAACCTTGTATGTAATAAAGACCAAGTAAATGTTCTAAGGTTTTGCCAGTCAGATCATTTTCATCTTTTACAATTTTTAGTGCATTGTCAAATCCATTAATCTCTTCTGTTTGGATAGAATACTTTTTGTTTAGAATTTTCGAAAGAGATTGTTTATCAGTCTTTAAGCTGTCCACGCGTATGTATTGTGCAGGCTCACTTTCAATAAACTTTAAATATTGTTCTGCTGATTCTTTACCGTAAAGTGAAGAAAAATAGTCGTAAATACTGCTGGATAGTTCTATTGGCAATTTTAATACCTGATAAGGTTTAATATTTTAAATATTTCGTTTGATAAAGATGGAAAGTTCTTCTGATCGGGAAAAAGAATTTTGTAATCTTTATCAATTCTTGAAAGAATTGAATCAATATAATTTTCATATTGCTGGACGATAGAGGAAGAAAGCTTTCTATCACCGGGCAGTTTAATTTTTCCCGAGCGACTTCTTGCTGAGTAAACTATGAATTTAGCTTCAGCAAGATTACTTGCTTGATAAACTGCTTCACCGTCAGTTGTTATTACTTCATATCCGCCGAAGAACTCTTTACCAAGCATTAATGTTTTACGCGGAACTTCGAGAGTATCAAAATTAAAAGAGTTGATAAAATCATCTGGAAATTTTTTTAATCCTTCCGCAGTAAGAAAAGTTGTCCATTTATTTATAAAATCTTTTTCTGACAAATTGCAGGTTAAGAATTAGCTTAAGTTAATAACAAAATCTTATTATAAAATTTCTTGATAAAATTTTTCGTATTGCGGAACCACTTTCGATTTATCAAAATTTTCTACTGCTCTTTCACGCGCATTTGAAGAAAAAATTCCATACTTTTTTTCGTTCGTTAAAAGATCCAATGCGTATTTTGCCATTCTATCAATATCACCAATTTCGGCTATGAATCCGCATTCATTGTGTTTAACAAGTTCCGGTAAGCCGCCAACACTTGAAGAAATAACGGGAAGTCCGCAAGACATTGCTTCTAAAGCAGCAAGTCCAAAACTTTCTGATTGAGATGGAATTAAAAATATATCCGATGCATTTAATATTTCAACAAGTGCATCCTGTTTTCCAAGGAATTTTACACTATCACATAAACCAAGTTCTCGGCAAAGTCTTTCACAATCTGATCTGTCGGGTCCATCGCCGACAAGAAGTAATTTACTTGGAATTTCTTTATTAACCCTTTCAAAAATCTTTATTGTATCCTGGACTCTCTTTACAGGTCTGAAATTAGAAGTATGCACCAGAATTTTTTCACCATTCGGTGCTATACGCCTGCAAAATTCATTGCTTGCACCGGGAGAAAAAAGATTTGTATCAACAAAGTTTGGAATTACTTCAATTTCTTTTTCTATTGAATAATTTGTTAGTGTTTTCTCTTTGAGAAATCTTGATACTGCCGTAACACCATGACTTTTTTCTATACTGAATTTAACCAATGGAAGAAATGACGGCTCCAGTCCAACTAAGGTTATATCAGTTCCGTGAAGAGTTGTAACTATCTTCAGATCTCTTTCTTCCTTAAGAATTTCCATTGCAAGATATGCTGACGTTGCATGAGGAATTGCGTAATGAACATGCAGTAAATCTAAATTTTCATACTTAGCAACTTCAACCATTTTGCTTGTTAGTGCAAGAGTGTAAAGTGAAAACTCGAATAAAGGATAAGTGCTGGTTTCAACTTCGTGAAAAAATATGTTTTCGATATACTGATTTAACCGGAAGGGAAGTGCGTAACTAATAAAATGAACCTCGTGTCCTCGTAGCGCGAGTTCTTTACCAAGTTCAGTAGCAATCACTCCGCTTCCGCCGTACGTTGGATAACAGGTTATTCCGATTTTCATGCTTGAAGGTTTTTCTTTAATTTTCTAATGAATGATACATCTAATATAATTGAATTTTATGGAATATAGTATTCAATATTATTAAGCGAGTAAGACTATAAACTATTAAACATATTGAGTTGGTAAAAATTTATTTTTTATGAAACTTCTTATAATAGGACATAGTGTAGTTGACATAATTGATAAAGATGGTGATAAAGTAATTCAGCCCGGAGGCATATTTTATTCCGTCAATACATGTCTACAATTAATTTTACCCAATGATGAAATATATCTTTGTACTCAGATTGATGATAAGCATTTTCATCTTTATGAAAATGTGTATAAAAATGTTGATCAGTCATTCATAGAAAGAGTTGATGCGATTCCCGCTGTTGAGCTAACTGTTTCAGGTCACTTTGAACGAAAAGAGCATTATAAAAATATTTCAAATAAACTAAATATTGATTTTTCGAAGCTGAGTAATTTTGACGGAATTTTAATTAATATGATTACAGGTTTTGATATAGATATCATTCAACTTCAAAAAATAAGACAATCAACCAAGGCCTTAATTTATTTTGATGTTCACACACTTTCACGCGGGCTTGATGAAAATTTGCATAGAAGTTACCGTTTAATTCCTGATTTTGACGAATGGGCAAAAAATATTGATATCATTCAATGCAACGAAAACGAAATATTTACTTTATCCGACAGAAAAACAGAAGTTGAAATTGCTGAACATTTATTTAATTGTGGAATTAAAATAGTCTGTATTACTGAAGGTAAAACAGGTTCGAAAATTTATTATAAAAACAAAAACGCAATAACGTCACACTTTAGAGCCACAAAAAAAGTAAGTTACAGTAACAAAATTGGATGCGGAGATGTTTTTGGGGCAGCTTTCTTTTATGGCTATATTTTGAACAAAGATATTTTCAAAGCTGCTGAATTGGCTGCATCATCTGCAGAGTATATTGCATCAATAAATAATTTATCTGAATTTAAAAAACTTATGGCTAATGTTGTCAGGTGATATTGTTAAAAACAGAATACTTGTTGTAGGGTCAAACGGAACGCTTGGTCAGCGGACTGTTGAATTCTATCTAAAATTAAAAAATTATGAATTGCTATGCTGTTCTGTTGAAAATGAATCAGTTATTGATGGGGTTGAATATTTAAACCTTGATATTACTGACAAAGAAGCTGTTAAGAAAACTGTTTTCGACTTTTGTCCCGATTCAATTATTAACGCAGCAGCATTTACGAATGTAGATCTCAGCGAAACAGAACGCGAGCTTGCATGGAAAATAAATGTAAAAGGTGTTGAGTATCTTTCAGATGCTGCCCGGATAATTGATGCTCATCTAGTTCATATTTCTACAGATTATATTTTTGATGGTAAGAATGGACCTTACAGCGAAACCGCAAAACCTAATCCTTCTGGTTATTATGGCAGAACAAAACTCGCAAGTGAAAATGCAATAAAGATAAGCGGAATAAATTTTACTGTTTTTAGAACCAATGTGCTTTATGGAACTGCAAAAAACAGTCGTCCCGATTTCGTTAAATGGGTTGTAAACAAACTGCGCAACAAAGAACAAATAAGAATTGTAACCGATCAGATAAATAATCCTACTTTTATTGATGACCTTGTTCAGGCAATAAGCAAAGTTATTGAATTCAGGAAGTTTGGAATTTATAATATCGGTGGACCGGAATTTTTATCACGTTATGATTTTACTCTACGTATTGCAGATTTTTTTAATCTTGATAAATCACTAATTATTCAAATCAAAACAGAAGAACTAAATCAGGCTGCCCGAAGACCTCTTAAATCTGGTTTATTGACTATCAAAGCGCAATCAGAATTTGGATTTAAGCCGCACACAATTGAAGAAACACTATTATTAATGAAAAGCGAACTTGCTCTGTAAAACAAACCTCTTTAAAGCTGATATTGCAATGGGAATTACTATTGGAGTAAATACTGCGACTGTTGAAATCGATTAAAATATCAGGCCAAATTATTATCTCAGCACAATCTTCTATTTAATTAACCGCTAATCACAATTTTTCTTCTTTCATCTAGAATTCCCCATAATTTTGCTGCAGAGCAGAATTTTTTCTGCAAACAACACAACTATTTTATATAGGTCGTGGTCTAATTAAACAGTAGAAGGAAAAGGAATGGCGCCAGACGAATTGGAATTAATTAAAAATGCTCAAAAAGGAGATGTTCAGGCTTTTGAGGCGTTGGTATATAAATACGACTCTAAAGTTCTTTCTCTTGCTTTAAGATATGCCGGTGATGAGGACGATGCAAAAGATTTATACCAGGAAGTTTTTATTCGTGTTTTCAAGGGAATTAAAAATTTCGGGTTTAAGAGTGAGTTCTCAACCTGGTTATATCGGATTACAACAAATGTATGTTTTACTTTTAAGGCACGTAATAAGAGGAAGTTCAATCTTTCCGTTTCGGATTATAATGATGATGAGAATATCCAAAGTGTAGAGTTGATAGACAATAATAGTTCACCTGAAGTGCTTACAACAGGAAGTGAGATTGGATATTTGATAAATAACGCGATAGAAACTTTGCCGCCGAAACAGAAAATGACATTTATACTTAAACATTATGATGGATATAAAATAAGAGAGATCGCCGAAATGTTTAATTGTAATGAAGGTACGATTAAAAAATATCTGTTCGATGCGACAAGAAACTTAAGAAAGCAACTCAGTTATATTAATAACTGATACAAGAGGAAAAAATGGATCACAAAGAATTTAAAGAGAAAATTGCGCTTTACTTTTATGAAGAATTGTCTCAGTCTGAAAGAGTGCAGTTTGAGGAACACAAGATCGAATGTGAAGAATGTTCAAAGGAATATGATCTTGAATTATCATTTCTTCGTGATCTTGAAAAAAACAAATTCTCAAATGTTGATAATAGGATTCTATCCTCTGCAAGATATCAGTTGAAAAGAGCATTGCGTGACGAAACTCAACTTAATTCAGAATCATCTCTTGATAAACTATTCTCATTTCTTTTTACTCCATACCGGATTGCATTCTCTGCAGTAACTGTGTTGATTTTTGGAATACTGCTGGGTTATATACTTTTTGGACAGGTGCAATCACCCTTGTCAGTAAGACCAGATTATGGAAATATAATTCCGGCAAATGAACAGTTTACGTTTGATGATCAAGTAATAAGAATATCCAACATTCATTTTATTGATGCCGATGCAAGCGACGGCGAGATTGAGTTTGAATTTGAAGCTGTAAAACCAGTAAGATTAAAAGGCTCTGTTAACGATCCTCAAATTCAGGCTGTGCTTGCCTGTTCAATGCTTAATAATCAGAATCCCGGATCAAGATTAAACTCAATAAACGTGATGGATTCTAAACCTCAGTTGAAAATCGATAGCGATGTGAAAAACACATTATTGACCGTGATGCTTACAGATGAAAATCCTGGAGTACGACTCGAAGCTTTAAAAGTTGTAAAACGTCTTCCTTATGATGAAAGCATTAAGCAGGCATTTTTAACAGTTCTTGCAACAGATACAACCTCCGGATTAAGGATCGAGGCAATCAACGCTCTTTCAGATTTGACAGAGAAAGGTTTTTCACTTACTCAGAACGAGTTAACTTTATTTAAAGAGAAATTCAGTAATGATGAAAATAATTATATAAAATTCAAAACAAGAACAATATTACAGGAGTACAACTAAAATGAAAAAAAATCTTTCATTGGCAGCATTTTTAATATTTGCATTAGTAGTAGCCACAAAGGTAAGCTATGCAGAAGATGTTGAAAAAACTTTCAAGGTAAATAAAAACAGTAATCTTAGCACTGATCTAAGGCATGGAAATCTTAGCATAAATACCTGGGATAAAGATGAAGCTAAGATTCTTGCACAAAATGTTGACTCAGATGAATTAGATAAACTTACAATTGAACAGAAAGGATCTGATGTATCAGTTTCTTTTAAAGGAGAGGACTCGGAAAAATTTTCTGTTGAAGTATGGGTTCCTGTTCAATTTAATATTGATGCAAGAACAGGTGGTGGGAATGTCAAACTGAATAATTTACTGTCTGGTAACTTCAGCATTTCATCCGGTGGAGGAAATATTAAGACAGCTAAGGTAAAAGGTAAAGTTGATATATCATCAGGAGGCGGAAACATTAAATGTGACGAAATTGAGGGAGATATTAATATATCAACTGGCGGTGGAGAAGTTAAAGTTTCCGGAATTACCGGTAAGGCTGAAGTATCAACCGGAGGTGGAAATATAGATATCGGTAATATCAATAAATCTGCTAAAATATCCAGTGCAGGTGGAAATATAAAAATTGGTAATGTTGACGGGAACGCAAAAATTGCAACAGCTGGTGGAAATGTTACCGTCGGTAATGTAAGCGGAACAGCTGAAATAAGTTCCGGAGGCGGTAATATTTCATTATCAAGTTCAAAGGGCAAAGTTGAAGTATCAACCGGCGGCGGTAATATAAATTTGAAAAATATTGGAGGTGGCCTTGAAGCTCTTACAGGAGCAGGAGAAATTGATGTTGAATTATCAGCTGATCTTAAAAGCAACAGCTCATTGTCAACCGGTGCAGGAAATATTACCCTTACTGTTCCTGAAAAAATAAAAGCAACGATCATTGCAACTGTAAAAACAAAATATACTGATAAAAATGATGAGGCATATATTCATATCAAATCTGATTTTGAAGGACTGAAATATGATGTTAATGAAAGTAAACGGGAAGTAGTTGCAAAGCTGGAATTAAATGGCGGTGGACCAAGAATTGAACTAACAACAGCTATGGGTAAAATTGAGATTAAAAAGAAATAGTAATCATAAATTGCGGGTCAGATTGAAGTGTGCGAACAATGTATCTTATATTCTTATACAATAAATGAATAATATTTTTATACTTAGACATACGTATTGGTTTAATAAGTGACTTCATCCTTAATCTCTTCTCCCAAAAACCCGGTCAGCATCGATCGGGTTTTTTTATAAAAATGAATCATCTTTTATAACACTCCAAACTTCTTTAATTTTGCCGGGAATAAAAGAATAATTGAAGGTAAATATTCCGGATTACATTGTAGTATCCGCAAATTTTAATTTTTAACCTGCCTGACGGCAGGCAGGTTCTTAATTATCTTGTCCCGGTAGCTCAGTAGGATACCTGCCCGACTTTGTAGGTTTAGCTAAGGATCGGGCAAGGCGGGGAGCGTCGGTTTCCTAAATAAAATATGGCATATTGGGTTTATAACTAAAAAGCATAGAATTTGATAAGACCTATGTTGGTCTTACAAACAATCTCGAGAGAAGAATAAGTGAACATAATTCCGGAAAGACTATTTATACAAGAAAGTTTAAACCCTGGAAAATTGTGTATGAAGAGAAGGTTATTGATAGAAAAAAAGCACGAGAAAGAGAAAAATATTACAAGTCAGCAGCGGGAAGAAAAAAAATAAAACAAATTTTAGAAAAATTAAGCCCCGGTAGCTCAGCAGGATAGAGCGTCGGTTTCCTAAACCGTAGGTCGGAGGTTCGAATCCTCTCCGGGGTACAATTTAGATTTTTTTGATTTAGTTCGACCAACTCAACATAACAGTTATAATAATAACCATTCAAAAACAACACACCACTCTAAATTTAAATCACATTTCAGAAGGAAATGTAGTACCTAAAAATTTCCGTAATAACTTCTTGCATTCTATAAAAAGTCTATCGTATATTTACGATGAACGATAAAGGAAGTATTTAAATGGCAGCCTCAAAAAAGGAAGAATTCAAAACTGAAGATGTCTGGCTTGCAGATATCGCTAAAGCGTTATCGCATCCGGCAAGGATTAGAATTCTAAAAATCTTGACTGAAATGAATGTGTGCATGTGCGGTGATTTAGTTGATCTTCTTCCGCTATCTCAATCAACTGTATCTCAGCATTTAAAGGAATTAAAACGCGTTGGATTAATTCAGGGTGATATAGAGGGACCCAAAGTCTGTTATTGTGTAAATAATAAAACGCTGCAAAAAGCTAAAAAAGAATTAGATAAATTATTTAATCAGGTTTGTGCCTGTTAAGGGAAAGGATAAATATTATGAATACCCCAAAAGATGTTAAAGAAATTGTAAAAGAAAAATATGCCGAGATCGCAGTAGCTTCTACAAGAAAATGCTGTTGCGGATCATCAAATAATAAAATTGTTGGATATTCAATTATGAAAGATGACTATGGTAATCTTGAAGGATATGTACAAGAGGCTGATCTTGGTTTAGGCTGTGGGTTACCAACTGAGTTTGCTGGTATTAAAAAAGGTGATACTGTTGTTGATCTGGGTTCCGGTGCAGGAAATGATGTTTTTGTTGCGCGTGCATTAGTTGGTGATGAAGGAAAAGTAATTGGAATCGATTTTACAGATGAAATGCTTATTAAGGCTAATTTCAATCTGGATAAACTTGGATATAAAAATATTGAATTTAAATTAGGTGAGATTGAGTCGATGCCTCTTGAAAATAATCTTGCCGATGTAGTTGTTAGCAATTGTGTTCTTAATCTTGTTCCGAACAAGAAAAAAGCCTTTAGTGAGATTCATCGGGTGTTAAAATCCGGTGCGCATTTTTGTGTTTCAGATATTGTAATAAAAGGGGAGTTACATCCTGAACTAAAAAAATCTGCAGAGATGTACGCTGGTTGTGTTGCAGGCGCGGTTCAACAGGAAGAATATCTTAGTTTAATTGAACAAGCTGGTTTTGTAAATGTTGAAATTAAAAAAACAAAAACGATTGAATTACCTGATGAAGTTTTACTTAAATATTTAAATGCCGAACAATTAAAAGAATTCAAAGAAAATCAAGTTGGGATTTTTAGTATAACTGTTATTGGATATAAAAAATAAAAAGATTCAGGGTACAATTAAATTTGTATCCTCTTTTTTTTGATTTTATATTTCGTTAGATAACGAAATGAATTATGGTAAAAGACAACACAAAATTATTTAAAGCCCTGTCCGATCAGAATCGTTTAAGAATTTTAAAGATGCTTCAAAGCAAATCACTTTGTGTATGCGAAATCACAAATGTTTTAAAGTTGGCAAATTCCACAGTATCAAAGCATCTTAGCATTCTTAAAAACGCCGGGTTTATTATTGAACAGAAGGATGGGAAATGGGTTAACTATCAGATTAATGAACGCCCATTAGACAGCAGAATTTCATCCATTCTATCAACCCTCGATTTTTGGATTTCTAATGATAAGTTGATTTTTTCAGATAAACAGAAAGTTCAGAAGGTTGATCGTAATAAAATCTGCAGCGGATAATATGTTTTTAAATACAATTCGATATTCATCGAATTATGGAAATAAAAAATAATTAGCATGAATTGGAAAAAAGAATATAAAATATTTTTGTGGATCCTCGGATTCTTTCTATTTGCATACTTTATGCCGATAGAAAATCCAAATTTCAAATCAGCACTTAACGAAGCATTCGTACTTGCAAAGTGGTATGCACAAGAACACGTTTTGCTTTGTCTTATTCCAGCATTTTTTATTGCGGGGACAATCGCTGTTTTCGTAAGTCAGGCATCAGTTGTAAAATACTTTGGTGCTAAGGCAAAAAGATGGGTAGCTTATTTAGTTGCTGCAGGATCAGGAACAATTTTAGCTGTTTGTTCTTGCACAGTATTACCATTGTTCTCAAGCATTCATAAACGTGGTGCAGGATTGGGTCCCGCTGTTGCATTTCTTTACTCAGGTCCCGCGATAAACATTCTTGCAATAATTTTAACTGCAAGAATACTAGGATTTGAATTAGGCATTGCACGAATTATTGGTGCAGTGTCTTTTAGTGTTATAATTGGTTTGATAATGTCTTTCATTTATCGTAAAGAAGAAAAAGAAAAAGCTGATGCACAACTTGCAATGCCCGATATTCCTGAAGAAAGACCTGCCTGGCAAACAGCTTTACACTTTTTTATTCTTGTTGCAATTTTAGTTTTTGTTAATTGGGGCAAACCTGATACAACAGAAGGTTTCTGGTATTTTATGTTTGCCAGTAAATGGTTTATTACAGCCGTTTTTGGATTGGCATTTGCACTTTCGATGATTTATATAATCAAAGTTAAAAAGTTGTTTGTGATTTTAGGAACTTTAGCAGTAATCATTGCAGGAATAATTTTCTATAGCAATCCACTTATTCCATTTATAGTTGCAGTCGCAGCAACAACAATTGCATTAAGTTTTTCTGAAGATGAACCAAATCAATGGCTTGGTGAAAGCTGGGGATTTGCAAAACAAATTATGCCGCTGCTTGCTGCGGGAGTTTTGGTTGCAGGATTTTTACTTGGATCACAAGGTAATCCTAACGGTATAATTCCAAATGAATGGATAGCATCGTTGGTTGGTGGTAATTCATTGTTTTCAAACTTCTTTGCATCAATTACAGGTGCGTTTATGTACTTTGCCACTCTTACAGAAATCCCAATTATTCAAGGATTGATTTCCAGTGGTATGGGTAAAGGTCCAGCGCTTGCGTTATTGCTTGCAGGTCCAGCACTTTCATTACCGAATATGTTGGTTATAAGAAGCGTAATGGGAACACAAAAAACTATTGTGTTTGTTTCTTTAGTAATCGTGATGGCAACTTTAAGCGGATTGATTTACGGAAGTTTGTTTTAATTGCTAACGTAACGTCATTCCTGCGAAAGCAGGAATCCAGAATTTATGAAATAAGATACTCGCCTTCGCGGGTATGACAAATTGAAAGGAAATAAATGAAGAAAAAAATCTTAATACTCTGCACAGGTAATTCCTGCCGAAGTCAGATGGCAGAAGGATTCCTTAAATCGTTTGATGAAAATCTGGAAGTTTATTCAGCAGGAACAAATCCGGCGGAAAGAGCAAATCCATACGCTATTAAAGCAATGAATGAAGTTGGTATTGATATCAGTAACGGAATACCGGAAAATGTTGAAAAATATCTTTCCCAATCTTTTGATTTTGTAATTACAGTTTGTGATAATGCTAAAGAAACCTGCCCGGTTTTTTTAGGCAAGGTAGAAGAACAGCTTCATATTGGATTTGAAGATCCTGCGAATGCTATGGGAACAGAAGAAGAAGTTCTTTCAGTATTCAGAAAAGTTAGAAATGAAATTAAAAGAGATTTTTATCAATTCTATAATGAAAAAATAATAAGCAGGGAGAGTTAAAATGTTAACGGTAAAAGTAGTCGGAACTGGCTGTGTAAACTGTGAAAATCTCTACGAGTTATGTATGAATATTGCAGCAGAGAATGAACTGGAAGCAGATATTCAAAAAATAACTAATAGAGAACAGTTTGCAGAACTTGGAATTTGGATGACACCAGGACTAATTGTGAATGATAAAGTTGTGAGCCAGGGGAAAATTCCTAACAGATCAACATTGGAACATTTGCTAATGGAAGCTAACAAAAACTAATTTAATTCTGGGATTAATTTTTCAAGAAATACAGGAGGATAATTAAATGCCAGGAGCTACACGATTAAAATTCTTAGATCGTTACTTAACTCTCTGGATATTCATTGCAATGTTTATCGGTGTGTTCGCGGGATACATTATTCCGGGGATAGTAGATTTCTGGAATTTATTCCAGGTCGGCACTACAAACATTCCCATTGCAATTGGATTAATATTAATGATGTATCCTCCACTTGCAAAAGTTAAGTATGAAGAGCTTGGCAAGGTTTTCCGTGATTGGAAAATATTATTGTTATCACTTATCCAAAATTGGATTATTGGACCAATACTGATGTTCTTTTTAGCAATTCTACTTTTAAGTGATTTACCCAGTTATATGTACGGATTGATAATGATTGGGCTGGCAAGGTGTATTGCTATGGTTATTGTATGGAATGAGCTTGCTAAAGGCGATTCTGAGTATGCGGCAGGTCTAGTAGCATTCAACTCAATCTTTCAAGTGCTCTTTTTCTCGATATATGCATATGTGTTTATTACTATTTTACCAACCTGGTTTGGGCTGGAAGGAACTGCTGTCGAAGTTACGATTGGACAGATTGCAGAAAGTGTTTTCATATATCTTGGCATACCCTTCCTTGCAGGTATAATTACTCGCTTTACATTAATAAAAATTAAGCGCAAGCAATGGTACGACACAAAATTTATTCCAAGGATAAGCCCCATAACATTATACGCTTTACTGTTTACTATTTTGGTAATGTTTTCGCTTAAAGGAGAATTTATTGTTGAACTTCCTGTAGATGTAATTAGAGTAGCGATTCCTTTACTGATTTACTTTGTTGTGATGTTCTTCATCTCATTTTATATGAGCAAAAAAGTTGGAGCTAACTATGAAAAATCGGCAACACTCTCATTTACTGCTGCAAGCAACAACTTTGAATTAGCAATTGCTGTTGCAATTGCGGTGTTTGGTATAAACTCAGGTGAAGCATTTGCTGCTGTGATAGGTCCTTTAGTGGAAGTGCCTGTTTTGATTATGCTTGTAAATGTTGCTCTTTGGTTTAAGAAAAAATATTTTGCAGAAAATACCACATATGATTCTGATAATTCATTATTACATAACAGGGAAGAATTATGATTTCAGTTAAAATACTTGGCACTGGTTGCAAAAAGTGCCAGAACCTTGAAAATAAAGTTAGAGATTTAATCGCCACAAATAATATTGATGCTGTTGTTGAAAAAGTTACAGACATTCAGGAAATGGTGCGATACCGAATTATGATGACTCCCGGATTGGTAATAAATGAAAAAGTAAAAAGTTTCGGAAATATTCCTAAAGATGATCAAATAATTAACTGGTTAAAGGAAAATTAGAATGAAAAAGTATTTTGTTTTATTGGTTGTACTAATTCTTTCGATAAATATTTCAGCACAGAACAACAATGTAAAACCCAAAGTAACATTTGTAGAACTCGGTTCTGTTAATTGCATTCCCTGTAAGCAAATGCAGCCGATAATGAAATCAATTGAAGAAAAATATAGTGATCAGGTTAAAGTTGTTTTTTATGATGTTTGGAAAGATGATCAAAAAAAGTACGCGCAGCAGTATGGAATTAAGTTAATTCCCACTCAAGTTTTTCTTGATGCAAGAGGAAAAGAATTTCATCGCCACGAAGGATTTTATCCTGAAGAAGAAATAGATAAAATTTTACAAGGCAAAGGACTAACTAAGAAAATTAAAAAATGATTGAAGAAATTTTCACAATACTCAGCACGGCTCTTTATGAAAATTATTGGATAGCTTTGTTAGCATCATTTGGTTGGGGTGTGCTTTCAATACTATTATCACCGTGTCATTTATCAAGCATTCCACTTGTAGTTGGGTTTATAAGTTCGCAAGGTAAAATTTCCTTGAGCAGAACTTTCTATATCTCTCTAGTTTTTTCAGTTGGAATTTTAATTACAATTGCTGCAATCGGAATTATTACAGCATCACTTGGAAGACTGATGGGTGATGTTGGTGTAATTGGAAATTATCTCGTTGCAGGAATTTTTTTTATTGTCGGGCTTTATCTTTTAGATATAATAAAATTCGATTGGAATAACTCAGGTTTACGGCAAACAAAATTTAAAGGTTTACTTGCCGCTTTAATTCTTGGGTTACTTTTTGGAATTGCACTTGGTCCTTGTACTTTTGCATATATGGCTCCCGTACTTGGTATCGTTTTTCAAACAGCTCAAACAAATTTTACCTCAGCAGCATTTTTATTGTTAGCATTTGGAATTGGGCATTGTGCAGTTATTGTGGGTGCTGGGAACACTAACCAAAAAAGTTCAACAATACTTAAACTGGTCAGAGGAATCAAAAACAATTTTGTGGATTAAACGTATTTGTGGTGTGTTGGTTATCCTTGGTGGAATTTATTTAATTTTTAATACAATGTAAATTATGTCAGCAGAACAGGAAACAAATAATGATGTCCTGATTCTCTTACCGATGGTGTCTTTACGGTTGGCAATAATTTTAAGATTATTTTAGAATCTACAGAAATAGATTCTGGATCCAGACCGGAATAATAATTTCGGCAATTTTTCAGAAGACTCTAAAAGAAAGTTGTCACGAAAATGGTTCCCCCACAAATCGGGCAAGCTGTTTCATCTTATTAAAATTTTGAAAAAAATCTTAATTCTTCAAACAATTAAGTTTTTAATACTCATTTAATTCACTATATTAATCATAATGTTATGCATCATATGATTCGTTGATAAAGTTACTATAACAAATAGTGTATGGAGGACTTATGTCCCCTGAAGAAAAAATTAACCGGTTAAATTTTCCTCTTCTCCTCAAAAATAATCCGCTGCCAAAGTGGATTTATTCCCTTTCTTTAGCAATGAAATTAAAACGTGGCGTACTAAGCGATTCATAGCAACCTGTTGAGAAGCAGAATCTTATTTCTTGCGAACGACAAAAAAAATGAAATATCTGCAATATTTCCATAATATCACGTTAAAATCAGTTAGTTTCTAACTAAAAGGGACTAATCCTCTTTTCATCCTTTTGGTCGATTTTATTGCACAATATATTTTCATATTATCTTACAACAGCATTATGCATTACAAGATGAAAAGGTTGATTTTATCACAATGATTTCTAGCGTCAAACAAAGCATAATTAATAATCCGCCTCTATTAAAAATCAAATTGAAATCCAGAGAGGAGATCATTCAATTCGCTGAAAATATAATCGATACCGTGCGGGAGCCTTTACTTATACTTGATAAAAATTTACGCGTACTTAAAGTTAGCTGTTCATTCTATGATTTATTCAAGATGAACTCCGATAAATTAGTTGGGGGATTTATTTACGCACAGAAAAGGTAAACTATTTTTTTATGTAAGATTTATAAAAAAAGAAAACTAAGTTCTCGTCCCAAAGGGATCCCTTCGGGACAACGCGCGCAATGAAAGTGTTTATCCCGCTTGGTGGGACAACATAGTTTTAATGAAAGAAATATTATGAAAAAGAAAATCAACTCATCATCTTATGATGCAAAAAAACTTCGCGGCAAAGCAGAAGCGTGCTTAAAAAAACTTAATGTAAAAGAAAACCTGCCATCCACAAAAACTGATCTTCTCAAGCTGGTTCAGGAATTACAAATCCACCAAATTGAATTGGAGTTGATGAACAAGGAACTTAAGCAATCCAGAGCAGAAGAGAGACTGCGTATAAAGGAATTTGCCTTCAATTCTTCATTGAGTGCTGAAAGTATTGGTAACAATAAGGGATTTCTCACTCATGCTAATCTTTCATTTGCAAGCATTTGGGGCTACAAGAATGTGGATGAAGTAATCGGTAAACCAATTCTTGATTTTCTTGCCAATAAAGATGATGCTATTGAAATTATCGGATCTATAAAAAAGACCGGAAAGTGGGAAGGTGAATATACTGCGCTAAAGAAAGACGGCTCAACGTTTATTGCCCATTCTTCTGCTAATGCAGTGTATGATGAAGAAGGAAACCAAATTGCGCTGTATTCCAGTGTTGTGGATATTACCGAGCGCAAGCTGGCAGAAGAAGAAATAAAATCTTCCAGGATCAGATTAGAACATCTGCTCGCAAAAAGTTCAGCTGTAATCTATTCCAGCGCTGCCACGGAACCGTTTGGTGCCACCTATATCAGTGAAAACGTCAGGGATATTATAGGTTCCGATCCTAATGATTTCCTGAAAGACCCTGGATTCTGGGCGAGTCGAATCCATCCTGACGATTCTGCTAGAGTGTTCAGTGAACTCGCTAAAATATTTGAAGTTGGGTATCATAATCATGAATATAGATGGAAAAAGAATGACGGTAGTTATATCTGGATCCAAGATAATCTCAGACTTGTATATGATAAAAAAGGCACTCCTATTGAGATGGTGGGAACGTGGCTCGATATTACCGAACGCAAACAGGCGGAGGAAGATCGCGACAATTTTTTAAATTTATCCATTGATCTTTTTTGCATCGCTGGTATGGATGGTTATTTCAAATATGTTAATCCTAGCTGGGAAGATACTCTTGGTTATTCGGAGGAGGAACTACTGTCAAAACCTTTTCTTGATTTTATTCATCCCGAAGACCGTAATAAAAACACAGAAGAAGTTGAGAACCTCTCCACAGGGATTAAAACGATAGCGTTTGAGAATCGTTATATTCACAAAGACGAATCGCTACGAACGATCTCATGGACTGCAATACCGATTGTAGAAAAAGAGATTATTTATTGTATCGGCCGAGACATCACCGAGCGCAAGCAAGCGGAGGAACAGCTCAGAGAACGGATGAAAGAATTGCAGGCTTTTTTCAGTTTGTCCGCGATTGCTGAACGTGAAGACATAACGCTGGACCAACTGTACAGGGAATTTCTAGACCTGCTTCCGAAAAGCTGGCGATACCCGGAAATTACTTGTGCCAGAATTATTGTCGGTGGCAAAGAGTTCCGCACAAAAAATTTTACAGAGTCGAAATGGATGCAATCAGCGCCTATCAAAATAAATAAAACACTAATTGGAAAAATTGATGTTGGTTATCTTGAAAAAATGCCAGAGATGGACGAAGGGCCATTCCTTAAAGAAGAGAGAATGCTTATAGATTCCATCGCCGAGCGACTTGCACACATCACGGGGCGGATGCAATCTGAAGAAGAACTAACAATACAAAAAAGTATAGCTGATATATTTCTTACCGTTACTGATGAAGAAATGTACACTGAAGTTTTAAAAGAAGTGCTTCAGATATCAGAAAGTAAATTTGGCGTCTTTGGCTATATTGCTGAAAATGGAGATTTTGTGGTTCCCTCTATGACTAGAACAATTTGGGATGAATGCGAGGTACTGGAGAAGAATATTATTTTCCCAAAAGGCACCTGGGGAGAAAGTATTTGGCCCACAGCAATCAGGCAAAAGAAAACCTTGTATTCAAATATTCCATCCACTAAAGCGCCCAAAGGGCATATTAAAATAGAAAGAAATATAGCGCGGCCGATTCTCCATAATGATGAAGTTATTGGTTTGTTGCAGGTTGCCAATAAAGAGACAGATTATACGGATGAAGATATTATAATGTTAGAATCCGTCTCAAATTATATTGCGCCGGTGCTGGGTGCAAGGTTACAACGTGATAAAGAAGAAAAAGCCAGGCGAGTAGCTGAAGAAAATATTAGGATTTCTGAAAATCGTTATAGAAACCTAATTAGTAATTCTCCGGTTTCGTTATGGGAAGAAGACTGGACAGAAGTCATTTCTATGGTGGAAAAAATAAAACGCGATGGAGTAACCGATTTTAATACTTTTTTTAACTCCAATTTGGGTTTTGTTAATGAAGCACTTTCTAAAGTAAAAATCCTCGATGTTAATGATGAAACATTAAAAATGTTTAAAGCTAAAAATAAATCACAATTGCTAAAGTCATTATCTGTTGTATTTGCAACGGACGACACACTACCGGGTTTTATTGGTGAGTTAATTGCATTGGCTAATGGTGAGACCCTCTACGAGACAGAAATGTCTTTATGTACAGTAGAGGGAAGGTTTATAAATACTTTTTTAAGGATGAATTTCCCAGGCAAAAATGCACAATCCGGGCAGGTTCTTGTGAGTATCATGAATATTACAGAGATAAAAGAAGCACAAGAAGAAATTCGTAAATTAAATGAAGGACTTGAACAGCGCGTCTTCCAGCGCACCGCTCAACTCGAAGCAGTCAACAAAGAACTGGAAGCATTCTCTTATTCAGTCTCGCACGATTTGCGTGCACCGTTAAGAGGCATTGATGGCTTTTCAAATATATTACTCGAAGATTACTTTGATAAGTTAGATTCGGAAGGACAAAGAATACTGAATGTAATTCGCACTAATACTCAAATGATGGGGCATTTAATTGATGACATTCTTGTTTTCTCACGGATCGGAAAACACGAATTTATTAAATCTGAAATTGATATGAAGACTATCGCAGATTCCATTTACTATGAAATAGCTTCCGCAGAAGAAAGAAAAAGGATTTTATTTTCTATTTCTAATTTGCCTACTGCAATAGGTGATGTTGCAATGATAAAACAGCTCTGGACAAACTTACTATTAAATGCCGTTAAATTTTCATCAAAGAAAGAAAAACCGAGTATTGAAATAAGCTTTAAAATGGAAAATGAAAAAACAGTTTATTATATTAAGGATAATGGTGTCGGTTTCGATATGAAGTATTACGATAAGTTGTTCGGAGTATTTCAAAGACTGCACAGTGAAGCAGAATATGAAGGCAACGGTATTGGTCTGGCAATAGCTAAAAGAATTGTTACAAAACACGGGGGAGAAATTAGCGCAGTATCGGAGCTGAATATAGGAACGACGTTCTATTTTAGTCTTTAGCACTTCTTCGTGCAAGGATTTTTTGTACTGACACGAAGTCCCTGAAGAAGGTACGAAGAAAGATTAAAAGTCGAAGGTTTTTTATAAAGTATTTATGTACTGTATTACTCAAGTAAAAAAAGGAGAACAAAATGGAAACAACAGCCGTAGAAATTCTGCTTGTTGAAGACAACCTGAATGATGCCGAGTTAGCACTACGTGCTTTGAAGAAAAGCGGAGTTGCTAATAACATATTCGTTGTAAATGATGGACAGGATGCGCTTGATTTTATTTATTGCAAAAATAAATATGAAAATCGGAAGCCCCAAAATTTACCTAAGGTTATACTACTGGATCTCAAATTACCCAAAGTAGATGGATTAGAAGTGTTGAAAACTCTTAAGAGTGACGAAAAGAAAAAGATAATTCCTGTAATTGTTTTGACCTCCTCTGATCAAGAAAAAGATATGATTGAAAGTTACAAACTTGGTGTTAACAGTTATATTCAAAAGCCAATAGATTTCGATCAGTTTATTGAAGCTGTAAAAACTATTGGTATGTATTGGTTGTTGTTAAATAAATTTCCAAAATTATAAACTCATTGGCGCTGAGAGAGAGATGACATCTTTGCTTTGAAGATGTCTCTAAGAGCTTGTGTGATAATTTGTTTTGTCATCGTGTCATTCCCACCCCGATTTTCATCGGGATAAACTCCAGTGGGAATCCATTTTGTTTTAAGGATTCTGGATTCCCGTTCCTGCCTACCGCAGGCAGGTTCACGAGAATGACAAAAGGAATAATATAGAAGTGCAGTAGTTTAAGTTTTAAACCTAAAAGGTGTAAAATGACAGCCGAATTAAATATCCTGTTTGTTGAAGATCTTCCAACAGATGTAGAGCTTGCAAAACGAGCTTTAACAAAAAAAGGTCTTGTCTTTAAGTCCCGCGTTGTTGAAACTGAAGATGATTTTCTTCGCGAACTTGAAAGTGATCTACCAGATATAATTATCTGCGACTATAAAATGCCTCGATTCGACGGGATGCGCGCATTAACCCTGAGATTAGAAAAATATCCTGATGTTCCATTCGTCCTTTTAACCAGCTCCATAAACGAAGAAATTGCAGTTGAATGTATGAAAGCGGGCGCAGATGATTATGTAATCAAAGATAACCTGCATAGACTTCTCCCTGCCATTAAATCAGCCCTTGCTAAAAATAAGGTTATACTAGAAAAGCAAGAAGCGCTAAATAAATTGCAGAATAGCGAAGAATTTATAAAACGATTGATAGACAGTAGTAATGATTGCATTAAAGTTTTAGACTTAGAAGGAAATTTATTATCGATGAGCGGTGGCGGACAAAAATTACTGGAGATTGATGATATAAAGCTTTATTTGAATAAGTCTTGGGTTGATTTTTGGAAAGGGAAAGATAAAGATGCAGCCCTGGAAGCAATTTTAAAAGCTAAAAATGGTGAAGCAGGTAAATTTTATGGATTTTGCGAAACAGAAAAAGGGACTCCAAAATGGTGGGAGATTATAGTTACGCCTATAAATGATGTTTACGGTAACATTGAAAAATTACTGGCGATTTCTCGCGACATCACCGATCGCAAGCGAGCGGAACAAGTATTAAAAAAGCAGGAGAAATTATTACGTACCATCGCTGAGAATTTCCCCAACTCTTATATATCAATTATTGAGAAAGACCTTACCGTTGGCTTCACCTCCGGACAGGAATTTAAAAAGCATGGGATTAACCCGGAAAATTTTATAGGATCTACACTGGAACAAGTCTTTGGAGATCAGTTTAAGATTGTCAAAAAACATTACCATGATACATTCAAAGGGCAAGAACAATCTTTTGAACTTTTCATAAACAGTCAATTTCAGTTATATAAAACCGTACCCATCTATGATGAAAACAAGAATGTAAATAGGATATTAGCTGTTGTAGAAAACATCACCGATCGCAAGCAAGCGGAAGAAACATTACGCAGAAGTGAACAGTTATTTAATACGCTCGCTCAGTTTGCTCCTGTGGGCATTTTTCGTACAAGATCAGATGGCTATACAACTTATGTAAATCCAAAGTGGTGTCAATTGTCTGGAATCTCTGAAGTTGAAGCAATGGGAGATGGTTGGCTTAGTGCAGTTCACCCGGAAGATAGAGAACAATTAAGTATTAAATGGAAAAAGGCTTCTCAGAATTCTGATGTTTCTGTAGCAGAATATCGCTTCCTTCATTCCGATGGAAAAATTGTCTGGGTTATGGGGCAATCTGTTCCTGAATTTACACCCGAGAACCAATTAATGTCGTATATCGGAACGATAACCGATATTACAGAAATAAAACTTGCAGAAGAAAAAATAATTAAACTAAACAGAGTTTATGCCGTTCTAAGCGAGGTTAATGAAACAATAGTACGCAAAAAAAATAAAGAAGAGTTATTAAATAATATCTGCCGTATAGCTGTTGAAAAAGGCGGCTTTTTAATGGCATGGATTGGAATGATTGATGAAAAAGATAACAAAATTAAAGTTGTTGCTTCTTTCGGAGTTACAGACGGCTACTTAGAAAAAATCAGTGCATATTTGAATGATGAAAAACTAAGCGGCAAAGCTTCAAACTTAGCAATTAAAACCGGTAAACATCTTATTTCCAACAATATTGAAAAAAATAAAAAAATCATTCCCTGGTGGAATGAGGCTCTTGAATGCGGTTATAAATCAACCTGTGCCTTCCCGATAAAAGTTTCCGGAAAAGTTGTAGGATCATTCTCGATTTATTCAACTCAACTAGACTTTTTTGATGAGGCAGAAATTACTCTGCTTGATGAAATGGCCATGGATTTATCCTATGCACTGGAATTTATTGAGAAGGAAGTTGAGCGCAAGAGAGCTGTAGAATTACTTGAAGCTAATGAGCTTAAATTCCGAACTCTTGCAAATTTTACTTACGATATGGAATACTGGGAAGATGAGAACAAACAAATTATTTATATGTCTCTTTCCTGTGAAAGAATAACCGGTTATAAGCGAGATGAATTTATTTCTAATCCTAAATTATTGAATTCAATTGTCCACCGGGATGATATCGATTCGCTTACTAAACATCATGAAGTAATTTATTCGTACAAGGATAGATATGTTTTAGGTGAGGTAGAATTCAGGATTATCAGAAAAGATAAATCCATTATAAATATTTACCACACTTGCAGACCGATATTTAGTGAGGATAAAAAATATCTTGGCAGACGCGTAAGCAATAGAGACATAACCGAACGCCATCGTGTACAAGAATCGCTTAAACAAAGTGAGTTAAAATATAAAGAACTATTTAATGATGATCTTACCGGGGATTTCATCGTTTCAGTAGATGGAACAATTGAATTGTGTAATCCGGCAATGGCAAAAATATTCGGTTGTGATTCTGTTGATGAACTGATGAAGCTAAATATTTCTGAGTTTTATAGAAGCCCAGAGGAAAGAAAAAAACTAATTGATCTAGTACGTGAAAAGAAAAAAGTTGAAGAATACGAACATGAGCATATCACACTTGACGGCAGGGTTATTAACGTTATAAATAACCTGGTTGGTGAGTTTGATGAAAATGGCGAGTTGATTCGATTGAAAGGTTATATATTCGATAATACCGAACGTAAGAGAGCGGAATTATTACAAAATGCTGCTTATAAAATCTCTCAGGCTACAGAAAAAGCTGAATCGCTTAATGATCTTTTTAAGGCTGTACATGAAATAATCAATTCGGTGATGCCTGCTAGTAATTTTTATATTTCTCTTTATGATAAAAAAGAAAACCTGCTTAGCTTTCCATATTATGTGGATGAAGTGGATCCAGTTCCAGAGCCGATCGAAACAGGTAAAGGTCTTACCGAGTATGTTCTTAGAACAAGCAAACCTTTGTTTTGTGATGAAGCTACCTACATTGAACTGCTTAAGAAGGGTGAGATTGAACTGATCGGAAAAAATTCACCAATTTGGCTTGGTGTTCCATTGATAGTGGAAAATAATACTATTGGTGTAATGGTTGTTCAGCATTACACAAACCCGAAAGCTTACGACCGTGGCGATCTTCAAATGTTCGAGTATGTTTCATCGCAGGTTGCAAAAGCAATTGAAAGAAAGAAAGCGGAAAAAGAACTGCAAGAAAAAGAAAAACGTTATCGCACTTTGTTTAACGTATCACCAAGCGGAGTTATATTGGCAGATCTTGATGGAATAATAATTGACATTAATGAATCTTTTGGTAAATCTGTTTTATACACAAGAGATGAACTAATCGGAAAAAATATCCGTATTCTTGTTCCACCGCAAAACCTTCCAGGTGTTGAAGAAAATATCAAAGAAATTCTATCAGGAAATATTGTTGAACATATAGTTAAAAATGTTAAAAAAGACGGAACTCTGTGTGATATGGAATTGCGTGAATCTTTAGTTTTGCTGCCTGACGGCAGGAAAGGAATTTTATCCACAGCGAATGACATTACTGAACGCAAACGTGCAGCAAAGGCTTTGGATGAAAGCGAAAAGAAGTTCCGGTCTGTTTGGGAAAAAAGTACAGATGGAATGCGGATTACAAATGAAGAAGGCATTGTAATATTAGTTAATGATGCGTACTGCAAATTGGTTAAAAAACCACATAATGAAATTGAAGGGAAACCGATATCAGCCGTCTATCAGGAAATCAGAGGGAATGAAATATTAATGAAGCATTTGGAACGATTCCGCTCTAACACCATCTCCAATTATTTGGAAACCGAAATTACTCTATGGGATGGGGCTAAACTATATCTGGAACTATCAAATACATTTTTAAGAATTGAAAATCAGCCAACATTATTACTAAGTGTTTTTAGGGATATTACCGATCGCAAACGTTTTGAAGTAGAATTGATCGAAGCAAAAGAAAAAGCTGAGCAATCTAATAAATTAAAAGATGCTTTTATTGCTAATATGTCGCATGAAATTAGAACTCCTTTGAACGGGATTTTGGGACTATCGAGTTTAATAAAAGATACCTATGCTGAGCTTATAAATGAGGAAGATAAAGAATTATTTGTCGGAATTGATCAGTCAAGCTATCGTATAATTAGAACTATAGATATGATATTAAATTATTCCCGTATCCAAACCGGTGAATTTCCTATCAGTCCTGACCAAATAGAACTCTCCTTAATATGTGAAAACCTGGTTAAAGAATTTACAACCGCAGCTAAAAGTAAATGGCTGGAACTTTCATTCGAAAACAGATGCGGAAAAACTATAACAATATTTAGTGATGAATATTCTGTAACAAATGCAATTTCCAATTTGATTGATAATGCAATAAAATATACAAACGAAGGAGCTATTGAGGTTATTCTTTATTCCGGAAAAAATGATGAGGTTTTGCTTGATATAAAAGACAGTGGAATTGGAATAGGCGAAGAATATCAAAAGCACGTCTTTGAACCATACCAGCAAGAGCAAATAGGTTACGGGCGCGCTTATGAAGGTATTGGGCTTGGACTATCAATGGTTAAAAACTTTTTGAATTTGAACAATGCAACCATTTCCATAGATAGTGAAAAAGAAAAAGGGACTACATTTACTATAAATTTTGGAAAATCCTTACAGCCCTTAGCAGAAAAGATAACTAAAATAAAAATTGATAGAACTTTTGTTAAGCAAGAAACACAAAGTAAACCATTAGTGCTAATAGTTGAAGATGATGCAATTAACCAAACAACAATAATTAGATTTATTAAGGATAGTTATAATACAATTAGTACCGATTCCTCGGATGAAGCGATTGAATTGCTGAAAAACAATAAAGTTGATATGATCTTGATGGATATTTCAATTAAAGGAAGTAAGAACGGATTGGAATTAACAAAAGAATTAAAAGCTTCTAAAGAATATTTACATATACCTATAATAGGTGTTACAGCGCATGCATTTGAAAGCGATAGAAATAATGCATTAGAAGCCGGCTGCGATGGTTATATTCCCAAACCGTTCTCAAAAAATTTATTGCTTGATATAATAGGTAAATTTGTTTAAGACATATTCCATTGTTAATTATGAATTTATATTTCTCATTTAAATTCGTTAAATAGCATATGCAGATTTAAAATATCGGGAGCATACATTGAAACTTATTAGATCGAAAATTTCGGACCTAAAAAAATCTAATCCTAAACAAATCCTTAATATTAGTTTTGCAATTGCAATTGCCCTAATCATTTTTCTTGGATTCTTTAACTGGAGTTCGCACTTAGAATTTCAAAAACAAATAACTCTAAGATACAAGCTTGAAATTCTGAGAGATTCAATTGCCCATCTTGACGAAAAATTGACAACCGCAGCCCGTATGGCAGTTCTAAACGCAGACTTGCGGTGGGAAGACCGATATAAAAAATATGAGCCACAACTAGAGAGCGCAATTAATGAGGTAAAAAGAATAGCGCCAAATGTCTTTCTATTTGAAAGTGCTGCTCTAATAGACTCTGCAAATATAATCTTGGTTGAAATGGAGCATGAAGCATTTAACCTGTTGAGGAAGGGTGAAAAAGAGGCAGCAAAAAATTTACTATTCAGTGTACAATATGAGAACGAAAAACAAGTTTATAATAAAGAGCTGGTAAATATTAGATCTGCCTTGAATGACCTGACACAATTATCTGTTGAGCAACACCGTGGAGGAACACATGGGCATTTAATTCTATTTTTTATCTCAATTATAATTTTATTGTTTGTTTGGTGGATTTCGTCTTCGATAATGAGAAGACATTTTGCTGAACGTAAAAAGATGGAAGAAGCATCAAAAGAAAATGAACAAACTTATCGTTCTATATTTGAGAACTCTGCCGATGGTATGTTTTTAATGACTGATATTTTTCAGGAATGCAATCAATCAGTATGTGATTTATTTAATTGTAACATGGAAGATATTGTCGGTCAATCCCCTACAAAATTTTCACCCGAATTTCAACCCGATGGGAGAAATTCAGTTGATAGTGCAAAGGAAAAAATAGAAGCTGCTATTAAAGGTATTCCTCAAAGATTTTATTGGCAGCACAAAACAAAAGATAATATTCTTTTCGATGCCGAAGTTGCTCTTAATGCGGTTATTGTTAGAGGTAAGAATTTTATTCACGCTATTGTGCGGGATATTTCTGAAACTAAAAAATTGGAAAGAGTACAAAAAGCTCTTTTTGATATTTCAGAAGCCACATATACTGCTACCGATATGGTTTCTCTTTATAAAATAATTCACGGAATAGTTGGCACATTAATGCTTGCAAAGAATTTTTACATTGCTATTTATAATGAGCAAACAGAAATGATTTCGTTTCCATATATGGTAGACGAATTTGACCCACCCTACCCGCCAAAAAAATTAGGGAAAGGATTGACCGAATATATTTTAAGGATCGGGGAGGCAAAGCTGGTAGATGCTAAACTTGACCTTGAATTAAGGGAAACAGGTGACGTTGAAATGGTTGGAACTCCTACTTTAATTTGGCTTGGTGTTCCTCTTAAAGTTAGAGAAAAAATAATTGGTGTTATTGTTGTTCAGGATTACCAGAATGCAAGTACTTATGGCGAAGAGGAGAAACAACTACTTGTGTTTGTTGCTGAACATATAGCTCAGGTAATTGAGAGAAAAAGGAACTCCGAAGCTATTAAAGTATATGCCGAACAATTGAAAGAACTCAATCAGACAAAAGATAAATTCTTTTCTATCATAGCTCATGATTTAAAAAGTCCTTTTCTTGGTTTATTAGGATTAACAGACTTGATAGCATCGGGGGATGAAGAATTATCTAAAGCTGAATTAGTGGAATACAGCAAGTCCATTCACGATTCTGCCTCAACTCTTTATAGACTGATAGAGAACTTATTAAAATGGGCACAAATGCAAAGAGGTTCAATAAATTATATTCCCAAAGAAATTGAATTACAAAAAATTGCTACGCTGTGTATTGAAACAATAAAATATAACGCTATACAAAAAGAAATTACGATAATGAATAATATTCCGCAGTCTCAAAAAGTTTTTGCTGACGACAAAATGATTTACACTGTTATAAGGAACCTCTTAACCAATGCTATTAAATTTACAAAACGAGAAGGTAGAGTTGTTTTGCGAACAAAAAAGATGGATAATGAAATGGTAGAGGTTTCTGTAAGTGACACAGGTGTTGGAATGTCTGCGAAAGAAATTAAGAATCTATTTAAGCTAGAAGAGAAAGTCAGTTCAAAAGGAACAGAAGGAGAATCAGGTACAGGATTGGGATTATTGCTTTGCAAAGAATTTGTTGAAAAAAACGGCGGTAAAATTTGGGTTGAAAGCCATGTAGAAAAGGGGTCTACTTTTTCATTTAGTTTAAAGGAAGTTATTTAATATTCTTCATGAAAGAAAACAAAGCCAATTACACTGGCGAAGCCATCCCTTTGGGAGAAGAAGACTTGTTTGTGAAATGATTTTACACATCCTTTAATAAATACGTTATTTGTCTTTAATTAATTTGTAGAGAAATATGACAAAAAGATTTTTGTTAATACCTGTTGTCCTGCTCACATCTTCGAAAGAAGTAAAAATATTATCAAGAACTGCAAGCTTGGCGAAACAGTTATAATGTTAAACCCGCAGACTCTGATACATTTGTTTATCCCTAAGAAACCTTATGTTTTATCCACTGATTCTTAATCAAGTTCCGGTAAGACACAATAGTTGTTATTATGAGGTCGGTAAATTTTAGGCAAAAAAAACATCTCGTTAAATTATTTCAATTAAATTGATAAAATATTAAATACTGTGAATAATAAATCTAAAAAATGCGATTACTAATTTCCCCATAAGAGGTCTATATGTCTCTACGAAATTACAATGTAACTAAAATAAGCTTTTCAAAACGTCACTTTCTTATACCCATAATATTTATTGTATTCGTTTTACTTTTCTATCTGATTTATAATGATATTAAAGAGAAAACCATAAATGAATTTAATCATCAGCAACTAATATTAGCACAAGCCGCATCTCAAGGTATTACTTCTTCCTTCCAAAATTACCAATATGAACTTAACTTCTTATCACAACATAAATGTATAATTGATTTTAATGATGACACCAAAGTACTGATGACAAACTTCTATAATAATCACAAAAATCTTATTGAGGCTGTAACAAGAGTAGATTCACGCGGGAAAATATTATTTACTTATCCTTATAATCAATCAGCAATAGGACAAGATATTTCTTACCAGAAACATATTCGTCAGGTCTTAGCAACACATCAAACCGTAATAAGCGATGTATTTATGTCTGTGCAAGGTTATTTTGCAGTAGCTTTGCATGTTCCGGTATTTAAAGGAAAAGAGTTTAAAGGCAGCATTGCCATATTAATCCAGCTTGATAAGCTTGGGAAACAATATTTTGGAAAAATTAAGAGTAGAGAAACCAACAATGCATGGTTACTTAGTGAAGATGGTATAGAAATATTTTGCTTGATCGAAGGACATACAGGAAAATCATTTCTCGATCTCGCACACAAGGATTCTTTAGCAATTAAATTAATGGAAAAAATAAAAAAGGAAAATCAAGGAACTGCAAAAAGTATTCACGACGAGAATAACGACAACCAACAAGATAAGTTTGTAGAAAAATATATGGTTTTTTACCGTGTTCCCCTCGGGAATACATACTGGACAATTTTAATTTCATATAATGAAGAAGAGATCTATGCCTCACTTAACAGTTTTCGTAACCGTTTAATCATAATTTTTACTGTTCTGTTCATTGTTATGGTATATTACTTTTATTCCCTTACAAAAGTGAGAACAATTTTAAATGAAGAAACACAAAGAAAAAAAGCTGAAAAAACTCTGTACGATAGCGAAGAACGTTTTAAAAAATTATTCTATGATCACTCTGCTGTAAAACTTCTAATTGACTCTGAAACCGGAAATATTACTGACGCCAACAAAGCTGCTTCAAAGTTCTATGGCTGGACAATTGAAGAATTAAAAAGGATGAAGATATTTCAGATTAACATCTTACCCCCGGACGAAATTAAAAAAGAAATGGAATCAGCCAGAAACAAAGAAAAAACCTATTTTGAATTTAAACATCGTAGAGCTGACGGTTCTATAAGAGATGTTGGGATTTACAGCGGATTAATTTCTCTCGGAGAGAAGAAATATCTACACTCTGTCATCCACGACATCACCAGTCGCAAGCAGGCAGAGGAGGTGATGAGAAAAATCGAATGGGAGAAAGAGACTATTCTCGACAGTTTAGTAGAGCATGTTATACATGAAGATATCGATATGAAAATCCTATGGGCAAACAAGGCTGCAAGTGAATCAGCCGGTTTAACACGTGAGCAGCTGGTGGGACGTTATTGTTACGAGATATGGCTAAAACGCAGCGAAGCATGCCCTGATTGCCCTGTCCAGAAAGCGATGAAGACCAATCAGATTCAGGAAGTAGAAAAATCAACTCCAGACGGGAAAACCTGGTTCATACGAGGCTATCCACAGCAAGATGAAAAAGGCAATATAGTGGGTGGAATCGAGGTCACTATGGACATCACCGAACGCAAACTTTCAGAAGAAACGCTGAAGCAAAGTCAGCTAAAATATAAACAATTATTTGATGATGATCTTACCGGAAATTTCATCATTTCACTAGATGGAACGATTGAATTGTGCAATCTGGTAATGGCAAAAATATTCGGTTGTGATTCTGTTGATGAACTGATGAAATGGAATTTCACAAAGTTTTATAGAAACACGGAGGATAGAGAAAAACTTCTTGATTTAATACGTGAAAAGAAAAAAGTTGAAAGGTACGAACAAGAGCATATCACTCGTGACGGCAGGGTTATTATTCTAATAAAAAACGTGATTGGTGAATTTGATGAAAATGGCGAGTTGATTCGTTTGAAAGGTTATATGTTTGACGATACCGAGCGCAAAGTTGCTGAAAAAGCTCTGCGGCAAAGCGAAACTAAGCTGCAGGTTATTATCGAATCTACTGCTGACGGTATTTTGGCAGTTGATCCAAACGGCAAAGTTATAAAAACAAACAATCGATTTGCAGAACTTTGGAAAATTCCTCCGTCTATTTTGCATTCTGGTGATGATAATGAGTTATTGAATTTTGTATTAGATCAATTGGTAGACCCGAAGCAATTTTTAAATAAGGTTCGCCTGCTTTATAATTCTAAGGATGAAAATTTTGACACACTCTTTTTTAAAGATGGTCGTATTTTTGAAAGATATTCTGCTCCACTTTTGATGGAAGATGAAGTTTTAGGTCGTGTCTGGTCATTTCACGATATCACAAACCGCAGGCACGCAGAAGAGGAACTGCGGGAAAAAGAAAATCGTATGCGGATGATTGTTGAGGGAACTCCTTATTTATTCTTTTATACTCAAGATACCAAAGGAATGGTATTATATGTTTCTCCTTCAGTTGAAAAAATTACAGGGCATTCTGTTGATGAATGGTTAAACCAGTCTCACTGGTTTATAACCGAGAATAAGATAAACGAATATGCTAAAGAAAAAACACGCGCACACTTGCGTGGAGAGTTAACCAAAGGCCCGATACTGGTGGAAGTTCAGCATGCTGATAAGCACCCAATCCTTCTTGAAGTATATGAAAATCCAATTATAAAAGACAAAAAGATTATTGGGCTTCAGGGTGTAGCGCACGATATTACTGAAAGCAAACGTGCAGAAGAAACGTTGCGTGAAAGCGAAGAAAAATTCAGAAACCTTGTAGAAAACATAAATGAGGTCTTTTATATTACTAATCAAGAAGGAAAAATTACTTACTGCAGCCCAAACATTACCAATACAGTAGGTTTTACAAGTAAAGAAATTTTAAACAATTCTTATTTACGATTTATTGCTCCCATCGACTACCGGATCGTAATAGATCATTACCTCGAACAAGCTGCAAAAGGTGAATCCGATACATCGCTGGAGTTTAGATTTCGTTGTAAAGATGGAAAAATTATCTGGGCAGAGCAGATTACGCATATTGTTCGCGATACATCCGGAAATGTTGTTGAATATAGGAATGTAGCCCGAGAAATTACTGAGCGCAAACAAGCAGAAGAAGAATTAAAAAAACTATCAAGAGCAGTTGAGCAAAGTCCCGTTTCGGTGGTTATAACAAATGCAGAAGGTGAAATAGAATATGTTAATAAAAAGTTTTGTGAAGTAACTGGTTATTATAAAGAAGAAGTGAGTGGTAAAAATCCACGCATTTTAAAATCCGATAATCACGATAAAAATTTCTACACAGAACTTTGGAAACATATTTTATCTGGTAAAGATTGGCAAGGCGAGATGTTGAACAAAAAGAAAAATGGCGAATTATATTGGGAGTCCTCCTTGATCTCTCCGCTTATAAACACTAAAGGAGAAATAACAAATTATATTGCTGTTAAGGAAGATATTACAGAGAAGAAAAAGATGATTGA
Source organism: uncultured Ignavibacteriaceae bacterium (assembly GCA_963804005.1). Taxonomy (GTDB): domain Bacteria; phylum Bacteroidota; class Ignavibacteria; order Ignavibacteriales; family Ignavibacteriaceae; genus JAGXRK01. Next base: position 105,832 of record CAWDOP010000008.1, on the reverse strand, counting down.
TGATTTGATTAGGGCTAAAGAATTAGCCGATCAATCAAACAAATTAAAAGATGCTTTTATTGCTAATATGTCGCACGAAATCAGAACTCCTTTGAATGGGATTTTGGGACTATCGAGTTTAATAAAAGACACCTATACTGAGCTTATAAATGAGGAAGATAAAGAATTATTTGTCGGAATTGATCAGTCAAGCGAACGTATAATTAGAACTATAGATATGATATTAAACTATTCCCGTATCCAAACCGGTGAATTTCCTATCAGTCCTGACCAAATAGAACTCTCCTTAATATGTGAAAACCTGGTTAAAGAATTTACAACCGCAGCTAAAAGTAAATGGCTGGAACTTTCATTCGAAAACAGATGCGGAAAAACTATAACAATATTTAGTGATGAATATTCTATTACAAATGCAATTTCCAATTTGATTGATAATGCAATAAAATATACAAACGAAGGAGCTATTGAGGTTATTCTTTATACCGGAAAAAATGATGAGGTTTTGCTTGATATAAAAGACAGTGGAATTGGAATAGGCGAAGAATATCTGCAGTACATCTTTGAACCATACCGGCAAGAGCAAATAGGATACGGGCGCGCTTATGAAGGTATTGGGCTTGGACTATCAATGGTTAAAAACTTTTTGAATTTGAACAATGCAACCATTTCCATAGATAGTGAAAAAGGAAAAGGCACCACATTTACAATAAATTTTGGAAAATCCTTACAACCCTTAGCAGAAAAGATAACTGAAGTAATAATTGATAGAACTTTTGCTAGACAAGAAACACAAAGCAAACCATTAGTGCTAATAGTTGAAGATGATGCAATCAACCAAACAACAATAAAAAGATTTATTAAGGACGGTTATAATACAATTAGTACCGATTCCTCGGATGAAGCGATTGAATTGCTGAAGAACAATAAAGTTGATATGATCCTGATGGATATTTCAATTAAAGGAAGTAAGAACGGATTGGAATTAACAAAAGAATTAAAAGTTTCTAAAGAATATTTACATATTCCTATAATAGGTGTAACAGCGCATGCATTTGAAAGCGATAGAAATAATGCATTAGAAGCCGGCTGCGATGATTATATATCAAAACCCTTCTCAAAAAATTTATTGCTTGATACAATTGCTAAGTTTGTTTAAGTGTTGATTTATTGTAAGTAACACGCATAACTTTTTTCTATTGCAGTTGTCAATCAGCCAACGGATTAGTCAACAGAATTAGTGCATTCTGGAATTTTTTATGGGTCACAATTATTTTTTTAAATAGTAAAATTTTAAAAATTTTTTACTTTGTAAATCGTAAAGTGTAAATTCTCTTGTCATTTTTGCACTACACCAATCCTCAGATAATATGAAGCGTAAGTATTTTTAACTCGACCATTAGGTCGTTTTAAACCGTCAGGAAAGTCGAATTGGCAATTGGGAGTTTGTATTAATATTTCATTTCATCAACTTTTTATGGTGGCACAGCTATTGGAATAATATGGGATAGTCATTTTATGAACAACAAATTATTGAGGAACCAAATGAACGCAAAAAAAATTCTTGCAGTTTTGAGCTTTGTGCTCATCGCAATATTTCTGATGGGATGCAATCAGGAAGACCAGGTACTAACACCTGAAGATTTATCATTACAAAAAGTTTTACTCACTCCCGAAGAAATTGACGGAGTAATTCAAATGATATGGTCGGAAAAACTAGCTCGTGATGTTTATACAACTTTATCTGGTAGATTATGGCGAAGTAGAAATTTTCGACTATCGCAGTCAGCGAACAGCAACATATGGACAAGTTAATATATATGCTTGATAGGCATACAATTAATGTTCCTAATCCAATAGCAGGTGCAGTTGATGGAGAATTCCCTGATGGCCCGGATGGGGAATTGCAGACACTATATAATGATGCGCTGGCTATAAGTTCCTATGAAGATGCACTTCAATTAGGTATAGAAATTGAAACATTAATTAAGATATCTTATGAAGATATATTAGCAGCTGTTGATGTTGAAGCAATTTGGTTGTTACTAATCCAAGTCTCTTAAATTTATACGCTAGTCTTTTAGACGGTTCAGAAAAACATCTTGAAGCTTTTACTAAATAAATATATTAGTGAACACTCTGAACTCCTATAACTAGGCTAAATAGCTGATAATCATTCATAGCGATCCTCAGCTGAGACTGTCTCATAAGAAAATTTCACTTATGAGGCAGTTTCATAATTAGCAAAAAAGATCAAAGGACTTTAGTTCCTTTTTTAAATAAATATGAGAGCGACTTTTCAGTCGAAATTAAAAGTTCATAGAAATCGGTTGCGATGATTATTTTTCAAAACTGTTCTCAAAAAATTTACTGCTTGATACAAATAGTAAATTTGTTTAAATGCCGATTTATTGTAATTGACCCAGGGAGTTTGGTGATACTCTGATCCCCAAAATAAAGAGGCTGGTGCATAACTTTTTTCTATTTCAGAATTAGTGGCTATTGGAATAATATAGTCATTTTTATAAATCATAAATTTTTGAGGAACCAAATGAACGCAAAAAAAATTCTTTCAGTTTTGAGCTTTTTGCTCATCGCAATATTCCTGATGGCATGCAATCAGGAAGACCAGGTATTAACACCTGACAATTCATTAAAACAACAGGAGCTCACTTCAGTTGAAATTGATCCAGTTGAAACTGAGGGATTAATTTATATGGTACTAGTAGAAAAACTAGCTCGTGATGTTTATACAACTTTAGGAGAGAAAGAAGATAGTTATCCAGCATTTTTGAATATCGCATCCAGCGAACAGAAGCATATGGACCAAATATTAAAGTTGCTTGTAAAATATGGTATTGATAATCCAATAGTTTCAAATGACATTGGAGTATTTACGAACTGACTCGGATTTTCAGGATATGTATGATGACTATAAAGCTGGCTTATTAATAAATGGCCAAGAATATGAAAATCCACTTGAGGTAGGTATAGAAATTGAAGAATTCATTATCGCCGAGCTTAATGCTCAGCTGCTTGTAGTTGAGACACAAGATATTATTAATGTATACAATTGTCTTTTAGTAGCTTCAGAAAAACATCTGGTAGCTTTTACTAAATAAAATATATTAGAGGACACTCCAAACTCCCATAATTAGGCTAAATAACTGATAATCAGTCATAGCGATCAGTTGTAGGTAATTTTAGATTGCATTTTGGAAATATTAATATAACACGATAGAAATGGCCAAACTTATTATCACTCGCAAAAAAGAGTTTTTTAACTGGGCAACAGGTTATAAAGTCTATTTGAACAAACAAGAAACAGAGACCATCGCTAGAGATGAAACAAAAGAAATTGACATTCCTGAAGGAACACATAGTCTATATGTGAAAATAAATTGCTATGGAAGTCGAAACTTACCGATAACTGTAGGTCTCGGAGAGACAAAAATAGTATCAATTTCAGGGAATAAGTTTCCCAGTATTATTACGATAGTTATGCCTCTTATGATTCTATTACCAACACTATTTAGAGAATTTATTAGAAATCATATCTTTTTGAAATTTTCTGCTATAATAATTATTGTTATTGTATTAGTTGGTATGTTTTATTATCAGACAATTGGACGAAACAAATACATAGAAATCAAAGAGAATTTAGAACGGCCAGAATAACTTGAAAGCCCAAGAAAAAACTACCTACAACACACGCTAAATTCCAGCTGGGCAGAGATGCAGAAACCAAGGTTATTCGTACCATAGTTTTCGCATTAACGGGGGATAGAGAAACGGTTCTTTGCTCCCAACCGTAATTTAGCACGGAAACGTTATCTGAGACTGTCTCATAAGAAAATTTCACTTATGAGGCAGTTTCATAATTAGCAAAAAAAATCAAAAGACTTTAGCCCCTTTTTAACTCGTCTATTAAGTCGTTTTAAACCGTCGATAAAGTCGAATGAGCAACTGAAAGTGTGTATTAATATTTCATTTTAGCAACTTTTTATAGTGGTACAAATATTGAAATAATATAGTGTAGTCATTTTTGTAAATCACAAATTTTTGAGGAAACAAATGAACGCAAAAAAAATTCTTGCAGTTTTGAGTTTTTTGCTCATTGCGATATTCCTGATGGGATGCAATCAGGAAAGCCAGGTAATAACACCTGACGATTTATCATTACAAAAAAAGGGGCAGGTTTTAGATGCAGAGGCTGAGGGATTAATTTATATGCTACTAGCAGAAAAACTAGCTCATGATGTTTATTATACTTTAGGAGAGAAAGAAGATAGCTATCCAGCATTTTTGAAGATCTCAGACAGCGAAGCTATGTATATGGTACCAAATATTAAATCTGCTTGTAAAATATGGTATTGATGATCCAATCGTATCATATGAGATTGGAGTATTTACAGACTACCCGGATTTTGAGACTCTATATGAGACATATACTAGCTATGATGATCCACTTCAAGCAGGTATAGACCTTGAAGAATTCATTATGCTTGAGCTTAATACTCAACTAGCAGAAGTAGTTAAAAAGCAGGATATTATTTATGTATACAATTGTCTTTTAATAAGTTCAGCAAAACATCTTGCATCTTTTACTAAAAATGTAATAAATTAGCGAACACTCCGAACTCCCTAAACTAGGCTAAATAACTGATAATCATTCATAGCGATCAGTTATCTGAGACTGCCTCATGAGAAAATTTCACTTATGAGGCAGTCTCATAATTAGCAAAAAAATCAAAAGACTTCAGCCCCTTTTTTAAATAAATATGAGAGCGACTTTTCAGGCGAAATCAAAAGTCCACTTCAACCTAAACCAAAATTTAATTATATTTACACCAGTTATGTATAAGAATAAGAACTATTAACCACTTCAATTTATCCTCTTAGTGAGGCTTGCTCAATTCTGACAAGCTCTCAATAATTTTTATTCCATTTAATTCACATTTAAAAAGAAAATTTAGATAATAATGAGTCTTATTAAAGAAATTCAAAAACGAAAAACATTCGCAATAATCAGTCACCCTGATGCCGGGAAAACAACGCTTACAGAAAAACTGCTTTTATTTAGCGGCGCTATCCAAATTGCCGGAGCGGTTAAGTCAAATAAGATTAGAAAAACAGCAACATCGGATTTCCAGGAAATTGAAAAGCAGAGAGGCATTTCTGTTTCAACCTCTGTGTTAAGCTTCAAATACAATGGTGTTAACATAAACCTGCTTGACACTCCGGGTCATAAAGATTTTGCCGAAGATACATACAGAACTTTAACCGCTGTTGATAGTGTTATTTTAGTTATTGATTGTGTTAAGGGTGTTGAAGAGCAAACGGAAAAACTTATGAATGTTTGCAGAATGCGTAATACACCTGTAATAGTTTTTATCAATAAGCTTGATCGAGAAGGCAAAAATCCAATAGAACTGCTTGATGAAATAGAAAGCAAACTAAACATTAAAGTCCGTCCGTTAAGTTATCCGTTGGGTATTGGTCTTAGTTTCAGAGGCGTTTATAACATTTATGAAAATTCATTTACTCACTTTATACCTAACAAGCAAAAGCTTCACGATGAAGTAGAAATATTTAAAGGAATTGATGATCCCGAACTCTTCGAGCGTTTTGGTGATGATGTTTTATCGATGAAGGATGATCTCGAACTTATTCATGCTGCATATGATAATTTTAAAGTTGAAGATTATCTGACCGGAAATACTACTCCTGTATTTTTTGGAAGCGCTCTAAACAACTTCGGAGTAAAAGAGCTTTTAGATACATTCATTAAAGTCGCTCCGTCTCCACTATCGCGGGAAACCACAAACGGAATTATCAAACCTGAATCAGAAGAATTTTCCGGGTTTATATTTAAAATTCATGCTAATCTTGATCCAAAACATCGCAACAGAATTGCATTCCTTAGAATATGTTCGGGAAAATTTGAAAGAAACAAATTTTATCATCACGTAAGACTTAACCGTGATATTAAATTCCCAAATCCCGCTTCATTTATGGCCCAGGATAAAACCACTATTGAAGAAGCTTTCCCCGGTGATGTGATTGGACTTTATGATGTGGGTAATTTTAAAATAGGCGATACGCTTACAGAAGGCAGTGAATTTATGTATAAAGGAATTCCAACATTTTCTCCTGAAATATTTAAAGAACTACAATTGGTTGATCCTTTCAAATCAAAACAACTTGATAAAGGAATCAGACAACTAACAGATGAAGGTTTAGCGCAAGTATTCATTCAGAATTACGGAAACAGAAAAGTTGTTGGAACTGTTGGAGATTTACAGTTTGATGTTCTTGAATACAGATTATTAAATGAATACGGTGCTGCCTGCAAATTCAGACCACTAAATTATTATAAAGCCTGCTGGGTAGAATATGAAAAGAATGATGATATAAATGAACTTAAAAGACTTCAATCTCATAATTTGTTTTTGGACAAACATAATAAATTAGTCTTCCTTTCTGAATCAGCTTATTCATTAAATTCAGCTAAAGAAAAAAATCCTAAAGCAAAATTCCTATTCAGTATTGAACATAATACACAAACTCAGGAATTGGAAAAAGTTGCTTGAAACTCTGAGAGCCTGTAATTGATAAATAATAATATTCAGTCATTAGAAAAAGAACAACTACCAAAGGATTGAATAAATACTATTCGCATTTCATTCAAACTGGAATGGCTTGACGCAGCTTAATACTTGTTAATTGTTTAATAATAGTGAGTTTATCTTATTTTTTCACTTCTCGAAAATAGGAATACCCTATCTTTTAACCTTCCTAATTCTGATAAAAGGGGGTTGTTAATCTTGCTTTTTAGTTGTTAAAGTCACTTATCATACATGGCACTAAGATTGAGATTTTCTTGCTAATTCAATGAATTTCATATCCGGAAAGAGTTTATTTATGGTAAAAGGAACTGTAAAAATTGACGGTAAAATTTGCAAGGGATGCGAATTATGCATAATTGCCTGCCCACAAGATGCGCTGGCTTTATCAGCAAATTTCAACGAAAAAGGTTATAGATATGTTGAACTTATAAGTGATGCTTGCACTGGATGTGTTAATTGTGCACTCGTTTGTCCTGAAGCAGCTATTGAAGTTTATCGTCAGCCCAAAACTGCCAAAAAAGCAGCGGTGATAAAATAAAATAATCAGTAAAACTGAGAAAGTATTATAATGGAGAATAAAGAAAAAAGAACAGGCGAAGCAGATTTGATGAAGGGCAATGATGCTCTTGCAGAAGCAGCTATTCGCGCTAACATAGATGCATATTTTGGGTATCCAATTACTCCGCAGTCAGAAGTAATTGAATATTTAACTCGTGAAGTTCCAAATAAAAATAATAAAATTATTGTTCTTCAGGCTGAAAGTGAAATTGCTTCAATCAATATGATTTACGGTGCTGCAGGTGCAGGCGCAAGAGTAATGTCTACATCTTCATCACCGGGTATAAGTTTAATGCAGGAAGGTTTATCATATATCGCAGCAGCACAGCTTCCTTGCCTTGTTGTAAATGTTGCTCGCGGTGGTCCCGGTTTGGGAACTATTCAGCCTTCTCAAGGTGATTATTTTCAGGCTACAAAGGGAGGTGGTCATGGAGATTATCACCTTATTGTTTTAGCTCCTTCTTCCGTTCAGGAGATGGCAGATTTTGTGTTTGATGGATTTCGTTTGGCAGAAAAATATCGTAACCCAGCTTTAATCCTTACTGATGGTGCTCTTGGGCAGATGATGGAAAAAGTCATTCTTCCCGAAGAAGGTTCGCTTCCTAAAATTTCTACTCCATGGGCAACTACAGGAAAGCCAAAGAACAGAGCTCACAACGTTATTACTTCATTGTTCATTCAACCTGAAGAAATGGAAAGTGTTAACCTTCAGCTTCAGAAAAAATACGAAGCTATGCAATGTGAAGTTCGCTACGAAGAAATTCAAACTGAAGATGCAGAAATAGTTTTGGTTGCTTATGGTCTTTCATCACGAATCTGCCAGAAAGTTGTTGATCTTGGAAGAGAAAAAGAAATTAAGATTGGTTTGCTCAGACCAATAACCCTTTATCCTTATCCATATAAACGATTAAGGGAACTTGCAGATCAGGTTAATTTTATGCTAACAGTTGAGATGAGTGCAGGACAGATGGTCGAAGACGTAAAATTATCAGTTGAGGGAAAGGTTCCGGTTTACTTTAAAGGTAGAATGGGTGGAATGATTTCAACACCGGAAGAAATACTTCACGAGGTTGAAACAATTCAAAACAAATTAAACGTACTCCATGCGTAGGAGAAAATGAAATGAACGAAAAATTATTGTTAGACTCAGAAGAAATAGAACTCGAACAGGTTTATTGTAAACCGAAGACATTAACAGACCTTCCGTTTCACTACTGTCCGGGCTGCGGGCATAGCGTTGTACACAGAGTCCTTATGGAAGTTATTGAAGAACTTGGCATACAGGAAGATATAATAGGCGTGGCACCGGTAGGCTGTTCCGTATTTGCTTATAAATACATGAATATAGATATGCAGGAAGCTGCTCACGGAAGAGCAAGTGCGGTTGCAACAGGAATTAAAAGAGTACTTCCCGATAAATATGTTTTCTCATATCAAGGAGATGGCGATCTTGCCGCAATTGGTACTGCTGAGACTATTCACACTGTAAATCGCGGTGAAAATATTTTAATGGTGTTTATTAATAACGGAATTTATGGAATGACTGGCGGGCAAATGGCTCCTACTTCTTTGCCCGGACAAGTAACATCAACATCACCATATGGAAGAGATGTTGCAATGATAGGTAACCCGATTAAAATTGCCGATCTGTTGGTTCTGCTTCCAGGTGCTTATTATGTAACCAGACAAGCTGTTCATAATCCTAATGGTGTAAGAAAACTGAAAAAAGCTTTAATCAAATCTTTTGAATATCAAAAACAGAAAAAAGGAACTTGTTTTGTAGAAGTTGTTACAAACTGTCCTTCCGGCTGGAAGATGACACCGGTTGAAACAATAAAATATCTTGAGGAAAAAATGATTCCAATGTATCCTCTTGGCGATCTGAAAGTTCCACAAAAGTAATTCTGAGTTTTAAGATAAAGGAATTTATAAATGACAAAAGAACATGAAATGATTTTTGCCGGATTCGGCGGACAAGGCGTGCTTTCGTTAGGAAAGTTAATTGCTTATGCAGGTTTGATAGAAGGTAAAGAAGTAAGCTGGATGCCGTCATACGGACCTGAAATGAGAGGTGGAACTGCAAATTGTATAGTTATAGTTTCCGATTCAAGAATCAGTTCACCGATTGTTACAAAGTTCGATACAGCAGTTCTTCTTAATCAACCTTCTGTGGATAAGTTTGAAAAGGCTGTTAAACCGGGAGGCTTGCTCATTTACGAACAATCAACGGTAATTCATCCACCGACAAGAACAGACATTGATATTTTATGTATTGCAGCAAATGAAGAAGCGGAAAAGCTCCAGGCAAAGCAGGTTGCCAATATGGTAATGGCAGGTGCATTTCTTGAAAAGCGTCCGTTATTAAAGATTGAAACAATAGTTGATGCCCTTAAAAAAGCACTACCTCCAAGAAGACACAATCTGATTCCTTTCAATGAAAAGGCGTTAGTGCGAGGTAAAGAATTAGCTAAACTTGCTGAGCCTGTCTGCCGATAGGCAGAAATGTTTCAGCATAAATCAGTAACTAATAAGTACTGAGGGAAACCATGACAGAAAAAGACGTAAATTGTGAGCACGCTTGTAAAAACACCTGCGCTACTCTTAATGAAGCGCTTCGCAGGGAAACAGCCATGGTTAGATTCTATGAAAGTATTCTGGATGAATGCAATATGCCGGATGTCAGCACTTTTATGAATGAACTGGTTGAAGAAAAGCGAAAAATCATTCTTCGTCTTATTCAAAAACTGAATGAAATTCACGTGCGTTCGCAGGCAATTGATGGAGTTGCTTCAAGTTTCAATAATACCGATAGATAGATTTTGGGCGAATATTGCCTAATGCAATGTTGTTGACTTACCTGTATGGAATGGCTATATTTGGCCTCCAAAATTTTAATAATTTAGGAATTACATCGCGGGGTGGAGCAATTGGTAGCTCGTCGGGCTCATAACCCGAAGGTTGTAGGTTCAAGTCCTGCCCCCGCTACAATAACTACAGAAGAAATCCTGATTGTGAAAACAATCGGGATTTTCTGTTTTAAAAGTTTATTTTGGATAGGGAAGAGTAACTAAGTTAATTATATGACAGGGGACGTACATTACTTTTCTAAATCAAGAAAAGTAAAGGGGGTTTTTCAATAATATCGTATACCCGTTTGCCTGTTTCTTCATTCTTCAGCTTTCTTTCAAACGGTTCTATCTCAAGTAGTTTTTTATAGATTATTTTGTTTTGCATTTGTTTGTCCTTTGATGTTGTGAGACTGAGTCATTATATAGAAAGATATTTCAAAATGATGAATAAGTAAAACCTTTGAGAGTGAAAATCTTTAATTTAAGCACAAACCTTTGCCTCAATCCCGTTAAAAAGGATTATTATAGTCCGAGCTAATTATTTGATTGAACTGACTTTACAAACATTAAGATAGATTTTGTCTAAATAACTCAAAAATTCACAGAAACTATAAAATAAAATTTTTCGCTGTAGTTATTGACAAGCCATTACAATTTTATTATTATTGCACAAACGATTGTGCTAATGAAGGAATTTAGATGGACAAACCAAATACTACCTTAGAAAGCATTTCAAAAGAATTAGGTGTGTCTGTTTCTACTATCTCCAGAGTGTTAAATGGTAAATCCGATAAATTCAGAATTAGCAAGAAGACTCAAGACCTCATCTTTCAGACGGCAAAGAATCTCAATTACACTCCCAACCAAATTGCCAGAGGTTTGAGATTAAAAAAAACCCATACAATTGGTTACATCATCCCTGACATTTCTAATCCGTTCTTTTCGAGCATTGCACAAAGTGTTGAAAGATCTGCAAGAAAGTTTGGTTATTCCGTATTGCTGAGCGATAGCGAGGAAAGTACCGAGATTGAAAAACAAATTTTAAAATCAATAATACAAAGAAAAGTTGACGGATTAATTATTTCTCCCGTTGGTCAGGATGTTAAGAATATACTTGAGGTTCATCAAAAAAACATTCCTATCGTACTGATAGATAGATACTTCCCAGATCTTAATATTCCCTTTGTTACATCAGATAATTTCAATGGCGCTTTTGAAGCAGTTAATTATTTAATCGAAAGTGGTCATAAAAAGATTGCATGTATTCAGGGATTAATAAATACTATGCCGAACATTGACAGAGTCAGAGGTTATAGAGATGCATTTAGAAAAAATAATTTGCCTGTCGATGACAGCTTAATAGTTGGTGATAGCTTCGGTGAAGAAAACGGATACATCGAGACTAAAATTTTATTGAAAAGAAATGATAGACCAACTGCAATTTTTGCAATAAGCAATCTTATTTCATTAGGAGCTTTAAGAGCCCTGAAGGAAGAGGGGTTGAATGTTCCGGATGATATTTCTATAATTTCATTTGATGATCAACCATATTCGAGTCTATTAGCTACTCCTATGACATCTGTTACCCAACAAAGCTCGGAAATAGGTTACATAGCAACAAAACTTTTAATCGATAGTATCGATTCAAAAAGATTAGTTGAATCCAACGGAATATTTCTTCCGACTAAATTGATTTTACGTAAGTCAGTAAAAAGAATTTATTAAAATCCATTATATAAAGTGAGAGATTTATGGAGCAGATAATAAAAAGGTTTTTAATCTCAACATTTTTTCTATTTCTGTTTAGCATACTATCTGTATGTTCCTTCGCGGCAGGGAAAATAACCGGAAGAGTTGTTGACAAAGAGACAGGAGAGCCTTTAATCGGAGCTAATGTGATGATTATGGAATTATCTGTAGGAACATCGACAGATCAGAATGGTTACTATTTGCTGATTAATGTTAATCCGGGAGACTATTCTATAAGAGTTTCTTATATTGGTTATAACACCATCACTAAAACAAATGTCAGGGTTATAACTAACAGAACAATTCAAGTGGATTTTGAACTCGCTGTTGAAACATATGAACAGGAAGAATTGATAGTCACAGCTCAAAGACCTATTGTAGTAAAAGATTTAACAAGCAGCGAACAAATAATCGATTCTGATTTGCTTGCCAGATCTTTTGTCAGAACCATACCGGAAGCTCTGGAAACTCAAACTGGAATTTTTCAGGGTTATTTCAGAGGATCAACTCAGGTTGAAGTACTTTATAGGCTAGATAATGTTAGTCTTAACAGCGGACTTTTTTCAGATAATTACACTGGATTAAATACATCGACTATTCAGGAAATAGCTGTTTTAACTGGAGGGTATAATGCTGAATACGGTAATGCGAGATCCGCAATTATTGACGTTACTACAAAAGAAGATGTAAACAAAATACATGGATCTTTTATTGCTCGAATGAGGCCTCCCGGAGTTTATCATTTTGGACGAGATATGTTCAGCAAAGAAAATTATGACTGGGCGCATTTTAATCTTGATTATTGGACAATTCAATCACAGGACCCCAACAGTACATTTTATGGTGAAGAGCCAGGTGAGTTACTATCGAGATGGCAAGCACAAATTACTCCGAGTGATACGCTGGCTGATTACAGTAAGAGAATAGAATTTGAAAACGAAGGAACTTTGTATGGGCCGATAACAGATAATCTCAGTTTTTTGATTTCGGGCAGGTATGTCCGAAATGTTAGTATTTATCCTCAACCCCTTCCCTACAATCCTGAATACAACATACAAGGATATCTAAAGTACAAGTTTAGTCCTCAGCTAACATTAAAAATTAATGGGATTCACGGCGGGTGGGAAAGTGCTGAAAAATTAGCCACAAATTTCAACTCAACAGAGTCAGCGCAAGAAGCGCTTTGGTACTCTCAAATGCAAGTCGACGATCCTTATATGAGAGAGAAATATGCAATAATGGGTGCATTTCTCTTTCAATGGCCTGAAAAAAGAAAATGGACACAACTATCTACACAATTGACACACTTACTGTCAAATAAAACCTTTTACGAGATTTCCTTAAGTTATTTGGGCGACGACATGGATAGATCCGACCGATATGGAATTGTTCCCGATTCTCTCTATGCGTTAAAAGATGATGTTATGAAAATGGTGCGTTATCTTGATCAGGGTTATATGCATGCATATGATATTACAAAGAGCGAAGTATATTCTTTGACCTCTGCTCTAACTAGTCAGGTTACTATGAATCATCTAATAAAAACAGGATTAAATTTCACTTATTATGATTTTTATCAAAAACATTTTATGATCGAATATAAGGGTGGGGGAGTGGAAAATTTTGTTAATCAATTTGACGGTCGTCCATATGAGGGTTCATTTTATATTCAGGATAAAATGGAATATCCTGGTTTGGTTGTGAATGCCGGCGTTAGACTCGACTTTTTTAATCAAAACCGTAGCGCACCCTCCAATATGTTCGATCCATTAGCTTTTCAGACAGATACAGAAGGACATGATCCCGATGAACCATATGGTTTTCCTGGCAATCCTCCACTTACCAAAACCAAATTAAAATATGCAATCTCTCCTAGATTAGGGATCTCTCATCCAATAAGCGAGAATGCTGTTTTGCATTTTGTCTACGGCCACTTTTATCAGAGACCATCCTGGAGTAAAATGTTTGGTTTTCCTACCGTTAGTTATACAGAAGATGACAGCGCGGCATTGGACCAATACGGAGATCAGATTACTTACATGGAAGAATGGCATGGGTACTATGGTAATCCTGAATTATCTTATGAAAAAACAATTCAGTATGAAGTCGGTATCGATTATAATATTAATGGCAATCTTTTACTTGATGTTACCGGTTACTATAAGGATGCTACCGGAGTCACTAATTTCAGTGCTATAACCGGTGTTTATCCAGCAACTCATTATTCTAACAAACCACTAATGATTTTTAATGGCGGATATTACGACATTAGGGGTATTGAGAGTAAACTTGAATCAAGATTTAATATGCCGTTTAATTTTGGTATTAGTTACGATATTTTCTGGGCATGGGATGGTGTGGTTGGGTATTCAAGATTATATGAACCCGGGGCCGACAGAGAAGATGTTCCAAAAGGACTCAGATATGGCAAGGGAGCTTGGAGTAGCTATCATAAAATAAAATCTTGGGCAACTCTTAATTTTCCGCTTGATTATGGCCCCGAGATAATGGGATTTAAACCACTGAGTGATTTTTATCTCTATCTCTATTTCTGGTGGCGCAGCGGAGACCCATATACATACCACAGCCCCGGAGACTTATCGACCGAACCGAATAATATGACCTGGTTCAACTATTATCAGTTTAATCTTAAAGTAGCAAAAGCTTTTCAGATTCTGGGTGTCAGAACTGAATTTAGCGTTGATATATATAATCTGCTGAACAGCAAATTCTTAAGAAGATTATATGATGATGATTTGGTCAGATGGCATGAAAGAACTGATCTCCCTGAAGAGGAAAGATTACCGAAGCACAGTTTTTCCAATGAACCGAATGAATGGAGGTGGTATAGTTATGAAGTTCCTCCAAGACAAGTTTACTTCCAAATAAAATTTGATATTTAATTAATAGGTATAAAATGATTGTATATAATGTTCAATCTGAAAAAAGACTTAAAAAAGTTTTAATAATAATTTTCTTTTTGATCACAACACCCAATCTGAATTCCCAGATCACATGGAACTATGAAAGTTTAACTAGAGGAAAACTATGGGAGACTATCTGGAACTCTTTCCAGTATGGTGAACCCAATAATCTTTTTAGCAGTCCACTTTTTACTATAAATTATCCGGGTTATTCAAAAGGGACAAGTGCATACGATGCGCTTAATTATACCGAAGCCACAGGATTCTGTATTTACGGACAAAGAAATTCTATCCCTGCAGCGTATACAATTAATACGAGATTTAAACCCTCGAGCAGATATGTTTATCCCACTGAAGAAGCTATTAGAATAAAAAACTACAATCTGTCGGATCCGACTGAAAAAGCAGAAGAAATAGTTTCAGGCGGACAACATGTAAATGATTTAATAGTTGATATTAAGCATAAAAGTATGGTCTGGAGTTTCCCCGGTTATAGTGATTTTATTATTCATGAGATAACGATTTTCAACAGCCACTGGACAGCATTGGAAGAAATGTATTTTGGTTTGCGATATGGTATTAGGATGACGGAAAGATCCAGGACTGATTATGATGAGAAATATGGTTGGGATGAAGAAGAAGGAGTATTCTATTTTTATGATCATCGAAGTTTTCGATGGGAAGATGAATCCTTGATAGAATTTAATTTTGGAGTTGGTCCTTTACGCGGTGATCTAGGTGATTCAAGAGATATTTATGAAGCAGGAAGCCGCGAACATGAATTGGATGCACCAGGTTACTTCACGGCCATCTGTCTGAATTCAGAAGGAAAAGAAGTTTATCTCAATATATTAGAACATTTAGGTGGTGATTTTACAACCGAGGCTCCTCTTGAAGATCAAATGTTTCGATTAGACCAGTTGGAAGTTGTTGGACCAAACAGATTAAGAGATGTTATGACACATCAGCAACCCAGATTATCGTGGGATGATGCTCGTGCGGCTGGCGGAGAAGGTGGAAACAAGTATGAGAGAAAACCGGAGTATCTTGTAAGCTCTGGTCCTTACTCCATTCCAGCTTATCAGTCTATTACTCTTGTTTTTGCTGAAGTGGTTGGTGAGATGGATAGGGAAAAAATTGTTGAGGGTGGTGTGGAGAATATTGATCTTCTGGAAGTAGAATCTAAACAAGCACTATTAGATAATGTGCGAAAAGCTAAAGAGTTTTATCAAAATAATTATGTTCCATCTGCATATCCCCCAATGACAGTTACGGATGGTGAGAATAGTTTAACGATGAAAACGGAACCGGGATTAATCAAGATATCCTGGCCCGAGGTACCATCAACTTATCAAGATCCGCTTCTTGGGCTTAATGATTTTGCTGGTTATAAAGTATACCGTTCATCTTACTATACAATTGGTCCCTGGAAATTGATTGCCGATATATCAAAAGAGAATTCGCAGTTTGATGAAGAAGGAAAGGTATATTATATCGACGAGGATATAGCCTATGGTGTTGGCAATTACTATTGTGTGACCACCTATGATTTAGAAGGCAATGAAAGTGGTAAAGTAAATAATAACAGATTTCCCATTTATCCCATTCGCGGTTCAAACGAAGAATTTCCTAAAAACGTATATGTTGTCCCAAATCCGTTTAGACAGCATAGTGGTCTGTTGGGAACGGGTGAAAGATATAGAATAGAATTTATAGGTCTTCCTTCAAAATGTTCTATAAAAATCTATACAATGGTCGGTGCTCTAGTTCAAGAGATTGAACACGATGACGGTAGTGGTTCCGAAGCATGGGGCAGTATAAAAAAATTGGATTATCAATTAAGCAAATGGCTACTGCAAGTAGCCCCCGGGATTTATGTGTACAGAGTTGAATCAAAAGTTCCGGGACGAGAAGGAGAATCTTTCATTGGAAAGTTTGCCATACTTAAGTGATTCTGGTAAAAAGGAGATTAATATGAAAAAAAGGTTAATGGTGATTTTTATTTTATTTATCACTCTATTTCAGATATCCGTTTTATATTCACAAAGTGGTATTGAACCGTATGAAATAGAACGGGTGGGACAATCTGGCTGGCAGTTCTTAAAAATTAATGGTGATGCACGACAAGCTGCAATGGGAGGAGCATATACAGCTCTGTCAAATGGAGATGCGAATTCCATCTTTGGTAACCCAGCAGCTATAACAAATGTTCGGAACATAGATATCGCTATAAATAGAACTAATTGGATAGCCGATATAGGTTATAATGCTTTAAGTGTGGTGAAAAATTTTGACGGTATTGGTGCATTTGCAATTCATTTAGCCAATGTAGATTATGGCGATATCCCTGAAACAATTAACAGCCCTATCGAGGGTGATGATAGAACAATTTCTGTTATTACCGGACGTATGTTTACAGCTTCCGATATAGCTATAGGTGTTTCCTATGCCAGAATTATTACAGAACAACTTTCAGTTGGTGGCAGTATTAAATGGATTCGGGAGAGTATTGACGAAGTCAGTATGACCAATTGGGCTTTTGATTTAGGAACACTGTTCTATACCGGATTTAGGTCTCTTAGAATCGCATTGGCAGCAAGAAACTTCGGTCCCGATTCAAGGTTTTTTGGTTTTAGTGAAGAATATCAATCTGAACCGGTCGATGTGAAAATGCCTCTTGATTTTAGATTTGGTATCGCAATGGATTTCCTGGAGGACCAACACAGCCAACATCTATTAACAATTTCATTAGACGGAAATCATCCTAATGACGAAAAGGAAAAAGTCATGTTAGGCGCTGAGTATACATTTAATAAGATTTTTTCTTTAAGAGCCGGATATAAATTTAATTATGACGAGGAATCATTTTGTGCCGGTCTTGGTATTAACTATCCGGTCTCAGACTATAATTTAAAAGTGCAATACGCATATGTAGATTTTGGAGATCTGGAGAGAGTACATATGTTCACGATAGGATTTTCTTTTAATTAAATAAGATTTTTTACTTGAAAATGCACATTAGTAATTATAGGTCTATTTGAACAGAAACTTATTTATGCAGGGATATTTTAATTTTATAATGATTATGATAGTTATGTTATCAATTCTTATAACGCAAGGATGTGAAGATCCACTGAGTTCCGATTCTGATAATAATTATGAGAAAGCTATACAAATCGAAGTAAGGGATTCAGAAGGATATAATTTTTTGTTATTTATGCCCGCAAACGATAAAGAGATTCTTAATAACAAATACCCGCTAATAATTTTTCTTCATGGAATTGGAGAAAGAGGAAGTGATCTGCAGCTTTTAAAAGAGAAGGACTCCCGAAAATTCTTGATGGCGACACCTCTTTTCCATTTATGGTAATATCCCCTCAGTGTCCATTATCAACTGAGTGGTATTATACAAACGAAGATAATGTTCGTTCTATCAACATAATGCTAGATGATGCAATTAAGCGATATCCAATAGACACTAACCGTATTTATCTGACCGGCTTAAGTATGGGCGGAATAGGTACATGGTATTTCGCAATAAAAAATCCCGAAAGATACGCAGCTATTGCTCCCATTGCATTTAGAGGAGATGGTTGGAGTCCCTGCACTGCTCAAGATATTCCGGTATGGGGATTTCATGGAGCAAATGATTTAGTAATTCCAATTTCTCTAGCCCAAGCAATTGTTGATCAATTCAGAAATTGCAGCGGACAAATTGAATTTACCATCTATCCCGATTTGGGTCACGATGCATGGACCCGAACTTATAATAATCAAGATCTTTATACTTGGTTATTAACAAATTCAAAAAGGTAATTATTAATCTAATATCATAAAAATTTATGTCGAAAAATATTGTAGTTATCGGAAGTTCCAATACAGATTTATTTATGAAAGTAACAACTATACCAAAACCGGGGGAAACAGTTATTGGTGGTGAAATTTATAAATCCCTTGGAGGCAAGGGCGCAAATCAGGCAGTAGCTGCTTCAAGAGTAGGCGGCAACATAACTTTTATATGCAGCCTCGGTGATGATATTTATGGAAAAGAATCGATTCAAAGCTTTAGTAACGAAGGGATAAGTGCCGAACACATCAAAATTGAAAAATCAAAAGCATCTGGATTAGCAATGATCATAGTTGATCGATATGGTGAAAATATTATTACCGTTGCTTCTGGGGCAAATGAGTACCTAACTCCGGAATACATTGAGTCATTGAAGCAGGTAATTAAAAATGCAGATTTATTGCTGATGCAGCTAGAAATACCAGTTGAAACTGTTAGGGCTGCTGCAAAGATAGCTTATGAAAATAATGTAAAAGTAATGTTGAATCCTGCACCAGCAAGAGAATTAACCGGTGACTTGCTTAATTATATCTCGATTCTTACACCTAATGTTCACGAAGCAGAAACTTTAAGTGGTATTAAAATAAAATCTTCAGAGGATATTAAAAAAGCAGCTAACGTTTTTTTAAGAAAAGGAATAGAAACAGTAATAATCACTCAGGGAAGTAAAGGAGTATACTGTGAGTCAAATAATTGCAATGATTTTATACCATCTTTTTCTGTTGATGCAGTAGATACAACCGCTGCGGGTGACATTTTTAATGGTGTTCTGGCAGTTCGAATTTCTGAAGGTTTTTCATTTCCGGAGGCTATAAAATATGCTAGCGCCGCAGCAGCAATTTCGGTAACAAGGCTAGGCTCCTTAACATCAGCCCCGTTTCAAAATGAAATAAATCAATTTTTATTGAAAAATTCATTAGTAATAGGCGAATAAATTTAATTAACAATAAAAAGGAGAGATATATGAAACATACGTTTCGGCATCTGGTCAGCTTGCTCCAGTCATTAGTAATGATGATTATAATGACGACTAATCTGCAAGCACAGGTAAGTTCAAATATAACTTACTTAAGTAATTGGGGTGCTGGGGATGGTCAAAACTTTGCGGTTTTTGCTTTAGGGAACTTAACTTATTACGGGGTGGGAAATAAACTAAAAATTGTAGATTATACAACTCCAACGGCCCCTCAAGAATTATCTTCTCTAACGTTCGATGCTTTAATTGAAGAGGTGGTCAGAGTCGGAGATTATGCATATCTCGTTGCAGGTAACAAACTCCACGTTATCTATACTTTAAATCCGACGGCCCCTTCTGTTGTAGGAAGTCTTGAATTTGCCCAGACAACACAGTCTTTAGCAACCAAACAAAATCTTGCATTTATTGGTGGAGGTGATGGTGGTTTAATCATAGTTGATATTTCTAGCCCCGCAAATCCAACTCAAATAGCACAAGTCGATACAATCGGTTATACAGAGGGAGTTGCTGTAAGTGGTGATTACGTTTTTGCAACTACGGGTGGAGACCTTGTTATATTTAATATAGCAACTCCTTCTACTCCCGTCTGGGAATTCAGTTTCCCTGTTGCTGGTTGGACTCAAAATATTTCAATATCTGGTAGTTTTGCTTATGTAAGTGATTATGACAACGGGATTTACGTTCTTAATATAAGCAATCCCGCCAGTCCCGTTCAGGTTGGATATGCTTCAACCGGGTATAGAACAACAAAAGTAGTCTTCGATGGTGATTATGCCTTTGTTTCTAATGGCGACTCTATGAGAGTCTTAAATATAAGTACTCCATCGAGCCCGCAAATTATTGCCGGCGTAGCTATGCAAGACAGAGCAGTAAATATTTCTATTGGAATTCAAAAGGCTTTTGTCGCTGATAGAAATTTCGGACTACATTGCATTGACATATCCAATCCTTCTAATCCAACAATTATTCATCAGGCACCAATAGTTCCACCGGCTACGGGATCAGCTTATAATGTATTCTATACAGACAATAAAGCCTACGTTTCTTATGGAACTTCCGGATTGAGAATCATAGATGTATCTAATTTGAATAGTCCGGTCCTGCTTGGCGAAATTGATACTCCCAATGATGCAAGAGGAACGGTTGTTAAAGACGGTTACGCATATGTAGCCGATAGAGATTCAGGCGTCAGAGTTATTAATGCAACGAATGTATCAAACCCAGTTGAAATAAGTACCATTGGTACACCACGAGCACGTGGAATAGCAATAAATGATAACTATGCTTACGTAGCTGCGAGCGATAGTGGTATGGTTATTCTAGATATAACCAACCCCTCTGCTCCGGTATGGGTTAAATCAGCAACTGATTTTTATGGTGAGGCAGTGGCGGTGAACGGAAATCTGGCTGCAGTTTCAAGATGGGATGCAATTAAAATTTATGATATGCCCGATCCAACAAATCCAATAGAAAGAAATAAGATAATAACATTATCGACAGGCAGTGCCGGATTTTATTTAGTAGGTAATTATTTGTTCATATCTGATTTCGACATGTTGAGGATCTATGATATTTCAAGCGTAAATCAGCCTGAACAATTAAGTGAAGTTTATAAGGGTGGCGAATGGGACGGTACCGTAGTAGTAGAAGGGAACTACGCTTATACAGTATCTGAAGGAGAAGGTATAAAAATATTTGATATCACGGATAAGGCTAATCCGACAGAAGTTGGATATTATGATGGTATGAATATCTCAAGAGGTATTTTCGTTCAGAACGGAATAATTTATGTCGCTGAACTAACTGGAGGGCTTTCAATTTACAGGAATGATCTTGTAACGGGCATTGACGAAAACATTGATTTTGTTGTAAACAACTTTAATTTATTTCAAAATTTCCCCAATCCGTTTAACCCTTCAACTAACATTACCTATGAATTATTGAAAGAAAGTTCTATAAAATTAGTTGTAATAAATACTTTGGGACAGACTATTGCTAAGCTTGTTGATGAATATAAGCCTGCTGGAAGGCACAGCATTAACTTTAATGCTTCTAAACTTGCTTCAGGAGTTTATTTTTATAAACTAATCGCTGAAAATTTTTCTTCAACTAAGAAAATGATTGTCCTGAAATAGTAATTGAAAATACGTTTTGTTTTTTATTTTTACTTAGCGGAGCTGGGGTTTTATTGATCCGGCTCCGCTTTCTTTAACTATATTGCTGTTTTAAATTTTGACTTCACAAAAAACATATTCTTCTTTTGATATTAATCAGATAAAGTTTTTGCTTCCGGTATTGATTCCGGTAATTATTTTTTCTGTTTTCCCTTTGCTACGAGGAATATACTTAGGGTTTACCGATTACCGACTGGGTTCACCTGCAGAGTTCAATTGGTTAGACAATTATATTTATATGTTTAGGGACAGATACTTCTGGAAATCTTTTCAAATCGGATTTATTTGGACTATCGCTGTAACTGCCGGACAAATCATATTGGGATTTGGTTTAGCTCTACTTCTTCACTCTAAATTAAAATTAACTAAATTCTCTCGAATCATAATACTTATTCCTTGGGCAATGCCTCCTATTATAAGGGGTATTATGTGGAAACTAATGTATGATCCCGATGCGGGAATTTTTAATTATTTGTTGATGGATATTGGAATTATAAATCAGCCTATAAACTGGTTAAACTCTTTTGATTGGGTTATCCCCTCAATTATTATTGTGGGAATTTGGGGAGAACTTCCTAAAGCGGCAATTTTTATTCTTGCTGGACTTCAGACTATTTCAAAAGATTTGTATGAATCTGCTCGTCTGGACGGAGCCAGTGCGTGGCACGAATTCAGATATATTACACTACCTACTCTTAAACCGATTTTAGCAGCAATTATTTCTCTTACATTTATGTGGAATTTTAATACATTTGGTTTGGTCTGGGTCTTAACTCAGGGTGGGCCAGGCGGATTGACGCGTTTGCCTATGCTTGCAGCATACGAGGAGGCATTCAGATATGGTAATGTAGGGTATGCTGCAGCTATTGGTAATATAATGCTGATTGCAATTTCGATTATATTATATCTTTATCTAAGAAGACAATTTAAAGAAAAAGTAGCATAAGCAATGAAAAAAATAAGTTTTAATCTTCTGAAAAATTTTTTACTAATTCTTTTTTTAATATTCCTGGCTTTCCCTTTAGTTTGGGTTTTGTCGTTATCATTTAAATCCTCGGCTGAGATTTATTCAGGTATACCATATCTACTTCCTCAAAGTCCAAATTTTGAAAATTATAATTTCGTATTGTTTGAACAAAACATTTTTAAGAGTATGCTAAATAGTCTGAAGGTGGGTTTAATATCGACCGCAGGTGTGATCATTATTGCTTTACCGGCAGCTTATTCCTTGGTAAGATATAGAACCATACTAAATAAGGGGATTCTGGGCTGGATTTTAACTTCACAAATATTCCCGGTTATTCTTATAATGGTTCCTTTATACATGATTCTTAGAAATCTTGGTTTAACTGATTCTCTCTTGGGTTTAAGCATCGTTTATATTGTCTGGACTCTGCCTTTCGTACTATGGATGATGCAAGGTTATATAAAAGGTATTCCAATTGAATTAGAAGAAGCTGCTTCAATTGACGGAGCATCTAAAACACAAATCATCTTCAAGGTGGTAATGCCACTTCTTTTACCTGCAATAGGTGCTTCAGCATTATTCGCTTTCATTACGGCCTGGAATGAATTTTTCTTTGCACTTGTACTTTTAAAAAATCAGGACCTAATAACATTACCAGTAGATTTGGCAAGATACACGGGAATGGAAGGACAAGCCAGAACGGGACCATTAGCTGCCGCCAGCATATTGGCTACCATACCCTCTCTGATATTATTCGCATTTTTACAAAAATGGTTTTCTGAAGGTCTGCTATCTGGAGCTGTTAAAGAATAATGACGTTCAACAAATTAAAATATTTATTAATTCAGACACTGATTATCTTACTCGTTGTTTATTCTTGTACGCACCAGAGAAATAGCAATAAAATTATTTTTATAAGTTTAGCTTGGCAGGAGCAAACAATGATTGCTCATAAATCAATTGTAAATGAATGGAATGTCTTGAATCCGGACAAGCAGGTCGAATATGTTCAATCAAATTGGAGTGCAATTCACGACTATCTTATTACAGCTTTTGAAACAGGTGATGTTCCCGATATCTTTCATTATGAATCGTCAATAATAACTGATTTTGCTCTGCGGGGTAATTTAACTGACCTGAGCACTTTATTAAGTGAAGAATTCAAAAAAGATATTCACGCTGTAGCCTGGGAATCTGTAA
This sequence comes from uncultured Ignavibacteriaceae bacterium, assembly GCA_963804005.1. Lineage (GTDB taxonomy): Bacteria > Bacteroidota > Ignavibacteria > Ignavibacteriales > Ignavibacteriaceae > JAGXRK01. The sequence continues at coordinate 81,962 of CAWDOP010000008.1, read as the reverse complement.
AAATGAAAGATGGCTCAATAGTCGGCGCACCAATTATTCTTGAATCCATGATAATTCTATATAATAAAAACCATTTTGATGAAGCTGGAATAGTCCCACCTACATTTGATTCACCTTGGAACTGGGAAGATTTAAGAAATGTAGCCATTAAATTAACTGTAGATGCTAATAAAGATGGTTTGCCTGAACGATATGGTGCTGCAATCGGATTGCGCAATTCGTCAAATATTCTACTTAATTTGGGATTAGGTTTTGGTTGTAAGTTTTTTGTTAAAGAAAATGAAGAGTATAAGGTCAGAGTAGATTCTATAGAAATGGAATTTTTAAGTACAATAAAAAATATGATTTATAAAGATAAATCTACTTCCCCATTCGCTGTAACCCAATCAGGTCCAAGTATCATTCCTTCTTTTTTTAATAACAAATTTTCAATGGTTGTCGGGATTGGAACCTGGGCAAGACAACAATTAGTGGAAAATGCTCCATCAGATTTTACTTGGGAAGTATTGGCTCCTATCAAAGGTGTTAGTCAAAAACAGGGATCAAATTCTCAAACATTAAGTATTCCAGCAAAATCAAAACATAAAAAGGAAGCTGCTCAGTTTATAGAATTCTTTCTTAATAGGGAGAATATGGCTAAGATCGCCAAAGGTGATTGGATGGCACCTGCAAGATTATCATTATTAAAGGATGAAGATTTTCGAACTACAAAATATGGCTGGGATATTTGTTCAAGATTGGTTGATTATCTTGAGATTGGTCCATGGTTAAAACTGCCTGGTTTTGCTGAGTGGAAAGGAAGGGTAGCGAATCCGCTTTTTCAGGAATTTTTTTCAAACAGAATGGAAATTGAGGAATTAAAAATAAGACTTGAAGACGAAAGCGAGTACGTATTAAGTAGATATAAACAATGACAAAAACAGATTTGGAAATACTCAGAGATAAAGCCAGAGGTGCATTTATTGGTTTAGCTATTGGTGATGCACTTGGTGTAGAAACCGAAGGTAAAAATTTTTCAGAAATTCAGAAAAGGGGTTTCCTAAAAGATTTTTTAACCGATGATCCGGTTGGCAGTGATGACACTGAATTTGCAGTCTTTAATGCTTTGTTACTGAAGAAATACGGACTTGGTATAACTGCAAACGAAATTGCCCTGGAATGGAAAGAACAATTTGCATTAAATCAAGAACCTCTTAGAGGTGCTGGTTTTAGTGAACTTATGACAATTGAAAATCTTAGGAAAAATTTGTGTCCTCCGTTAAGCGGATTCCATTCACATAGTTGGAGTGATGGATTGGCAATGCGCGTTCTTCCTTTTGGGATTGTTTCAGCCGGGGATAACAATATTGCTACAAAATTAGTTTTAATAGATGGCAGTGTGTCTCATACAAAGGAGGGAATACAATCCGGACTTGCCGTTGCCATTGCAATCTCTTCGGCGATTTTAACAAATAATGTCGATCGAATCTTTAAAAATGTGACTGATATTATTGAAAAAGACAGCTGGACTTACCGAAATATTATTCGAGGAATTCAAATTGGGTCTGAAGCAAGAAGTTTAGAAGAATGTTTTGTTAATTTAAATAAAGAAATTGTTTGTGATTATTATCATTGGTCGGATATTGCCCCAGAGGCAATCGGATTAAGCTTTGGAGTTTTAGCTTGCACAAGGGGGGAATTTAAAAATTCTGTCTTGGGCGGAGTGAATATAGGAAGGGATACAGATACAATCGCAGGGATATGCGGGGCAATTACAGGAACAATTGCTGGATATAAAAGTCTGCCCTCAGACTGGACAAAAAGAATTCAAAAAGTAAAAGGAATCTGTATCCAATCTCTCGCCGGAACTGATTTACTGGAGTGCTCCGATATTCTTATTGAGGTAATTGAAAAAAATGCTTAAATCTAAAATGATCTTAAAATGTAAAAATGTATTATATGGTTTAGCCATTGGTGATGCATTAAGCTGGAATGCACTCTTTCACCGAAGTTATCTATATCCAAGTTGGACCAGACGTATCCGAAGAGAAATAGATCAAGAATCTGAACAAACTAATATCATAAAAACGAGCTTACCATTTTCTTTAAACCAACAATCGCAAAACTTCAAAATGTGTCCGACAGATGACACAGAATGGGTAACATTCAATCTTCAATTAATTAGAAATAACAATGGCAAATATATATACGAAAATCATTTAGATTCCTGGAAAAAGCTAAGTGAAATTAAGGATCAAATAAGGGGAAGCGTCAGTGTTATTGCGGCATTAGACAACATTTCTAAAAGTAAATATCCACCACTCTCAGGCAAAGATAATCCGCACTACTTTGATGATGCCTCGATGGCCAGAACAATTCCTATTTTACTGTCAAAGTTAGATGATTTAGATTCAACATTAAAAAATATTGAATTGGATTCTCAAATTACTAATAGCTATGAAGGTGTGGAATGTGCTCTACTTTATAACAGACTACTCTATTACTGTTTGTATGACGATAATATTACAAACATTATTGAAAAAGTAGTTCAATACATTGATAAAAAATCGTGGATTAATAATGTTGTTACAGAAGCACTAAGTATATCACAAAATTCATCTTCGGTTTTTGATTTGGTGCTGAAATTAAATAACGAAATTGTCGATAATTCTTATAATTATGGTAGTTGTGCCCCCATCAACTTGGCTGTGATACTATCTTTGATGTACAAATACGATAATAATTTCAACGATATTTTATTTGCAGCAAATTCGATAACAAAAGTGTCTGATAGCGTAACCCCTCTTCTTGGAGCAGTACTTGGTTCTTTAACAGAAGAAAGTGTTTTGACTGAGGACTGGAAGAACGCAATTAAATATTTAAAGGGAATTTGTCTGCCTCAATTAGCAAACGTTGATTATCTGGATCTGGTTGACACTTTTTGTAATAACTATTTAACTGAATCATTAGGAGACTAATTTGAGAATTAGTTGGATCGATCCAAAAGATTTAATTGAATATGAAATTCAGCAATTAGAGCTTGAGGGCAAGAATGTTGATCGTTTGAATTCCGATTGGAATAGTATAAAACTAAAAACTGACAATGAGAAAGAGGTATTAAAATTTAAGGATTATCTTTATAAAACGTATAATCAGAACTCTTACTTTTTAGAAGAACGAAAAAAATTAGAATATTTTATCGATAGAAAAGTTAAGTCTGATTCTATTAAATATGATTTAAATCAGTTGTCAGAATCTGAATTATATGATAAGCTATATGGCGGATGGGTTGGAAGAGCTTCCGGATGTTTGTTAGGAAAACCGATTGAAAAGTATTCACGATCCATAATCAAGGAAATACTTACTGTTTCAAAACAATGGCCTCTTCAAGATTATATATCCGGTAAAAATATTACAGGTGAAATTCTTCAAAAATATCCATGGAATAAACATTCGGGGAAAGAAAGCTTAAAAGAAAATATTGAATATATGACAGAAGACGATGATCTTAATTATACGATGATAAACTTAAATATCGCCGAATATTTTGGAGTACATTTCACTACGGAAAATGTTGCAGAAACTTGGTTAGAATTACTGCCTGTACTATCTACATTCACAGCTGAAAGAGTCGCTTATTTTAATTTGTTAGATCAAATAAATCCTATGGATACGGCTCTAATTAATAATCCATACCGAGAATGGATTGGTGCTTTAATCCGGGCAGATTTATGGGGATGGATCTCACCCGGTAATCCAGAACAAGCAGTAAGATGTGCATTGAAAGATGCTTCCTTGACTCATCTGAATAATGGTATCTTAGGTGCTGTGTTCATTTCCGCCCTACTTTCAATGGCTTTCTTTATTAAAGACATTGATGAATTGATAGAATCTGCAATTAAGTTTATTCCTGAAGAAAGTGAAATTTATGACGCGCTAATATTCTCGGTCTCTATTTCCAGAAAAAATAAAGATTGGGAGTGGACTCTTGATAAATTATATCAAAGATTTGATCATTTACATTGGGTTCACGTTATTAATAATTCGGCTTTAATTATTGCTTCTTTAATGTACGGGAAAAATGATTTTGAAAAGTCGATATGTGCTGCCGTTATGGGTGGGTGGGATACAGATAGTAACGCAGCAACCGTTGGATCCGTTGTGGGGACTATACAGGGGTATAATAAATTACCTAAAAAATGGGTTAGACCATTAAATAATAAAATTCGCAGTAGTATCAAAGGATATGATTTTTCCGAATTTGATGAGTTGGCCAAGAGAACTTTAAAAGTAATCCAAAATAATCGGGAGACAAGATGAAGACCTTAGATAAATTACTAAAAGACCAAGCACTTAGATATGATAAATCCTTCGGTGCATTAATTGGGCATGCAATCGGTGATTCTTTTGGCGACGCTGCCAGGACTCCTGAAAATCATTTTAATTATGGAATAACAACTGATTTTTCTGATGCTGCAACCTGGAGCACTGATGATACTGATTTTGCACTTTTAACAGCACAAACAATTATTGAAAATGATGGGCAGATAAACATAAAAAATGTAGTTAATTCCTGGAATAAATATGTAGCTCCGCTGAGCCATTTGAATCGCGGTGGTTCTAGCGAAAAAGAAGGAATGGCAAATATAAAAAAAGGTATTATGCCGCCGTTATCAGGCAAATATAATGCATATTATATGAGCGATGGAGCAGCAATGAGGATTACACCTATCGGTATTGTTTGTGCCGGTAATCCTGAGAAAGCTTCCCAACTTGCTGAAATCGAAGCTTCATTAAGCCATTGGCGTGAAGGAATTTGGGGTGCTCAGGCTGTGGCTGCTGCTATATCGGTAGCGATGGTTGATGCTGATGTTAATGATATTATTAAAGCTGCTATGAAAGTTATACCGGACGATACATGGTTTAAATTTTCAATGAACAAAGCATTTGAAATTATTGACCAACATGAAAATCTTGAAGATGCGTGGATGCCTCTTCATCAAGCCTTATGGAGCACTTATAAAGCAGTAGTTCCGGAAGCTGTCACTTCTGCATTTGCCGTACTTAAACTGACAGATGGTGAATTTAAGAGAGGAGTAATTTACGCTGGAAATTTTGGAAGAGATGCTGATACTATTGGAGCCATTGTTGGTGCTATTGCAGGAGCAAAAAACGGAGCGAACAATATTCCTGAAGTGTGGAAGGAAAAAACAAGATATCCGACAGGAACTTGCTTACCATTTACAAATGGACTGGACATATATGAAATTTCTAAAAAACTTGCAGGTTTTATAGGGAAAATAAACTAATTAGATTTTCGCGTAATAAAAAATCGATAAGATATAATTCGGAAAAAATCATTTTATGGCAAATATAAAATTTATAAATGTATCTAAAAGATATGACGAAAACACTGCTGCAGTTAAGAATGCATCTTTTGAAATCCATGATAAGGAATTCGTTGTGCTTGTTGGTCCCTCTGGTTGTGGTAAGACAACCTCACTAAGAATGATTGCGGGACTCGAAGAGTTATCTGAGGGGGAAATAATAATCGATGATAAAGTTGTGAATAATGTTCCTTCTAAAGATCGCGATATAGCAATGGTTTTTCAAAACTATGCTCTTTATCCACATATGACGGTCTTTGAAAATATGGCTTTTGGATTAAAACTCAGAAAATTCGACAAAAAAGAAATTGAACAAAGGGTTAATGAAACTGCTAAAATATTAGAACTTGAAAAGTATCTTAATCGTAAACCAAAAGCGCTTTCCGGTGGGCAACGACAAAGGGTTGCACTCGGAAGAGCAATCGTAAGAAAACCAAAAGTATTTCTATTTGATGAACCCCTCAGTAATCTTGATGCAAAACTTCGTGTGCATATGCGGACAGAAATATCAAAATTGCACAAGGCGCTTGAAGCAACCATTGTATATGTTACACATGATCAGGTTGAAGCAATGACAATGGGTAGTAAGATCGTGGTAATGAAGGAGGGAATAATACAGCAAATTGGCAGCCCGATGAACTTATATAATCAACCGGAAAATAAATTCGTGGCAGGATTTATTGGCAGTCCGGCAATGAATTTCATCAAAGGCAGTATCACAAATAGTCTCGAATTTATCAGTGACAGACAAAATTTAAAGTTTGATTTGCCTGATGAAGAAAGAAATAGATTTCTAGGGTTTGTCAATAAGGAAGTTATTCTAGGAATTAGGCCAGAGGATGTCTCCGCTGACAAAGACTTACAAAATAAAATTAAGTTTGTATCAAATGTTGAGTTGGTTGAACCGATGGGAAATGAATCTTTTATATATGTGAGGATTGATAATGTGTCCTGGATATCTAGAAGCTATATGGCAAAACTGCCGGAGATTGGAATTGAATTAACTTTTTATCTTAATCCTAAAAAGCTCTATTTTTTTGATAGTTCAGGTAATCAATCAGTTATTTAATTAATTTTTATTATGAAAAAGTTTATTCGGTTTCTTCAAACAATTATAGTTTTATTATCATTCCTATCATTGACTATTTATGCCCAATCTCTTGAGACAAAAACATTTTTCTCAAAATCATTAGACAGAGATTGGCGCTTCAATTTGTATTTGCCATCAGGATATGATAATATAAATTTTTACCCGGTAATATATTTGCTACACGGTAGTGGCGGTAACGAAATGGATTGGAATCCTGGAATTGAGCTAATTGATTCTCTTATTGAAAATGGAGTTATCCGTCCTCTAATTGCAGTTGCACCATCCTCTGGAACCAGTTGGTGGATTGATGGTCTGGAAAATTTCGAATCCGCATTTTTTAATGATTTAATGCCCTATGTCGAGAACACATATCAAGTATACGATCAGAGAGATAAAAGATTTATTGCCGGATTTTCGATGGGTGGTTATGGTGCTTTAAGATATAGCCTGACACATCCCGATTTATTTTCAGCAGCAATTTTATTAAGTCCGGCATTATATGATGAACTGCCTCCGCCTGAATCAAGTGCAAGAGAATCGGGTGCCTTTGGAAAGCCATTTGACGAAAATATTTGGATTCAAAAAAATTATCCAACAATACTGCGAAAATCTAATGATGATAAAGAAAAAGTTCTTTTAATAATAACTGTTGGTGACGATGACTGGAATCATCCGGAAGGAATTAACTATAACATCGATTGGCAAGCCAATTTGCTTTTTAGTAAATATAATAAGGAATTAGGTGGTCCTGCAGAGTTAAGAGTTTACAATGGGGGTCATGATTGGAATCTATGGTTAGAGGCATTTGCAGAAAGTCTAATATTTTTAGAACATCGGAAATGAAATTGAAAAATTCTAAAGTAAGATTTTTCAATAATTATTAAAGCCAAATTCGATTCTAAAATAATTTCAGCAGCTAGCAGTTAAGGTTTACCCCCAGACCTTCTGTTAGGGCTGGACCCCGCTGTGAAAATGGCGGGGTTTCTTTTTATAGCTTGATAATTTTTTATAAAATATTTTTACAAATCCGATTCTCTATAGGAAATCAGAAAAACCCAAGAACAGGTTTTGAAGGTGATCTTAGAATTGACAGAAGCATTGAGTGTCTTCGGCGTCCCATTGTAACTTTGTTCTATATTTTAAATTCCAATTAACATTCAAACAAAGCTAAAAATCTTTTAACCAGATGATAAATATGATCAGGAAGCTGTTTAAGTAGCTCAATGGGTAATTCATTCTGTTTTAATCACGGTATAGTTATGATTTCAAGGGAGTTAAGATACATACTGATACTAATACAGTAATGTAAGGCACTTTTATTCAATGCCGGGGTTTTAACGTTTCTTACTGACATCACGCGCTGGGTGAGGACTACTGGCCTATGAGCTTACTCAAACCATACAGCAATCCAGATACAGCTGTTGAAATTGACATTAAAATTAAATGAGTGGGATTTTTTATTTGGTAGATCTGAGAATTGACTCGGGGTTATGGGTCACAGGGTACCTTCCCTTGAAAAAATCTTTGTATATATACGCATTAATAGATAACGTTAATAATCACTTTTCTAACACATTGTAAATCGAATTTTAAGTGCTTATTCTATTTTCTCTGAGGAAAAAACATTAAAAAACAATTAAAATATAAATTCTTTAGTGTTTGTTTTGGGCCCCCGCTACTAAGAAAAATCCTCATTTTAAGTGAGGATTTTTTATTTTACATAGCAGCCATAAATAAGGCAATATTCTTTTTCTTTTATTTGAGTAGAATCATTTTCTTTGTGTCGATGAAAGAGTTTGCCTGGATTTGGTAGAAATAAACTCCACTTGGTAAAGCTGAAGCATTGAATTTAACTTCATAATGTTCTGGTTCTTTTACTTGATCGATGAGGCTAATTATTTCATTTCCCAATACATCAAATACTTTGAGCGATACAAACGTTCTATCTGGAATATTAAACTTGATGGTTGTAGATGGGTTAAAAGGATTAGGGTAGTTTTGATATAGATAAAAAGATTCTATTACAAATTCATCATAGTCAATTCCTGTATGTATAATTGTGGAATTATCTATTACCCAGTTATTCGGATCTACGGATATTTCTGTGACAGTCGGAGGAAAATAAATTTCAAATAATTGTTCATTTGAATTTTGATAAATCTTAATGGTTGTATCTCCACCGGCAAAATGCAATTTAAATTCCAATGACATTTTAAAAAGAGGAGTAACACTAGTTGAGGTTGTTTGAACAGAATGGATCTTTAAAGTATCATTTATTTGTGTCCAATTGATATTATAAATTGGATAACCCTCCCCAAAGTACCACTGATTAAAGAAGTCAGTAAAATCTTGTTCGCTAGTTGTCTCAAGTACATTCTTAAAATCCAATCCTGTTGCAATGCTGTCCCCAAATTCGTTTTGGAAATTCCTGAGTGTAAGAAAAAATAAGGAGTCATTTCCCACTTCGAAACGTATCATATGTATAATTGCAGCTCCTTTTTTGTAAGTAAGACGATAATCAGCTAGTCTAGCCTCATTATATATTAATTCATCTGGGACGTAAACACTACCACCAGGTTGGGATAATATTTTTGCGTGTGCATCGTTCATCCAATAATCTGCTCTACTTTGTGATTCAAGATTTTGCAACGCTAAATATTCAGAATAACATGCAAATCCCTCATTTATCCATATATCCTGCCAGGTAGCACATGTAACGTTATCTCCAAACCAGGAGTGGCCCAACTCATGTGCGGAATACCATAAATAATAATATCCAACAATAAAGGCAGCTGTAGTATCTAATGCCTGATAACCTATTGTTGTCATAGTTTGGTTCTCCATTGCCCCCCATGGATTCACGTCAAGACAATATCCATATTTTTCATTTTTAAATGGATAATCGCCGTAAAGAGTGGTGTAAAGCTGTAGATAATCTTTTGTTTTTTCAATCGCAACCAGATTCATTGCAAGATAAGGAGAATTCTCAAACAGTAAACTATGAATCAATATAGAATCATTGGTCTTCTCAATTGGTGCGTATGTTATATTTTCAATATAATCTCCAACAGCAAATGAAACTAAATAATAGTCAATAGGATAATTCGATTTCCATTCGTAACGAACTTTATCTTCAGGTAATGGTATGATAGATTCTAGTATTCCGTTTGAACCCACCTTACAATCAGAATCCGTTGTTATAGAAATATGTATGGAATCAGACTTATCACTGAGAATCTGTTTGCAAGGCCACCATATCCTGGCCCAGTATGCTTCTGAATATGTACAAGTCACAGAGGAGTTATATACTGTCCCATTTGAAATACCGCTGTAAGATGAAACACCAGAAGGCTGACCATTCCCATAATAATAAATCTCGGCATTAATAAAAGAACCTACTGGCAGTGGAGGATCTATAGGAACTTTAATTAAATGATTAGTATGTGTAAAGCTGTGAACTTGCCCATTTATTATAACTGAATCTACTTTCATATACGTTGTTTCGGTTAAACTATCAATCAACTCTACTACAAAAGTGTCTAACGGACTAAACTGTACTTCTGCATACACTGTTCCGTTACCCTGAATTTCAGTTGAAGATTTACTAACCTCAAGGTTGAGACTATAGAATTTAACATCATATTTGTTTAACTGATCTATAGTTCTAAGCGAATATCCCTGTTCATTTGAATAACTTGAAAGTGATTTATGTAATTTATTTTCATAATTAAAGAACTCAGATTGTGCAAATGATGGAGTGATAAAAACAAGAATGAAAAAAAGTAAGGAAAAGTTTTTCATAGCAACCTCCTAAAAATTATTTAGTAAAATCGAGACAACAAAACACTTGTTCAAATTTGGTTTATCCCTGCTCCTTAATGGGGAGGAATATTTATCATATATCAATGATTTAAATATGTTATAATAATTATTGTGTTATTTAATGATTTCGATATATATAATTATAACCAGTAAGTCAGCTTCAGCATAAATATGTTATCGGGCCTAACCCCCAAAAGATTATTCATGGAATTACCAAAACGGAAATCTCCATTTGGATCGACGTCTTCACGGGTCTGAGTCCAAACCAAGAAGAGAGTTGAACCCGGCAAATATTCCCATCGAAGCATTGCATTACCTCTTAAAGAAATGTAGTTGAAATCAGGGTTTCCGATTGTAACTGACTCTGCCGGGTCATCTCCATCCGGGTCCAGTGTATAAGAAATTATATCACCGTCCTGGGAAGTAGTTTGATCTATAGTAGAACCATTTTCACCATACTTAATAAAATCAAACGATTTCGGTCTTTCCAGAGCTTTATAGTCATTATATTTCCCAGATGCTATTAGCGGCTGTATGTAGACTTGTAAACTAAGCGTGGGGCTTATGATCCAATCAGCGCGGATGTCAGCAGCAAACATGGTTTGATCAAGATGCGCAAAGACATAACGCTTCCCATATGTTTCTTGTGCAGTTGGATCATTAAAATTTCCAATCCATTGTGCTTCTGTTGAACTTTTGGAAAATTCTGGTCCGATAGAAAGTGTAAGAGTTGTAGCAGCTTTAAATTCAAGATTTGTAGAGATAGATTGAGATTTAGCATCGTTTCCAAAATCAAAATTGCCTCCTACGTTTAGGACCCACCACTCGCGCATATCGGTAGATAAGTTGAAATCAAATGATGGATTTTTCAGGTTGAGCATTAAAGGTCCACCGCGGGTACGACGAGCATTGTAAGATTCTGGTTGATAAGCAAGTGTAAAGTCACCATAATAAAGATTGGGCAATGTGATATTACATCCTAAGAAATAACCCTGGTCAGTAATATTCCCACCAAAGTCAGAGTTAACAAAAGTAGCCGCATAAACACTTGCACTTTGATACATCTCAGTCGGATTAGTCCAGCGATAGAGCACAGAGAAATGTGCATTAATAATATCGCTGTAAGATCCATAACCAAGATCATTCACTTCAAATTTCGGACTTATAAAACCGAAAGCGGTATTAAATGTAAAACGACCGCGATTTTTATTAAGAATTAAGCGACCGCTATATCCTGTGAGGGAAGTTGCTGAGCTGTCAACAAAAATATGTTCTGCGTCTGGGCGTTGAAAATAATGCCCGGAACTTTTTTGAAGAAAAATCATTCGATTTTCATTCCCACTAACATATGATAAACCGGTCCATCCGGTTAGAACGTATGTTTGCTCATTGTCTAAAAAAGTCCAGCCGTCGACAGCAACCACTATAGCGTTTTTATTTATAGAATTTTGAAGAATTGGGTTATCAAAAAAACGATTTGTAAATGTTGACAGTAGACCGAAACCTTGTTTTCCCTCATTAAAATCTTTTTGTAATCTGAGGACACTATAGTAGGTTAATGGCTCTATTTCAATATTCGAGCGATTACCATCAACATCAATCTCTGCATATTCTTTTTGTGTAAGTGCGCTTATTGTGCCAACTTTCCAACCATCCATTATTTGTCCGGAAATTTTTCCTGCACTCAGAATATGTGTGCCGTTTGGGATATCTGCAAAATCATAAACTGGCAAACAACCCTGTGGTTTTCTACCAATTCTTCGACTATAAAAAATGCTCGGATTTGTCCAATTGATTAATATATTATTGTTTGTCCCACCTCGGCCGAAACGATATATACTTACACCTTCCGTAAAGAAAGGACGTTTCTCCGTAAAAGTGTATTCGATATCAGACAGATTTACAATTGCCGGGTCGACTTCAACCTGACCAAAATCTGGGTTTATTGTTGCATTTAAAGTGAGACTATTTCCGAGTCCTGCTCTTACATCAAGACCAAGACCAGGAACGTAATTCTCACCAGAATTAAATGGATCCTTAGGATCGTTGGATATATACTCTGCTATTCCTGTTATATAAGGTAATAATTCAATTCTTGCCGAAGGAGTTATTCCTTCAATACCAATCAAATCAGGAAATCGTGATACAAATCCGCTTTCGTTTCTAGGAGTATAAGCGATAATATCCGTTTCAACTCTTCGACTGATAAATCGTTCAACATTTATTCCCCACAACTGCGAATCACCTTTGTTAAACCTAAGTTGTGAAAACGGAATTTTCATCTCAACCGACCATCCTTCCTCATCTATGTTTGGGACGCCTTCCCAAACAGCATCCCAGGAAAGATCATTTGGTTGTTTTACATCATTCTCAATCAAGCCATCTGCAAGAGTGCCCGCTGCAGAAACATAGAAGAAATAGCCACTTCTTTTATCACGGTAAGAGTCCAGATACAGGACACAACCGTCTGAAGGATCACCCCAAATAAAATCTCTTCTTACCAGGCGTGCCATAATAGAATCAGGATTGGAATCATAAAATTTTGCTGCAAAATATATTGCGTCATTATTATATGCCACCCAAAATTCAGAAGGTTGTGAAGGTTTTTCTCCCTGGTCTGGTTCCTCCTGAAGCAGATCGGCAATTCCTGGCCTTTGCCAGACACTCTCTTCTAATATTCCATCGATGATTATCTTTTCTTCTGTTCTTACAGCGATGATTTTCTTTTGAGAAGTATTTTCAGTTGCTAATACTATTGGCTGCATTGAAACAAGTAGAAAAAGAAGCAAATAAAAATTAAGGTTAGTCATTAAGGCAACTTTAATAGAATTGAAAGTTACAAGTAATTTAGATTCTCTGGCCATAATAATTTTCCTTAGTTAGTTTGAAAAGGTGTCGTTAGGCTTTCACTGTTAATCCCATTCTCACCTATTGCCACAATTTTCCAATAAGATAAATTTCTTGTTGAACCGAAAAAATACAATCAAATTTGTAAGACAGAAATCCACCAACAGCACACTCGGGTATTGTGCTTAAATTTTTCCCTGGCCTATCATTTCCAACAAATTTTGAATAATTAAGGCCAAGTTTAATACCTGTATATAGGAAACTGTCCTCATTGAATTGAGCAAATATTTGATGTGAAAAAAGTGCTAGTAATCCAATAAGTATTATTAATCTATTCATTATTCTACTCCTTAAAATTAATTATCCAATCACTTATTAATTCTAACACAATTGGTGAGATAGTCTCTTCAATTTTCCCATAATCAAATGGTTCTTTATTATCAGTAGTCTGAAAGAAGTGATTTAATCCTGGCAATTTTATTACTTTATACGGCACATCCGCTCTGCTTTTTAGTATACTTTTCATCGCATTATAATTACCCTCTGGAGGGACATGTAAATCATTCTCACCATAAATTGCCAATACCGGACAACATACATTTTGTAGAATAGAAGCCGGGTTATAAGTGAGATTATATTGAAAACCGGGGGACAGAAATTTTGCGATACCTGCCTTTATCTTTCCTTCAGGTATTTGTGGATGAAATTTTCTATAGATTTCATAAATTTTAGTTTCAATAATCCATTGATCATTTTCATGAAGCAATACATTGAAAATCTTTTCCTGAATATCGCGTTTACTTGCAATCATTTCTTCACTTAATCCCATCGCTCTACTTATTGATTCTTCAAATTGATATTGATATTCCGCTCCGGCCAGACCGGGGCTACCAAGCAGTACAATAAAAGAAATATCCTTTGATTCTGCTGCAGAAACAGAAGCAATCATACCGCCTTCACTGTGGCCGATTAGGCCGATACGAGTCGGATTAAATTCATTGAATGTTTGTAAAAATCGAACTCCTGCCAAAACATCATCGGCATAATTTTTACAGGTGGCTTGGGAGCGATCCCCCGTGGAAGAACCAACTCCACGTTCATCGAATCGCAACACAGCCATACCCTGTCTGGTTAGATAATCAGCAATAACAAGAAACGGACGATGTCTTAGTATTGAATAATCCTTGTCATGCGCTCCTCCACCAGAAATGAGAATAACTGCTGGAATAGATGAACTTTTGTTTGGCCAAGTCAGTGTCCCAGCCAGACAAACGTTTTCTTTTTTATTTACGATAGTCACTTCTTTAACATTATAGGGATAGGGAGGTCTTGGGGTTTGAGGTCTGGCATATTTAGTAAATTTCCATATCTTCCTCAGAACAAGCTTCTGAAGCCAGCGCCCTTGTTGCCATTCGCCAACTATAATTTCTTTATTTGTTTCAATACAACCCTCGAAAACTCCCTTTAGTGCCGCGACTTCTATACGTATATTTGAATCTTCTAAAGCAATAGAAGATACTTTTATTACATCGTCATGCTCATCCGGTTGCAATATTTCAATCGTTAATTCACCATCCGGGGAAGATGCAATGTTGAAGAGAAGTCTTGTCTCAATTCCTGGAAATTTTACTTTGCCTTCCCAAAGCCCAACTATACTTTGTTTTTTTTCTGTCAGACTACAGGAAGTCATAAAGACAGTCGCAATTACGATCAATCCCACTATCCATCTTTTCATAATAGTTATTCTTTCATCGAATATATTTTGCTTCAGCTGGTTACTACAATTAGACCATATCAATAAATGACAATACATTATTTAAGATGGAAATTTTCTAGTTATCAGTATATATATAAACAATGCAAAGAAAAATCCTGCAAAAACAGCGGGTAACATGGGATTTATAAATGTATATTTGAAATAAAAAGTTGTTGCAACAAATAAATAAAAGCCTGCAGGTATACAATAAATCCATTTCTTTAAAATGATCAACAATCCTAAATGTACAACAGCCATAATTGACATAATAATTGCAAAGAGGATGTCAAAATCAAATTTACTGAGTACATACAATAGGGTACCAATAATAATACTTATTATAATGATAGACATTAAAATTTTATTAAATACCCCAGTCGGCTTTTCAAGTGTTTGCTCTTTCATTTTTTCTCCTTTAGAAGTTGTTAACTAATAAATTATTATTTAAAGTGTTTTTAAAAAACGACAATTCTATATTCACAATTTTCAAATGATGAATGCTGATCAATTTTATTAGGTTTTGTAAATAAACTGAAACAACTTTTATCACTCATTAGTTTTTTCTCCTACTAGTATAGAGCCGTCGGAGCGATTCTGAAAAAAACGAATAACATTCTCTTCATCATCAAACTCAAACCGTATTGTCCCAGCAACATCGGGTATAAAAAATAGAGTAGCTGATTCTGGAAAGATTTCGATTCGACGGGTTACTCCAATTCCAAAATAAATCCGGTCATCCTCTACCATAATTTGTCTAATGCTAATTGAACTACTTTCATCTGAATGAAGTAGTTTATACTCTCCCGAGTATTTTTTTAATTCTGAATTTGACATTGCTATAGGTTTTCTCTCTTTGATTTCATACGGTTCTCCAATAACCAGAGCCGCCACCATTTCAGCTATCCCCCTTGTGTTCCGGGAACGGCCTCGGGTACAATACGGTTTGATAGTAGCGCCACAAACACACCCTCTTGGGGTAGATACATGGTATGATTTACAAACCCAAAGACACCGCCGCCATGTGAGACATTATAACGACCCTTGAATTTGTTGACAAACCAGCCAAATCCATATTCGGCTGATTTGCCGTTATTAAGGTGATATGGAGTAAAACACTGTTTGAGGCTTTCCCGACTTATTACCTGTTCATTTATCAAGGCGTGAAACCATTTAGCCAAATCATCAACGCTTGATACCAATCCTCCGGCTGACCATGGTTGAGTCATGCTCATATACGGGGCATTTATATATTGATTCTTTATTTTTCTATATCCCGAGACTAATCCTGGTGTAATCCTACTGTTGTTTCCTAAATTCGTTGATTTCATGTCTAACGGTTCAAAGAAGTTATCATTTAAGAATTGTGCATAAGATTTTCCGCTGGTAATCTCAATAATTTTACCTAAAAGTATATAATTTGGATTACTGTATTTCCATTTTTCACCTGGATTGAAGAGCAATTTTTGATCTCTTAATGAGGAAATTACTTCTGCCACATCTAAATCATTTCTAATATTATCATAATCTATATAATCGTCTATTCCTGAAGTGTGAGTAAGCAAATGACGGATTGTTATAGCTGACCAATCCGCGGGAGAATCAGGTAAATACATAATAATTGAATCGTCTAGGGATATTTTATTCTGTTCAACAAGCAACATGATTGCAACCGCTGTAAATTGTTTAGTGGTAGATCCAATTTTGAAAACCTTTTCCGGCTGGAGAGGAATGCTCATTTGCATATCAGCCATGCCATATGCTTTACGAAATATTATTGAATCATTTTTCATAACAATGATAGTGGCGCCGGGTTCTTCAACTTTATAATACTTTTTCATCAGCACATCGATTTGAGAGGATAATAAATCTTGTGAGGAATTTTCAAGGAAACTTTTTTGATGTTCAAAAAACTTAACTGAGAGTTTGGACTGTGTATTCACTGATAAGATAGAGCCTACAAGCAAAAAGATTGAAAGAGATTTTAACATAAATTGCTCCGAATTTAATTTCAAATGGGGAGGCAAAGTAGAAGCCTGTATCAATTTTATCAATAGTACAAAAGCACCAATTTTAAGAATAGTACTGAAGTATTAATGTCAAACTGTTATTTTGTTCTTTAATGGGATCAATGAGAAAGAATTGAAAGCGCAAAAAGAAAATAGTATCAATTAAAAACAAATTTTTATCAAGACCATTACAGAATATTAATGATTAGAAATAATGATGATCTGGAAATCGGGACAATTATTGGTAATTAACACAATATATTAGAAAAACATTTTTTATTTTTATTTATCAAATTTTTATTAATAGAATGTTACTTTATAACATATAATTAAAATCCAATAATAATGGTTGACCATTTAAAATTACTTGTCGGTTTTATTTGCCTGCTAATAGGTGCCGGTGTATCGGTCTACCTTTACTTAATATATAAGAGATCAAATCATTCATATATTCAGTCAATCTTTCAATATTCAATATATCAATTATTACTTTTCATAGGGTTTCTAATATCCAGATATTTTGAATTCAACATAGCTGAGACTGAGTTAGTAAGTGATATTACTACATACAAAAATATAGGTGCCTTAATAATCACTTTACTCCAACTCGGTATGATATACTTTTTGATCATTACGTATATATTTCTTATTGATAAAGATATTCCCCGATTATTGAATAGATTTTCTATTTTTATAGTTGTTGTACTAGTAATCAGTTATGTAACAAAATTGATTCTTGCCAATTTCGATATTCATTATTTAGCGCTAAATAAAATTCATGATATGGCCTGGAGAAGTACGGTTTATGTGGAAACACTGATACTAATTGTTTTTTACTTCTACCGAAAACCATCGTTATCGGTAGAGAGAATAAAAATGGCAAGAGGTTTCTTGTATATATATCTTGCTCGTTTCCCAGTAATTATACTCCTTACTAAATTATTCAGCATGTTAAATTCAGAAATTATTAAAGTCATTTATCCGTTAATTTTTATTATGCCTGGTATTTTAGCACCGTTAGTATGGATAAAGCTTTATTATGAGAAGTATATTAAAGATTGGATAGCGAAGATTAAAATCGTGGATGGTCTTAAGTTATTGTCTAATCGATATAGTATTTCTAACAGAGAACAGGATATATTGAAACTACTTTTAGAAGGAAAAACGAATAGGGATATTGCTGAAACTCTATTTATTGCAGTCCCAACTGTAAAGAACCATCTTTATAAAATATATCAAAAAATTGGTGTAAAAACACGATTTGAATTGATTCATCATGTAGCAAATTTTAGTGAAGATTAAAGAACATTATTATATCGTTTAAGATTAAAGACTCTTACATTGAACAGGATCTATTTAACAGCAACTGCGATTAAGCGCTCAGCCTTATCATCATATGCTTCGCCATCAAGACTACCATAAATGGTTACGTTACTAAATCCACATTTATATAAAAGCTCAGAAAGCTCTGAAGCAGAATAGATCCAATGAGTGAATTTATACTCTTTTTTTTGATTATCGTCGAACATTATACATCGATTCTCAACTTGAGTCCAGTTCTTAATTATTTTCCTTTCTTCGAGAAATATGTCACCACCTATTCTATTCCATTCCCGTTCTTGATATTTTCGTGCTAGAATTTCTTTTCCCATCAAATCAATAATTAAAGAACCTCCATTACTTAGTGAATGAAAAGAATTGATCAGTACCTTTAAATTTTCGTTCTGGTTTTCGAAATATCCAAACGATGTATACATCAATATTATGGCATTATAACTATCTGGTCTTTCAAAGCGCCTCATATCTTCTCTAATAAATTCAACATAAATTCCTTCACTTTTTGCTTTTAGTTTTGCCTCTTCAAGATAGGCTGCTGTTAGGTCTACAGCAGTAACTTTATAACCTCTTCGAGCCAATTCTAATGAATGTCTGCCTGGTCCACAGCATAAATCAAGAACAGAGCAACGAGGCTGAATTCCTGTTAGTACAATTATCTGGTCAATTTCTTTTGATGATTTGTCCCAATGGGATTTGTTGAACAGCTTGGGCGCCATCCTTTCCCAAAATTCTTTATCTTCATACCAATTGTTCATAAAAATCTCAAATTATATTATAAATATATATAGAGAAAAATCGAGAATGGAGAAAAAGTTTTACCTTTTTTGTTGCTATAAGCATTACCTAGAAACGGCCCGCCAGCTTTTACGTGGATTGACTCAAATTCATTCTAAATTTTTTCTGATTTCCTATAGAAAATCCGGGTTACAAATTTTTTTATAATTTTTAATGGTTGTTATCAGACGGTCATTCATTGATGGTTATTAAGAATAAGCTTAATATTTTGAATTAAAATTTGAATGCATTATTCTAAACTTTTCTTATAATCCATTCCAGGCGCATCATACGGACGGGCAGAGAATCCGTACTTTTCATAAAACCTTCTTTTACCTTTAGCACAAAAAAGTTGAATATCCCGAATTTTATCTTCCAAACATTTCTGAACCAGAACATTTAATATTTTAGCTCCAATACCTTTGCCCTGATATTCAGGATAAACTATCATCTCATATATCATAGCGTGCAGAATCCCATCTGATAATACTCTGCCGAAACCAATTAATTTTTCTCCATCATAAGCAGAAATTGCATAATAACTTTTAGAAAGAGTTGAATAAAGTTCCTCTTTACTCAAATTATATTCTTCATTCCAACCGGTCGATTCAAATAGCTGGAAGTATTGATTAATTTCAGGTAATTCTGTTTTGTATTCTATTGCCATAATAATTTGATTTATTAAGAATAAAAAATCAAGTTGAGCAAACAAAGATAATATCCGACATCTTGTCTAAAATTAATCGTGAGTTACTTCCTCAAGAAAGAATGAAGGATCAGCGTGTCTGAGTTTTACGCTTTGAGTTGAAAAACTTTTAACTTCTCCGGGCTCCAAACGATCAATTTTTGCTTCGACCGGTTTAGCATCCATTTGGTATTTAAGCACTATGTTTGTTACAACTTTATCACTGATATTTCTTACTGTTCCTTGAACAGCACCTTGTCTGGAAGGTGAAATGGCAGGGGCATCTACATCCATTGAATGTGCGGTTGTAAGAAACTTATCAGCTTTAATTTCAAGTACAGGTTTTTCTTTGATCACATATTCGTAAACAAAATATCCTGCTGCAACCACAAGAACAAAAATTAAAAACTTTTTCATGCCGCATCTCCATAAAATTTTGTTCTAGTTAAACTTGGACTATTTTATACAAAAAACAAGAATTTATAGTATATCTTTATTAAATATATTAGAGCAACCATAGCATTATCCTTTGGAGTGAATTCGTTTTTTTAAACAACCCTTTAACTACAAGTTGTTTGTGTCCGAGTCAACTCTTAAAAATCTCTCAGATAATTTAAAATACACTAAAACAATTGAATCTGTAATTATAACTGCTTAATTTATAATTGGTTAAAGTTTATTTACTTTGAAAGTACAGCAGAATGAAAGAATTCTTTAGCGTGCTTGAAGTTGCAAAGCTTCTTAATCTCAGCCGTTCAGCGGTTTTATATCATATTAAATCCGGAAATCTGAAATCTAATCGGGTTGGAAAAATTTATATAATATCTAAAGAAGATTTTGGAGAATTTCTTAAGGAACACAAAATAGGCAAGAAGCATCAGAAAATTAATCAAACCAGTTTAGACTTTTAATCGCTAAAAGTTTCTAAAAGTTTTCTCAAGTACTCATTCAATTCTGTTTTACTCTCACCCGCCATTTCTTTAATACAATAACAATAAGCATTGATTATTGGGATAGGTAAATTACTTTGATCAGTATAAAACTTGTTTATATTATTAACAACAATATCAATACTAATCTCTTCGGTTTTACCTTCAGATTGAAGTCTTGTCAACGCATCTCTGCAATCAATTAAATAATCTTTGTTTTGTGCAATTCGCAGAATGTTGTACCGTTCAAGCATTCCACTTAGAAAATCATGTTTTGGATTGCTGTATGGAATCGAATTTTGAAGCGACAACCAGGAGTAACCATTCTCCGTATCTTTAGTATACATTTCATCTTGTGCCCTGATATTGGTTATGAAAAGAAATAAAGATGAAATTATAATTATTAGAAATTTCATATTTTAAACCGTTTCAAGGACCACACAGTAAGCAATTCATCAAATATTACTCACTGTTCCTAAGAAGATTTTTTATTTTCCGTATTAACTTCAAATGATTGAAGCAGGAATTCAAAATGTTTTAGCAGACTCTCCACGTCATTCTTTATCCATTGTTCATCTTTTTCGGTAAGTTCTATATCAACAACACGTAGAATTTCATATCTTATCTGCAGAGTGATGATATTATTATTAATGAACACTTTGGAATTTCTTGTTACCGTGGTTTTCTGTACTGTTCCAAGTATGTTGGTATAGAAGTTTTTATTTTCAAAAATAGGACTTTGCTTTACGATATTTTCGATTACGTCGGGAACTACTATTCCTGACAACTCATAAATAGCAGTACAATAAGTGACCATATCTTTAAGACTGCCGCTAATAACAACTTGCTTTTTCATTGCCAATCTCTTTGTTTTACTTTGTTAAAATATTAAATTTTTTTTAAGAAAAACTATTCATCCTTTTCACCATTCAATAACCAGATAGCCTTATCAACCGATGCATGTATTCCGGTAATAACCAAAGTATCGTGAGCCAGAATTTTTTCTCTGCCCGAAGGATTTGTAATTGTTTTTCCGTTTCTTACAATTGCTATAATAGTCGCATCTGTCTCAGCCCTTAAATGAATTTCACTAAGCAGTTTGCCAACATGCGGATTATCTTCATTTACAAAATAAGTTTCCGTTAATCCTTCAGCAAGTATTTCATCAAGATGAATAAATGAACTAGGACCTTTTACATCTTTTCTTAACAATTTATAAGATTCGTTCCTGATCAGTGAAACCTGCGTCATAATAATATTTAAAGGAATATGGTATTGCTCTAAAACTTTTCTGAATATTTGTAAAGACGTTTCAAACTCTTCGGGTATTATAACATCGGCGCCCAATTTTGAAAGCTCTTCAATTTCGTTTACATATCTTGTGCGGACAACAGTATAGATATTTGGATTAAGTTTTTTTGCCAGCTGTAAAGCTCTGCGTGTTATGCTCGGGTCTGAAATGGCAAACACCAAAACATTAGCATTTTGTATGTTAACTTTTCTAAGAATATCTATTTTACTTACATCACCGAAAATAATTTTTTCACCTTTGCCTTTTTCTACTCTTACGGTATCAGGATTCATTTCAATAACGATATATTTTATTCCGGTTTCCTTTAAAACACGTGTTAAATTTCGTCCATTTAATCCGAAACCAGCAACAATAACATGCCCTATTAATTCTTTGTTATTAGATTCAATTTTGTCTTTCGTGAATCTTATTTCCGATGATTTAAACCCTATCAATGGTGCAAGCATAAAGAGAAAAGGAGTTAATATCATCGTAAAGATTGACGAGCCAAGAAAAACATTATAGTAATCCTCTCCAATTAGATTGAAATTGCTCCCTGCCTGTGCCAGTATGAAAGAAAATTCCCCAACCTGAGCGAGGATTAAACCTGTAATTATTGCGATTCTTAACGGATACTTCATTAAAACAACAATTGATCCGATAATAATAGCTTTAAAGAAAAGAAGTCCGATTGAAAAACCAATTATTGTTACAGGATTGTTAATAACAAATTGGATGTTCAACAGCATTCCAACTGAAACGAAAAAGATACTATTGAAAGCATCTCGCAAAGGATGAATATCCGAAATAATCTGGAAATTATATTCTGATTCTGCAAGAATTAATCCGGCAATAAATGCACCTAATGCGAATGATAAACCAAGTGTGTGAGTTAGATAACCAGTTCCTAGAAGTATCAACAAAATTCCAATTGTGAAAGCATCACGCAGTCTGAGGTTAGCTAACTGATACATAATTTTAGGCATTATCAGTTTAGCGACAATTACGATAGCTAATACTGATCCGAATGAAATAATTAGTTTAATTATAATTTCAGATAATTCAAGGTCACCCGCTGTACTTAATATTGGTAATGCCAGGAACATTGGGACTATAACTAAGTCTTGAAATATCAATATTCCTAAAGAAATTTTACCATGCGGCGCCTCAAGTTCGCTTTTATCCGACAAAAGTTTAAGAACTATTGCTGTTGATGATAAGCTTACAAGCATTCCAAAGAATATTGCCTGGTTTAATGGAATGCCGAATATATAGAAAATCACGGTGGAGAAAAGAACTGTAAGGGTAACCTGTAAACCACCGGCAACGAGTAAAAATTTTTTAATTCTTATAAGTTGTGAAAAAGATACCTCCAGTCCGATGGTAAATAGAAGAAGTATAACTCCAATTTCAGCCATTACTTCAACTTCATCAATCTGAGTAATGAGTTTAAAACCGAATGGACCAATTATCATTCCTGCTATAAGAAAACCAACAATGCTAGGTATGTTTAGTTTTTTGAAAAGAAATATGATGGGTAGAGCGACGAGAAGTATAACTACTATGTCTTGTATTACTAAAAACTGATTCATTTCAGATATGATTTTTTTTACGGCTCAATATACAAAAATCATTAATCTTCGGGCGGGAAGTGGGGGATTAACTTCAGTAAGAAATAGTCTTTTTATAACATCTTCTTCGTTTATGCTGACGCGTTTCAAAGAATTTCCATTGCGACTGAACTTTTATATTGCTTTCAAGCTCACGGTTTGTTTCCACGAATTTAATATTATTTTTTTTACAGACCATATAAATATGATCCATTAGCATTGCATTAACACCTTTATTCTGCATATCTGTTCTTACTGCAGTAAGATAAAGGTCAAGGTTTTTGCTTTTTTTTATTTCACGAAGAAGCCGTAAAAAACCGAAAGGTAAAAGTCTACCATTCATTTTCTTTAAAGCTTTATTCAAAGAAGGCATAGTAATACCAAAACCTGCAAGCTTACCCTGTTCGTCAACAATTAGGGGAACATATTCAGGACGGACAAAAGAGAAATATTGCTTTACATAACCGTCAATTTGTTTGTCTGTAAGTTCAACAAAGCCATAAAGATCTTTATAAGTCTCATTTATCAGATAGAATACATCGTAAGCATATTTAGCAACTTCTTTTGCACTTTTAAGATTCAGTAATTTTAGCTTATTCCGTTCAGCGGAAATTTTTGCAATTCTTTCAATTTTTTCAGGAATCTCTTTGGGTATCTTAGCACTGTATTCAATCCAATCAACATCCTTTTCATAGTTGAGTTTTTCAAGATGCACAGAGTAGTAGGAGTAATTATAAATGCTTCCAAGAGTACTTTCTTCCTCAAATCCTTCAATTAACATTCCTTCACCATCCATATCGGTAAACCCAAGTGGACCGTGAATACTCTCCATTCCTTTTTCTTTTGCCCATTGTTCAACTGTGCTTAACAAAAGTGACGACACTTTTTCATCATCAATAAAATCAATCCATCCAAATCTTGCATTTTTAGCTCCCCATTTTTCTGTGTACCTATGATTGATTATTCCGGCAATTCGCCCCACAACTTTAGCATCCTTGTATGCAAGCCAGTATTCAGCTTCACAAAAGTCAAATGCGGGATTTATTTTTTTATCAAGGGTCTTTTTTTCATCCATACGCAAAGGGGGAATGAAATATTTATTGTCTTTATAAAGAGTATATGGAAAAGAAATAAAATCTTTAAGAAGCTTTTTCGAAGTAACTTTTTTTATCTGGTAAGTCATTTGTTTTCTTAGTTAAAAATTGTCTGGATGTAATTTACAAAAAAATGTTGATTCGGTTTGAATTATTTTCTTCGGCCAAGATTTTGATTCATCACAATGCCAACAACTCCGTGTGTTAATAAAAAGAAAGGAATAAGCTGTAACAGCAGCAAATGATCATTTGCTATATTAGGTGTTAGATGAAAAAAGCTTATAAAATAAAAAATAATGATGAATATTGAAGTAACAACAATGCTATGAAAGTTTACCTTATAGAAGAACTGCCAGTAAGTTTTATCGTACTCAATTTTTTCTTGTTCCAAAATCAATGGCCTGAGTGCAATTAATATTAGAGAAACTAATCCCTTAGAGCCGAGCAATCCGATTGAAAGAATACAACCGAAGCCAACAATAATTTCAATTAGAAAAGCAAGATTTAAGTTTTTATACTTCATCCAGTTTGCTTTGGGTTGATTTAAGATATTTCTGGCACTCTGCCAACGACAAAAATCAAAAACCGCAAATAATTACTTTTAAATTAAAAAGAATTTAATTAATTCAGATCAATCCGCTCAGTTTACAGGCTTCTGCCACACGTGCAACACCAACTAATCTTAACAGAACAAATATTTATCCGTTCAAAATATTTTCAACTTCTTCTTTATCAACCTCTGTTATATATTTTATTCCGCTTATATCGGCAGCTTCTTTGGTTAATGATGCAATATCATCGCGTGAAATAAACTCAGGAGAAAATTTCCTACTTCCATTCATTAATTGCTTTAAACCCTGAGCAAGTCTTTCGTAATATGTATAAAGACCAATTGCACCCGGGGGCAAACTTTCAAATTCGGAATCACCGAGCTCTTTTCGTAATTCACTTGCTGTTACAAAAATCTCGTCAATACTATCTCCGAATCTTTCAACATAAACAGGGAGCTGTCCTTCCTGAACTGCTCGACCAATTGTCTTTCCAACCATTGCTGCTGCAATAGGACCGCGTGCCATACCAACAAGTTTTACAAATGGTGCACCGAGTGCCAGACCTTTGAAAATCTGATCTTCAAAGGTAAATCCACCAGCGACAGCTATTGCCGGAACATATTCTCCCTTATCATGCATTTGTTTGGCATAATTATAAAGGAGCGAATGAAGTTCTACCGGCGGGACACCCCATTCGTTCATCATTCTCCAGGGGCTCATTCCGGTTCCACCACCAGCACCATCTACGGTTAATAAATCAATTTTATACTTTGAAGAAAATTTAACTGCACGTGCCAAATCAGCTGGACGGTAAGCACCCGTTTTTAAGAAAACATATTTTGCACCGGCTTTTCTTAATTCGTCCACTCTATTTGCAAATGATTCTTCGCTTACCATTCCAAGTCTCGAGTGACGTTCAAATTCTTTGAATGCACCTTTTTCAAATGCTTTAATAACGTGTGGTTCCATTGGATTTGGTAACACGACATATCCACGTTCATATAACATTTGTGCTTTTTTTAAATCTCTGATTTTAACCTCGCCGCCGATATCCTTAGCGCCCTGACCCCATTTTAATTCAACACAGTCCACTCCAAGTTTATCAATAGCATATTCCTGAACACCAAGACGTGTATCTTCAACATTTGCCTGTACGACTATTGCTCCGTAACCATCTCGCTGATAATCTTTGTAAAGTTTCACTCTTCTTTTCAAATCAACTGTATCAAGTACTTTTCCTTTCTTTATTATTGATTCATCATCCATACCCGTAACATTTTCTCCAATCGTTAATCCGGTACCGGCAAGAGCAGAACCTATAGCTAAACCTTCCCAATTGTTCTTTGCAATATTTGTTGAACCAATACCTGGTATGATCCAAGGATAGCGAAAGTGAACTCCTTTGTCGTGACCAAAGCGCACATCAATTTTTACATTCGGGAAAATAGCCTTATCACTGTCGGCCTCAATACCATGAGCACCAACAGCCGTTCCCATTATGTTGAAGTGAGAATAATCAACAGGGTAAATTTTTTCTGAAGCAGTTGTTATTACTCCAAAAGGTTGCGGGTAGATTACCTCATGTCCCCGATATGCGGACTTTCCGATTTCGCACATTCCAATACAGCCATCAACACAAGTAACGCACATTCCAGAAGAAGGTGTTATAGAGCCCTCTGTTCTGTTTTTTGTTAAAGTTGCCGCTGAAGAATTAACTCTTGAGTACAACATTTTTAGATTCTCCTTTATTCCGATTTAGTTTTAATTTCACATGCTACACAGGGATCCATGTAACACATCATATTTTCAAAATTTTCTTTTTCCAAACAAGGTGGGGTCAGATTTGCACAACCGCCGCATATTGCTTTGTCAGGTTCAGTAAATGTACATCTTAATTGACAAGCGGGACAAACGTAAATACATCCTCCACACAAACGACATACTTCAGACTTAATGTCGAAAGGTGTACCAATACTGCGATGATCGCCGCGTCCTCGGAAACCAATTGCCTTTGCCATCATTTGTTCTTCACACATTCGTACACAGAGTCCGCACATAATACAATCCTCGTGCTCTTGTTTGAATCTCTGTTGTCGAACTCCCAACTCTGATGCAATGTCCTGAATAATTTTTGATTGCGGGCACGTTGCCAATAAAAGTTCTACTATCATTTTCCTGGCTTTTACAACTCGTGTTGAAGCGGTTCTTACATTCAAACCTTCCTGAACAAGTGAAGTGCACGATGTAACAAGTTTTGATTTTGCACCTTCCCCGATTTCTACGACACAAAGACGACATGCTCCATAAGGTGAAAGTCCTTCCATATGACATAATGTTGGAATAGGAAATCCCATAAATTGAGCCGCTTCAAGAAGAGTTGTTCCTTCTTCAACCGTTATTGTTAATCCATTCATTTTAAGATTAATCATTGTGGATCTCCTCGCTTTCGATGAGTTCTGATTTTTTATCTTTTGTTTGATCATGGATAAATTCAAGATCACATCTCATACATCTACGGGCTTCGTAGGTTGCTTCTTTAACTGACAGCGTGAGTTCAACTTCATTTAAGCTAGATTTTCTTTCTTCTACTGGGATAGTAGGAAGTGTAACTCTTTTCGTCTCTTCATCAGAAACTTCAACCGGCGGTACATAGATTTTTGGTAATCGAATTTCCGGAGGTTGCTTCAATTCTTCTTTCATTAAATATCGATCAATCATAATTGCAGTTTTCTTTCCCGCAGCTATAGCATCTACAACTGTATTAGGACCGGTTACAACATCACCACCGGCGAAGACACCATCACGATTTGTTTGAAGTGTTTCTTCATCCACAATCAGAGTGCCCCAATTATTAACATTTATGTTCATTGATGATATGTAATCAACATCCGGAGTATCGCCAATGGTTATGATAAGCGTATCAAAAAACATAAATTCTTCTGAGCCGGGAATAGGGACAGGGTTTCTTCTGCCGCTTGAATCTACATCACCGAGCTTATTCTTTATAAATTTAACTCCGGAAAGTTTGTCATTTTCAGATTCAATTTTTATCGGTGATACTAAAGTGACTAAGTTTACTCCTTCTTCAATTGCAGCATCTATTTCGTGTTGAAGGGCCGGCATTTCTTGCCGGGTTCTTCGGTATAGTAAGGTTACACTTTTAACATCATTCTGACGCAGTGAAACACGTGCAGCATCAATGGCTGAGTCACCACCGCCAATTACACCGATGCGTCCCTTTGCAAGATTTTTTCCATTTAAGTTAAAAGCTTTGAGGAATTCAATTGCCGGGAATACACCTTTAAGGTTTTCTCCTTCAATATTGAGCAATTTGCTTTTATGAGCCCCCATTGCCAGGAATATCGCGCTGTATCCCTGATCAAACAGACCATCAATAGTTATATCTTTTCCTAATATATTATTCGTGCGAAGTGTTATGTTTTTATCAATAAGCGCATCAATTTCCTTTTTAATTACATCCCGCGGAAGTCTGTAAGACGGAATACCACTTGTAAGCATTCCACCGGGGATTTCATCTTTCTCGAACACAGTTATTTTATAACCTTTAAGTGACAGATAATGTGCCGCAGTTAATCCTGCTGGTCCGGCGCCAACAACGGCAACTTTATATTTTGATTTGCGATTGTCTTTTTCTCTAACAGGGTTATAAGTCGATGGTTCAATCCGGTCGGTTATAAAACGTTTGAGCGCTCTTATTGCAATTGCTTGACCACCACTCGTTCCTGACCTGCACATATACTCACAAGGATGACTGCATACTCTTGCACAAATAGAGGGGAATGGATTTGCTTCCCGTATGGCAAAATATGCTTTTTCATATTCTCCACAGGCAATATGAGCAATATATCTCCAGGCTTCTGTACCTATCGGACAGGTTGCTTGACAAGGAGCACCTACAAGGTCACTACAAACTCCTGCAGAACATTTTTTCTGATTAATATGCTCAAGGTATTCTTTCCTATAATATTTTATAGTTGATAATACGGGATTAGCAGCGGTCTGTCCCAAACCACACATAGATGTGTCTTTAACTACAAGAGCTAGTTCTTCAAGTAAAG
Source organism: uncultured Ignavibacteriaceae bacterium (assembly GCA_963804005.1). Taxonomy (GTDB): domain Bacteria; phylum Bacteroidota; class Ignavibacteria; order Ignavibacteriales; family Ignavibacteriaceae; genus JAGXRK01. The sequence continues at coordinate 52,724 of CAWDOP010000008.1, read as the reverse complement.
CTAATTTTTCCATCGTTCCAAGACCCATCGAAATATCTTTAAGCAATTCATGCATACGCTGAGTTCCTTTTCTGCAAACAAAACACTTACCGCACGATTCATCTTTTAAGAAATTAGTAAAGTATTTTGCAAGATCTACCATACAAGTTCTTTCATCCATAACAATCATACCGCCGGAGCCCATAATAGATCCTGCTGATGAAAGACTGTCGTAGTCAATTGGCAAGTCAAATTTTTCTATTGGTATGCAGCCGCCTGAAGGTCCACCGGTCTGAACAGCTTTAATTTTTGCTCTGCTTGGTGCGCCTCCTCCAATATCGAAAATAATTTCTTTTATAGTAATTCCCATAGGAACTTCTACCAAGCCGGTATTCTTTACTTTTCCTACCAAACTAAAAATCTTTGTACCTGAATTATTCTTTGTACCGATTTTTGAATATTCATTTGCCCCAAGCTTTAGGATGATTGGAATATTAGCCCACGTTTCTACATTATTAATTACAGTTGGTTTTCCATTAATACCTTTTTCAATTGGGAATGGAGGACGCTGACGTGGCTCTCCCATTTTACCTTCAACAGATTTGATAAGTGCGGTTTCTTCACCGCAAACAAAAGCACCCGCACCTCTTACAATATTAATATCGAAAGAGAATTCTGTTCCTAAAATATTTTCACCGAGCAATCCAATTTCGCTGGCACGTCTTAATGCAATAATTAAATGCTTGATTGCTAGAGGATACTCATTACGAACGTAGATAATTCCAGTGGAGGCGCCTGTGGCAAATGCGCCTATTAACATTCCTTCGATGATACTGTGCGGATTTCCCTCCAACAGACTTCTGTCCATGTATGCACCTGGGTCGCCTTCATCAGCATTACAAACCAGATATTTTTCTTTTCCATTTCTTTGTGTAGCCAGCATTTCCCATTTTGTTCCGGTTGAAAAACCGCCGCCGCCACGACCACGCAAACCGGAAGACTTAATTTCCTTAACTACCCATTTTGAATCTGATGATTCTAATGCTTTAATAAATGAATCGTAACCGCCAACCTCGAAGTATTGAAATAACCTTATTGGATCTATTTTTTCATTTAACGATAAAAGAGTTCGTTTTTGTTTCTTGTAGAATGGAATATCATCTTGTTTGATAATCGGTTTGCCTGTCTCAGGGTGATGAAAAAGTAAATCGCTTAAAATCTCATCACGGGAAATGAATTTTATGATTTTGCTCATATTTTCTGTCGTCACCTTCGGGTAAAAGATACGGGAAGGCTCAATTAGTACAGAGGGTTCCATTTCACAGAATCCGTGACATCCTGTAATGCGAAGGTGGATTTTATTAGTTAATCCGTTTGCAATCAGTTCGCGTTTAGTTATGCGGATCAAATCATTCGCGCCGCTTGCTTGTCCGCAAGTACCAGCAGAAATTACTATCGTCGGGATACTGGTATCACGCTCCGCAATTATTTTACTCTTTAATTCTTTTAATTCGTCAATAGATTTTAACTTCGGCATAAACATACTCCCAATATTAATTCACAAACTGCAGAATGTTTATTCTCCATATAAACCTCCCGAGAGATCTAACATATGTCCTTTACAACCTCTTCGTGAACATATTTGTATTACACCACCGCCTTTAACAATCATAGGAACCATTGGAGAATCACATTCAACACAATTTGTACCACCTATTAATTCAGTATGGCAGTGAGGACAAAAAAAGTGTGCTACTATATCCTTCGGAATTTCATATTCGGACTCAATGTTAAAGCTTCCGTAAAGACTTGATAACCGTAACCAGCCGTGCTTCCTTTCGAATGAAATTGTAACACGTATTGAAGGATGATCATCAACTAAATGATCAGGGTCCATCAGACTATGATTGCAACGTGCACAGCTAATCTCTACTGGAAATATTCTTTGATCAGTTTTGATTTCTACTTTATCTAATCCTTCAATTGTTTTATCCAGGATTTGTTTTACTTTCGGGGTGATAACTTTGGAGAAATAATGACCGTCGGCTACTACAATCGGCCCTAATGCACAAGCACCAAGGCAGGCAACGGTTTCTAAAGTGAATTTTTTGTCTTTTGTAGTTTCCCCTGGTTTAACATTCAGGCGATGTTCAAACTCTTTTTCTATCGTTGGACCTCCCCTCACATGACAGGCTGTTCCGAGACAAACGGATACTAAATGTTTGCCGCGAGGTTTCAGGCTGAAAGATTTATAGAACGTTGCAACTCCGTAAATATCGACAAGAGATTTTCCTGTTTGTTCGGCAACACTTCTAAGTTCTTTTTCTGGAAGATAACCATACTTTGCCTGGATGTTTTCAAGAATGGATATTATTCCGTCCGGGGGTTTGGTTGTTTTGCTTTCTGGAGACGTAATTGTTTGGTCTGTCATAACTTTGCTCGTGAGTGTTGTTTGAGAGTTTGCTTAGCACAAGAAGCATTCATTAATATACCGTAAAAGTTATACCTCAATCTTGCAAAAAAATAAATAAATAAAAATAGGTGAGACATTAATAATTATTTTGCTTCCTTCATTTTATTTTACTATGAAGAGATAAAGATAAAAGCTGATGGATCAGAATTCTATGAAGAATTACATTATTTGTCTGTTTCGATACCTGGTTTTAAAATTATTCCCATATTTTTATGTCCATCTATTTTAACCAAGACCGCTCTATCGAAACGGAGATGTCTGGTAAACCCCAGCTTTTCAACAGTGGGCTGTGAGAGCAGCCAATCCCAATCGATAAATCCACCTTGAGTTTGAGAATTGACTGTAAAATATCCAACCCGGAATGAAGTTAAATTTTGAAAAAAGTGCGAACCTTGTGAAGGAGTAACATTAAAATCTTTAAAACCAGATTCAACAATTACAGCTGCTCCAGCAATCTGATCCCAGGTTACAGGAATTCCGAGCCAGGGATCTAACGAACCCCATCTGCCAACACCCAAAAGAACATAAGGTCTTTTCTCGTTTAATAATTTTGTGTTAAACTTACTAACTTCCAGTGCAACTCCCTTACTTTGCGCGCGGTCAAATGTTGTCATATCGACCACAACAGCATCATAAATCTCATTGATTGCGCCGTTACCTAACACCTGAGAACTTTTGCAGATCAAATCTTTCCGAGCAATATCTCCGATTGTTAATTCCTCGACCTCCCTGCTAAGAACCATAGGTCGCATTTGAAGCATTGCAAATTCTTTAGGAATACCGGGTGGGGTATTCATATTCACTGCAAACTCTATCTCAATTGGCGTTCCCATACCCCACGTTCCCATTTCAAGGAGAAGATCGAGAATTTCAGGCAGAGGAAATACTTTGTGTTTAAGAATAGGTGCAAAAGTAACTACACGCGTTCCATCCCTTGAAATACCGTCATAAACACTTTCGTTTTCTGGTGAGTAAGTCGAGCCAACATAATGTAAAGTATTATCCTGTTCAGAATCATGAAGATCATATTTCTTTAAGCACATATCTTCAATAGTGGTAATTATGTTATCAAGTTCTGCATTCAGATCGAGTGCGTAAAAATCCTGTTGTGCATTACGGAGTGTTTCTTTTGTTGAAAAGAATTGCATTAGATGTTGTGGATATTTGGGACAGAAACGAACCGTGTTTCCGCCTTCAACAACCGTTTTACCTAAGCCAAGCGCAACCAATGCAATTCCGTCTGATGATTTCTGCGGAGGAACAGGATAAAAGTTATACGATTTTGCAACTCCTGCAAAATTAGGATAAAATTTTCCGTTGTGAGACGCACCAACAAGACGCTGAACAACTACTGCCATCTTTTCTTCTTCAAGCCTGTAATCAGTTGCTTTCATATAATCTTTTGCTTTGCGGTGAAATGTCGAAGCATAGACAGATTTTATCGATTGAAGAAGTTCATCCAGTCGTTTTTCAATATCCGGATTACTATTGGGAATCATGTAAGTTTCATATACACCGGCAAAGGGTTGAAACTGAGAGTCTTCCAGCAGACTTGAAGATCTAACAGCGAGAGGGCAGGCAGTAATTTCTAAAAATTCTCTTAATCTTTGCTTTATATCTTCAGGAAAATAACGTGCTTCTATAAATGTTTTTGTTATTTCAATATCATCAACATCCTGATAAGCAAAATTATCAAAATTGTTTTCTTCAATGAATCTTTCAAATACTTCCGTTCCTATTACTATTGCAGAAGGAACCGATATATCAACTTCTTCAAACATATTTGAGATGTTGAAATTCATTATTATTAGCTGATTAATGAAACCCAAACCTCTTGCTTTACCTCCGAGGGAACCGTTGCCGATTCTTGCAAAACTGTTCTTTGGATCAAAAGAATCTTTATTAAAATCTGTTATCACTCCTCGATGCCTGTATTGCTTGTATTCAATGAGTGAAGTGATAAGCTGCTTCCTGAGATCGGCAACAGTGTTGAAGTCTTCTACTTTGTCCGGACGAAGTTTGTGAGCCAGCCAGAACTCAGTTCTTGCTTTAAGCCATTTTGAAAAGTGATTTCTCTGAGCATGATAAACCAGACTTTCATCGGGTACTCTTTTTAATTCAATTTCAAGTTCTTTTAAATTAGATGCTCTTCCAACTTCCTTTCCGTCTTTAGTTTGAAAAACAAAATCACCGAAGCCAAAATTTTGTAACATAAACTCACTAAGCTCGTGCAGCAATCTTGGTGATTTCTTATGAACAAATGCCACACCAATTGCCTGAGCTTTTTCCCGGAAACGCGGATCGCTGCTTTGAAGCAGAATCGGTATATCCTCTATCTGTTTTCTTACATTTATTGCAAACTTAATTCCTGCTTCGGGGTCTTTCACACCTTGATGCTTAAAGTTTATGTCTAAAATTATACCCAGCACATTGTCTTTATACTTTTCAAAATAAGACCATGCTTCCTCATAGGTAGTGCAAAGAAGAATTTTTGGTCTTGCGCGCATTCTTAAAAATTTGTGCGTAAGATTTATTCCTTCTTTAAGCAATCGCCGAGACTGATTGAATATTTCTGTATAAATAAGTGGCAAATACGACGAATAGAATTTTACATTATCTTCAACAAGAATGATCGAATGGACACCGATGTTTTTCGTATCCTGCTCAACGTTCATTTTGTCTTCAATATATTTTATTATTCCAATTAGAAGATGATAGTCGCCATTCCATATAAATATTTTTTCAAAAATAGAAATGTCGTAATTTGTAGTAAGATCTTTTCTCTCTCGATTATCATAGGCAAGTAAAACAATCGGAACATTTATACCAGACTGCCTTACCATTTGTGCAAACTTAACAACATGCATATCCTCGATATGTAAAGTGGTAATTATGAGATCAAAAGAAAAACGGCCAGACAGTTTTTCAAGAGCATCGGCTCCCGTTGTTACGTGAGTTATTTCAGGGGACTGACTCAGGTTAAGATTCTGGTATTCTTCCCTAATCAGTTCGTACAACCTTCCGTCTTCTTCAAACAAATAATTGTCATAAATACTTGATACAAGCAGAATCTCCCGTATCTTATATTGCATTAATTTCTGGAACCGTTTTACGCGAGCGCCGAAAACGTTTTCTTGTTTATACTGCCTGAACTTGGTTACATAAGTTTTCATTTGTTTTCCCGGTAGAAAAGAATACTTGATTTGTGTTAATTTAATATAAGTGAATTTATTGATGGAATAAAGTTGAATGTTTCAGAAAAACATCAGGTATTTCTATATCAATTAAAAATTATAGTTGTATCAATAATAGTAGAATCATTTCGCCAGAAATGAAATGTATAAGTGCCCGGATAAATAACCCTGTATTTGTATGAGAAAGATCTCTCAACACAAACGCAGGGACAAGCATTACCATCACTGGTAACAAACAGTTTTAAATATATATCATTACCGCTTTCCGTTTTTCTAAAATAATAACCAGTCCAGCACATACTGCCACAGAATATATGAGTTGAAAAGTCAACTGTTCGAAGCTCAAGTTTTTCAACTGCAAGCGAGTCAATTCCTGCAGGAAAATTTAAGTTGGTTTCGTCTTCCATTAATGAGCAAGCTGGTAATAGAATAATTATTAGAGATAAAATTAAAGTCTTCATTTTGTGATCTTATTATTTGACAATGGAAATTTAACTAATATATACTGTCCAGTAAATACATATTTCCGGTTCAAAAACCGCCAATAATTAGTAGTTATAAAGTATTTAACATTTTGTAAATTCGTATGGAAAATTGAAAAAACTTTTATATGGCAGACAGAAAAAAAATAGTCGTAATTGGTGCGGGCATATCAGGTTTAACAACCGCATATCTTTTGTATAAAAAGGGAGTGGAAGCAGTAGTATTAGAAAAAAATGAAGTTGTTGGCGGATCAATTGAAAGCATTTCCGAAAACGGCTTTCTTTTTGATCGTGGTCCGAACAGTGCCCTGGAAACGACTCCGGTTATCAGCTACCTGGTTGATGAGCTCAATCTGAAAGAAGAATTTCTTTATGCAAATAAAAAAGGAAATAAAAGATACATTCTCAGAGACAACAAACTTCATGCATTACCAATGTCTCCTCCAGCTTTCTTTAAAACAAAGTTATTTTCAATGAAAGCAAAGCTCAGACTTTTTGGTGAGCCATTCATTGGAAGTTCAGAAGACGGATATTATCAAAGCATTTCAGAGTTTGTAACACGCCGGTTAGGAAAAGAATTTCTTGATTATGCAATAAATCCATTTGTTGCCGGAGTTTATGCCGGCAAACCGGAAGAGTTAAGTGTGAAATCTGCTTTCCCGAAATTATATGCGCTTGAAGAAAAATACGGCGGGTTAATTGTTGGAACCATAAGAAGCATTCGTGAAAGGAAAAGACGAGCAGAGGTATCAAAACAGAGCGCAAAGATGATTTCATTTAAGGAAGGAATGCAAACACTTCCATTTGCAATTACTAATGCTCTGGGGCAAAAAGTAATTACATCTGCTGAAGTTAAATCAATAGAGAAAGAAGAAACCGGCTATAAAGTAATTTTTAATTTTAAAGGATCACTCAAATCTATCAAGTGTGATGCAGTTCTCTCGACAATACCATCTTATGCCGCAGATAATTTGTTCTCAAAATTCGATAGTGGAGTTAAGAAACATTTTGATGCTATTTACTATCCGCCCGTTCTTGTTTATTACTTAGTTTATAAAAGAGAAAATATTAAACAGGAGTTAGATGGATTCGGATTTCTTATTCCGTCAAAAGAAAAAAAATCATTTCTTGGAGCAATATGGAGTTCAGTAATATTTCCCGGAAGAGCAGATGATGATAAAGCAGCTTTCACTATATTTATTGGCGGTGCACGCAATCCGGAATTTGTTAATGAAAACAGGGAAGAGTTACTTAAAAGAGTTCGAAAAGAATTTGAAGAACTCATGAAAATAAATAATGATCCCATATACTCAGCTGAAAGATTCTGGGAAAAAGCAATTCCGCAATACAATTTAGGTTACATTGAACACGAAAATTATTTTGATGAATTTGAGAAAAAGAATTCGGGTTTGTTTTTGAGCGGTAATTACCGTGGAGGTATTTCCGTTGGTGACTGCATAAAAAATGCAGAAATAGTTGCGAACAAAATCTTAAAAATTAATTAAACCTCTGTTTCTCTGTGCCTCTGTGGTAAAATATTTAGGGCGCTAAGAATCAGAAATGATAGAAAAAGAAAGGACAATATAATGTCACAATTTCCAACAATACGTCACAGGAGACTTCGTTATAATCCAATAATTCGTGATATGGTAAGAGAAACGGAGCTAATGAAGAACGATTTGATCTATCCTTTATTCGTTGTTCCGGGAAGTAATATTAGAAATGCTGTAAAATCTATGCCTGGAGTATTTCAGTTATCAATTGATAAACTGGTTGAAGAATGCAAAGAAGTAAAAGACCTTGGTATTCCTGCAGTAATTTTATTTGGAATTCCCGAGCACAAAGATGAAAAAGGATCAGAAGCTTATGATCCGAATGGAATTATTCAACGAGCTGTTCGTGCAATTAAAGCTGAGATAGAAGATCTTCTTGTTATTACAGATGTATGTCTGTGTGAATATACTTCACACGGACATTGCGGCTTGCTTTCCGGTGAAGAAATTCTTAACGATGAAACAGTTTCACTTCTGGCAAAAGAAGCTGTCTCACATGCTGAAGCAGGTGCAGATATGATTGCTCCTTCCGATATGATGGATGGAAGAGTTGCAGCAATCAGAAAGGCCCTGGACTATAAGGGCTTTACAAAAATTCCCATTATGAGTTACGCAGCTAAATATTCATCCGGATTTTACGGACCATTCCGTGATGCAGCAGAATCAACTCCCGCTTTCGGTGACAGACGTTCTCACCAAATGGATATAGCCAATATTAACGAAGCATTAAGAGAAGTTGAAGAAGATATTAAAGAAGGTGCTGATATTGTAATGGTTAAACCTGCCGGTGCTTATCTTGATGTAATAAAAGAAGTAAAACAAAGATTTGGAATGCCAACAGCCGCTTACCAGGTTAGCGGTGAATACGCAATGATAAAAGCTGCAGGTGCAAACGGCTGGATTGATGAGGAGCGCGTTATGATTGAAGCTGCAACAGCCATCAAACGTGCCGGAGCAGATATGTTATTAACTTACTTCGCTAAAGATATTGCTAAGTGGATTGATAGGACTAGAAAGTAAATAAAAAACAAAAATTCTTAAAGAATAGAAGTCTCATACAAATTCTTAAAGAATGAAATTCAACTTTAAATCTATAAATCTTCGTTTCTACGAAGAGCTTAATGATTTCCTACCGGATGATAGGAAGAAAATAAGATTTGAACATAAATTTATTGACAGGACATCAATTAAAGACCTGATTGAATCTTTTGGTGTGCCGCATACAGAAGTTGACATGATACTTGTAAACAGCAAGTCAGTTTCATTTGACTATATAATTAACAATAAAGATGATATATCTGTATATCCGGTTTTTGAATCATTTGATATTTCGAATGTTCAGCATCTTCGTCCCGAACCGTTAAGAGACCCGAAATTTATTTGTGATGTTCATCTGGGCAAACTTGCAAGGAACTTAAGAATGCTTGGGTTTGATACTTTTTATAAGAATGATCTTATTGATGATGAGATTGTAAAAATATCCAAAGAAGAAAAACGGACAATTCTTACAAGAGATTTGGAGTCATTAAAGCGAACAGAAGTTTCTCACGGTTATTTTTTACGAAATGATAATCAGGAAGAACAAATAAAGGAAGTAATAAAAAGATTTCATCTCAACAATCTTATAAAAGAATTTTCGCGTTGTCTCGATTGCAATACAATACTGGTTTCAATTGAGAAAGATAAAATAGTTAATGAACTTCCTCCTAAAGTAAAGGAAAGACAGCAAGAATTTTATACCTGCAGTTCTTGCGGCAAGATTTATTGGAAAGGTTCGCATTATGAAAAGATGTTACTAAAGGTTAAATCAATTTAAGGAAATTTATTAAACATTTTCCGGAGCTATTAACTAAAAACTATTTTTTATGTGGATTATTATTCGTGTTCTTATAGCAGTTGTGTTTCTTTTTCTTATTCAGTTTTACTTTGCAAGAAAAGTTAAATTATCAGTAAGAACACTTTTCCCGAATTTTCCCGATAAAAAAAGAAAAACAATTCTATTCGTTTTTCTTCTGCTATTGAATGCTTATCCTGTACTTTTAATAATCAATTCTGTTTATGCCGCAATAACAAAACAGTCAATTGTTTTTCCGCAAAATGTCCTGGCAGACTATCTAATTCTTTATCCGTTTTGGATTTTCTTTATAATAATTGTCCAGACTTGTTTGTTCTTTTTAATTATTGATTTGTTTAAGCTGCTTTTATTTCCTTTATATAAAAAGTATAAAGAAAAACTGTATCCTTTGCAAGCGAAGTTGTTTTTAGCAGTAATAGCTTTCTTTATCATTTATGTCCCTGTCAGAGTAATTTACGATTATCATAAAGTTAATATCAGATTTGTTGAATTTAAGAAAGATAATCTATCCGAAGATTTAGTCGGGTTCAAGATTGCTTTTATAACTGATGTTCAAGCGGATAGATACACAGATGATGCAAGACTAAAAAAATATATTGATGCGGTTAACTCAGCCGATCCGGATTTAGTATTAATTGCTGGTGATGTTATTACATCCACACCGAATTATATTGAAACTGCGGCAAAATACATCGGCAGACTCAATTCAAACTATGGAATTTATTCGTGTGTCGGTGATCATGATAACTGGGCTTACCGGCGGGATACTAAAAGAAGCAGAAAAGAAATTACCGATGCTCTGAATGCTTACGATGTTGAAATGGTGGATAACGATGTTAAGATTATCGAAAAAGGTAATGCTAAAATTGGAATTACTTTTATTACCAATACTTATGTTGAAACGATTTCTGATGATTTATTAAACATACTTGCTGAATCAAATCATACAGACTTTAAAATATTTTTGACTCACCAACCACAGGACTTTCTTATTCAAAGCGCAAAACAAAACAATTATGACCTGTTTCTTGCTGGACACACTCACGGAGGGCAAATAACCTTTTTGTTTCCATTCATTCATTTGACTCCAACTTTAGTTGAAACAAAATATATTAAAGGAGATTTTTATTTCGATAGTATGCATGCAATTGTTTGCGGCGGACTTGGAATGTCCCTTGCCCCGGTAAGATATAACTCGACACCGGAAATAGTTATAATTACTCTTTCTAAAAATACTCGTTAAAATGAATTCCAAACTAACACATACAATAATATTTTTGATTTTTCTGTTTGTTAGTTCACAATTACTTGGACAAAACAATTGGGAAGTGTTAAATTCACCCACAGATCAGCTTCTGAGAAATCTCTATTCTGTAAATGAAAATTATATTTGGGCTGCCGGTGGAAACGGAACTATTGTAAGAACTACGAACGGCGGAGACGATTGGACTATACTCAACACAGGTATAACAACATTTATTTATGATGTTTTCTTTTTAAATGAAAATCTTGGCTGGGCATTGTCCTTTCCTTTTACGCCGCCATTTATTCAAAAAATTCTAAAAACACCAGATGGGGGAAACAGCTGGAGTATTCAAAATTATCCTGAGGAATTTACTTTATTCCGTACTGTCTATTTCCTGGATTCATTAAACGGCTTTATGGCGGGAGATTATATTGCAAGAACAACAGATGGAGGCTTGCATTGGATAAGAGCTGATGTGGATTCTAGTTTATTATCAGATTATCCAGTTATTAAATTTAAGTTTTATGATGAGCAACTTGGATATGCTTGCGGAGGTGCGCGTGATAGAGCAGGGGTTATGTGGCGGACAACAGATGGAGGCTTAAACTGGTCAGCTCAAGGTGTTAGTCCCGACGAGGTTTACGATTTCAATATTCAAGATTCACTTAATATCATTGCACTCAGCGGTGACCCCGAATGGATTTTTCCTGTTGGAATTGTTCGTTCTACAAATGCAGGTTTGGAGTGGACATTTACAGATACAGAGCATTTTGCATTATCATTTGCTTTCGATTTTAGAACTGAAAATGAGGGCTGGTCTGCCTCCGGAACCTTTTTTCTATTCACTTCAGATGGTGGAGAATCCTGGGAAAAAATAAATACACCTGATAGAGCGGAGATTTACGATTTACAATTTGTAGATGAATATACGGGTTTTGGTTCAGGGGCAAGTGGGGCATTGATTAGAATTAAATTTGATAAACCAGATACTTCGTCTATTGATACTACAAAGTTTTTTCTGGGTCAGAATTATCCAAACCCATTTAGTGAAAAAGCTGTTATCACTTTTTTCTTACCTGAGGATTCTAATGTGAAGTTAGAGATTCATGATATTCTCGGAAGAAAAGTGAAGTCTTTGATTGATGAAAGAAAATCAAAAGGACCCCATAGTATTGATTTGAACTTAAACAATTTTTCAAGCGGAGTTTACTTTTATACTCTGACGTCAAATAATTTCAGACAAACTAAAAAAATGATTTATCTTAGGTAAATGATAATCTAAATCTTCTTTAATTCCATAGATAAGATAATTCTTAGTTTTATTGTCCTTTAATTTTATAATTTTGGTGTAGTTAATTAAAAATCATATTTATTCCAGAGGTACCTATGTCGTTTGAAATAATTAGAGAAAAAGCCAATCAGGCTGTAGAAATTCTTAAAGAAAAAAATATTGATATGTGGATCACTTTTGTCCGTGAGACAGGAGCATTAAAAGATCCAGCATTAGATATTACAGTTGGAAACAGTTCTACTTGGCAATCTGCTTTCATAATCAATATAGATGGTGATAAAACAGCAATTGTTGGTGATATGGAGAAAGAGAACTTTTTAAAAGCAGATGTTTATCAGAATGTAATTGGATATCTTAAATCAATCCGCGAACCGTTGGTTGAATATATCACTAAAAAAAAACCTAAAACAATAGCGATTAATTATTCTAAAAATTCGGTACTTGCAGATGGACTAACTTATGGGATGTATCAGATTCTTCTTGATCATTTGAAAGGAACTGAATATGTAAACAGACTTGTAAGTGCTGAAGAAGTTATATCTGCATTGCGTGGAAGAAAATCAAAAGCAGAACTTGCAATTATGAAAGAAGCTGCCGATGAAACTCTTAAAATATTTGATATGGCTACGAAGTTTATTAAGCCCGGCGTTACTGAATTAGATATTGCAAACTATGTAAAAGGAATTGTTGTAAAAAAAGGTTATGAACTTGCTTGGGAAGAAACTCATTGTCCTGCTGTTTTTACAGGACCTGATCCTGCCGGACCACATTCCGGACCAACAGATAGAAAAGTTGACTATGGGCACATGATCAATATGGATTTTGGAATAAAGCTTAAAGGTTATTGTTCCGATATTCAACGTACCTGGTATGTACTTAACAAGAATGAAGATAAAGCTCCTGATGCAGTTCAAAAAGGTTTTGAAATTATACGTGATGCAATTCAAATGGTTGCCGATAAATTAAAACCCGGTGTAAAGGGAGTTGAAATGGATGATATTGCAAGAAATTATATTGTTGAAAATGGTTATGAAGAGTATCCTCACGGGCTTGGTCATCAGCTTGGCAGATCTGTTCACGATGGTGGAGCCGGACTTTTCCCACGATGGGAAAAATATGGTGACACCCCCTTCATGCCATTAGAAGAAGGACAAATTTTTACTATCGAACCTCGTTTACCGGTTAAAGGCTATGGCGTTTCTACAATTGAAGAAGAAGTTTATTTAACAAAAGATGGTTGTGAATTTATAACTAAACCACAGAAGGAACTTATACTTTTAAGATAAATCTAAAAGTTCAGGTTTAGCTCTTTTTTTTACACTAGCCTTTAAAAGCAAATTTCCTTCTCAATGGAAGGAAATTTGTTTTATTAACTCTAAAGTTTATAAGTTGTAAAAGAATAAGTTTTATTCCCACCAACTAAGTATTGAAAATCTTTTAGTTGTAAGCAAATTATCAATCAGTGCCAAAGCTTGAGTGCTATATAGTACATCAAAATTTCCATTAGCAACTTCAACATTAATTTGATTTCCGGCAACAACTAAGCTGCCTAAAATTGATCCGTTACCATTAAGTTTAATGTCTATAGTAGTGTTCTTGAATGCTACCACTAAACCTTTATAATCAAATGTACCATTTATTTCTAAACTCCCATTTACTACTAAAATACCACATCCGCTTGCAGTTAAGGAATTATTCAAATGAATATCCCCATTAATAAAGGTCACTTTAGGATCAGCAACAGTGCCCCACGGTTCTTTTTTACCCAGGACACTATCCATTTTTTCTTGTGTGTTTATCAATATATCCGGATTATCAGCTAATAATTGAGCATATTCTGCCCAATCAACTTCATTACTTATAGCCTGAACGCTTGGTGTTCCACCAGATCCTAGAACCTGATTAATAGTGTTTTTGGTTATCATATTTACAACATCATTACGTTGAGTCGCACCATCGACAGCAATTCCGGGAACACTTGACGCGCCGGGGATAGTATCACCATTTAGATCGTGATCTTTTCCATTAATTTCAATGCTTCCAGTAATTGCATTTTTTTTAAGTGCTGCAACAGTTCCACCGGATAAATACATAGCTCCGGGCCCTGGATAAAAAGGGACTCTGTCTGCTTCAGCTTCTACAATAGTCGTATGTATTACGCCCATAAAATTTGCTACCGAAGTGACTTGTACAGTGTCCTCAGGACCTTCAATCTTAATATCATAAGTTCCGCCAAAAAGGGTATTTCCCGAATAAGTGCTACCGATCATTGTTCGGTCGTGTTTCAGTTTTTCTAGATAAATCTCAACTCCGGAATTAGCAATCAAACGTGATTGTGTTTTATTGAACATGTCCATAGTACCCGATACGTTTTCGTTGGAATTGGAATTCATCCTTAATGTGAAGAAACCAATTATAACCGACATACCTAAAACGATGATTAATGAACTTTTTCCCATAACATTTCTCTCTAAACTATTTTAATTTCCATCTAATACTTGCTTCTATTAAGTTTTGTGCTAAACATTTATATTTTGCAATTCAAAACTCTTTACTATAGTAAACAATATCCATACCACAAAGATTATAGCATGATCGTCTCTAAATTATAAGATATCAATTGATGAAAAACAAAGGTTTTGAAGGAAAAATTTTCAATATCACCAATATTCGTTGGTTTTTGGACAGTTGTAAATAACTATATTTTATTTTGTAGAAAGAAAATTAAATTCTTAAAGTGAGAGTTATGCGTCAATAGTTTACATTTATAAACTTTTATTACCCTAGGGTAAGGATTTCTTTCGGAAACAAGGAAAGCTTTAAAAATAGCCGAAATTCTAAAGATTCTATTACTTAAGTCTTATAATTTTAATGTTTGCTAAACTGTTAAGCGCTTGAGATTGTAGAAGAAAATAATAATTAGCAAAGCGATAATTTTTTTACTTTTTACCTTTAGAACTCACAGTTTCTCAAATAAGACTCTTGAAGTTTTTGCTGATATTTTTCCCATTCAATTTCTATTGCACCGAACATTTTTAAATGTTCTGTTATATACTGAACATCAAGTAAAACAAAACCTTTATCTTTTAGTCTATTTAGTAAGTACATCAAAGCAACTTTTGAAGCCTGTGATACAACCGAAAACATTGACTCACCAAAGAATGCTCCGCGAAAAGTAATTCCATAGAGACCTCCAACCAATTCATCATTCATCCAAGTTTCTACTGTATGAAGATGACCCCGCTTATGTAATTTTTTATATGCCTTAATAAGTTTATCTGATATCCATGTTTCCTCTCTGATTGAACAATTTTTTATAACTGATAAAAAATCATAATCATATCTTATTTCCCAATTCATTTTATCTACAGACTTTTTTAATGATCTTGGTATATTAAAATTATCTAAAGGAATAACGCATCGAGTTTCAGGCATATACCAATTTATATTTCCGGTTTTGCCATCAGCCATTGGAAAAGCACCGGAAGCATAGAGTCTGATCATAGTATCTGGTTTTAGCAGATCATCTGATATTAATTTTTTCTTTTTGTCCATTTGCTTAATATTATGAATAAAAACTGTTAAAAGAACGAATAAAAATAGATATAATCACTCACATAATTATTTTATTTCCACTTAGCCTTGCTTAAGTTTGTATATTATTTACATTAAAATATTACAGAAAAAGATAAAATGTAAACAGGGTTTCTATGAAAAAAATTGCCGTTGTTGCTTTAGGGGGAAATGCTCTGTTAAGAGGAAATGAAACTGGCACAATTCAGCAACAGGAAAAAAACACTTACGATACTTGCATAAATCTAATAAAATTAATTGATAATGACTTCAACATAGTAATTACTCACGGCAATGGTCCGCAGGTGGGTAATATTCTTCTTAGAAACGAAGCAGGCTATAACACATACAAAATTCCTAAAATGCCTTTGGATATTTGCGTAGCTGATTCACAGGGAGGAATTGGCTATATGGTTGAAAGACAACTGAGAAACATTCTTGCTGAAAAGAAAATAAGAAAAAATGTTGTTACAATGGTTACTCAGGTTTTAGTTGATAAAAATGATCCGGCTTTTGAAAATCCTACAAAACCTGTTGGTGCTTTTTATTTAAAAGAAGAGGCAGACCTTCTGGCGCGCGCGAATAATTTTATATTTAAAGAAGATCCACGCAAACGCGGATGGCGCAGAATTGTTGCCTCACCCGAACCTAAAGATGTTTTGAATAAAAAGATCATTAAGAATCTTGTAAAAAAAGGAAATATTGTAATTGCTTCCGGTGGCGGCGGTGTGCCTGTTTATCTTGATGAACAAAAAAAATTACAAGGAATTGAAGCAGTGATTGATAAAGACCTTGCTTCGGCTCTTCTTGCTTATGAAATAGAGGCAGATGATTTTTTTATTTTAACAGATGTACCTAAAGTTTATCTTAATTTTGGTAAACCTGATCAGAAAGCATTGGATACAATTACTGTTGAACAGGCGGAGGAGTACTTAAATCAAGGACATTTTGCAGACGGTAGTATGGGTCCTAAAATTAAGGCAGCTATACACTTTGTAAGAAATGGTGGCAAGGAAACAATTATTACTGAATCAACACAGCTTGGAAATCCCAAAGCTGGTACAATTATTACACAGAACTAAAGATTTGATAATTTAAAAAAATAGGGAGTCATAAATGGCAGTTAATATGAAAGGAAAAAATCTCATTTCAATTGCAGATCTTTCAATTGAAGAGATTTACCAGATTTTTGATGTGAGCAAATCACTTAAAGAAAAACTTTATACCGGTGAAGCTCACAGATATCTTGAAGGAAAAACACTCGGAATGATCTTTACAAAAAGATCTACAAGAACAAGAATATCTTTTGAAACAGGTATTTATCAGTTAGGCGGAATTGGAATGTATTTCGGTCCGAATGATTTACAATTAGGAACAAGTGAAAGCATTGCTGATACTGCTAAAGTTTTAGGAAGATATCTTAGCGGAATAATGATAAGAACTTTTGATCATCAGGATGTTGTTGAACTTGGTAAGTATGCCGGTATCCCTGTAATAAATGGATTAACAGATCTTCTTCATCCGTGCCAGGTTCTAACAGATTTGTTTACTATTCTTGAGAAGAAAAGAAAATTACAAGGACTAAAACTTGCTTACATTGGCGACGGAAATAATATGGCTCACAGTTTATTAAACGGCTGTTCAAAGGTGGGAATGAATATAGCAATTGCATCTCCATCCGGTTACAAGCCGAACAAAGAAATTGTTGATAATGCCAAAAAGTTTGCAAAATATATGGGATCAAAAATAGAAATAACAAACGATCCTGTTGCTGCAGTTAAAAATGCGGATATAGTTTATACAGATGTTTGGGCAAGTATGGGGCAAGAGGCTGAAGCTATAGAAAGAAAGAAAAGATTTGCAAAATATCAAGTCAATCCAAAATTAGTTAAGAATGCAAAAGCTGATTATTTGTTTATGCATTGCCTGCCAGCGCATAGAGGGGAAGAAGTTGTTAATGAAGTTGCTGACTCTCCAAACTCTGTAATTTTTGATGAAGCTGAAAATCGGCTTCACGTTCAGAAAGCCATTATGGCTTTAGTGATGTAATTTATTAAGCATCTTCACACTTAGATTTGTAAAAGTTTTTTGTGCGAAGATGCTTTCCTTTTTAAATTGTAGCCGTTTAATAACTTATATCTGATCTTATACTTCTGTCCTTCTGATAAAATCTATAATAACCTGATCATTAGAACTACTTAGCTCTTCGGGTTTACCCAAAAAATAAATTTTTCCATCATGCATCATTCCAACTTTGTCAGCCACATTTTTCACACTGTACATATCGTGTGTAACAACAATCGAAGTGACGTTAAGTTTATCGGAAAGTTCTTTGATAAGACTGTCAATTGAATCGGACATTATAGGATCGAGTCCTGTTGTTGGTTCATCATACAAAATGTAATCAGGATTTGTAACTAAAGCCCTTGCAAGTCCCACTCTTTTTTTCATGCCGCCTGATAGTTCAGAAGGTTTGAGATTTTCAGTACCGGACAAACCAACAAGCTCAAGTTTTTCAGCAACAACTTTCTTTGTTTCTGATTTGGAATGTTCGTTAATAGATTCCGTTAGAGAGAGAGAAACATTTTCTTCAACAGTCATTGAATCAAATAACGCAGAACCCTGGAAAAGAAATCCGAATTTTCTTCTTAACTGATAAAGTTCATTCGTAGATATTTCATCAACAATTTTACCTTCCACTTTTACATAACCGGAATCCGGACTAAGCAAACCAACAATATGTTTTATTAAAACACTTTTGCCGCAGCCGCTTCTTCCAATAATAACGAGTGTTTCACCTTTTTCAATATTAAGGTTTATTCCGTTAAGAACTTTATTGCTGCCAAAACTTTTATGAAGGTTATTTATTTCGATCATATATAATTTGTAATTGACTCCCTAAAAATAAACAAATAAAAACTTTATTGATTGTTTAACAATAAAAAACCGGATCTTATTCAAATCCGGTCAGTTAAAAATTCCAAATTGATTTTAATTATTATTGATAATTGAAACATCAAAAGCCGGAGTTCTGTTTTCTTCATAAAAGCCTTGAGTAAACACAGTATATATTTTACCTTCTTGCAAAGAAATTCCATTTAATTCTAATAAAATTAAATTATTTATAGCAGCATCTCTAACCTGCAAATTATATGTCCCAGAGTCAATGGAAGTGAAATCAATAACTTCTGCGAAATCCACATCCGCAAAAATTATTATTCCGTCAGAATAAGTAATATTAACAGCGGGAGCATCCGGGGAAAGGTTAATAAATCTAATATGAGATTTTCCGCTTGCTGGAGCTGTGAGATCATCAATTAATAGTAAAGCATCTAAATTTATTGCCCTATCAATTGCAAATGCTGAATAATTTTTATTTGCATCAAAAGGTAGATTCTCATTGAAAACTGTAATTTGTGAGTTGTAGACATTTACTCTAACATTTCGAGTTCCAGCATCGACCTCAATGTATGGTGTGTTATTTGGAAAAGTAAGATTTTCCTGGGCAAGTTTATTATCAACATAAACATCAACTCCCGGTGCATCGGGTGAGGCATGAATTGCCATAACGTTTGCTTTTCCCGGATCAGATGAAACCGGGTCATCTTCACCGCAAGCAGAGAAAGTAACTGCAGCAATTAGTGCAATAGCTAAAAAAAGAATTAGATTCCTGAACATCGTGTCCTCCTTTAAGATAAATATTTGATTATATGCTTATTTGATGTAGCACAAAAATAACATCTTTTGAGTAATAACAGTTCAATCTA
Source organism: uncultured Ignavibacteriaceae bacterium (assembly GCA_963804005.1). Classification (GTDB taxonomy): domain Bacteria; phylum Bacteroidota; class Ignavibacteria; order Ignavibacteriales; family Ignavibacteriaceae; genus JAGXRK01. The sequence goes on along the minus strand of CAWDOP010000008.1, from coordinate 33,311 downwards.
TAAAAATATTTTATGAGGGATTTAATTCTATTCTTTTTATTAAGTTTTAAATCATTATTTATATAAAATAAAGGCAGTTATTATGAGAAACTTCATTTTTATTTTTCTGTTGATTATAAATATTTGCCCGGAAAATTTTTCTCAGCAAAAGTTTCCTTCATACTTCGAAGTAAATGATTTCAACTTGGCGCCCGCCGGAGCACTTAAATATGGTTTATACGGTTACGATAATCCCGCTGTGCTTACATATCTTCATCAACCTGATATTTATTTTACATGGAATGATCTGGGTGGAGATTTCAATGACTTAAACAATTGGGGATTATTTACCGCTATTCCAAATTTTGGTTTCAGTGTTGTTTCATTTGGTGATAAAACAAATTCTGTTTTTAACTATACATTATCTGGGGCAATCGGAGGGCCTTCATTCAGTATGGGACTTGCTTATAAATGGACAAGCGGAGATTTTGACGAATTTAATATCTCGAATGAGTTTACAATAGGTTCTTTAATTAGATTAAACAGATATTTTTCTTTAGGAATAGTCGGAAATCTTCCGGTGAAAGGTGAACGAGAAGGAGTTGTGGGTCTTGCATTTCGTCCTTTTGGTAATGAAGTAATTACTTTGTTTGGTGATTATATTTTTACTGAAAACGAAATAAGCAATGAAATTCGTTGGAGCTCAGGTGTAGCTGTTGAACCTTTCGATGGTATCAGATTTATCGGAAGATATTTTGATGGAAAAGCTTTTAACATTGGCACTCAGATAAGTTTCGGAAATTTTGGATTAAATTATCAATCACATTTTGACAGTGATAAAAAGCACGTTTATAATACTTATGGTATAAGACTTGGCGCTTATGATAGAAGCATCTTCCCTAAAATTTTTAACAAAGATAAATATGTTGAACTAAATTTTTTGGGAAGTTTGAAATATCAGCGTTACAGGTTTTTTGATAATTCCAACACATTTTTTGAAGTTATAAATCAAATTGATGCAGCAATGCGTGATAATACTGTAAGCGGAATTGCAATTAATCTTTCAGGCATAAATGTAAATCGCGAAATGATGTGGGAGATAAGAGAAAAACTAATTCAGTTTAAAAATAAAGGAAAGAAAATTGTTGTATATGCCGATAGACTGAACATAGACAGTTATCATTTAGCTTCAGTTGCTGATAAAATAGTTCTTGATCCGATTGGTAACATTACTTTGGAAGGATATGTTATGGGGAGAACGTTTTATAAAGGAGCTTTGGAGAAACTTGGAATTGGATTTACAGAATTAAGATATTTCAAATATAAATCAGCGGTTGAATCATATTCCCGCGATAAAATGAGCGAAGCAGACCGTGAACAAAGACAAAGACTTGTTGATGAATATTATCGTATTGCTAAAACCGATATATGTGAAAGTAGAAAAATTTCATCTGAAGAATTTGAGGAGCTTGTAAACAAATATGCATTATTTCTTCCCGATGAAGCTCTGAAATTTGGTTTGGTTGATACTCTGGGTCGTTGGGATGAAGTTTCTGAAGTTATAAAGTCCCTTAATAATAATAAAACCAGCCTTGTTTCACCTTCTTCCCTTGAAGAATTCAATTTACCAAGAGACGATTACTGGGGCAGCAAACCTGTTGTTGCAGTTATTTATGCAATCGGCGGCACCCAAATGGATGACGGTATTAAAGCAAGAAGTCTTGTTAAATTTGTAGAGTCTGCAGTCAGCAGTTCAAATGTAAAAGCAATAGTTCTTCGTGTTGATTCTCCTGGTGGTGATGGATTAGCTTCTGACTTAATTGCTGAAGCTTTGAAAAAAGCAAAAGGTAAAAAGCCTGTTATAGTCTCGCAGGGATATGTTGCTGCATCAGGCGGTTATTGGCTTTCAATGTACGCTGATACAATTGTTGCTGCTCCTAATACAATAACTGGATCAATCGGCGTTATCGGAGGCTGGGCTTACAATAAAGAGTTTAATGAAAAAGTAGGATTAACAACCGATCATGTAAAAGTTGGTAAATTTTCTGATCTTAATTTTGGAGTGAGAATTCCTTTACTTGGCGTGATGCTGCCAGATAGAGATTTAACAGGTGAGGAATTGAATAAAGTTGAAACAGCTATTAAAATGTTGTACAAAGATTTTGTTAATAAGGTTGCTTCAGGTAGAAATAAATCTTTTAATGAAATTGATGAGATAGGACAGGGAAGAGTCTGGTCCGGTGCTGATGGTTTAAATAACGGTTTGGTTGATGTGTTAGGTGGACTCGACGTTGCAATAAAAATTGCAGTTGAAAAAGCAGGATTAAAAAATAAGCAGTATGAAATTATTGAAATGCCGGAAAGACCCTTTATTGATTTTAGTAAATTCATTCCCTCAATTGTCCCTAGCTTTATAGAATTAGACGATGATCCTTTTATTCGTGATCTGAAATTCAGAATGCTGAATAACGGGATTCCTATGCCCTTGTTACCAATTGATTATATTGAGTCTGATATGCTATTAGAAAGATTTTAGTTAGCTGAAAGATAAAGCCTTCGGGACATTTAATCCCGAAGGTTTATTCATATTAAATGTAACTATACTATTAAATTATGGTGTAATAAAGTATGGCAATCCCCAGGATTCCATTTCAACCGGAGCTGTATCATCAAACACAGTCGAGTGAGAGAGTGTATTAAAAATTGCATGATAGAATCCGGGATAATTTAAAGCATTGAAGTACTGTTCATAAACTTTATCATAACCTGTACCGTTGAAAGTTGAAGAAATTAATTCAAATCTCTTCTTTAACCTGTGTGCCCCCAGCAAGTCGGCTCCAAATGTAACAGTTACTAAATCATCTTCTTCATACAGGCTTGTTAAATCAACTCTTACCAACACGCTATCTCCGGGATTAAGAATTGGTATTTTTTTCCACCAATCCATTCTTCTGTTTATAAAATATCTTGTAGGTGCTTCAATCGATAGTGTATCACCGTTGCTTAAAAATATTGTTAGTCTTTTCAGATCAACATTGTCTGATTGTGTTTTTCCTTCGGAAAGAGAAACTACCGCAATAATCCAGTTTCGCATTGGATATGGAGTGTCTGCAATCTTCTTAAAAATTATGTTCTTTGTTACGGTTGTTGTGAATGATTTAGTGATTATTGTATCAGGAAGTAAAGCATTAGGATCATATGAGGCGGCGATAAATAATGTGCCATTAAATGTTCTTGTTAATGTTCCGTATGCTATGCTGTCCCGGATATCTATGTTAAGATTTTTTCTCACCAATTCCATTTTGTGTCCGACTCGGAAAGGAAAGATGGCAACATCAACTTTACCCAGAATATCCATTGCACCGCCTTCGTCAAAGTTTGGCAGAAAAGAAGATATCACCGAATCTTCATTTACCAACTGTTCAAGTGCTTCCTTATCTGTGGTAGGTTCATTACTTGCAGGATCTACTATTGTATCTTCACTGCAGGAAATAAACAGGTTTATTCCGAACAATATCAAAAAAAATGGAATTGTCCGTGCTAGAAATTTAGTTTTCATTTTAACCTCCTATTATTGGTTATAGTATGATTCTTTCAATTTCAAAAGCTTTGACAGGTAGAATCACTTAGTGGTTTAATAATCTAATATTAAATTTTAGGGAAGTGTAGTTTTCTTGATGTTTTAATGTAATTTGGTGTTGAAATATCACCGATCACTTATTGGCGATCAAATTCAGCTAATTATTAAACAAAATTTTATAATCCTTCTCTTTCCCTTTTTTCCACCAGTTCTCGGGAATGACTTTCCAATTATTTAAACGACCTGGATTAACAGTCCCTTTGTTTTCAATCCATTTCAATAAGTAATAACGAAGATCTTTTTCAGTTGAGTCAAGAACACGGCTTGCAAGTTCGTCTTGGGGAATACCGGCTCCGCGTGTTAAATGTCCGCCGCCGCCATTGCCGCGATAAGAATTAATAGCAACAGTGTATAACTTGTTCAGGTTAAATTCCGATCCATCCGAAAGACTTATTACTGAAACTCTGTGTCCTTCAGGTTTTGAAACATCAACAGTATAATTTATTCCTGCAGCAGATTCGTAATTGTAAAATCTTTCTTCAAGCTCTGGGGAATTCGATCTTTCCGAATAAAGGATGTTTCCGTTCTCATCCTTTTTAAATTTTAACAGATGATCATTTTCATCCTTCATCTGATTAAACCAGTTCGCATATGAGTATTCTAAATATTTTTTTATCTCTTCTCCGCTTAGCTGCATTGTGTAAAGTAAGTTTTCGTACCTGTAAAGATTGAACATATCTCTTACGAATACATCTCCCGCTTTTATTTGTGTGTTCATCGCAAGCGGCGCAGTGAAAGATATATCTGCATCGGTAAGCTCAAATTGTATTGTGTGAATTAAATCTGTAAAATTTGCTGGACCGAATATTGACTCTCTCGAAGAAATTGTTTTCTCAAATTCCCCGATTTTTCTGTTAACATAATTTTTAGCTTCTTCAAGAGCAGGTGAAAATCTGTTCATAAAATTATTGTCATACTCATATTCTTTTACATTTATAATTTCACCTTCAATAGAATCCATGCTCCAGGATTGACAAATTTCATCAAAAGTCATTGTAATGTTTGCCACGGCAAGAGTTTGTGCACCGGCAAGTGGTCCCATAACAAGTACATCTTTTTCTTTTGGATTCTTTACAGTAAAATTCCATCCGGCGTGGTCATGACCCACAAATACTATATCAAAACCGAGAACTTGCTCTGCAATAAGTTGTGCTGCATTTTCGTTTTTATAACTATCTGCATTCTGATCTGCATAGGTATAATCAACTCCTGCGTGAAATAATCCTATGATCAAGTCCGGCTTTTCTGTTGACTTAATTTCTTTAATCCAGCTTTCTGCAGATTCTATCATATCGTAAAATTCCATTCCTTTCCATATTTTTTCAGGCAGCCATTTAGGAATTGCAGGCGTAATCAACCCGAGAACAGCGATTCTTAATCCTTCTTTTTCAATAATAGTATATGGTTTGAAATATGGTTCGCCGGTTGAAGTGTTAACAGCATTAGCAGCAAGCCAGGGAAATTTAATTTCATCATTGAACTTATCGTAAACGTTGTGTCCGGTTTCAATATCGTGGTTGCCTACTGTAGCAGCATCATATTGCATATAATTCATCACATCAGCATAAATATGAATTGTATCTGTCTTTTCGAAATTGTAATAGTAAACAATAGGGTCGCCTTGAAGAATATCACCATTATCAAGCAGAATTACATATTGATTTTCTTTAGCTCTTTCCTGATTAAGATATGTCATCACCTGAGCTAATGAAGAGTTTGTCGGTCTGTCGTTTCTAAGATTATAAGGAAATATTGCACCATGAACATCACTCGTTTCAATTATTTTAAGATTGATCGTTTGTGCAGCGAGTGATGTAATAAATAATAAACTTATACAGAGTTTTATTATTACTCTCATCAACATTTTTAAGTCCAATCAATTTTTTGTTTGGCAAGATAATAAAGAGATAATTAAAAAGGCGATCTGAATTTCAGCAAGCAAAAGAGATTTTTTGTATTGTCGGTGTTTGTGTTCAATATCTATAGGATAATCACAAAATATTTTAATAAATTTTTAAAGATTATCTAAAAATTCTTTTATTTTTAACCCAAATATTTACTAATTTTGATATAGGAAAAATTTTATTAGGGCAGTTAATGCTTTGAGCAAATATTATTCTGTTTTATGCCGAATTTCCTTTGTAAGATTAGTTTTTGCTCCCGCTCATTTTGAGTTCTGAAAACTGTCTTTGTTAATAATTTTCGTTTAATTCATCATTTACACGTAAACACTGCTTTAAAGCAGTAAATATTTTCTTAATACTACATTAAAAGAGGTTTAGTATGACCGACTATACAAAAAAATTATTAGCGGATGTTAAAGCAAAAAATTCTAACGAACCTGAGTTCCATCAGGCAGTTGAAGAAGTTTTGGAATCATTAGAACTTGTTCTTGAACGTCATCCGGAGTACCGTTCAATGAAAATACTTGAAAGAATGGTTGAACCGGAAAGAGTAATAATGTTCCGTGTTCCCTGGATGGACGATCAGGGAGAAATTCATATTAACCGCGGTTATAGAATCGAAATGAATAGCGCTATTGGTCCATACAAAGGTGGATTAAGATTTCACCCTTCTGTAACTCTCGGCATTCTGAAGTTCCTGGCATTCGAGCAGGTATTTAAAAACAGTTTAACAACTCTTCCTATGGGCGGAGGTAAAGGCGGTTCTGATTTCGATCCTAAAGGAAAAAGTGATCATGAAATTATGAGATTCTGTCAGAGCTTTATGACAGAACTTTTTAGACATATTGGTGCTAATACAGATGTTCCAGCCGGTGATATTGGAGTTGGAGGAAGAGAAATTGGTTATCTGTTCGGTCAGTATAAAAGATTGAAGAATGAATTTACAGGCGTGTTAACCGGTAAAGGAATAAATTGGGGAGGCTCTCTTATTCGTCCCGAAGCTACAGGATTTGGCTGTGTTTATTTTGCAGAAGAAATGTTGAAAACAAAGAAAACTTCTTTTGATGGTAAAATAGTTGCCGTATCGGGATTTGGAAACGTTGCATGGGGTGCTGTTCAGAAAGTTAATGATCTCGGTGGTAAAGTTGTAACTCTCTCCGGCCCGGATGGATTTATTTATGATCCTGACGGTGTTAAAGGAGATAAAGTAGATTATCTTTTGAAACTAAGATCAAGTAATAAAGATGCAGTTGAAGATTATTCAAAAGAATTTAAAGTGGAATTTTTTCCTGGCAAAAAACCATGGGAAGTCAAAGTTGATGTTGCTCTTCCCTGTGCAACTCAAAATGAAATTTATGAAGATGATGCAAAAACGCTTGTTAAAAATGGATGCATGTGTGTATGTGAAGGAGCTAATATGCCAACTACAATTGAAGGTTACAAAGTATTTGTTGAAGCAGGAATTCTTTACGCACCGGGTAAAGCATCTAATGCAGGCGGTGTTGCTACATCAGGACTCGAAATGTCGCAGAACAGTATGAGATTACCTTGGCCAAGGGAAGAAGTTGACAAAAGATTACACGAAATAATGTTCAGAATACATGATACTTGTGTTACAACCGCTGAGAAATATGGAACACCTGGAAATTATGTTAACGGTGCAAACATTGCCGGCTTCTTAAAAGTTGCTGATGCAATGCTGGATCAGGGACTTGTTTAGTAATTCATTACTAATAAAATGATTTACAATAAAGGCGATCTGAGTTGGTCGCCTTTTTTATTCATTTAAGAAACGTCAATTAATAAAACAAAGTTAGTAGTATCATTCCAGCAAAAGCTGTAACCTTTTTGGTGATGTTCGATACCCACTATATCTTTTGGTCTTCCATTCCACAAATCTTTAAACTTAAATCCCATAATTTTTTAGCTGCTTCTTCATCATACGATTCCGGGGAAGATTTATTTTCTTTTTTAAGATAAAAATATTTTCCTGTAACACCTTCAACTTCAGGTGATGATGCAAGATAAATACTTGTTGCAGCACCTTGTTTTGGAGAAAGCAATTTGCGTTTTAAAAGATAATAACCAATACGTTTTATCCAGGAAATTAATCCATCATTTCTTCCAAAATTTGATGCTACTCCACCGGGGTGTAAAGCGTTAACCGTTATTTTTGAATTTTCCAGTTTCTGGACTAGTGCATAAGTAAATAAAATATTTGCAAGCTTAGATTGTCCGTATGCTTCTCTTCTGTCATAAATTTTTGGCTTAGCAATATTCTCAGAGTCAATTAATTTTCCAGAATGTGTAGATGAAGCAACATTTATTATTCGTGCAGATGAAGATTTTTTCAGCAAATCAAGTAAGAGAAAAGTTAAATAAAAATGTCCCAAATGATTTGTTGCAAAAGTAAGTTCTATATCATCAATGCTTTTTTTATAATCAGCAAATCTTGATCCTGCATTATTAATAAGTACATCAATACTGCCATACTTTTGTTTTATTTGTTCTAAAAGTTTCTTTACTTCTTTAAGTGATGAGATATCTGTTTTAATAAACTCAGCTTGAGCGTTATATTTTTTCTACAGTTTGTTACCAGTTTAAGTCCTTTATCATAACTTCTTGCGGTCAGAATCAAAATGAAGCCGAGCTTAGCTAATTTAATTGTAGTTGCTTTACCAATTCCGGAAGTTGCTCCGGTTATAAGACAGGTTTTGTTGTTCATAATATTTTTTTCAGAATAGAACGGAGAAATACTTCACTAACACATTAAACTTTTAAAATTTCACCTTCAGTTTTAGCTATAGTAACTGCACCGCATGTATCACTGAACACATTAACAGTAGTTCTGCACATATCAAGAATTCTGTCTACGGCAAGAATTAATCCTACACCTTCAAGCGGCAGACCAACGGCGGTAAGTACAACCGATATCATAACGAGTCCAGCCATTGGAATACCAGCAGCACCAATAGACGCTAAGAGTGCAGTTATTACTACAATCATTTGCTGAATGAAAGACAGTTCAATTCCATAAGCTTGCGCAATGAACATTGCCGCAACACATTCATAAAGTGCTGTGCCATCCATATTTACAGTAGCACCCAGTGGAAGCACAAAACTTGTGATTTTATTTGAAACACCCGCATTATTTTCAATTGCATCCATCGTTAATGGTAAAGTAGCAGATGAAGATGAAGTTGAAAACGCGGTAATAAGCGGAAGAGACATTGCTTTTAAGTGCTCAAAAGGATGAACCTTTGCAATAAATTTTAAAATCAGTGGTAAGAGTAACAAATGCGTGAAAAGTCAATCCTCCAAGTACGGTTAACATATAAATACCGAGATGCTCAACCATATTTAAAAGTTTTGATTTATCAGCAGCCTGGTCAGCAACTACTCCTGTAACAATTCCTAAAATTCCAATCGGTGCAAATTTTATAATGAACGAAGTAAGTTTCATCATAACTTCAAAACCGGCAGTTGAATAGGTCGATCATAAAAATAGAATATTTACTTTCAACTTTTGTAATGAAATACCCGAATAGAATTGAAAAGAAAATTATTGCCAGCATATCAGCTTCTACTAAAGCAGAAAAAATATTTGTCGGAATTATTCTCATTACAATATTTCCGATACCACCGGAAACAGCAGTTAATTCCGGAACTTCCATTTGAAAACCCAGATCAGCACCAATTCCCGGTTTAATCAGATTAACTAAAATCAACCCGGTTATTATTGCAAACAAACTTGTCATTAAATAGTAGGAAATCGTTTTTAAGCCAAGCCTGCCGAGACTTTGAGCGCCTCCGATATTGGTAACACCCGAAACTATTGAAGTAAGAATAAGCGGAACGATTATAAGTTTCAAAGCACGAAGGAAAAGATCGCCAAGCCATCGCACATAATCAGCATATTGTGGAATTGTTAATCCTAATAAAATTGCAACGATGAATGCAATAATAATTTGCCAGTGTAGTTTTAATTTTAACATAAAATATCTTATAAAATGTTCTTTAAAATCTCATCACAAACTGCGTAACCTTTTTTTGTTAGCCTGATGAGATTGTTATTTAGTTCAAGAAAATTTTCTTTCTTTAGCGATTCAAAATAATCATAATTTTTCTTTATCCAATCGTTATTGAATTTGTTTATGTACTCATTCAGATTAAGTCCTTTGCTTCTAAGTGCTAGCATCACGTATTCATCGTGTATTTGTTTTTTGTTTAACACTTCTGAATTCATCACAGCGTAATTATTCTTTTCAATTTCTGCGATATATTTTTTTAAGCTTGAAAAATTCCACCAGCGCTTTCCTTCAACAAAAGAATGTGCAGAGGTTCCGAATCCAATATATTCTCGATGTTCCCAGTATGCTTTGTTATGGATACATTCAAAACCGGGCATTGAAAAATTTGAAACTTCATATTGAATAAATCCGGCATTTTCCAAATGATCAATTGTTATTTCATAAAGCTCAGCATCATAATCGTCATCTTGAATTTTTACTTTTCCATCTAAAACCATTTTGTTAAGTATTGTGCCTTGCTCAAGAATTAAACTATACGCAGAGATGTGTTTAATCGGAAGAGACATAGCAACATCAAGATTAGAAATCCATTTTTCTTTCGTTTGATTGGGTAGATTAAAAATCAAGTCAATGCTAATATTTTCAAATCCGACTTCTGAAGCATTGTGAACAGTCTGAATCGCTGTTTCTTTGTCGTGAATTCTTGTGAGGAATCTTAAATCATCTTCATTAAAAGACTGAATGCCGATACTGATTCTGTTTATTCCAGATTGTCTTAGCTCTTTCAATTTATTGTAATTTACAGTTCCGGGATTAGTCTCCAAAGTAATTTCAGCTTCCGGTGATATTGAAAAGTTGCTGTTCAGTTCATCAAGTATTTGCTTAATGTAATTTGCATTCATCAACGAAGGAGTACCGCCGCCAAAAAAGATTGAACTAAAATTTCTTCCAACGGAATATTTTTCTGAAAAATATTTAATTTCTTTTTTTAGTGAGTATAAAAAATTATCAACATTATCGGAAGTTATGATAGAGTAGAAATCACAGTAAATACATTTATGATCGCAAAAAGGAATATGAACATACAAAGCACAGTTATTTTTCATACTTTAAAATAAAAAATCCTTCCGACATCAAAAGCCGGAAGGATTAAAATTATTAATATTTCTAAGTTAGTTGAAATTAAAGCTCAACCTCAGCCTCGATCAGTACGTCAACATATCCTTTAAAGTAATTATTTAATGTTGCATTTTCTACCGCAAGTAGTTTAACAGTACCTTCAAAACAAGGATTATTCTGCATATTTGCATTGAGAAATTCATTAACCGCACTAATTTCAAGAGCAGTCAGTTTTAATTTGTATGGTTTGTTTGGATTCTTATAATCTATAGGTTTGAAATCTTCAACTATCTTATGGATCAAAGTTTCATTTGTATCATCTCGCCTGATGATAACTTCAAAAGTTCCTTGAAGATTCCCCGGATCAATAGAATCTGTTCTGCAAATAACTCTTAGTAAAGTAAGTGCTCTTATATCTCCCTGATAATCAAGGTAAGTTTCCGAATCATCCATACAAAATATATTTGTATCTGTTAATCCAGCTCCCTGCAGTGTAAACGGAAATTCAGTAGCCACATTCAAGCGGCAGCTTGTTAATGCTGTCGCATCCGCTCCAAAAAATCGGAGAGATAAACAACGACGTAAGTATTAAGTATTTAATTATGTTTTTCATTTTGAACTCCTTTAAAAAGCAAAGTTTAATCCTGTAGTAACTGCAAGTTGTGAGCCAATATTTAAATCAACATTAAGAGCGAAAAATGCAAGCTTGAGTGCAGTTCCCAGTGTTACTCTGAAATTGTTATCACCATCTATTGAAAGTTTTACGTCTTTATCTTCACGCAATAAAGGATCTGCATCTTCAGGATCGCCGTCAATTGTATATTCAAGATCCATAGTAGAACTTTCATATTGCAATCCACCGTAAAGAATAATTATGCCGAAGGATTTACTTGCGTGCACGTTAAAAGCAAGATTTTTATGATCAACAATATCTGTTATTGAAATTTTGTTATAGACTATTTGTGCAGCCAAATCAATAGGGAAAAGAGGTATATATTGCGAAATATTATGCTTCAGACCCAAACCCCAGAAATTTAATTTTTTTTCACCGAGGTCTATACTTGGTAAAAATCTGATTAATAGTTCTGTTCCAAAAGAGCCGAAGCTTACTTGTGGATAAGCAAGCGGAACTGATGACAGATTTACTCCCGGTGGCAATACAATGAAGCCGTCATATCCAGCATAAGCACCGCCTTTATCTCCATAAATTGTAGCCGACGATCCTTCTTCATATCCTTCCGGAAGAACTGGTTCAAATGTCTTATCATCATCTGGGATAAAAATAAACATACCTTTGAGACTGAATGTGAATCCAAATAATGAAGGAACACTTGCAGAGTAGTATGTTCCAGAATTAAGTCCTATTCCGAGTGAGGTAGCCAAAGGTTTTGCATAACCTTCGACATTAATTTCATTCAATGCGGAAAATCGATCCTCTAACTGGGCAGTTAAGAGAGAGGAGAAAAATAGGATCAAAAGCAGTGTGAATATCTTTTTCATCTTTCGCTCCTTTATGTGGTTAATTGTAAATTAAACTTGGTAAAAATTTATGAAAAAATAAAGAGTTTATAGAAATAAATCTTCACTTTGTGCATTTCTTAAAAATGACTTGACCGCCTGATGATTGTAAAAGACGAGAATAGTTAATAAAACAAAATTAAAATAATTAAATCTGCATCAATTGCTTGGCGCCCTTAATACTATCTTCAGTGACGATTTCACCACTTAATAATTTTGCTATTTCATTGATTCGTTCATTCTGATTAAGCTTTTTGATATTGCTGATTACACGATCCTTAACAGATTTTTTCTCAACCGAGAAATGATGATCCGCAAGTCCTGCTATTTGCGGAAGATGTGTTATAGAAATGATTTGATGATACGAGGAAAGTTTCTTTAATGTAGTACCAACCTTTTGTGCAATTCTTCCACTTACACCTGTGTCTATTTCATCGAAAATAAGTAAAGGTAGTTTATCGCTTTGGGCGAGAATTGATTTTAACGATAACATAATTCTCGATACTTCACCGCCGGATGCAACTTTTGCCAAAGGTTTCGGATCCTCACCAGGATTTGTGCTTATATAAAATTCAATTGTGTCAATTCCTTTTTCATCAGCCAGGAGTTTATTTTTATTTATATAAACAAAATTATCCAATTTATCTTTTGACAAAACATTTGTGATTTTTACTTCGAAAACAGAGTCAGCAATTCCAAGTTGTGAAAGAATTTTCTTTACTTCACTCTCAATTTTTGAAGATATTTTTTTCCTTCGGTTAGAAAGTTTTTCCGCCGATTCGCCAGTTGTTCCTCTTAACTCTTCAATTTCTTTTTCCAGTTTGGAAATTTCATCAGAAAAATTTTCTGCTAATTGAAACTCTTTTCCTATCTTCTCACGATGATCAATTACTCTCTGTAGTGATCCGCCGTATTTTTTTTTCAAAAGATTAATTGAACCGAGCCTTTCTCTTTTTTCTTCTACTTCATCGGTATCAATGTCTATTCTCGATCTATAATCTCTAATGTTTTTAGACAGCTCTTTTATTATTGATAATGCAGATTCACATTCACTTTCAGACTCTAATAAGGATTTATCGATCTCAGAAAGTTGTGCTAATTTATGTTTGATATCGCCCAGTTTATCGCTAACAGAATTTTCTGATTCATATAATTGATTGTAAATTTCTTCACTTAGGTCAAGCAGTTTTTCGGAATTCTCAAGAATATTCAAATCGTTATTCAGCGTTTCATCCTCATCAGGCTGTGGATTTACGCTATCAATTTCTTTTATTTGAAATTCATAAATATCTTTTTTTTCTTTTAAAGAAGCTTCCTTATCTCTTAATTTATTTAAGCCATTTTTTTTATCTGTTAGTTTTTTAAATAGTGATTGATATTCATCAAGAAGTTTTTGATTGTCTGCGAACTCATCAAGAAAATCAATGTGAGTTTCAACTCTTAAAAGAGATTGATGTTCATGCTGCCCGTGTAAATCAACAAGAAGATTGCCTAATTCTTTAACAAGCTGCAGGGGAACAGGGGAGTCATTAATAAAACAGCGGTTTGATCCTTTAAGAGAAATTTCTCTGCGAACAATAAGTTCTGTGGAAAACTCAATTTCATTTTCATCAAGAATCACTTTTACTTTTTTATTTCCATCAACATCAAATGTTCCTTCAACAAAAGATTTCTGGGCGCCTTTTCTTACAACTTCCGTTGATGCTCGTTCTCCTAGCAAAAGACTCATAGCATCAATTAAAATTGATTTACCTGCACCGGTCTCCCCGGTTATAATATTTAAGCCTTTCCCAAACTCAACTTGAATATATTCAATGAGTGCGTAATCTTTTATTTCGAGAGATTTCAACATAATTAGGAAAAAAAATTATTGCTGGAAAAATAATGGAGAGTACTATTAAGAGAAAGAGTAAGAACCAATTTTGTTTAATTAAATTCTTACTCTTTAATTTTCAATTATTTTTGATAGATCATCTTCTTTGTTTCAAAATAATCTCCTATACTCAAACGATAAAAATAAACTCCGGAACTTAGATTTTTAGGATTGAATTCAACCTCATAAGTTCCTGCAGGTTTATGCTCATCAAAAAGAGTTGCCACCGTTCTCCCAAGTAAATCATAAACTTTTAATGTGACTTGACCGGTAACCGGTAACTGATAACCAATTACCGTAACTGGGTTAAACGGATTCGGATAATTCTGATGCAATGCAAACTTTTCAGGAATTACGTCTACAAAATTATTAATGCCAGTAACAATTCCCATATAATCCATAACTCCTCTGATTAAAGCACTTGCAGTAATATCAAAATTTCCTGTTCCAGTACATTGATACATATCTTCATAAGTAAGAGCCATAACGTTTTCACCGTGATTTATCCAGAACCAGCTTTCAGGATATTGAAGAGGAGTTCCAGTTTTCCAGCTTATAAAATAATACCAGGGTTCAATTCCATTGGGATAGTAAGATCGAATTCCTTCAATAAAATCCTGCTCCAATAAAGTGAAAGTTGAAGAAGTGCCACCTGAATCATGATAAACAAAATATCTTTTGCACAAAGAAGAAGAATGCATATTTATAGCAACTTCTATTGGTTCTGGTTTAGCCATTAATTCTATAAAACTTGCTTTCAGTGCAGCTACTTCTGGTTCGTTAGGAATTGTATACCAATTGCTTTCCAAGTCAATACCGTTTGCATTGTAACGTGTAGTGTTTAATTCTACACCATCAGGATTATACATCGGTATGATATAATAAACGCAAGTTTCTCTTATAGTTTGGGCTTCCGGCGAATCTGATATAAGAATTTTTATCATTTCTTTAGTTACCCAAAATCCTTCAGTTTCCTGAGGATGAGTTCTTGCATGAACATGAACAGTTCGTTTATCAATAATATTTTCTGGATCATCGCTAATTGTAAGTCTCCATAATGGTCTTCCCATAACGCTTAATCCTATTGAATCAATTTTTACATAAGGACTTAATCTCCACAATTCAAGATCAGCAAGCAGGCTGTCGTAACTGTATCCCCAATTGTTTATTGATGCCGCATAAAAATTCTTTTCATCGTTGTAGAAGAATCCGCATTTATCATAATCAACTACAACTCCCTCGACTAAATTTGTTTCCTGCTGTGAAAAAAGATTAGGACTGATTGTAACTGACAATGTTAAGATGCTAATAATTCTAAAATAAAAGTAAACTTTATTCATGATTCCACTCAAATATATCAATTGTGTAAAACATAAATCATTCTCATTTCAAGATAAATTATTAAAGAAACAAGTTCAATTTTTAAATAGCAACTCATTGATTGGACTATTGGTCTGCTTTTTTGTAATCCATCAAAAGATATGCAAGAGTAGTAATAAGAAAATAATTTAGTCTTTTCAGGCTATTAAGTTTTGCCGAATCTTTCCATACAGAGACAACAATAAATTTTAAATTTGGAAAAGCTGATACAATAGCATCTATTTCTTTCGAATACTTGTTTTGTCTTTTAGTTAAGTAGTTTCTGATAAAATATTTAATTCGCGGGGCGAGATAATAGAACCAAATAAAAATAATCAGTAATGATCTGCCAAGCATAATCAGAATTGCTTTTACATCAAATCTATCTGATTCTGGATAAAAATATGTAATTAAAATTATTATAGCGGATAAAATAATAATTGCTAATGCGGAAGGCTTGAACCATCTTTTCCTTTTGGGCTTGCTAATATTATGATTTACACTTGCTTGCTCAATTAACGGTATAAGCAAATCGGATTTTTTCAATTTTTCATCAACACTTTTAGGAATTCGATATGCTAAAATTCCTGCAAATATTCCGGCGAGAAGATGCATTCCGACATAAAAACTTATTAACCAGTAGCTAAAATTTATAGGATCTTTTATAGAGAATACAAACCATTCTTCGGCAACGTATGTAAGAAAATCATTTATTGTCTTCCATAATGTTTCACCGTAGATAAGAGTTAAAACTATTATTTTCTGAAATCCATTAAATAAAGAAACTGTTATTCCAAGCATTAGCGCAGAAATAAATTTGAATTTCTTTGTAAGAAAAAACAATTCGCCAAACAGTCCCTGAAGAAATACTGCCAGATAAGCCGTAATTGGAGAATGTGGACTAATAACAGCTTTGATGATTATTACTAAAAATGTTGATTTAAGAATCTGTCCTCTCTTATCCGAAAATTTAGCTAGCATACTTATGAGTATAACGGCAACACTTGAGATGATCATTCCGCGAAAAGGAAATTTAAAAGCATGCAAAATACCGCCGAGAGCAGATTCACTTAATGCCCAGAGTGCTGTAAGCTTCTCTGCTTTGGATGAGAATTTTATTGAGTACCCTGAAGCACTTACTTCGTCGGACACAAACTTATTCTTTCTTGTCAGTAATATCCCTAACCCAACTCATAGCAGCCATAGTTGAAGGAAGACCAATAGTAGGCAGAGCAAGCAAAATTGTATGCTTAATTTCATCTTTACTTATTCCTGCTTCAAGTGCTTTCCTTGTATGAGAATGAACAGCACCCTCCATGCGAGCACCGGTTGAAAGGGCAAGTTTTATTAATGCTCTTGTTTTATTATCAAGAGGACCGGAATTGTGAACTGCGGTACCTAGTTGCTCATAAGCTTTGGCAACTTCAGGATAGTCTTTACTAAACTTTTGGAATTGTTTTGGTAAATCATTCATTTTGATTCTCCTAAAATCATAAATCTTTTTATGGAGTTAAAAATAACCATTTAATTCTCTTTATTCTAAATAGCTGATTTCTTTAAAATAAAAACGCCGGCAAAAAGCCGGCGCTGAAAACACTATTTTTTGTTATTAATTTTTACTCCATTACTTTTATTTCAACTCTTCTGTTGAAAGCACGATTTATCGGAGTATCGTTCTCTTTGATTGGAGTTTCTTCGCCAAACCAGTTTTTCTTAATACGGTTTTCGGAAATTCCTTTGGAGATGAGGTAATTATAAACAGTGTTTACTCTTTGTTCAGAAAGTTTAGTGTTGTATTCATTCGTTCCAAAATTATCTGTATGTCCACCAACAGTGACAATTAAATCTGGGAATTTATTTAGTGTTTCAACTGCATGATCGAGAATAAAGTAAGATTCAGGTCTCAAATCATGCTTATTAAATTCAAAATGGATACCAAACAAAATTGGTTTTTCGATTTTTACTGTATCAATTTTTTCTTTATAAACTTCTTTAACTTCAGTAATATAAACAGTATCAATTCTTATTATTTCTCTTATACCTTCCGGGCATTTATCGCAAAGATCTGATTCATCCCCCTTAGAGAAGTACCAAACTAATCCTATATCAAGGGTTCCGTAAGTATCGCCATTTCCACCAAACAAACCTTTGTTGTTTTCGTTTATTCTTTCATTGCCGTCAATTTTATTATTTGATGCAGTTCGGTAGACAGCTTCCGTTTTTAGCGATAATGAACTGTTTAAGCCCCACTCAACTCCAAGTCCGAAATTAGCTTGATAACCGCCAAAGGTTTCATCATCTAAATCAGGATTGAATGAATTTTGAGAACTGAATGCAGTGGCACCAAATCCAAATAAGATATAAGGGCTTATCATTCTGCATGGAATAAATTTGTAGAGAACATCAATATTACCAGCAAAGTGATCTACACTGTGAATCTGGTTTAAACTTCCATCATAATATTCTGATTGCATGTGAAGGAAATTGGCTAGGAATCTTAAGCTTAAATTTTCGTTGAAATATCTTTCTAATGATACATATGCCCCATAATTTTCATTACCCGAAATATCAGTACCTGAAACGCTGAAAAATCTTGGATAAGTACCTCCGAATCCAAGACCCCACTTGCTTTCATATACTTGTGCTTTTATTGATGAAGTAACAATAAATAAAAACAAAATGATCAATGATTTTTTTAACATTTCTTTCTTTCGATTAAATTATTATAATTTTACTATTGTAACTCAATAAGTATGCCGAAATAAGTAATGATATTAACAATATTTTGACCATCAGCAGTTAATAAAGTGTTTCAAATTCATTCACTATCACTTAGTTTGTTCAATGTTTAAAACGACTAAACTTAATAATTACATTTTTTCTCTGTGAATGACTTATTTCTAATGAATTTAATTGATAATTTTACAACAGTTTGATTTTTATTGATTATTTGATCATGGGGATAAATATGTTTAATAGAATCTATTTACTCGTAATTTTTATTTTCAGTTTAAGTGTTGTCTTTGCTCAATCTGAAACTGATTTTCCCAAACAGAAGTTTTCATTCGCATTTGATGGCGGATTGAGTATTGGTTTTACAGATTACCAGGAACAAAATTATGGACCTGTCTTCAGAGGCGGATTGCAATACTTTCTTTATCCAGCTACAAAAAACAGAATTGGATTAGGCTTCCAGTTTAGTTATCAACAAATAAAAGGTGAAGATCAGAGAACCACTATCTTCTCTTTAGATGGTTTAAGAGAAATTTCCCCTACCTTTTCTACAAGTATTATTTCTCCGGGATTATTCTCAGAGTACAGTTATTTATTTACAGAAAGATTTTTTGCGTATGTAAGACTTGGGTTCACGTATAATGTGTTCAACCCGAAAAATAATAAAGGGGAAGATGCTTGGGCTTATGAGCAAGGTATCTATGACAAAGATTTCTTTACAATCTCTCCTGAATTGGGATTTAAATTCAGAGTTGATAATAATATAGATCTATCGGCAGGCTTAAATTATAGTATAGCCGTAACAGATTATCTGGATGATATTGCCACTTCAACTAAGAATGATTCTTATATGAATATTTTATTTGGATTATCTTATTCGTTTATTCAGCAGGAAGATGAAAAACCAAAAACTATTTATGAAGGAATTAAACCGACACAGGAAAAAATTATTACAAGTCCTGAAGTTGATGAGCAGCAAAAAGTAATTATTGAACAACCTGATGAAGAACCCGTTCAGGATATTTTGCCTATCGAAATACCAAAAGAACCCAAAGATAAAATGGACGAAATTGTTCCTCCGGTTCGAATAAATGAAATACTTCTTCCCGGAGATGAAACATTTCAAGATGGTAGTGCAAATTTCAAACAGGGTGTTTATTCTGAACTTGATAGAATTGTAGAGCTAATTAATATTGATCCAGATTCTCGCTGGAGAATTGAAGGACATATGGATAGTCAGGGTGTTGTTACAACCATTAAAAAGCTATCGCAGGAAAGAGCCCGTGCCGTGCATGATTATTTTGTAAGCAAAGGTATTCAAGCAAGCAGGCTAAGAGTTTACGGACTTGCAGATAACTTTCCAATCGCCAATAACAATACTGTCGAAGGACGCCGAACTAATAGAAGAACAATGATAATTAGAGAAAAATAATCTCGCCAACTTTTGGATGGACATAATCAAATGGCTGAGATAATTTGACCTTCAATTATTTTGAATACTCAACATTTGGCAAGCGGTAATTAATCTCATTACATAAATAGAAATTCTACAGGTAAAAAATTCCATATAATTAAGACACAACTACAATTTTATCATTTTACGAAACAACCCCAAATGGCACAAAATTCGCTCTAATTAGCAAAAAAAGTAATGTCATGGCTAAAGAATTAAATTATACAGAAGTAAAGTTAAAGTCGAGTGATAAACTTGATGGGGGATTAATGAAAATGATTTTAGCCTATATTTATTTTTTTACTTTAGTATCCGGTTTAATATTTTTGCTAGGTAAATAAAACGAAAGGTCCCCCATTTTAATTCCCTCTGAAAACTTACGTCCGTAAGCTTATAATTTCTTTACTACCTTTGCCGGCACTCCTGCTACAACTGTATTTGGCGGCACATCTTTAGTGACAACAGCTCCAGCACCAACAATTGCGTTTTCACCAATTGTAACTCCGCATAAAATAGTTGCAGAGGAACCTATTGATGCGCCCTTTTTTACAAATGTTTCTTCAACGTGCCAATCAGCTTCTGTTTGCATAGATCCATCTGCGTTTATTGAACGGGGATACTTATCATTAATAAACGTAACATTATGACCTACGAACACACCATCACCAATGTGAACGCCTTCACAAATAAAAGTATGCGTCGATATCTTGCAGTTTTTTCCTATAGTTGCATTCTTCTGAATTTCAACAAAGGTTCCAATTTTGGAATTATCATCAATTGAACATCCATAGAGATTGACAAAATCAAATATCTTTACGTTGTTCCCTAATTTTACATTATTAATGTTTTTATTTTCCATAAAATTTTTGCTGAGAGTATATATTTTTTTACGTTACTAAGAGCGAGTCCCTATTTCAATCATCTTTCCCATATTCTTTAGTGACAGATCACTTGCCTCAAGCAAGCGGACAACATCCAAGCCATCGTAACCGCTGGTAAGTGGCTGTCTGTTTTCATTAATTGCAGCAATACATTCCTTTGCTCCAAGTGCTAAAGCTTCAGTCTGGTTTACCTTTGGAGAAAACATATCACCGACTCTATACTGAACAAGTGCCTCGTGGATTATTTCTGTCGATTTATATTCGATTCCGCTGTCATAGACTTTAATTTTTTCAAAGTTCTCCATATCATCATAAACAAGCATTTTCTTATCTCCACCGAGAATCATTCTTCTAATTTTAACAGGTGAAACCCAGTTTACGTGAAAATGCGCAAAGCAGTTTTGTTCAAAATGAATGTTGATGTGAGCAAGATTTTCAAGTCCGTTAAAGTTTGCTATACCAGTTGCAGAAAGCGCTTTTGGTTTCATACCTTTCATCAGGTAGGACATAATTGAGAGATCGTGTGGTGCAAGATCCCAGATTACATTCACATCTTTTTGGAACAATCCGAGATTTATTCTTTCTGAGTCGAAGTAAAGAATATTCCCTAGCTCACCTTTATCTAAAAGTTCTTTTATTTTTATTACAGCACCGTTATAAATAAAAGTATGATCGACAAAAATTTTGAGATTTTTTTGTTCTGCAATTTCAATAAGTTCTTCAGCTTCCCTGATACTTGCAGTAAATGGTTTTTCAACCCATATATGTTTGCCATTTAACAAAGCTGCCTTTGCCAACGGATGATGAGCAGCAACCGGTGTTGCAATAACTATAAGATCGCTGTCTCCTTCGATTACATCATTAAAATTTTTTGTAAGCTTTACAGCAGGAAATTTTGAACGAATGAATTTTAATCTTTCTTCTCGGATATCGCTGGCAGCTACTTCTGTAACTTCGCTATGAGCAGAAAAATTTCTAACAAGATTTGGACCCCAATAGCCGAGTCCTATAATACCGACTTTCATAATCCCTCTCGAACATTAAAGTGCATTATCTGGCTCCCCTGGAGAAAAGCATTACAGGAATTGTCTGAACTATTAACTGTAAATCGAGCCAAGGTGACATATTATTTATATAATAAAGATCTAAAACCACACTTTCGTTAAATGAGACAACACTTCTTCCCCAAACCTGCCAAACACCGGTGCACCCAGGAGTTACACTAACTCTTCGTTTTTGCCAGTTGTCGTAGTTTTCAAACTCATAAGGAAGACAAGGTCGTGGACCTACTAAACTCATTTCTCCTTTTATTACATTAAATAACTGAGGAAATTCATCAAGTGAAGTTCTTCTGATAATTTTTCCTATCCAGGTTATTCTGTTTTCATTTACTACTTTTTTATCATTCTTTAAATTTGCTTTATTCTTCATAAAATCTATCATCATCTTCTGGCGATCTTTATCTTCGCCTTCAATCATCTTCATTGATCTGAATTTGTAGAAATTGAATTTCTTTCCGTGCTTTCCTATTCTTTCTTGTTTAAACAAGACAGGTCCGGGCGATGAAAGTTTTATTAATAATGCAATAGTAGTAAGGAAAGGTGATAGAAATATTAAAGCAATTGAGGCAAGAATTATATCACTTATGCGTTTTAAGCTAATAGTCAATCTGTCATTATACTGAGGAGCAACATTAATAACCGGAATATCAAGATACCTTTCAGTGCTCATTCTTTGGGGCACTATGTCAAACATTTCAGAAGTAACACGCGTTGATACATTAATCTTTTTACAGGTTTCAAGAACATCAAGTATTTTATCTTCGGACTTATTATCAAGAGCAACTATTAGTTCGTCGACAGAATACTGATTAACAACTTCTTCAATCTGATTTAAATTACCGAGTATTTTTTTCCCTGCTACAACAAAATCTCCCGGTAGCCGGTCGTCACCTATGAATCCAACAATGTTTAATCCAAACGGATTTTCATACATTAACTTTGTTGCAAGTAACTTTCCTTGCTTACCTTCGCCAATTATCACAACATCTCTTCTAAAACCACTGTTGCTAAGACTGATGAATAGCCATCTTAAAAAGATAACCCTGAAGGAAACGAGAAATGTTACAGTAATTATTAAAAACACAAAAATTAAAAGTCTTGAATCGAGATACCTGGATACATCAATAACAAGTGAGAATAAAACAATCTGTAAAGAACTATAATAAATAGCCTTAGCCAACTGAGAAATGTGACGCGATCTTTTGAGTACTACATCTATTCTGTATAAGCCATTATAGGCGAATATTAGTAATACGAAAATGGACATTAAAACAATTAATGGGATCAAATAGAGCAGATTTGAATAAAATTCAAAAAAACCGATAGTAACATCATTCCTCAGTGCATAGATAGATAAAAGAAACGCAAAGGAAATTATAATTACATCGGAAACCCCGAAGAGAAACTTATATTGTGGAATCTTTTTCAAATGATTTAATGAAATAGTTTATAAACAATTTAATTTCGTAAAACACCTAAATGAGCTTACCAAATCTATGCCATTAAAAAAGTGCTAAGAGGAAGAATAAAAGTACTTGTTTTGCTCAGAAATCGTCTCATTTATCAATTTGAGAAAAGTTGTGCAGATGAAATGATTGTTATGGGAGTAAGATAATTTAACCCCCTGATATTATTTTAATAAAATTTAGGAGATCTCAGCAGTTAACAAATTATTAAAATGGACTATGGTTTGATGAAAATATCAATAATTCCTGGAAAAACAGACATTTCATTCCTTTATAATAATTGCCTTTTTACTACTGAGACATTCCTAACGCATCAAGTATTCTATTAACTATGTAAATAATTTGCTTTAATTTATAGCAAAAAATTCTTTAATCTTTTGAGACACATACCCAATTTGCTCGTCACTTAATTCAGGATACATTGGTAAAGATAAACCTGTAAATGCAAGCTTTTCTGTAACCGGAAATTCTCCCTGCTTATAACCAAGGTGGTTAAAACATTTCTGAAGATGCAGAGGGATCGGATAATGTAAACCAACTGCGATTTTATTCTCAGTAAGATAATCTTTCAGTTTATCTCTTAATTCGGTGTTCTTTTCTAAACTATCGGAGCCATTTATTTGTAAGACAAACAAATGATAAACGTGTTTTGCATAATCCATTTCTTTTGGAAGAATGATAGAATCAAGTCCTGATAATAATTCATTATACTTTGCTGCCGCACGTCTTCGTCCGTTTGTCCAATTATTCAGATATTTTAGTTTTACATTCAGAACCGCTCCCTGAATACCTTCCATTCTGTAATTATGACCATAAGAATCATGATAATATTTTTGAGATTGACCGTGTTCTCTAAGCAGTTTAAACTTCTTAAAAAGTTCATCATCATTTGTTGCTACTGCTCCACCTTCACCGTAGGCACCGAGATTTTTACCCGGATAAAAACTAAATGATGAAGCTAAAGTAAGTCCGCCAATTTTATGTCCTTTATATTCAGCAAGATGAGCCTGAGCTGCATCCTCAACCACAGGAATACTGTGTTTATCAGCTATCTTCTTAATTTCATCAATGTCGGCAGATTGACCGTATAAATGAACGGCAACAATAGCCTTTGTCTTGCTGGTTATTTTCTCTTCAAGCTTTTGCGGATCTAAATTGTAACTATCCGGATGGCAATCAACAAAAACCGGTTTAGCACCGCAGAGAGTTGCTCCCCAGACGGTTGCTATAAAAGTATTTGCAGGAATTATAACTTCATCACCCGGTCCCATCCCTAGTGCCCAAAGGACCATGTGATTGCCATCAGTGCCAGAACTTGTTCCAAGGACATGCTTAATATTATGATGTTCTGCAAAACTCTTTTCAAATTTTGAAACTGATTCTCCAAGTATGTACGCAGTATTATCAAGTACTTTTTGAATTTCTGCATTTACTTCTTCTTTAATAGAATGATATTGAACTTTTAGATCAAGAAATGGTACGTTCATTTTGTTACTCCCGTAATATGTTTTATTATTTTATGATAACTTCTTAAATAAAGCGTATGTTAAATTAAGTGTTTCTCTGCAAAATATGATAAAAAATTGTTATGTGTATTGTTAAATCTCATCAGTTTTAAATGAATATGATTTATCATCAAATATTGTGCGAGAATTATTTGTATAATAATTTTTACTAACAACATTGTAAGCAAGCATTAGTAATCAAAGAAAAAAATTAACTTAGATACTTAAATGATTAACTAACGGCAGTTAAAATTGAGTGATTGGATGTTTGACTGATTAATCATTCGAGCTTCACTCTCAAGCTCTTGTTTTTTCCAGGTTAAGAAATTTTTGTAAAAGAGTAAGAATTCCTTAATGCTCCAAAAGAATTCATAATCTCAATTTAATATACTATTATGCTTTTATCTTTATATTTACTCATTCTCTTTGTAGCATTTGGCACGGTATAAATTTTGTTTTGGATTTACATTCAATTAATACCTGCATATATTTAATTCACTTTTTAAGATAGAAATTAGAATTTAATCAGGCAAACAAAATGATTTTTAGAATTTTTGTGTTTTTACTTTTTTTGTTGGCATCAACAGGTTTTGGGCAAAAACTTAATCCCGGTGATGGTGTTAGAATCATATTCTTAAATATAACAGATATCATCTCAGGTGATTATCACATTCAGGTTGATGGTAATCTTCAGTTACCTTTTTTGGGGCTTCTCAATACAACAAATCTGGAGTTTCCACAAATTAAAAAAACGATAATGCAGCGTTATGATTCGCTGTATAGAAATCCTGAACTTACAGTACAACCTTTATTCCGAATCAATATTCTTGGGGAAGTAAGAACTCCCGGATATTATTACGTAACAGATGTTGAAAAGATGACAGGAATACTTGCACTTGCAGGGGGAGTAACAGGTTCTGCCGCAACAGATGAAATTTACATTATAAGAGATAATGAAGAAATTAACCTAAATGTTTCTGAGATAGTAGAAAAAGGCAACACTGCTGGCCGACCTCGGATTAAGATCGGGTGACCGGATTTTTATTCCAAGAAGTTTCTGGGCAGATGCAGGACAATACGCTATTATTTTATCAGGCGTTTCCGTTCTTACTACCTTACTGGTAATATTATTAAGATAAGTCTAATTTGAATTTATAACATCGGATAGAAAAAGATGAATAATAACAACAATAATCATTCTGATAACAAGTCTATAAAAAACAGAAATCAGGTGCCTAAAAGAGAGAAAACTATTCTCGAAATTTTCCAATTAATTATGAAGAATAAATATATTCTTCTTGCAACTATTTTCTCAGCCTTAGTCTTAGCCTTAATATACAGTTTTACGACAAAACCTCTTTTTGAATCAACTGCCGTACTAAAGAAAGAAGCTAATCCCGATAGCAGAAGATTTGGTGCTCCTGATATCTCAACAATGCTTAGTCTTCAATCACTTGATGAAATTGAAACGGAAATGCAGCTTATTAAAACACACACTGTTATAAGCAGCGTGGTAGAAGTACTTGATCTTTTCCTGACAGTTGACAAAATAAATTGGGATGGTAAATCTTACGAAGTAAAGGAACCTTATCTTAATATGTTAGATCCCGCATTTGGTGCAAAATATAGTGCAAGATTTCAGATACCCGAACAATTTCATTTAACATTTGTGGATTCTAAAAGACCGGTTGCAGGTGAATACCGTATTAAAAAAATCTCTGATGAAAAATTTGAATTGTATGATGAGCTTAGCGGTAAAAGAATTTTTATTTCAGAGGAAACTGTTTCGGATAGTCTACAATCTGAGAATGAATTACAGAATAACACTGACAATAATGAAGAAAGTGATTTAGAATTATTTAAATCATCTGAGATTATTACTGATCATTTCAAAATAGATTTTGCCTGGACTGAAGCTCCTGATGGCAGTGAGATATTCTTTACTCTTAATGATTTTACAAAAAGCGTTACCGGCGTAACAAAAGGTATTAATGTTGCAAGAGAAGGAAAGACGGATATTTTTACAATAACTTATTCCTCTAATTCTGCTTACGCTGCTGCTATAGTTGCAAATACTATAGTTGATAAATTCCGCGAAACACGTATGGAACAAAAGAAAGAGGCAATTCGTTATTCATTCGATTTTGTGGATAAACAGCTTGGTGAAATTCAGGAAAATCTTAAAGAATCAGAGAATGATCTCAGCCGTTTTAAATCAAGCGGGCAAATCATGACAATTGCATCAAGCTCACAGGAACTTGTTGGTTTCTTAAGTAGACTGGAAGCAGAAAAGCTTACTACTGATCTTCAATTGGCAGACTATAGGAACAGAGCAAATGATCTTGAAAAAGAATTAAGAGAAAGCGGTTTCTTCGACCAGAGTTACCTCAATCCGGAAGGACGTGGCGATGCTCGATCTCCTTTTTCAGAAATGATGAGTCAGCTTGCCAATCTTGAACTTCAGAAACTCGAGCTCCTTCAAAGAAGAACCGAAAATCATCCGGATGTTAAAGCAATAGATGATCAGATCAGTTTAACAAAGACAAAACTTGCGGGCTTTAATGAAAATACAATCACAGCTTACCGATTGATGATAAACACGCTTGAGAAAAAACTTCTCAAGATAACCGATCTTATGTCTAAGTATGAAGTTAAAATGCAGGGACTTCCGGCTCAGGAAAATAAACTGGCGCAGCTGCTCAGGCAGAAAGGTACTTACGAAAAAATTTATACTATTTTGCTTGATCAGAGAGAATCGATGAGAATTGCGGAACTTTCCCGTATGCAGGATGTAACTCTGGTAGATGAAGCTAAAGTACCTCAGGATCCCTCATGGCCTAAAAAACCGCTTATAGTTTTGGTAAGCCTAATACTTGGAACCTTTGGCGGAATTCTTCTCATCTTTTCCGTTGAACTATATCGTACAAAATATGTTAATTTGGATGAACTGGAAGATGAATTCCAGGTGCCGATACTTTCTCTTATCCCAAAATTTTCTAAAGAGTTGCAAAAGACTATAGATAGCTCTGTGGCTGAAAAAAAGCTTGTAACGCTTATTGGCAGTGATGATGGGTTGCTGGAGACATATCGTTTATTGAAAACCAAATTATATCAGAACCTGGGACCGGAAAACAAAATTGTTATGATTACAAGCTGTGAAGAAAATTCCGGTAAAACTACTGTTGCCGCAAACCTTGCAGTTATCATTGCTCAGGAAGGGAAGCGAGTGCTGCTGATTGATTGCGATCTTCGTAAAGCAGAACTATCTAAGATGTTTGGATTAACAACTACAGATCGCGGACTGCTTGACTTTTTACAAAAGGATGCAACACCAAAGATTTATAACAAAGCTTTAAAGATGATTGATATTCTTCCAGCAGGCGGGAAGACAGAAGACTCCGGTACATTGTTAAACTCAAACCGTATGAAAGCGTTATTCAATTCAATTGATACTGCACAATATGATCTTATAATAGTTGATACACCACCTGTTACACGGGTTGTTGATCCGCTTGTGCTTGCACATTCCATAAAGAATGCAGTGGTTGTTGTTCGACCAAAACATTCATTTATTGAAACCGTCCGCTGGGGAATGAATGAACTTAAAGATGCCGATATAAATGTTAGAGGAATTGTAGTTAATGCAGCAACAATCGAAACTTCATACTATTACAGATATCGTTATGGATATGGTTACGGATATGGTGAGAATAGTAGTAATGATGGTAAAAAAAGTAAAGTAAAAAAAATCCGTGATAAAGTGTTGAGTTAAAAATCATTTCTACTTCTTTTCACTAATTTAAAAATTACAAAGATTTTATGATAGTAAAGCGATTAAATGATAAACCAGGTGCAATTATTCTTGGTGGTGATTTTCAGGGATTAGGTATTATCCGTTGCTTGCAAGAGTATAATATTCCCGTTTTTGTAATAGATTATGAATTTGGCATTGCAAAATTCTCTAGGTATGTGAAACGTTCCGTTAGTGATAGTCGTTTATTGGATCAGAAATTTTTTACTGAATATCTAGTAAACCTTGCTAAAGAACATAATCTTCAAGGATGGGTTTTATATGCAACAAAAGATGAAATGTTGAAAATAATTTCTCAAAATCTTGTAGAATTAAAAAAATGGTTTAGAGTTCCATTACCAGGATGGGAGGTCGTACAGAAATTTTATTTCAAAGAACAGGCATGCGATATTGCTAACAAATTAGCAATACCTATTCCAAGAATATATCAGCATAATAGTATTAACGATCTTTTGAATCAGGATTTACAATATCCTCTTGTTTTAAAACCCAGCTATAAAGAAAAATACTATCCCATTACAAAGAAAAAAGCAATAAGAGTAGATAATAAGGAACAACTAATAAATGAATACAAAGCAATGAATTTGATTATTGATTCATCTGAAATAATTGTTCAAGAGATGATCGAAGGTGGGACAAAAAATTTATTTTCTTATGCTACTTATTTTGATGGAGAAAAAAAGTTAGGGGGAATGACTGCTGTACGTCTAAGACAGCATCCAATGGATTTTGGGCATGCCACTACATATGCAGTGTCGGTTCATAAACCTGAATTGTATGAGCTGGGTGATAGAATACTAAAAGCAATTGGCTATTTTGGTATTGCAGAAGTTGAATTTATGTGGGATGAAAGAGAAAGAGTTTATAAATTTATTGAAATAAATGGTAGATTTTGGGGATGGCATACTTTGGCTCGTGAGGCAGGAATTAATTTCCCTTATATTCTTTATAGCCATATGATCGGCAAAAAAATTGAAGCTCCTGAAGCAATAATTGGTGTTAAATGGATTCGCCTTTTAACAGATATCCCAACAGTATTTGGAGAAATATTCAAAGGGAAATTATCCATGAAAGATTATTTTATCTCTTTAAAAGGACAAAAAAGGTTCGCTGTTTTCTCTTTAGATGATCCGCTCCCATTTTTTGTTGAAGTAATATTAATACCTTATTTATGGTTTAAACGTGGTTTTTAATTTTTTAGAAGGAAACTAAATGATTTATATTGTTTTTTCTATACTATTATTCTTGTTTTTTCTAACAGTGATTTTAAAATGGGAGATGAATCTAAAAATATCTGTTCCATGGTCTATTGTAATGGTAGCTTTAGGAACAATTGTTTTATATTTCATTGAAACTAGATTACCACAAACCAGTATATTAATTACTATTGGTATATCTGCTTTTATTCCTATTATAATTTCTGTTTTGGCTGTTGCCTATTTCTTTTTCAGAGATCCTGAAAGAACTTCACCTCAAGTTGAAAATAATATACTATCGCCAGCAGATGGTAAGATTATTTATATAAAAGAAATTGTTAATGGCGAGTTCCCAATTGCTGTTAAAGGTAAAAATAAAATTCCGCTATCAGAATTTACAAGCGAAAGTTTTATCTCAGGAAAAGGAATTCAGATAGGAATAGCAATGAGCTTTTTACATGTGCATGTAAATCGTTCACCCATAAAAGGCAAGATTGTAAAAATAAAAAGAGTTCCGGGTTTGTTTAATTCTCTCAAACATATCGATTCCATTTTAGAAAATGAACGAGTCTTTACACAGATTAATTCCGATAAATATTAATTTAGGAATCGTTCAAATCGCTTCAAGACTAGTAAGAAGGATTGATTCTTATAAAAGTGAAAACGAAAATGTATCCATGGGTGAGAGAATTGGAATAATTAAATTTGGTTCTCAAGTCGATTTATTAATTGATCGTCAAAATCTCAAGATAAATGCAAAAGTAGGTGATGAAGTGAAGGCTGGTTTAACAGTTATTGCTGAATATTAAAATGATGATGAATAAAAATGTTAAAAATAGGCTAATGATATCCGATGAATAAATTAAAGTTTTTTTATTTCATAAAGCCTCTCATACCACGTTGGTTTCAGTTATCCTTAAGAAGAGTGTACTTTTCTGTACAAATGCATAAGTACAAAGATGTTTGGCCTATCCTTAAGGGTTCTGAAAGAAAGCCCAAAGGATTTTCGGGTTGGCCGGATAAAAAACAATTTGCACTGGTTCTGACACACGATGTTGAACATAAAAGTGGATATGATCGCGTACTTCAGCTTATGCAGGTTGAAAAGGAACTGGGTTTTGTTTCATCTTTCAACTTTGTTCCGGAAAGAGATTATGTCGTAGAAAAGGAGTTATTAAAGACTCTTAAAGAAAATGGTTTTGAGTTTGGAGTTCACGGTTTATATCACGATGGTAAACTTTTCTCTTCTGAAGAAGAATTCTTGAGGCGTGCATTAAAAATAAATCAATATTTAAAAGAATGGGGAGCTGTTGGTTTTCGTGCGCCGGCTATGCATCACAACTTAGACTGGATTGGCGCACTTGATATTGAATATGATCTCTCGACATTTGATACAGATCCATTTGAACCACAGTCTGATGGTGTAGGTACAATATTCCCGTTTTGGGTTCCAAATAAAAGACATAAGGAAGGCGATTATTTAGAATTGCCATATACTCTGCCACAGGATTTTACACCTTTTGTATTAATGCGAGAAAAAACAATAAAGATTTGGCAAGAAAAAACTGACTGGATAGCAAAAAATGGTGGAATGGTTCTTGTAAAGTGTTCATCCCGATCACATTAATTTTGAATCTAAGAAGAACAAATTTGATGAGTTCTCCGTTAATCTTTATCGTGACCTCCTTAATTACTTAAAAATTAATTATAAAGATCAATACTGGAATCCATTGCCAAAAGAAGTTGCTGCATACATAAAAGGTTAATAAATAAATTTCGTTAACAAAATCTTAAGGACCTATTGAATATCAAAGTCGAACAATACAATCGGAAAAATGTAGTAAAAGAGCATTTCTCAAGACGTTCTGAATACTGGGACTCTCTTTATGATGAATCAAATCAGAAGCAGTCATTTACAAAATATGAACTTAAGAGAAGAAAGAAATAGTCTTTGATTTTGTTTCTAAAATTTCCATAAAACCAGATCATACTGCTCTGGACCTGGGCTGCGGAGCAGGACAATATCTTTTAGGATTAGCAGATATCGGATTTAAGTGTACAGGCGCTGACATATCTGAAGATATGCTTCAGATTACATCGTCCAAATTAGAAAAAGCTTCTTTACAAAATACAAAATTGCTTTGTGCAGACTGTTACGATGTACCGCTTCCTTCAAATAGTTTCGATTTAATTATTTGTATTGGTGTGCTTGAATATTTAGATAAAGAATCAGGTGCTCTTGCTGAAATAAATCGCTTAGTTAAATACGATGGAAATGTTATAGTAACTTTTCCTAATTTTTATAAACTAAGAAATCTTTTAAATCCATACTATTATGCTGATAAGAATCTGGACATATATGTTTGGGAAAAAACCCATCGTGCCCTTAAATCGGATAACGTAAAAAATAAAGATGGAAAAATAAATTTTGGTGGCAAATCCACAGTTACTCGTTATAGTTTAATAAAAGTAAAACAAATCATTGAAGGCTCTGGCTTTAAAATAAATGAATCAAGGGGATATTGTTTTGGCCCTTTTTCCATTTGGAAAAAAGATCTTTTCTCCTTGAAAACTTCTATTAAAATCAGTGACTTTATTGAAAGTCTGCTAAGATATAGGCTATTCGGGTTTTTAAGTTTTTTTGCGAATCGCTGGGTAATCCATATTCAACCGTTAAAAACTTCTGGAGTAAAGCAATAGTCAGGAAACTTTTCTAACATTCTTTAAGACAATTTGAATAAAAAAAACAACAAAATACCTGTTCTTGTTCTCTCTGGACATACTATCGCACTAGGTGTTGTTCGTGCATTGGGCTCAAAAGGAATACCAGTCTACCTTGTTAGTTATGATAAAAGTAAACATGGCCCAAAAATCCAGATATTTAAAATAAGTTTTGTTTTATCACATCCTGAAAAAAAGGCAGAAGAATTTATTGTAGGTCTATTAAAGATTGGTGATCAAATAGGTCGTGCTGTTATTTTCGCTGCTGATGATCCTACACTTGTTACGCTGTCACAAAATTTGGAGACCCTTAAATCTAATTTTATTATACCAACGCCTGATTGGTCAATCATTAAAAAGGTAATAAATAAAGATATTACTTATACACTTGCTGAACAAGTTGGGGTGCCCATCCAAGACTCTTTTACTTGACAAAACATCGACTGTCCCTTACGAATTACTAAAGGATTTTCGATTCCCTTGTTTAATTAAACCGGTACAAAGTCACACCTATTATGATGTCTTTAAAACAAAGATGGAGGTGGTAAATAACATTACTGAACTGGAGCCGAAGTTTAATGAATGCAAAAAATATAAAATTGATGTAACCGCTCAGGAAATCATAATCGGAGAAACATGTCAGGGATTAAATTTTAATTCATTGTTCTATAATGGAAAAATAAAACAAGGTTTTACAGCATATAAAATAAGAATGACTGATAATGATTATGGAATCCCGTCGTCGTTAGAAGCAGAGAAATGATAAAAGAGCTATGGGATTATTCAGAAAGAATATTAAATGCAATCGGTTATGAAGGTTATTCCTGCATTGAATATAAATTTGATAAAAGAGATGGTTTATATAAACTGCTTGAGTCTATTTTGCAGGTACAACCGCTTCTTTTTGCTTTAGATACCAATCGTTTGGTATTAACTTCCCCTGGATTCAGTACAATTATCTGATTCACGATAAGGATTTTCAGCACAATGATTATAAAAAGCATTACTATTATGTGGATGAGTTTAAGGATATTCAGGTAAACATAAAAAGTGTGCTGACT